>JBHICC010000036.1:0-30042 GCA_046759385.1 Acidiferrobacterales bacterium | reverse complement strand
CCGCTTGTTTTCGGTTTCGTGCTGGACGTAACGAACCCTCTCGGCACATCGCCAACCACGTGGGGCTGGGCATTCGTCGCGCTCGGTATCGGCGGATTCGGCGCAGCTTGGTGTGCTTATCGGCTATCGAGCACCCTCAGACGTGATTGACAACTACAAACACGCGGTCTCGATACGCCCGGCTTGCCCGAGCGACGCGGCCGAAATACGCAGCATCTACAATTAGGACATCGCAGACAGAATCGCCACACTCGAAACCCGGCTGCGAACCGTGCCTGGGCGCCAAACCGTGTGATCAGATGGACTAGCCTGACACTCGTTCAATCCCGGGTCGGCTATCACAAGTTGGTGCTAGCGATGTTTCCGACCAACACCGCGGGTCAATCGCTATATCGACGCTTAGGATTCCGAGAGGTAGGCGTGTGCCGCGAGCAAGGGAAACTAGACGGTGTCTGGGTCGATGTGCTGATCATGGAGAAGTTGTTGGAACAAAAATCGATAAGCTACGGCAACATTGGTTCTTACGTCGCTGCGCTCTGAGTCGCGTGCAGGCTGCGCCATAGACGCACGGCCGCGTAGGCCCGCCACGGTCGCCAACGTTCTGCCGCTTGCTGAAGTTCCGACACACTTGATGCAATGTCCAAGGAACGCGCCGCTTTCACCAAAGCCACGTCTTCCGCGGGAAACGCGTCCGGATCCTTAAACGCGCGCATACGCATGTACTTTACAGTCCAATTGCCGATGCCTGGCAGTGCTCGCAGCTGATTTCCAACGGCTTGCGCGTCGGCCCTTGGGTCCAATTGGAGATCACCGCTGGCGACAGCGCGTGCTAACGCGCGAACGCCGTCCGCGCGGCGTCGCGGCACGCCGATGATCTCAATTTCTGCCTCAGCCAGCGCGTCGGGAGTTGGAAAGAGGTGTGCGAACGTTTCCGATTCCTCATCATCGATGCGCCGACCGAACGCGCTACAGAGTCGCCCGACGAGCGTGCGCGCGGCTCCCACGGTCACCTGCTGTCCGAGGATTGCCCGCACCCCGAGCTCGAACGGGTCCCAAGCACCAGGCACGCGCACACCCTCCATATCCGTCAATCGCTTCAGTCGTTCGTCCGCATTAAGTGTCGATTCGATGGCTTGCATATCGGCATCGACATCCAGCAGCATTTGGACACGCTTCGCGATCGGTGAAATCGACAGAGCCTTCGTGACCTGAATTGTGGCAATCACCGCATGCTTTGCCTGATCCGCGCAAATGGACACGATGCCGAGGTGGCCATTGGCCTCGAAGGTTCGCTGGTACTGATAATCGTCACAGTGCTCCAAACCTTCGACGGCGCGCGCCCGCAGAAAACCGAGCATGGCATCCCAGTTGTACGGTGGTCGATAAGCTAGCGCGACTGTAATCGAAGAAACACTCGCGAGGTCGTTCAACGTTTTCTCCGTTCGAGGCTTATGGCGCCTGTGGGCGCTCTGCTTGCCTAATCATACCGATCCCACTCGAGATTGTCTGTGAAATAGCCAGAAGGAAATCCGCAAAAGTCCTGACCTTCACCGAGAGACAGCGCTTCGAGGGACAAACCGCATGAATAGCGAGCTCGGGGGGGAATAATGCGGCTATTTATATCGGTAGCGAACATATATATCTTAGTTCTCCAGTTCAACACGGCCCACGAAAATCCGACGATGATTGACGTTAGACGTAGCGAGGATCGCGGCCTGACGCGTTTGGGGTGGCTCGACAGCCGCCATACGTTCTCCTTCGGCAGCTACTACGATCCCCCGCACATGGGTGTCTCCGCGCTACGGGTTATCAATGATGACAAGGTGGTCCCGGGCGCCGGGTTTGCAACCCACCTTCATCGCGACATGGAGATCATTAGCTACGTCAAGCGGGGCACCATCGAGCACAAGGACAGCATGGGCCATGTCGAGGCACTGCCTGCGGGCGAGTTCCAATTGATGAGTGCCGGTACTGGGGTAACGCACAGCGAATACAATCCCTCTCGAACTGAGCCGCTGGAATTCTTACAAATCTGGATCCAACCCAATCAACTGGGGATCGAACCGGGCTACCAGCAGAAGAAGTTCGCGCGCCAAACCGGCGTGCAGCTAATCGCGTCGCCCAACGCGCGAGTTGGGTCGCTGCGGCTACACCAAGACGCGTTCTTGTATCAGCTCATGCTGCAAGCCGACCAAGACGTGTCGCATGAGCTTCTTCCAGGGCGAACGCTTTACGCGCACGTGGTCGCCGGTAAAGTGAGTGTAGACGGCGAAATCTTGCGTGAAGGCGATGGTGCAACCGTTAAAAACATCGACACGGTGGATTTTGCGGCCGCGGCTGACAGCAAAGTGTTCGTTTTTGACCTTCCGTAAAGTTGTTCCCGGTCTCGCTCCCCGCCCACTCATAGATTCTTCGCTGTCGCCCGTGACACGCGATGAACGTACGTGCCATCGGCCTCCTGAAACAATTGAAACAGATTTGCTTGTCTAACGAAATCAGCTGGAAACAGTGCATGACTAGACTCTCTTGCAGATTAACCAACGTAGTCGAGTCGTGGGCTGGCCGATTTGAACAGACGAGAAACGAGGATGAAAAAGTTGCACTTGCTCGCCTTAGGGGCTTTGGTCGTCGCCTATGGACTTGGGCCGATGACGACCCAGATGCTCACCCCGGCAGTGCCGTTCGTGCACCAGGACTTCGGAATCCCGATGAGTGTCGCGCAAGCGCTCATCAGCTTGTCGTTCGTGACAATCGCGGTTATGACTTTGATTTTCGGGCCCTTTTCCGATCGGTTCGGGCGACGTCCGGTGATCCTGACGGGCACCGGTCTGTTCTGTATCGGCAGTGTCGTCGCCGGTCTCGCGCCGACGCCGGAGCTGCTAATCGTTGGCCGCATCGTGCAGGCCGCAGGCAGCGCGACCGGGCTGGCGCTCACCCGCACGATTATTCTCGACGTGTACGGTCGCGAGCGCAGCGGCCAGGTCATCGCTTATCTAACCACATTCATGATCTTCGTGCCGATGCTCTCGCCAGGCGTAGGCGGCGTACTGCTAGATTACGTCAGCTGGCGCGCGCTCTTCGGGGTATGTGCACTTTTCGGTGTCATGGCTCTGTCATTGCTCTTCCGCTATCTACCGGAGACAAATCACGAGCGACGAGTGCAGCTGGGGTTGCGTGAAACGTTTGTGACCTTCGGTTCGCTACTCCGCGATCGCAGTTACCTCGGCCCGGCGCTTTTCTTCGCGTTCATCATGGCAAGCTTCTTCGCCACGCAGGCGGCGATTCCCTATCTCATGGTCGACGTGCTTGGGAGCTCTGCAACTGAGTACGGCGTCTGGTTCGCTGTCGTCTGCGCTGTCTACGTTGCGGCGAACTACATCTCTGGCCGTTGGGGCGATCGTTTTGAGCGCAGCCGATTGATTCTGTTCTCGGGGTTCGGGTGCCTCGCAACGGCGGTGGCAGGCCTGGTAGCAGCGAACGTGCTCGCTTGCAGCACCGCTCTTCTCTTTGTGCCCACGATTGCGCTTTCCTTCTTCGGGGCCATCGCTATAGCGCCGGTGCAGGTCGGGGCGATCGCCGCGCAGCCGCAACGCACAGGATCAGCGTCCGGACTCATGACTGCCGTGCAGATGGTGGTGGGCGCGGTGGTGGTGCAGCTCATCGGATTCAGTCACGACGGCACGCCATACCCGATGTTCGCGACGCTCATCGCGTGTGCGATGCTCGCGCTGCTAGCTATCGCCAGTGCCCATGCCGCGGCACGGCAACGCGCGGCCCTATCTGCCGTGACGGGCTAGCGCGGCGGTCGATCCGGAATAGACATCGCACCCGCGGCCGATTGCAAAAATAAAAAGACCTCACCGAGCGTCTGTTCGGTGAGGTCTTTGCGGTGATTGGATTAGGGTCGCGCGCCGAACGTTAGCCCTTCTCGCCCTTTGTCTCGGAGGTCTGCTGAGTCGGAGCGGGTTTGCCCGTCTCTGCCGTCACCGGCTTCGTCCCTTTGTGCGGTGCACTGCAACCGCCAGCGCCGGCTGCGAGCGCGGGCGCAGCGACAGTGAGAAATCCAGCCGCAACACTTGCCAGGGCGAAACCCAAAATCTTTCTTGACATCATTGCTAAGGCCTCCAATGTGTAAGTGCACAAGGGCGTATCCCAGGTAAGCCTACCTTATTATCGCTTTGAAGGGCTAGTTGGTTGTTAGTTCCCCCGGCGCTTGCGTTTTCCTAATGTCAACTCGGCTCCAACAAAAATGATGTTGCCGCTCTGTCTTTCTAGTCCGGGCAGATGCCGATAGTACTGCATGCCTTGTGCCGGCGCGGCGCCTCTATTGTAGGGGCTCAGTCGGCTCGGTTGTTTCCGTATCGGGTCGCGCCCAACGGAAGAGACGAACGATGGCAAATAAGAGTACGTACAAGGTCACGCTGATGCCAAACCAGACCAAAGTGGCTTGCCCCATGAGCATCACCTGCGCATTCTTGAGACGGTCTTGGTAATTCTCGAGTGTCGCGGCCGCGTCGCGATGACGCACCCGATACCAGAACAGATCCCCACACTGCCGATAGAGCGCGTACTGCTCCTTGCGCAATCCATCTGGATTGATCTCGCTGCTCGGTAAGGATCGGACCACGGCGCACTCCGCCGAAGTCAGCTGACCGATTAGTTTGGCGTTGGCCTGCGGATAGGCGCTGGCTGTTGCCCATCCGATCGCGGCGAAGCTTACAACAGAAAGCAACATCCACAGTTTTTGCCAGCCTTCCAAGCGCTTGAACCAGCCCATCTCTCGCTCCCTCGGATCATTGCGACTCCTTCTATATCTATAGCAAACCTGCGGGCGATGAGCGCATGTGGAAACGTGCCCAAAGGACTGCTGCCCGCTATCTCTGCAGTTTCCCGCCAATGCCGCATCGTTTTAGGAGTCGCACGACCCCGCCGTGATTCTCAGCACAGGCGAATCCGAATAGGGCTGAGCTGGTATGGCGTTGCCAAAGCGTCTCGCGCCCAACTGTTGGGCGCCACGCTTTGCTTGCGGGTGAAGGTTGCAAAAGGTGGTGCCGGGGAACCACCAGCCATTGGCGCGATATCGACGTGGCTCCTCCTCTCGAAGGGCGGTCGTTAGCTTATTGTTCTTCTCTTAAGCCAATGAGCCGCGTAATCCACCGGCACCGCGGCCCATGCTACTCAACGGCACTGACACACACAAGACCCAAGGGCATTTCTTAAATCACATTAGAACGAGTCCAGATATCTTTCTAACGATCGCGTCAATGCTACTCTTCTAGAAGCAACGTAGGAACATAATCCACGACTACGCATGCGAGTATCCAACGGACGGTTTTCCCAGCTTGCGCCGGTCGCATTACTCATCTCAACGTTAGCAATGACGCTGTTTGCGATGCCCGCTTCGGCGCAGGACCGCGAAGCGATGATGAAGGACCGCAAGCTGTTCTTCTCCTTCGCAGTGACTCCGTATTATCAGTCCGACACGCGCCTCGACAGCGGTGGCGAGTTCAAGCTCAATGGTGCTTTCTTTCGCTTCGGCATCATCAAGCCGGTCGATAAATCGCTCATACTCGGATTTCGTTTCGCCTACAACGAGGACGACTACGATTTCTCCGGCTTGACCTCCTTCGGCGGCCTTAAGCCATGGGGCAGGATAAAGCGGTTCGGTGTATCGACACCGATCACCAAAGTGCTCCCTAAGAAATGGCTGCTGATCGTGACGCCTTCGTTGGAGACACTGCGCGAACAAGGCGCCGACCGCGGGGACTCGTTCGCCTACGGTGCCGCCGTTGCCGGGCTCAAGACGATCAAGCCCGGCCGCAAGATTGGCGTCGGCGCTGGGGTGTTCAACCGGCTCGAGGACATCGTCGTCTTTCCTTTCGTGGCAGTGGACTGGCGGGTTAACGAGCGCTTGCGCCTCCGTAATCCATTTGCGGCCGGCCCGACCGGGCCGGCCGGAATCGAGGCGATTTATGACCTAGGTAAGGGTTGGCAGCTCGCTGGCGGTGCCGCTTACCGCTCGATTCGCTTTCGATTGGACGGTCAGGGAGTGGCGCCTAACGGCATCGGTCAGAACAACGGTGTGCCCACCTTCTTGCGCGTGTCGCGCGAGCTGAAGCGCGCTTTCAGGCTTGATCTCTATGCGGGTGCTATCCTTGGCGGTGAACTTCAGATCGAGAACCAAAACGGCGATCGGCTTGCCTCCGACGACTACGAGACCGCACCGTTCGCGGCATTCACCTTCAATATGCGTTTCTAAGCGCTCCCACTGTTTGCCAAAAGCAAACCCCGCACGCGGCGGGGTTTGTTAATGCTACTACTTTAAGGAGGCTTCGCTTTATACGTCCTCTTACCGAGCTGTGATCCCTACATCTCGGTTACAAGGACGACTTGGTACTTCGCTACACCATAAAACCCTTTAAGGAACTTCTTAAACTTGATCTTAAAGTTAGCCTGTTTGCCCGCGCGCACGCTGGTGATCGAGCGAGCCATAGAGGTCGAATCGGACTGGGCCGCCATCAAGCGATTCTTCTTGTCGAACAGCGCCACGCCGACGTGTGCCTTCACCGAAGACGCGTTCCGATTCCAAATAATGACCATCGCCTCATCACCACTAAAGGTGATCGTCTCGAGCTTAACGCCTTTGAGTTTGGAACCAATCTCAATAGGCTTGTTGAAGGCGAACTTGCCGAAGTGTGACATCCGATACATGCTCGTGGCCTTCTTCGCGTCGGCACCGAGCGGAAGAACCATCATGGCAACCAGCGCCAGGACGAAAAAGGTCGATACTTTGGTCCGTGCAGTCATTGATCCCGTACCTCCAGCGAAAATAACGGATACCGCTCTCATATAGTCCACGTATTAGGGAGGGTCAACCACGTACTTGGTAGACATTCAAAGATAGGTATTTGCGCGTGTATCCGTTGAAAACGACCGTTTGTCGCCTTTTCCGTTTCGACTAGATAATCAAGCACTTATTATTTTTGTAGGAGCTAAAAAAGGAAGACGCAGGGGGCGCTTATGCACTCAGGGAATCGAACCATCGCTTGGGCGATCGCGGTAGGCCTACTCCTTTGCTTTGCCGCCGTATCGGCAAGCGAACAAGTCAAGACGTCACTATTCCAGAATGCTACCGAAGCGTTGCAAGCCGCGCGAGCAGCGCAGGCCGATCTACTCTCGCCTAAGAACTACGCCAAGGCCATGAAGCACTACCGCAGTGCTGAGGAAAAGTACCGTCGCGGTCGTAACCTCGAGGCCATACGCGCCGAGCTTAAACTCGCGACCACGTCCTTCGCCAAGGCGGCCAAGGCAAGCAAACGCGCGCAAACCGAGCTCGCTGCTCTGATCAAAACTCGCGCTGACGCACAAAAGGCCGAATCGGCGCGGTACGCCAAGGAGTTGTGGCTGCGTGCCGAGGATCGGTTCAAGAAAGCGATGGTGGATTTCGAGCGCGGCGCCGCAGCGCCGGCGAAGCGCCGTGCGGCCGAGGCCGAGTCCATCTATCGCAATGCTGAACTAAAGGCGATTAAAGACACCTATCTGACCGAGACGCGCAATCTGCTCGCTCGCGCACAGAAGATGAAGGTTGCCAAATACGCGCCGAAGACCCTAAAGAAAGCCGAGACGCTACTGCTGCAAGCGGAAAAAGCGTTGAACGACAATCGCTACGATTCCGATCTTCCACGCAGCCTCGCACAGCGCGCCAAATATGAGGCCAACCACGCGGTTTACCTCGCTCGCCTCGTAATGCGCGCCCGCGAAAAAAGATTAACGATTGAAGACATAATCCTCGACTGGGAAACGCCTGTTATCGAGATCGCGGCAGCCGCCGACATGCAGGCTAGCTTGGACAAAGGTTACAAAGAACCCGTTCAAAAGATTATTACCTACATCGAAGATCAGCAGTCGCGCTCGCAAAAGCTCGAGCAGAATGCCGACTACCTTCAGGCAGAAGTAAAACAGTTGCAACGCATGCTCGGAGGCGCCTCGAAGGAACGGGTTGCGCTCTCCGGACGCCTGGAAGCACAGGCGCAGGTGCGCCAACAATTCGCGAAAGTCGAGAAGATGTTTACGCGCAGTGAAGCGCGGGTGTTGCGCGAACACACTGAGGTTATCATAAGATTGATCGGCCTTAGCTTCGCGGTCGGGCGGTCCAGCATCGATGCTAAAAACTACCGTTTGTTGACCAAAGTGCAGCACGCCATTCGTGCCTTCCCCAATAGCCAGCTTATCATCGAAGGGCATACAGATTCGCACGGGAGCGATGCGGCTAACTACGTGCTCTCGCAGAAGCGGGCGGAGTCCGTGAAGCACTACCTGATCGCTAACATGCGCATTGATCCGTCGAGGATAAAGGCGGTGGGATACGGTGAAACGCGCCCGGTCGCGAACAACGAGACACGGTCGGGACGAGCAAAGAATCGGCGCATCGACATTGTGATCACGCCGAGCTTGAGCGGCGTACGAATGACGCGCGCCCGTGGCGGTTAGGCGGCGCCTTGCGCCGCTGACCCGAGTTTGCGGAAAAGTTGCACCAGGTCACCGAGCTGGTAGTGCGCATTGAGCCCGCTCGGGTTCGGTAACACCCAGATGTTGTTGCCTCCGAGCTTCTCCCGTTGCTCGCCGACCACCGCTTTCGGACGGTCGAACGCGGCTCGGTAGGCATCGACACCAAGCAACGCCAGAATCCGCGGCCGATAGCGCTGCACTTTCGCCCTAAGCCGTCGTCCACCCGCCGTCAGCTCCGATCGCGAAAGCTCGCTCGCCGAGGCAGTGGCTCGCCGCACGACGTTAGTGATGCCGTAACCGTGCTTGAGCAACTCGCGCTCCTCAAACGGTGATAGCAGCCGGTCGGTGAAACCGGCGCCGTGTAATGCTGGCCAGAAGCGATTACCTGGTCTCGCAAAATGATGCCGCACAGCAGCTGAGTAAAGACTGGGGTTGATGCCGACAAACAGGACCTTCAAGTCCGGCGCGATCAAGTCGGGAATACCCTTGCCCGCAGCTTCAAGCAGCTGTGTCTTCGTTGGCTTCCACGGCCTCATGCACGGTCACCACCATCCTTCAGTGGGTTAGTCGACCCCACCATCCGTATTCTCGGTTTCCCGCTTCCACACGTTGTCCTCGATGATGCCTTTGCTTGTCTTATCTTGATCGACGAAGCGCATGAGCTCGGGGAAAAACGCGAGGAAGCATTCTTCGAACCGGACGTAGTTCGCCTCGAGCTCGCGCGCGCCGCCGGTTAGTGCGTTCACCCGGCGCAGACGGCGCGAGATGCCGTTTAACGCCAAATCAATCCGCCAGAGCTCTCGGTAGGTTACTAACCAATCGTCGCGCACCATCCGCGGCACCATATATTGCAACCTTTGCGGAAAGCTGTTGTGGTGGCGCATCAATATCACGTACACGTCGCGCGCAAACTCCTCCAGCACAATATCAGCATAATGCGACCAGTGCCGTGCAAGAAAATGATCGAAAAACACGTCGATCATGATGCCCGCGAAGCGCCGTCGCTCTATGCTAATAATCCGTCGGCCTTCGCGCACCACCTCATGATCGTCCGTAAAGCGATCAATCCTACGATGCAGCAGAATTCCCTGGCGTATGCGCTGATTGTACGCTGTCCCGAGCGAGCCCTTAACGAAGTCGCCCAACAACGCGCCTAGGACCGCTTCAGGCGTGCACCCAGATAGATACAGATGCGCAAGGTAGTTCATTGGTTGACGACAAACAAAAAGACTGTTGTCAGCACCAACAGTAGCCCTATGGCCGTAACGAGTCCCAGGCGCTCGCCGCGTTTTCGGCGCAAGGCCAGCGCGGATCTTGTGCGCACGTCCCAATGCGCGCGGCAGTGCCGGCACATCGGCTCATTTTCTCGAAAGAACTTCTTGCAGGCTGGGCATCTAATCAGATGCCAGTGACGAAGTGGCGGCAGCAATGATGCGATATCCATTTGCTAACAGACAATAGCGCAGACGATATCGTCGGTTCAACGCAACTGCGCCTCGAGAGCTGTGTTGATCTTGAGTAATCGCCGGCGTAGGGTACAAAGTCGAGTTCAGCGACACTGCAGCCGAACAGAGGAGGATGTTATGAGGAAGTCATTATCCGCATTCGTTGTAGCGCTTTTTGTTCCTATGCTTATGGGTGCAGGCACCGGGAGCCCGTCGACCCCGGCTGCGAAAACCGAGAAACACACGAAGTACTATAACCAGGGGCTGAAAGCGCAGAAGCGAGGGGACTACGCGCGCGCGATAGGCCTGTATGAAAAGGCGCTACGCGCCAAGCCGGATTTCCCCGATGCGCTCAACAATCTCGGGTTCAGCCTGCGTAGTGTCGCTCGGCAGTACATGGAACAGGCTATGGTGCAATATGACAAAGCATTGCAGCTCAGACGCAATCATGCGGGTGCGCTGGAGTATCAAGGCGAACTCTACCTTTGGCGCGGCGAAGTGTTGAAGGCTTATCAGAACTATCAGAAGCTGGCACGGATGAACTCACGTGAGGCCGCCGAACTCAAGGGCCACATCGACCGCGTGGTCACCCAGGCAAGGCAGATACGGTGACGCGGCTCGCCGGCACGTAGGAATGGAGACCGACCGGCTTCTGGTTGACTACTGGGAGTCCTTCTGCGCTTTCGCGTTCTATGCGGTCCTACACTCCGTGTGTGCCCGGGAACCCTTCAAGAACGCGTTGGCGCAGTGGACATCGACTTTCTTCGTCGATCACTTCTGGCGCTTTATCTACTGCACGCTGAGCTATGCTGGATTGTACTACTGGATCGCGGTGCTGCACTGGGGACAGAACCCGGACAGCAATATTTGGATCGTAGATCTACCCGATTCAGGGTGGCACGTTTTGCTCGTGCTACACCTGTTTTCAATCGTGTTGTTTTACGTATCGTTTATCCAAAGTGACTACCTAGAGTTTCTGGGCTTCAAGCAGATGTGGCGTGGCATCCGGCAATGGTTAACACCATCATCGGCTCCGCCTGACATCGAGCTCTTCGGTACTCATCGGTTGGAAGTGAAAGGCGTGTACGGATGGATCCGTCATCCGATGTTGGCAGCCGGCTTTTTGTTCCTAGCAACCGCAGGGCCGTCGCGCAACAACCTAGTATTTCTGTTCATGTATACGGCATACATGCTGATCGGTGCATACTACGAGGAACGCCGCTTGGTTCGAATCTTCGGTGAGCAATACCTAGCATATCGAAAACAGGTCGGTGCTTTCGTCCCCCACCTCCGCCGCCCACGGCCGGCAACAGACCATTGAAACCGCTATAACGGTATGGCCGCAAATCTCTGGGGAGCGTTGGAGTCGATTTCCAATTTCTTCTACAGCCCGGAGATCTTCTGGGGTGTGCCTTTGATTATCGCGATCGTGTGGGCCATCTTCCGGAGAAGCGCTCCTCCTGCGTCTTCGGGAGAGAGACCAAACGCGCGAAAGTGAGAAATCATAAACCGAAACGGGATACATCGATGCCGTTAACACTGATGACTTTCCAGGCTAGTCGCTGCTTCTCAAGAGCAATGACTACAAGATCAGGAACACCTGGCTCACCGATCAGATAGAGGTTTTCCCCCTGTTCCACCACGAGCACCTGTAGCTGTCCTTTTGCGGTCGCGCGGCCGTCGCCGATATCGACCATGACGTCGCGCAGCCGAACGTCGATGCCGTCAAATCGATTAAACGCGAAGCCCAGTACCCGCCGCACCGCAAGATAGTTGAGACCGTTCCCATCGCGGTACTGCCGCGAGACATGCGACATCGCACGCGTGGCATCTTCGGCCTCGACAGCCGCTTCGCCATCCCGCAGGAGCTTTCTGATCGCGCGCTCCGGCGAGTCCCAGAAATACCATGCGAGGATCACTGTCAGCACGAACAATGCTGCAACGATATGCCCGCGCTTTATCCGCACCGCGTTCTCGGCCTCAACCTAACATTCTTCGACGCGGGGATTGTAACAGTACGGGCAATACGAGAGAGGATGACGAAGTAAAGCTAACCCCAAACGGGTATTCCTGCGTTTGCTATGGGCAGACAGACAAATTCAAAGCGGAGAATCTTATGCCTAAGCTCATTATCGTAATACTCCTGGTACCCACGCTGATTTTGGGGCCAACCCTGGCAGCCGATGCGGCGGTGCGCACGGATGAACGCCGCAGCACACTCGAGGACCAACAAGCAGTAGCCGTCACCATTTACAACGAGAATCTGGCGTTGGTGAAAGATCTTCGGATGATCAAGCTCGACAAGGGCTTCAACAGACTCGCACTGCGCGAGGTGAGCGCCAACATTCGACCAGAGACCGCGCTACTGCGCAGCGCCGACGGCCTGCAAGGGCTACATATGATCGAGCAGAATTTCGATTTCGATTTGCTGACCCCACGCAAGCTGTTGGAGAAGTACATCGGTCGCCGCGTCAAATTGGTCAAAACGCATCCGACGACGGGGGCAGAGCAGATCGAAGACGCGTTGGTGCTGAGCGCCAATAACGGGGTAGTGCTCAAGGTCGGCGATCGCATCGAAATGGGCATCCCGGGCCGCATTGTATTTGACAAGGTACCCGACAACCTGCGCGACCGCCCGACCCTGGTGATACAACTACATAGCCCGACAGCGGCGCCGCAGAAGCTTGAGTTGAGCTATCTAACCGGCGGGCTCTCTTGGAAGGCCGACTACGTTGCCGAGCTCGACCCGACGGATAGCCGGCTGGACCTGCACGGCTGGGTGACTCTGACCAACAAAAGCGGTACCACCTACAAACACGCCAAGCTTCAGCTCGTCGCCGGTGACGTGCATCGTGTGCGCCGACGCATGGATGCGCTACGGCAGGCGCACAAGAATGCCGCTGTGGCCGCTTCCGTAAGTCAAGACATGGCTGAGGAAAGTCTGTTCGAGTATCACCTTTACACACTCAACCGTCCGGCCACGATCGCCGACAACCAAACCAAGCAAGTTGCGCTTCTCAGTGCGCAAAATGTTCCCGTAGGGAAGCAGTTTCTGCTCAGAGGCCGCCACTATTACTACAGCAGTAGCTACGGTGATCTTGGTCAAAAACTCAAGGTCGGTGTTTACGTCGAGTTCGAAAACCGCAAACGCGCTAATCTCGGCAAGCCCTTACCGAAAGGCGTCATCCGCGTCTACAAGAAGGACAGCGCGGGTAACGCGCAGTTCGTCGGCGAAGACAACGTCGATCACACGCCGAAAAACGAGAAGGTGCGCCTGAAGCTCGGTGACGCATTTGACGTTACCGCGGACAAGAAACAAACGGACTTCCAAAAGCGCCCGAGCTCACGCCGCTATGCCTATGCCTTCGAGAGTGCCTACGAGATCAACCTCAAGAACGCGAAGAAAGAGCCTGTGATTGTGACCATCCATGAACCGGTCCCCGGTGACTGGATGATGCTGCAAGAAACTCATCGCCACCAGAAAGTCACCGCTGGCACGGCAGTGTGGCATGTCACCGTACCGGCTGAAGGTAAAACAACGTTACGGTACCGAGTGTTGGTGCGATACTAGCTTGAGAGCGAGCCGAAGTTGCGCTGATGCGAAGATAGCACTGCCGACCAAAGCGCTTTGGGGCGGAACTCTTGCGGTATGCCGGTGTCCTTTAGTCTGTCGGCTGAGGCATTTACCATTGCCGCGAATGCCACCCATGCAGTTATTCATTCGACCCAGCCTCGTTCTTGCCGCCGCGCTACTGGTGGCCGCCAGCTGCGCGCGGGCTCCGGTTGCGCCGCAACCGCACACCGCTGCGCAGACCCTACAGCTGTGCAGACAGTTCCTTGCGGAAGTTGACAAGGCAGTTGCGCGGGCGAAGGTGGCAGACACGCAAGCGCAATCGATCGGCGATTTCCCATATCTCCGGGTCGACCGGTTCCTCGCGAGCTTTCGCGATGAGGTCTTGGACGATGTCGCATTCAACGCGTGGGTACAGCGCCTGCAGCGCCTCGCCGAGCGAGGCCGTCGCGTCGAATTGAACAACCTTCCGGCTGAGCAGGCCGAGGCGTTGCGCCAACGGTTGCCAAGCGCGTTTGGTGAAAAACATGGTTTGCTGAGAGCCGCTAGTGACTGTGGCCAACGCCTACGCGCTCATGACCTGGCCACTCCCGAAGGACGGCGAAAATTGCGCGAGGCGATCCATGTATCGCCGGAATACGTGACCTGGAAACGAGCGGTCGGTCTCTATGCCCTGACAGGAAACGCAGTCAAGGCCGGCATCAACAAAGGGCATGAGGATACTCACGGTGTCTACGCGCAAGCGCTAGAGGATCTGCCGATCCACGGCGCGCTCTGGCGTTATACCGCGCCCGCCGTGCCTGCTCCCATGACGGTTGCGGAGATTCGCGAAGTTCTGCGACGTTCGATAGAAAACCCGTTGGGTATTCCGGAACCGACCAAACATGAGCGTGCGCGGTTGTTCGCAACGTTTGCACCGACTTGGCAGGTCGACGTAGTGACGGACGACGACCGTATCGGCACACCAGTGTGGCCGGGCCTCGATGCGCCGACGCCCTCGATCAATGTGCAAAGGCCCGTCGTCTACCGACAGCTTTCGCACACCCGCGTTAAGGGCGAGGTGCTTGCGCAGCTCAACTACGTCGTGTGGTTTCCGGCGCGGCCGAAGACGTCATCGTTCGATTATCTCGGCGGTCATCTGGACGGCATCACCTGGCGCGTGACATTGTCGAACGACGGCACACCGTTACTATTCGATTCGATGCACAACTGTGGTTGCTATCATATGTTCTTTCCGACCGAACGCCTGCGGCTGCGATCTTTCTCCTACACCCCGGAAGACGACCTGTTTGAACCGCCGCTGGTGCCGCAGGTCGTTAACCCACCCGCCGGTGGCCTCACGTTGCGGATCGCACATCGCACGCATTACATCGAGCGTGTCACCGATAAGCCGGTGCCCGAGGGGGGTGTGTCCACGTATAGCTGGGCGGCTTATGAAGCACTGCGCTCGTTGCCGGTAGACAACCGATACCGAAGCCTATTCCGACCCGACGGTGTCGTCCCCGGGACCAAGCGTGGCGAACGCTGGTTTCTGTGGCCCACGGGTGTCCCGCACCCGGGCGAAATGCGACAGTGGGGCCATCACGCCACCGCGTTCGTCGGCCGCCGGCATTTCGATGATCCTTACCTGATCGAAACGCTCTTCGAGCTGAACACGCCGCAAGCAGCAACCCGTTGAACTAGCATGCCAATCCTGGCGTAGCTGGCTCCGCTTGCAAACGCGCTCCCGCTTTGAAAAGCTGTTAGTGCTGGGGGTGCCCTCGCCTATGGTGATCACCAGGCGTGTAGCTTGTCCATACTGTGGCGAGACTTTCGAAGCCACCATCGACACTTCCGCTGGATCTCAGGAGTACACTGAGGACTGTTACGTCTGCTGCCGACCGATCGCCTTTCACACGGTTATTGATCTTGAGGGGAACCTAGCAGGCGTCAAACTGTGCCGCGAAGATGACTGACTACGTCCCGACACCATGTGCGCAGTACGCCCGCTATGAGCTCGCTATTCTGCGGCACCGTCGGCTGCGGCTATTGTGGTGCAGCGGAAACGTCTTTCACCACCGGCTTGTCAGGCCAATCGACCGGCAGACCCGCGAGGGCGAAGAGTTCTTGATCTGTACCGGCCTTGACGGCGACAGGCTATCGATCCGGCTCGACCAGATTAGGAAGGCAGAAACCGCGTGAGCCCGTGGCGCCGCCTTGCCGGTGTGCTAGCCGTGGCGTGGCTACCATGCGCCCAGGCCGCCGTGTGCGGTAGTGACGGCGTTTGGATTCAGGTGTTGGGTTCAATCGAGCCCGGCGCCGATGGCAGGCCCTTATCGAGCAGCTTTCTAGTGTGGCTGGACGGCAAGGCGCGCGTGCTGGTCGACACGGGCAACGGCAGTGCCGGAAACTTCTACGGCAATGGCGCGCGGCTGGCCGACCTCGATGTCATTCTGCTGACGTACCTGCACGTCGATCACACGGCCGACCTGCCGACGTTGATCCAAGCATCGCTACCCGAGAAACGCGCCCGCGCACTGCCGATCTACGGGCCCGCTCGCAGCAAGCTCGCGCCCTCGACCGTAACGTTCGTGCGCACCTTGTTCGACAACAAGCGCGGATTGTATCGCTATCTCGGCGCTTTTCTAAGTCCGTTGGGCCGGGAGACCTACAAGTTGCAGCCGCATGACGTGCGCATCAAGCGCCGCTATGTACCTGATGTCTACCGCAATGAACGGGTACGGGTATCGGCAGCGGCAGCTGTTCGTGATCCCGTTCTGGCGCTCGCGTGGCGACTACAGACACGCGGTAAGTTCATCGTTTTTGTCAGTAACGTGAGCAACAATAGCGACGGCCTCGATCAGATGGGTCGTGGCGCTGATCTGCTCGTTGTTCACAGCCCAGTGCGCAATGATATGACACGATCTTTGAGGACGTACCACATGTCGCTGGCCACGATTGCGCAGCTCGCCAGCGACATTGGCGCGAAGAAGCTCGCGCTTACCCATCGCGTACGGGCGCGCGACGATGAGCAGACGGTCGGAAAAACGTACTCGGGTGCGATCGTGGTTGCTGGCGAGGGTGACTGTTTTTCGCCTTGATCTCGCCTTGCGCGTAGGACAATAGCTAGAGTAGCCGCTCTTCTAGCCTGCGGACTTCTTCTTGTTCAACCCGCGAAGGAAAGCGTCTTGCTCTTTTTCAGTCGGTATCTCGCGCGCCAGCATTGTATGCAGCTCTTCGAGGCTAGTCGCTTTCTTCGCGGCTTTCTTGACCAGGACCTTTGCCAGCGGCCCCACATGAACGGCGAGATCTCGCTCAATTGTCTTAAGGGTCTCTTCATCCCAACTAGCGGCCGGTTTGTTCGTCGCCGTGGTGGCCTGCTTTGTCGCACCAGCGACTTTTCGCGTGGCGCTGCGTGGCGCCGCCTGTGTCGCCTGCGCACCGGCCGGCGCACGCGCGAGAAACACCTTGCGTTCATTCTCTGACGGGATCATGGCGGCGAGACTGTTATAAAGCTCTTCGATGTTCGCGGCCTGTGGTGCCGCCCTGCTTACCAGTACCTTGGCCACCGGCCCGATATGATTGGCCAGTGCTCGTTCCGCCGCCTTGAGGACAGTGGGGTCCCAAGTAAGAGCGATGAGCTCTTCTTCTTTCTCGTCGCGGGTGCGTTCGGTGACAGCCCGCGCGGTCGCGTAGGTCTGCTCCTTTCCCGGGATCCTGACCTCGTACACCGTGTGCTCCTTAACGTGTTTGTCCTTGCGTGTACCGACAAAAACGAACAACTGCGCATACTCTTGCGATAGACAGGCAATCACGTCATAGAACGAGCGTGAGACCAGGATTTGGTTAGGCTTGGCGAAGCTCATGACGCGCTGGGCGTTGTTGATCCCGTCACCCAGCGGATTGAGTTGGCCGCTGATACTCTTGACGACCTTGACCGGCCCCAGGTTGATGCCGATTCGAACCTCAAATGGCGTGCGGGCCTTCTGCACCTTAACGGCCAGCAAGTCACGTAGATTGAGTGCTACGAACAGCGCCTCCTCTGGGTCACCGAGAAAGCACAAGGCCGCCCCGTCTCCGGTATCGACAATGATGCGTTCGGTTTCGGCGATGCTGGCAACGGCATCGGAAACCAGCTTCTGCAGGTGCTCTTTCGTTTCGATCTGCTGGGCCACGGCTTTTTCCGTGTACCCGACAATATCGAGAAAGACCACACTACATAGCCAGGTTCTGCTTTGCCGCTCCATAACCCATTGTTGACATCAGCGCCTCGCTGGCACTCACTCCTCCAACATCTTCATCGCCTTCTCGAGACTACGGCGCATGCGGTTGAACGACGCCGCGAGCACACTGATCTCGTCCTTGCCGCGCTCGGAGAACTCCGGCGCCTCCATATTGCCTTTGCTTACCTCATCGGCAATGCGCGACATTCGCGTGACCGGCTTAATGACGATCGATCGCAGCATAATATTAAGGATCACGATAATGACGGCGAAGACAGCCAGGAGTGATCCCATGAAGGTCCGAAACGCCTTATCGGCTTGCGCCAGCGGAACCGCTAGCGGCACCGAGATAATGCGTGCACCGATGATCTCATTCATCTTCCAGCCAAATCCGTTGGCACTACCGTACTTGGCCAACAAGGTCTTCGGTGCACGTTGAACCGTGCTGTGACAAGTCAGGCAGCCCGGATGCTTGACCTGCATCGGGCGCGCTAGGTAGAGCGATGGGCCGGTTGGCGTTTCGCGCACACCGACGACTTCCTTGCGTTTGGGATTATTGCGGAACTCACTGACGATATCCGCCTCCCACGCTACTGCCCGATTTTGCGGGTTTGAAGGGTTCAACGTCGCTTCCTTATACATGAACTCCGGATGCTTCTCGCGCACCGTGTTGAATGTCCTGGTTGCGGCATAGGCAGGCACGCTTTGTGACAAGAACTCTTTCTTCATTTGCAGCGACAGCAACGGTCTGATTTCCTTCACCGTGTAACCGCGCACGGCGAGTGCTGCCTCCATCATCAACCCCGCGCGTTGAATGACCTCTGTTTTCGCGTTTTCTTTCAAAATCCGGTAGGTCAGTACACCCGTCCCCGCCAAGCCAAGCGAAAATACCAAGATAAGGACCAGGTTAAACTTGACTGTCAGCTTCATAGCACCCTCCTTTGATTACGACGCCTCGCACCGCGCAGCCCTCGAAACCCCTCAGCAATCAGGGAGCGTCCCATACGCCTTGGTGAATCCTATCAGACTGAATGTTACGTTCTTTTGACCAGTGTCCGGGTATGACGGCCAAAAACGCAGTGTGAAGGTAGCGCGCAATCCCTCCTTAAACTGCTTTATGATCTTAGTGATCTCCCCCTCGAATACTACATTCTGCTCCAGGTACACCTTGTCCATCTTGATGAACTCGTGCTCGTCGACCTGCACACGGATGTCGTCCTGGCTGGCATCGATGTTAGATCGAGTCACGACATGCAGCGCCTTATTGTCTAGGCGCAACACGACCTGCGTGTCCTGGTAACCGTCATTGATCGTTCTAGTGGTCGATTCGAGCACGCAGCGTGTTTCGTCCTTGATCGGATCGTGAACGTGTTTCGCCGTCCAGTTAGCGCTCGCGGTCCCGGCGAACGCCAAGGCGCCTAGGAGCGGAACAATGAACGCTGCGTTCATGCCGTTTACCCCCTCTGTAGTGCTTGTTTTTATCCGAGGACAACGCTTCTGTTACTGTCGCTCGCGGTTCAGCCACGGGCCGTCACGTTGCACGGCGGTCCCGAACAGGCTCAGGCCTATTCTAGTACGTTATTTTCAACAATTCTGCCAACAAGAGCGGGGCTAGGAGGATGCTTTCCGCATTAACGCGGTGCGAAAGGCGCTTTGTTGGGCTTCGTCGGGCAGTTCTTTGGCGAGGATACGGCAGAACTCATCCAGATCCGAGGTTCGGCGCGCCGCTTTCTTGACCAAAATCTTGGCCACCGGCCCGAGGTAGGTTGCCAGATTCTCCTCCGCGGTTTTCAAGATCCTCTCCTCAATCGCCGCCGCGGGCGCTGTCTCAGCGGGGGTGGCGGGTAGTGGCTCGGCCACGTCGCCAAACTGCTTCACCATCTCGGTGTTACTGATGACTTGTGTCTTGGCCAAAAACTGCGTCTTGTCGCGCTCGGAGGGAATGAAGCGCGCCAATAACTCCGTTAACTCCTCGACATTCGACGTCTTCTGCGCCGCCTTTCTAACGAGTGCTTTCGATAGCGGGCCAATGTGTCGCTCGAGATTGACCTCCACGGTTTGCAGCACATCGGCCTCCCAGCTAATACCGGTATCCTGGAGCTGGTCGATCGTGTTCGTTTCAGGAAACTCGGTCTTATCGACTCCCTCAATCTCCTGGCTTAACGAGATGGTCGTCGACACTTCATTTGTCGTCTTCTGGGCTTCTTCTTCTAGCGCCGCCAAGGCTTGCTCGACATTCTGCGGGCGATGTTTGGCATTGGGCTCGAGCATCCAAAGCACCGCGCGCAGAAACGGTTCGCTGTACTTCTTGTTGGCGTGCTCGCCGATCTCGATCGGGTCAGGCTCACCGTCCTGCATCGCGGCGATGCGCTCGGTAGACGCCACCGGCGCAAACCCGGTCATACAGTGGTAGATCGTCGCGCCGATGCCGTAAAGATCCGTCGCCGGACCTTGCTTGCCGCGTGAAAAATACTGCTCAAACGGGGCGTAGCCAGGGGTTACCAGCCCCGTCATGGCGTGACTCTGCTCCCCAAGGGCCTGTCTCGCAGAGCCAAAGTCCAGCAGTACCGGTGAACCGTCATTGCGACGAAGATAGATGTTCGCCGGCTTGATGTCGCGATGCAAAAATTTTTGTTCGTGAACCGCACGCAGGCTACGCAGGATCGGAATCACGATCGCCCTGATCTCGTCCTCTTTCAAGGTGAGACGTTTTTTCAGCCGTCCACTGAGTGCCTCGCCTTCCTCGTAGTCCATTATGAAATAGGCGGTCCCATGTGCTTCCAGGTAGCGGATAACCCGCACAATATGAGGCTCGCGAAACTTGGCCAGGGTGCGCGCCTCTTCCAGGAAACGTTTGAGGCCGTACTCGTAGTTTTCGACGTCGTTCTCGGACTTCGGGCTAACGGTCGTACGATTGGGGGTCCGGATCGCGAGCCCGGTGGGCAGGTACTCCTTCATCGCCACCTGACGCTGCAGCGTGTGATCGTAGGCTTGGTAGGTGACACCGAAGCCGCCTACGCCCAACACATTGCTGATCTCGTAGGCGTCGATACGGGTGCCGGTTGCTAAGGCGTGATGGTATTTCGCATTCATCGCCCGCTGTTCATTCTTCCGTCGTGGCCACTTGGTGCAAGGTTCCCGCTGGGAACCTTAGAAAATCAACGATCTATGGCAAAATTGTAGCACCAAACGCGGTTGGCGCGTTGCGTAGCGGCGACGCGGACGCACGCTCGATCGACGGCAGCGCGTCTGGCCCACGGAGAAAACGGACGGATAAAGACGGCTTGCTCGGCTACTGACAGACCATCCGCGCTTCGCGCGCGAACGCGCTCTTTTGCTCGGGGTCCTCGAACTCTTCGGCCAAGATCCCAATCAGTGCATCAGGCCCAGACGCCTGCTTTGCCGCTCGGGTGACCAACAGTCGTGCGATCGGCCCGAGGTAGGTTGCGAGTACCTGCGCCATGGCTGAGACCACCTGTGGGTCCAGCCGCGTTGGCGAGCGTTCGGTGCTATGGGTGTGCGCGGCGGCACCGTGGTCAGCTGGCCGCACGCCCACGGCTTTCACCGCTTCCTGCGCCCACGAGAGATCGTCGTGGTTGGAGACGTCTATTTGAACGGTCTTGGGGAGGGCCACATCGGTCTGCTTCGCGGCCTCATTATTGGCGGGGATCTCCGCGCTCGTTTTCGGCGCCGCCACCGGAGTTTCGCGCTTTGCGAGCGCCTCCAGGGCTTGGTCAATGGTTCGCGGCCGATTCTTTGCCAGTGGCTCCAGCATCCAGGCGACGGTCTCAAGAAATGAGACACTGTATTGATCACCGAGCAGCTTCTTGAGATCGCCTAGGGGATCAGCCTTGCCCGCGTGCAGTGCGGCCACACGATCGGTCGCCGCCGCGGGGGTGATACTCGTGATGCAGTGGTAGATCGTTGCGCCCGCCCCGTAAAGATCCGACCACGGTCCGTAATCATCAAGCGTATAGTACTGCTCGAATGGGGCATAGCCAGGTGTCACCATGGTTGCCACGCGGCCCTTGTCCGAGCCTACGCTTTGCCTCGCGGCGCCAAAGTCCAACAACACCGGCGATCCGTTCTTCCGCAAATAGATATTCGCGGGTTTGATGTCCCGGTGCAGAATATCTTGCGCATGGACAGCACGCAGCCCCCTTAAGATCGGGATCATGATGCCCAGCATCTCTCGCTCCGTGAACGCGTGGCCATCACGGATGAACGTGCTCAACGGTTCCCCGTCCTCGTAGTCCATAACGAGATACGCTGTCCCCGAGCTTTCGAGAAATCGGCTTACGCGAACGATATTGGGCTCGCGGAACTTGGCTAAGGTGCGTGCCTCATGAAGAAAGCGCTTAAGACCCTCATCGTAGTCCGGCGTGTCATCGTCAGATTTGCTGACAATGCTCACGCGGTCGGGCTGGCGCACAGCGATATTGCTGGGGAAATATTCTTTGACCGCGACATCGTGATGCAGGCTATGATCGAAGGCCTTATAGGTAACGCCAAAGCCGCCAATTCCGAGAACCTCCTTGATCTCGTAGCTTTCGATGCGCGCACCGGCCGGTAGGACATGGTGCTGAGGTTCTGTCATTACGGTCTGCTCCGCTGGATTAGAAATCGTTTCAGGGCAACGTCGCGCCGGAACAGTGGGCGGCGTTGACCGATAGATAATGCCAAGCGCCCTAGCAAGTCCCATGCCGCCCGTAGACGCCGTCAGGTGGCTACTCTAAGCAGTGGATTTTGCGGAGGATTCTCGCGGGGAATGGTCCTAGAGCCGCAAGGCTAAAACGCGCGTCGCTGCAGCACATCGGCGGTCGCTAGGCGCTCGTGACGCCCTGCGGCGCTTACCGGCATGTGTAAACCAGATCCCAGATTTGGTGGCCCAATGCTTGCCCGCGGCGCTCGAAGCGGGTGAGCTGGTGAAACTCGGGGCGTTGAGCAAAGTCGGCCGCGCCCGAGGCCTTTTCCAGTGCAGGCACCTGCGCCGCCACAGCCATTATATGGTCGGCATAGTCCTGCCAGTCCGTGGCCACATGAAAACAACCGCCGGGTTTCAGCTTTGTAGCCACGAGCTCGACGAAATGCGTCTGTACGAGCCGGCGTTTATGGTGGCGTTTTTTCGGCCAGGGATCGGGAAAGAATAAGTAGATGGCCTGGAGCGACGCGTCGGGGATTCGCGCGGCAAAAACATGTGCCGCATCTTCGCGGATCACTCGCACGTTATTGATCGCTGCGGCCTCGAGCTTCAGTAACAGGCTACCGACACCCGGTCGGTAGACCTCGATACCTAGGTAATTGTTCTGCGGGTGCGTACGCGCCAACGCACACAGCCCATTGCCGTCACCGAAGCCAATCTCGACGAACACCGGCGCTTTTCGCCCGAACAGCTCAACAAAATTGAGCAGCCCGCCTTGGGCGACCACGCCATATGTGGGCCAGAGTTGCGCCAGCGCGCGACTTTGCGCGCGCGTGATCCGACCCTCGCGTCGCACATAGCTGCGGACAGAACGCAAGGGCTTTTCCGAATCGGGCATGCAATTCAACAACTCAACGCGAAGACCCAAAGGCCAACAGGAATCAGAACTCACAAAGAAGGAAGACGGGGGATTCTTCGCGACTTCGCGCCCCTGCGCTGGAAGTGAATCAGACGAAGGCCCCGTCCGCGGGCGAAGACGCCGACCCGTAGCGTTTGCGCGGCATGCGCCCCGCGAGGTAGGCCTCGCGCCCGGCTTCGACTGCCTTCTTCATCGCCGAGGCCATCAGCACCGGATCGTTCGCCGCAGCAATGGCTGTGTTCATCAGCACACCATCACACCCCAATTCCATAGCAACAGCGGCATCGCTCGCGGTACCGACACCGGCGTCGACCAGGATCGGCACGTTGGCGGCCTCGACAATGAAGTGGATGTTGTAGGGGTTGCGGATCCCCAACCCCGAGCCGATTGGCGCCGCCAGCGGCATCACCGCAACACAGCCCAGTTCCTCGAAGCGCTTGGCCATCACCGGGTCATCGTTTGTGTATACCATCACCTTGAAGCCTTCCTTAATAAGGGTCTCGGCCGCCTCGAGGGTTCCGGGGATGTGCGGAAACAGGGTCTTCTCGTCGCCCAGAACCTCGAGTTTGACCAGATCATGGCCGTCCAAGAGCTCGCGCGCGAGCCGGCAGGTGAACACCGCGTCTTTGGCGGTGTAACACCCGGCGGTGTTCGGGAGAAGGGTATATCTGTCGGGCGACAGCACATCAAGCAGGTTGGGCTCGTCGGGATTCTGCCCGATATTCGTGCGACGAATGGCGACCGTGACAATCTGGGCCCCGCTCGCCTCGACAGCACGCCGTGTCTCCTCGAGGTCCTTATACTTGCCGGTGCCCACCAGCAGCCGCGAGTGATAGGCCACACCAGCAACCACGAGGGGCTCGTCCGCGGTTTGCTGTGCGACCGACTGTGAAACGTGCTCAGCTTGCGTACTCATTACCCTCCACCTATGGCGCGAACGATCTCGACACGGTCCTCATTCTTAAGTTCGTACGCCGGGTGGCGACTGCGCGGGATGATCTCCCGATTGACCGCCACCGCCACGCGCGCCTCAGTCAGACCCAATTCTTGCAACAGCCGTAAGACCGTTACGGGCTCGGGCAAGGGCCGTTTCTCGCCGTTGACGAAGATCTCCACCCGATTTGCCTTGATTTCAGACACGAGCAACTGCGTTAGAATAGACGGGTATTCTAGTGCGAACCCTCGCGCGACGCACGCGGGTGTAGTTCAATGGTAGAACCTCAGCTTCCCAAGCTGATGACGTGGGTTCGATTCCCATCACCCGCTCCAGACACCTAAGGAGGATGACCTTGAAAAGAGTTATAAAAATCCTGGCCATTGTGCTTGGGGCATTTATCCTCGGGATCATCGCCCTGGCCATCATCCTGCCGCTGGTTATCGATCCCAACGACTACAAGGACGAGATCATCGAGGCCGCCAAGGAAAATACGGGGCGCGATCTGAAGATCGATGGCGACCTCAAGCTATCGGTGTTCCCTTGGCTGGGCGTCGAGCTGGCGGGCGTGGAACTCGCCAATGCGCCCGGGTTCGGGCAACAACCGTTCGCGCGTGTCACGGCGGCCGGCGTGCGCGTCAAGCTGCTGCCGTTGCTGAGTAAGGAGCTCGTCGTCGACACCATCCTGCTCGATGGGCTTGAGCTCAACCTGATGAAGAACAAGGCGGGTGTGACAAATTGGGATGATCTCGCCGGCGGCACGACGCAAGAGCCGAAGGCCAACCAAACCGGAACGGTCGGGCCAGCAGAGCCTGCCATCGCCGCGCTCACCGTCGGTGGCATCCGTATCAGTAACGGCAAAATTCTGTGGCTCGATCAAAGTGCCGGTCAGCGCTACGCGCTGCAGGCACTCGAATTGAAGTCGGGCAAGATCGTGCCCGGGAAGCCCGTTGACCTCGAGATGGCTTTCGATCTCGACGTCGGCGATCCGCCGCAGCGTGTGCGCGTTGGTCTCGACACGCGCGCGACGCTCGACGTCGAAGGGCAGACCCTCGACATGCCGAGGCTCAAGCTCAAGATCGACGAGCTGGCGCTGAAGGGAAATTTCAAAGGCCGTCAAATCATGGAAGCGGCGGTGGTCGAGGGCAACATCGAGTTGACGCCGTTTGATCCCACATCGCTGGCGAATAAGTTCGCCGTTGGACTACCGCCGGGCATCGATGAGATCGGTGTGAAGTCCGCCTTCAACGTCGACCTTGGCAAACAAACCTTGGACGTGCCGAGTCTGCAAGTGCGGCTCAACGAGATGTCACTCAACGCGGCCGTTAAGGGCAGCAAGATCGTCGATGCGCCGGTGCTCCAGGGCCACATCGAGATCCCATCGTTCAACCCCAGGCCGCTTGTTAACGCGTTGGCTAGCGAGTTTGTGCCGACATCGAAGAACGCGCTGACCACGCTGGCGCTCAAGTCCGGCTTCACGTTCGACACCAAGCGCGACACGCTCGCGCTCTCCGGTCTCGCGTTAACGGTGGATGAAATCGCCCTAAAAGCCAACCTGAAGGGCAGCCATCTCACGGATACCGCCAAGCTTGTGGCGAGCGGCGACCTTGAGATCCCAAGCTTTCGCCCGGCCGCGCTGGCGGCACTGCTCAATGTTGAGCTCGAACCCACCTACAAGACCGCCTTCGCCAAAGCGTCTTTGAAAACCCGCTTTAGCGCTGACCTGCGGCGCGGTCAAGCAAGCATCACCAACCTCGCGCTCACCGCCGACGCGGTGAAACTGAAAGCGACCGTGCGCGCACGACAGATCCAAAAAGCACCCCAGGCAAGCGGCCGCATCGAGCTTGCGCCGTTAGATGCCCGTAGTCTAATGAAAAAACTGAGGGTCCAATACCAGACAACCGATAACAAGGCCCTCGCGAAGGTCGGACTCAAGACGAATTTCAACGCATCTGAAAAGCAGCTGTCGCTTAGCAAGCTCGACACGACATTGGACCAAAGCCGGTTAACGGGCTCGCTGTCTGTGCGAAACTTCGAAAAGCCCGCGTACGTCTTTGACCTCGCGCTCAACCAGATCGATCTGGATCGTTACTTGCCGCCGCCTGGCCCGGCGCCGAAGACGGGCGCGACCCCCGGCGCCGCCAGTCCGGGCGCCGCGGCCGAGCTACCGCTTGATACCTTGCGCGACCTCAACGCCAAGGGACAGATACGCATCAACAAACTCAAAGCCTTTGGCATCCGCTCGTCAAAGGTGATTGCCAAAGTCAATGCTAAGAACGGCCTGATCATCCTGGGGCCGAACCAGGCAGCGCTCTATGGCGGGCGCTACGCCGGCAAGACCACCGTCGACGCGAGGAGTCAAACGCCGAAGTTCACTATCAAAGAGAAACTCAGCCGCGTTAAGGTCGGCCCGTTTTTGACCGACGCGAAGATTTACGATCAACTGACCGGTACCGGCGATTTGAATCTCAACGTCACCGGCCGCGGTCTTGACCCCGACGCCGTGGTAAAGACGCTTAGCGGCAATCTATTCGTCAATCTTCGAAACGGTGAGATCAAGGGCATCGATCTGCAGAAGATGGTCAATGACGTTCTAGCCTTCGCCGAGAAGGTCAAGGGCCAACGACCTTCGACGAAACCAAAGCCGACCGATTCAACCAAGTATCACCGCTTCAAGGCAACGGTCAAGCTAAAGAATGGAATCGGGCGCAACGATGATCTTGATCTGGCCGGCCCGTTCCTCATCGCTGGCAAGAAACAGGGTGGGATATGGGCCACCGGGAAAGGTAGCGCCGATTTGGTCAAGCAGACCATTAACTATCGAGCCAACGTGCGCGCCGCGGAGGACGTAAAACGCAAGGGGACGACGATCCCGGTCGACGTGGCCGGCACGTTTGCGCAGCCAGTCTTCAGCCCAGATTGGAACGCGGTCATCAAGGCGCAGGTGCAGAAAAAACTCGATCAGAAAGTCGAAAAGAAGAAGCAAGAGCAAAAGCAAGCGTTGGAAAGAAAAAAGGAAGAAAAGAAGAAAGAATTAGAAGAAGACCTTGAGCGCAAGCTCAAAGAAAAGTTCAAGCTCAAGTTTTGACCGCCTCATGACCGCTCGGACCGCATCGCTTATTCTGTTGCTTACCGCGGTCACCTTGCTTGCGTCGACGACGCTCGGCGCGGCGAATATACAGGATCTGCAGGTCACCCACGACGATGGCAGTTATTCTGTCGCTTTCGATGTCATCATCGGTGCCGAACCGGCGCTTGCAAGGCAACTGCTTGGTGACTACACGCAATGGCCGCGTTTGTCCAAGGCGTTAAAAGAAAGCGAGTTGCTCGAGACATTCCCCGATGGGCGGCAACGTTTGCGCCTACGGTTTCATTCATGCGTCTTGATCTTCTGCAAGACCATCCTACAGATTAAAGACATGGAGAAACGGCCGAATGGAGACCTACTGACGATCATCGTTCCGGAAGACAGTGACTTCGCCGCCGGCTGGGAGCGCTGGGAAATTCGCAGCGAGCATGACCACACACGCGTTCGCTACCATGCCGAGCTGGTCCCCGACTTTAGCCTGCCACCGCTGATCGGCCCGTGGATTCTGAAGATGAAGCTGCGCCGCCGTTTGACCGTCACTGCTGAGAGACTCGAGGCGCTCGGCGCCGAATGAGAGCTGGGTGAGACCGTGGCACGTACACAGACACTTCGCCTACTAATCGTCACCCTGATTGCTTATCTCCCCGTCGGCGTGCTGGCGACGGATGTGCGCAATGCCCAATTCAGCCGTGAGGACGGCGGTTACATTATCCGCTTCGAGCTTACGGTCGCGATGGATCCGGTGAAAGCGAGAAAGGTGCTGACCGACTACAGTCAGTGGCCCGATCTGATAGACGCGCTCCAGGCCAGTCATGTGATTGAGTACTTCCCGAATGGAGGACAACGGGTGCTGCTGACTTTTCGCCCCTGTGTGATGATGTTTTGCAAGACCATTAAGCAGGTGAAGGATGTGACGAACTCTGCGAGCGGTGCGATCTCCACCGTTATCATCCCGCTGGAGACCGACTTCGAGTGGGGCTGGGAACGGATGCGGATCGTGCCCGAGCCGGGTGGCATTCGGCTCGTCTACCATGCCCAGTTCATTCCCGCGTTTGCCGCACCGCCAATCCCGTCATGGGTGTTAAAGCGCGAACTGCGCCAGGTGCTGACGACGGCGCGTGAGCGTATGGAGAGGCTCGATACGCAATGAGGCGAACGGCGTTCACGCGTCGCTTGCTCGCGTGGTATGAGACACACGGGCGCAAGGGTTTGCCGTGGAAACGTGCGCGTGACCCCTATCACATTTGGGTCTCTGAGATCATGCTGCAGCAAACTCAGGTCAGCACCGTCATTCCCTATTTCGAACGTTTTGTGCAACGCTTTCCCGACGTGTCGAGCCTCGCCGATGCAGCGCTGGATGAGGTGTTGCATCATTGGACCGGGCTCGGGTACTACGCGCGGGCGCGCAACTTGCACCGCACCGCCAAACTGATGATGGAATCCCACGATGGGAAGTTTCCAGATGACTTCGGAGTAGCATGTGCACTGCCGGGTATTGGTCCGTCAACGGCCGGTGCCATTTTGGCGTTTGCCTACGGCGTGCGTCATGTAGTCCTCGATGGCAACGTCAAACGCGTGTTGAGCCGTTACCATGCGATCGCGGGCTGGCCCGGTCAACGTGAGATCGAAAAACAATTGTGGACGTTCGCCGACCGGCACACACCGAGCGAACGCGTCGACGATTACGCACAGGCGATCATGGATCTCGGCGCCATCGTGTGCCGGCGCGCGAATCCGGACTGTGGCCGCTGCCCCGTGCGCGCGTCGTGCGCGGCGCTCAAGAACGGCAACCCTTCGGCGTATCCAACCTCCGCACCGCGCCGCCAATCGCCTTTAAGGACAGTTACGATGCTGATGATTCGTGACCAAGCCGGCCGGGTTTTGATGCAGCGGCGCCCACCCGTGGGGCTTTGGGGCGGCCTGTGGGGATTTCCCGAATGCACTGTTGACGACCTCCCGGGCTGGTGCCGTGATGCCTTGGGCTTGAACGTTGAGGTCGGCCGGGCGTGGCCGGCGATGCGCCACGCGTTCAGCCACTTCCGTCTCGAGATCACACCAGTTCCCGCTCGTGCCACCGGCGCCAACGGTCAAGCCATGGAGAGCACCGAGATGCTCTGGTATAACTTGGCGCGCCCGGATGAACGTGGATTCGCGGCGCCAGTGAAGCAACTAATAGAGCGACTGCGGCAGGCCACATGACACGCAAGGTCCAGTGCGTGAAGTTGAATCGCGAGGCCAAGGGGCTGGATTTTCAACCTTATCCCGGCGAGCTCGGCAAGAAGATCTTCGAAAACGTATCGAAGGACGCGTGGCAGATGTGGCTCGAGCACCAGACCATGCTCATCAATGAGCACCGCCTCAGTCTGCGCGATGCGAAAGCGCGCGCGTTCATCGAGAAAGAAATGGACAGCTACTTTTTTGGGTCTGGTTCAAAGCTGCCACAGGGCTTTGTCGCGCCGACCAAAGTGGCGCCCCCAAAGAAGCCTTAACTGCCTCCTCATGCACCGCTTTTCAGGTCAAAGGTGGTTACCTATAATGCGCGCTTTCCCGCTCATGACCCGGCACTGGCCAGGTAGCTCAGTCGGTAGAGCAGGGGACTGAAAATCCCCGTGTCGGCAGTTCGATTCTGTCCCTGGCCACCAATAAATATGACAAAAACGAATAAATTTAGTCCTCTTTGAATGTCCGCTTCTCTAATCGGGCATTGATGTCAAGCTCCCATTGTTTGTGGCA
>JBHICC010000035.1:0-30243 GCA_046759385.1 Acidiferrobacterales bacterium | reverse complement strand
GCTTTCGGGATCTCGATATTCAGGTATTGAATGGCTAAGGGTCGATTTAGCGTCAGAAATCGTCGATATTAACGAACTCTGAAGATTGATATCTGGGCAAATATGTCTGTTCTACCGTCTGTTTGATGTATGTAGGCGCTCGCTGTGAGCAATCATCAGGTCAACGTATTCTTTTATGGCTCCTATATTAACTTCACCGTCCTTGCAGAAGCCGAGATCGGTGACAGGCCCTACCAAACCGCGCGCTTGCCGGGCTATCGCCTAGTCATCGCTCCGTTAGCGAATCTAGTGACCGACCATTCTTCCGAGGCTTTCGGCATTTTGACAAAACTAACTCATGCAGAGTTAGATGGATTGTACGTCGCACACGCCCAGGAAAAGCTCGGTGCGATCTACCGCCCGGAAGCGGTGATTGTACTCACAGACGAAAACAAGCCAATACCCACACTTTGCTATCTCTCACACGATATGCAGCCTTCCACTCCTGATCCAGCGTACGTGGAGCGAATTTTGGATCCGGCAAAGCAATATGGCTTTCCGTCGTACTATCTAGATCACATCGCTTCATTCAAATGAATAAACATCTAAATAGGGTACATTCGCCCCGGCCCTTCTCCATCGGATCTACGAGATGACGCTCTACGCGGGTACTAGCGGATACAGCTACAAAGAGTGGAAAGGCAATTTCTACCCTAACGATCTGCCGGCGCCAAAGATGCTTGGGTATTACGCCTCGAAGCTCCCCGCCGTTGAGATTAACAACACCTTTTACCGGCTGCCGAAAGCCAGTGTCTTAGAGTCGTGGGCAGTACAGGTGCCGCAAGATTTTCGCTTCGCGCTGAAGGCGTCGCGACGCATTACGCACATAAAGCGCTTGAAAGATGCTGCCGAAGAAACCGACTACCTCCTGCAGACGACGCAAGCCCTAAAGGGCGCTTTAGGTGTTGTTCTGTTTCAACTTCCCCCTTATCTGCGCAAAGACCTCCCGCGACTAGACCAGTTTCTCGATGGTCTGCCAGAAAACACGCGCGCGGCATTTGAATTTAGACACCCATCCTGGTTTGACGACGAAGTGTTCGAACGGCTCCGTGCCCGCAACCTCGCACTATGTGTGACTGACACCGATGACGACAGCGATGAAACGAGTATCGTGAGTACCGCACGTTGGGGTTACTTACGACTTCGGCGTGCGGATTACGTGCCCGATCACTTGGGCGAGTGGGTAGAACGAGTTCGCGCGCAAGACTGGGAGGACGTCTACGTCTTCTTCAAACATGAAGACGAAGGGGCTGGTCCGAAGCTGGCGGCGCGTTTCCTAGAACTAGCCAACGCTTCGTCCACTCCCTTCCCCTCCCCCTAGCCCCCTCCCACAAGGGGAGGGGGAAGACTCTTTCCCTCCCCCACTCGTTGGGGGAGGTTAGGAGGGGGTCAATGCCTTGTACTTGGCCAGATGCCGAATCGCCGCAGACTTATTCCCCTGCCGCTCGTACAGATGAGCGAGATTGTAGTGAGCGTCTGCGAGTTGAGAATCCAGCGAAACGGCGCGTTCATAGGCGTCGATCGCCGCCTCCCACTGCCCCAGATCTTGCAAGGCTACCCCTAAGTTGAACTGTGCGGTGGCGTTGTCGGGTGCGGCCTCGGCAGCCTGTCGGTAGTGCGCCTCGGCATCCGCGACACGGCCCTCGGCATGAAGGAGACGCCCTAAGTTGACATGCGCATCCGCATGCGCAGAGTCGAGTTCGGTCGCGCGCTGGTAGGCCTGCTTCGCCTCCTCAAGTGCCGACACGACTTCTAGATCAATGCCGACGTTGTACCAGTCATCGCCTCGGGCTTCTATAGTCTGCCGCACTTTCTTTGCCGCTTGATGCACTAGCGGTGCGGCCCTGTCGGCGAGATCGGAGACTCTAAAGTCGAATGTGACCTGCCCGGTGTCGGGGTCCCACGAGGTCTCGTTGTCACACACGATAATCTGATCGGCGGCCGCTGTAATGCGTACGGCGGTAAGCGGCTGCCCGTTCGGCAGCTGGCCCTTGAGCTTGCGCAAAGCACGCCAGATTCTGCGCGGATGGATCTGTGCGTCTGCAAGCGCTTTTGCGGTGCGCAGTAAGACGATATCGTGGAAAGTGAAACGGTACTCGCTTCGTCGACCGCGCTGCGGTGAGAGAAAACCGGCGCGTGCATAGGCACGTATCTGACTAACCGATACGCCAAGCAGCTCGGCCACGTCTTTGGTGGTATACCCCCTCATTACGCTATGAGCAGCCAGGCGCGGTCGTCCTGGGTCTACTTACCTTGGGCCGTCTTCTTCGTAGTGGTGGTCTTTTTTGCTGCTCTTCGTGCCGGCTTGCGGTCGGCCACTTGCGCTTTGCCACCGCTAGAAATGCTTGCCTTCAGAGCTTCCATCAGATCGATGATCTTGTGCTCAGGTTCTTCGGTGGGTGTAACGGTAATGTCTTCGCCATCAACCTTGCGTTGAATCAACTCCATGATCCGCTCGCGCACTTCATCCCTGTAGTTCTGCGGGTGAAACTCATCCGAGGCCGCTTGCTCGACGAGTTGAACCGCGAGCTTTAGCTCGTCCTGTTTTATGTTGGTATCGTCGATCGGCACGTCCGAGAACGATCGAACCTCATCCGCATAGTGCAACTGCTCCATGACTAGACCATCTTCCATAGGCCTCACCAGCACAAGATACTGCTTGCCACGCGCCGCGTACTTAGCAAGCGCTGCTCGTCTCGTATCCCGTAGCGCCTTCGCCAACAACCGATAAGCGCGCGTGCCGCCTTTGTCAGGACCTAGATAGTAAACTTTGTCAAGATAGATACGCTCGACTTGCTCAGCATGCACAAATTCCGCGATATCGATCGTGTGGGTCGCTTTCTCTTCGATTGCCTTCAACTCTTCTAGCGTAAACAGCACATACTGGCCTTTGGCAAACTCGTAGCCCTTGACGATGTCTTCCTTGGCCACCGGCTCGCCGGTCTTCGCGGAGACAAGCTGCTGCTTGACGCGCGCGCCATCCTTTTTGTTGATTTGATTGAAGCGAATGGCCGCCGACGATTCCGTGGACGAATAAAGCTTGACCGGAATTGACACCAGTCCGAACGAGACCGTCGCCGAGGCGAGTGCTCGCATGCTCATGCTACTGATGATATAACCCGGGTGCCAGGTGCGCAACAGAGTCCGAGCGACTCAGTGAGTATCGAGCAAAGCGTTCAGCCAGCCGAAGCCCTGAGCCTTTCGGTACGATCGTGCCGAAGTCGGGGCAACTGTTCGTCGTGCAGCATCATGCGGCACGACGCCTGCACTACGACCTACGTTTAGAGATCGATGGCGTACTGCGCTCGTGGGCAGTACCAAAAGGACCATCGCCCAATCCTGCCGACAAGCGCCTCGCGGTACAGGTCGAAGATCATCCGCTTGAGTACGCAACCTTTGAAGGCCGCATCCCCGAGGGCAATTATGGTGCCGGAGCCAGCATCGTCTGGGACCGTGGCACTTGGGTGCCCAGCGACGATCCGCGCAAAGGGCTCGAGAATGGCAAGCTGCTGTTCGAGCTTCGAGGTTACAAGCTGCGCGGTAAATGGACATTAGTTAAGACCAAGCGGGGACCGAAAGACTGGCTATGGATCAAAGAAAGAGATGCTTGGGTCAATGAAAAAGACACCGAGGCGTTTCCGGCCGATTCAATCCTGTCGGGCCTCACGGTTGACGAGCTTAAATCGGGGATCGATCCAGCGAAACGCATTCTACGAGAGCTCAAACGACTGAAGGCACCGAAGCAGTCGATTCCTGCAAAAAAAATCGAAGTCATGCTGGCACAGACCAAGATGCCATTTAGCAAACCGGGCTGGGTCTTCGAGATCAAATACGATGGCTACCGGTTGGTTGGTGCCCGTGAAAAAGGCATTGCGGCTTTATATTCGCGCGCGGGCAATGACCTAACCGCGACCTTTCCAGAGATCGCCAACGCGATCGGCGCGCTGCCGTATGAGCACGTCATCATCGATGGCGAGGCCGTCATTCACGATAAAAACGGGATGCCAAGCTTCAGCCGGTTGCAGAGGCGTGGTCGGCTGACTCGTCGTTACGATATTCAACGTGCTGCCATTGAGCTTCCAGCAACGTTCTATGTTTTCGACCTGCTCGCGTTTGATGGTTATGATCTGCGGCGACTGCCGCTGAAAACACGGAAGGCTCTTTTGAAGAAAATCTTGCCATCAGTTGGCCCCGTTCGCTATTCCGATCACATCGAACAACAAGGCGAAGCGATGTATGAGCAAGTACGCGCGATGCGTCTAGAAGGCGTCATTGCCAAGCTGGCCGCATCCTCTTACGTCGGCGGCCGCTCGTCGGATTGGGTCAAGTTTAAAGTGGAACGAACAGATGATTTCGCGGTAATCGGCTATACGGACCCCAAGGGCACCCAGCCGGGCTTCGGAGCGCTGCTTCTGGCGCAGCGAAGTAACGATCAATGGGTGTATGCGGGCAAGGTCGGTACCGGCTTCAGCACTAAGCAGTTAGAAGAGATCAAGGTCGAGCTACGGAGTGCTACCCCCGGATGCGCTCCGAGCGCTGCCCCTGAGGAGGCGGGATTACACTGGATTGAACCGGTACTTGTGTGCGAGGTGAAGTTCAAGGAAATCACGCCGGACGGTCTATTGCGTCAACCGGTGTTCCTACGGATGCGCGATGACCGGTCTGTCACGGAATGTACCAGGCAAGCAACCGAGTTACCCGAGCCCATTACGGCAGAGCCCGACCAACCCGAGCGCGTTGTCCACTTCAGTAATCTCGACAAGATATTTTGGCCCGATGAAGGCTATACCAAAGGCGATTTGATCGCCTACTATCGCGGTATTGCTGAATGGCTGTTGCCCTATCTCAAGGACCGGCCCCTGGTGCTCACGCGCTATCCAGACGGCATTGAAGGGAAATCGTTCTTTCAGAAAGACGCGCCGCAGTTTGTACCTGAATGGGTCCGTATCGAGCGACTGTGGAGCGAGGGATCACAACGAGAGATCAGCTACTTCATTGTAGAAGACACCGAATCCTTGCTCTACATCGCCAACATGGCCAGCATCCCTCTGCATATTTGGTCCAGCCGTGCGCAATCCTTAGAGCAGCCCGATTGGTGCATTCTTGACCTCGACCCAAAAGGCGCGCCCTTCAAGCATGTGGTCATGATCGCCAAGGCGATCCGAGCACTCTGCAATGACATCGATCTGCCGTGTTCTGTAAAGACCAGTGGCTCAACAGGCCTCCATGTGCTCATACCTCTCAGCCACGGCTACACTTATGAGCAGTCGCGATCACTTGGCGAGCTGCTCGCGCGCGTGATCGTGGCCAAACTGCCGAACATCGCAACCGTTGCACGATCACTCGATGGGCGGGAAGGCCGCGTCTATGTTGATTACCTTCAAAACGGCCACGGTCGACTACTCGTGGCCCCCTTCAGCGTGCGGCCGCTACCCTCAGCGCCGGTATCGATGCCGCTCAAATGGCGCGAAGTCACGCCGAAACTGGATATTCGTCGCTACACTATAAAGAATGCGACAAAACGGATGCGATCGCTTAAGACGGACCCATTGCGAGACGTCCTCGATCTCAGGCCTGATCTCAATGCAGCGTTGAACCGTTTGACAGCGGATTATTCGTAAGAGGGTAACCTCTCTCCATATAAGAGTTTGGGCAATAACATGTGCCACACACATCGCTCAGTAACACAACACCGTACTTGGCTGTCCACTGTAGTTCTCATTCCAATTCTTTCGATGTGGATTGCTTCTGTCAGTGCAGCCGTAGAGGTCACAGGAAACACGCTGCTTGAAGAATGTACTACCAAGCGCCTCTCCCAGACCGCCTGCACCCGATTTCTCGAAGGCACGATCGAAGGCTATCGCCTCGGCGCAGCCACTCGAACGACTATCTGCTTCCCGGAAAAAGCCAGCCTTGGTAAGGCAAAAAAGGTCGTCGTAAGATATCTCAGGAAGAACGCATCCAAGCTTGACGGCAGTGCCGCCGAGTTAGTCGTGCGAGCACTATCCGAAGCGTGGCCCTGCACGCGCTGAGACGCGGCTACGCTGCGTCGTGGAAGATGATACCGAGGGCGTAACGCCGTCCCGATCGCACCCGGCTCACGCCGTGCCGTACGTTCACACGGTAGAACCCCCGCCGGCCGATGGCAGGACGAACGTGATTGGGGAAAATAACAGCCTCACCTTGGCTTAACACAACCGCTTCGCCACGCGACTGCACACGCGGGCGTTGCTCGGTCAACAGAAACTCCCCGCCCGTAAAATCTTCCCTGGGACAGCTGAGTGCAATCGTCACCTGCAAAGGAAAGGCGATCTCGCCGTAAAGATCCTGGTGCAGACAATTATAGTCGTCTTGTTCGTAGTGAAGCAGGAGTGGTGTGGGTTTTGTTTGCCCGTGGCCATGACAAGCACGAAGAAACGCGCTTAGCCTTTGCGGGTAGTGTTGCGAAGCCCCGAGGCACTCGGCCCAGCGTTTGGCGATTGGTGCGAGGCGCGCATAAAGATGCGTCCGTAGGCTCGCAACTGCGGCCGGCAGTGGGTATCCAAAATAGCGATACTCGCCTCGGCCGAAGGCATGGTGCTGCATGACAACGCGGCTACGAAAGCGTGCTTCATTTACATACAGGGCGATGAGTTGTCGACACTCCCGGCGCGAGAGCAATGCCGATGTAATCGCATGCCCACGCTCATCGAGCTGCGACGCCACGTGCGTCCAGTCGAGGCGGTCAATGCGTCTGCAAATCGCCTCGTCCGATGACAGTGCCGTCATGTGCCCAATTGGTCGGGATCGAAGGAATCGGGTGACCTTACTCCGAACCAGCCGAGACCCTGGCCGACGTCACGGCCTCGCGCTCCTTCTGTAGGATACGCTGCTTGCGCGCTTCACCCCAACGATAGCCGCTGAGACTGCCATCGGCACGCACCACCCGATGACAGGGAATGGCCAAGGCAATTTTGTTGCTCGCGCAGGCCTGGGCCACCGCGCGCACGGCTTTAGGCTTGCCAATGGCACGTGCAATATCCGTATAGCTGACTGTGCTGCCCAATGGAATGTCCTGCAATGCCTTCCACACGCGCCGTTGGAATGCGGTCCCTTGTATGTCGAGTGGCAGCTTGAGTCCACGTTGTGGTGATTGAATAAATCCAATGACAGCCTGCACCCACTTGCTGAGTTCGTCGCTGATCTCGATCAAGCGTGCCCGCCTGAAACGCACGCGCAGTTGTTCGCGCAATACCTCAGGGTTACCGCCCAGCGCGATGGTGCAAACACCCTTGTCGGTCGCCGCCACGATTAGCCAGCCTAGGAGCGATTCGGTAATGGTAAAATGAACAGCGACACCTTCGCCGCCGCCTCGAAACTTCGAAGGCGTCATCCCCAACGTCTTGGCGGCATTCTCATAAACGCGACTGCTCGACCCGTAACCCGCGCTATAAATCGCATCGCTCACAGCCGCTCCAGCCTGCAAATCTTTGCGCAGTCGATCCTCGCGATGCGCCACTGCATATTCCTTCGGCGTCACGCCGACAATATCCCTGAACAGGCGATGGAAGTGAAAACGACTCAAACCAACTGCGCGAGCCAATGCCTGCAACGTCGGTGGTTCGGGCGCGTTCTCTATCAGCGCGCACGCCCTTCGCACCGCCACCACGTGCTGCTCCTGCAATGATATGCTCTCGGGATGGCAGCGTTTGCAAGCACGATAGCCCGCGCCTTCTGCGTCCGCCCCGATGTTAAAAAACTCAACGTGCTCGGGTCGAGGTCGCCGCGAGGGACAGGTAGGGCGGCAGTAAATACCGGTGGTCTTGACGGCATAGACGAACTGACCGTCAGCGGCGGGATTGCGGGCGCTCACCGCCCGCCAACGGGAGGCTCGATCTGAAAATATTGGTTCGTGCATAATGATGATCTCCTATACGACGAGATCCGAGTATCCAACGCAGCGCCAAAGTCATCTATCCATGTGTTGCTTTCAAACTTCCTCGGTCACCTGACGGTCGCGATCCGCCAGCGGGTTAATCGATCCGCCATACTATCCTTTTAAGGCGGCTGTTGGTGCCGCACTGCCACCAACTAGGGCGCATGATTCTCGAGAAACCCGGTAAGCGCTCGGTTAAACGCCGCCGGCTGCTCGACGTTAGAAAGGTGAGAGGCCGATGGCAACACTTCGAGCCCAGATGAAGGTATTCCATCATGGATTGTTCGGGCCATCTCCACTGGCGTGGCTGGGTCCTGCTCACCGACAATGATGAGGCTCGGACACTGGATCGCTTCTAGTTGATCGGTGGTGTCTATCTTGGGAATCGCGTGGCAGCAACCGATATATCCTTGCAGCGGGGTTGCTCGAATCATCTTTCGAATGCGATCAGTCACATCTCGACGCTGCTGGCGAAACGGCTCGGTAAACCAGCGTTCTATCGTTGGCTCGACCATCGGCTCCATCCCGCCTTCTTGCACGGTGTTGATGCGCTGCTCCCACATCGGTGCCGACTCCTTGGGCCAGCGGCTCGTGGTATCGCACAATACGAGACTTTGCACCATATCGGGATGTGCCAGCGCGAACATTTGCCCAATCATTCCGCCCATCGACAAACCAACAAAATGCGTTCGCTCTATTCCCAGCTCTGTGAGAAGAGCGTGCAGATCATCGGTCAAACCTTCAAGGGTGTACGGCGCGGGTGGCGCGCTGGTATCACCGTGGCCACGGATATCGTAACGCAACACCCGGTAGCGCGCCTTAAGCGCGTCTACTTGTTCATCCCACATCGAAAAATTACACGCGAGCGAATGGCTCAAAGTCACCACCGGGCCCTCGCCTTCGAGTTGGTAATGAATATCGGTGCCGTTCGCTGTCAGTTCCATCTTGTCTCCTAAGTTGTCTTAGCCGCGGCGCCCTAGTTTAAGCGGCGGGCGGCTGGTGCCGGCGGATGGTAGCCCCAACGATCCACGTACGGCTGCCAATGCGACTCGACGAGCCGGACCGTCTCGGGGCTCGGGGCATAGGTGTTCTTGCGATATCCCTGCAGTGTTTCCAGATAAGCTTCGAACCGCGGCACCGCTAACTTAAAGGTCGGCAGGTCGAGCGTGCGATAAACTCGTTCGACCTCAGCAAGGGGATCACGCTCGAGATCCTCAAAACGTACGTCAACAAAGCTTGCCTGCGGTAGGTCCGCTGCGTCCGTCAGCAGCGCATGCATCAAGCGCGGATAGCTCTCCAAAATCAGCCTGTCGACATCAACCCCATCGTAGTCCTGAAGCGCCAGCTCTGGAAACAGTCGAGTAAAGAAGTGGCGTGTAGAAGGAAACACGACGTAGGGATTGCGGTAGAGATGAATGAACTTAGCATGCGGCCAGATATCGCGCAGCCGGCGAATATGGCCTGTATAGACCGGATTCTTAATCAGAAGCGGCTTGCCCCCGGCATGCATGGACACCTTCTCTAGAAAATGAACCAATCTGCGCCGCCACTGCGCAATCTCCTGCGGCCGGCAATCCTCGAGGAACACGCCGCGCCTGAAATGACGTTCGAAACGCCGTGGGAAATACAGCCCATGATAGTAGGAGAGTGGCAGCATATTGGCTAACGCGATGGAATCTTCCTGCGGCGAATCCGGGTGAACCGGCACATTGTCGACATAGCGGTCGGGCGGCAATGCACGATCCAATAGTGGCCGCAGGGCCCGGACGAGTCCCAGCAGGTCCCACGGCAATCCCGATGCTACCGGGGGTATATATCCGAACTGCGTCGATCGACTCAGGAGATTGTGTAGATGGGTTGTTCCACTGCGCCAGTAGCCGATGATGAAAACCGGTGCCGGCATTGCCGAGCGCTGATGGCGCGTCCATTCTACGAGCATGCGCTCGACCGTCGAAAACGGCCAACGTAACAGCACGACGGCAAGCGCAAACGCTACCTGTGGAAGATGTGCCGGCGTAATTGGGCCATTAGTAAGCAACAGCCGCAGCAACGTAGCGAGATTACTGCCACAGAGAGGGTGGGTAAGACGAAGACCTTTAGACATGCCAGATTGCGCGGCCATCAGTCGCCGCTGGCCGGAACCAATGAGGTATCGTGCACGCGTCAGACCGCGCCTGCTCTCGTGCGGATGGCCTGACGCGCCAGGGTTTTACCAAAATCCCACACCGACCCCGGGACACGATGCGCATCGGCGACGACATCGCATACCGCATCGACAATCCATCGACGGTCGTTATCGTCGATAACCAGCGGCGGCAAAAACTTAACAACATGCATTCCGTGACCAGCCACCTGTGACAGGATGTGGTGACGGACAAAGAGCGGAATCGTAATCATTTGGCAAAAAAGACCCTTGTTCGCCGCTTCCAACATCTTCCACGACGCCTTGAGGGACAGACTCTGGGGCTCGGCAAACTCAAGCGCGATCATCATTCCGCGACCGCGCACTTCCCGCACCAGCTCGTAGTCCTCGGTAAGCGGCTCAAGGTCAGCCACGATACGTGCTCCGATCCGCGCCGCGTTGGCGACAAGTTTCTCCTCTTCAATAATCTCCAGTACGACGAGCCCAGCCGCCATAGCCAGATTGTTCTTCGCCAACGTGGAGCCGTGCACGACTGCGCGATCCATGCGATTGAATACCTTGTCAAAGACTCGCTTGCGACAGGCCACCGCGCCGACCGGGACAAAACCGCCGGAAAGTGCCTTCGCGGTGCAGAGCAGGTCCGGCTCCACATCCCAATGCTCGACTGCCCAAAATCGGCCTGTGCGACCCAACCCTGTTTGCACTTCATCGGCGACGAACAATGCCCCATGGCGACGACACAACTTCGCAGCCTCAGGAAGATAATGGCGATCCGGAATCCACACGCCGTGGCCTTGAATTGGCTCAACGATAAACGCCGCTACGTCGTTGCTCGCGAGTACGTGTTCGAGTGCAGTGAGATCGCCAAAAGGCACTTGCTCAAACTCGGGAACAAACGGTCCGAACCCCTCGCGAAAATGTGCGTAGCCGGTCGCCGACAACGAGCCCATGGTGAGCCCGTGGTAACTGTTTTGGCAATAGACGACCTTAGCGCGGCCAGTCGCATAGCGACTGAATTTGATCGCTGCTTCTACCGTTTCGGCGCCTGAGTTCGCGAACACGACGCGCTCGAGACCGCTGGGCATGGTCGCGAGCAGCCGCTCCGCCAAAACACCGGCCAGGACAGATACATCAAGCTGAACAAGATCGGGTAGTTCGGCTTCGAGAACGTCTTTAAGGCTCTGGATAACCTTCGGATGGTTGCGCCCCAACGCAAAGGCGCCGAAGCCGCTCAATAGATCCAGGTAGCGCTCGCCCTCTTCGTCGAACAGATACGGGCCCTCTGCTTTCACATATCGGCGATCAAACCCGATGGTCTTGAGAACTCTAACCATCTGGGGGTTGAGATACCGTTCGTGAAGCCCGAAGGCCTCGTCCCCTCGCTGTGCAATGATCTCGCGGACGTTCACAGCAGGCCCAGGCGAGCTCTTTTGGTGGTTGGGCGCATTATTCTCCGGCAACGACCGGTTGTTTGATCGGAAAATGCTAATCGCAATCCGCACCGCGACGCAAGCGCAGGGCCACTCTGAGTGGCGCTTGGACGCCAAAACGCGCTGAAATCTTGCAGAATCGAGCGCGTTCCGCCAACGTATGGCCCATTTTCACGGGCAATAATGACACAGAGATGACACAGGGAGGGCAAAGAGATCCCATATTACTCGTACTGGAACGATGGACGACGGCTACGGGCATGAGCACGCAAGCGGCGGCTTAAATCCGGTGTCGCTCTGATCACCTATTGCCTGCCGCGTTCGCCATCGCTCGCGACCGCCCCATCAAGAATACCGCGTATGACCTTCATGAGCTCAGGGCTATCCCATTCAGCGGGGCCTGCGTAGCGTGCGATCTCCTGGCCCGTGTGGTCGATAAATAAGGTGGTCGGTACACCGAGTGCATCGAGGTGTATGGGTGCCCTGCCCGTCGGATCGACGAACACGCGCAGCGCTTTTAGATCGAGTTCGTGGTAGAAATGCTTCACGACCGCCACACCTTCTTGATCAATCGATAGCGCTACTACTTCAAAATCCTGACCGCCGAGCCGGGCTTGTAATCGGTCAAGTGCCGGCATTTCCTCGCGGCACGGCGCACACCACGTCGCCCAGAGGTTGAGCAACACGACCTTGCCACGAAAATCTCCCAGGCTCACCGCCTTCCAATCGCCATCGACGAATTGAAAGTGCTTCAACGGTCGCGGGTGGGCAAAGGCCTTGAAACCCAACATCGGTTTAGTGACAGCGGATCTTGTGATGGACGCGATATCAGGCGGTTTGGCGAAGAATCCGAACCGATATACCACTACTCCCGCCGTCATCGACAGGGCGAATACGACTGCGATCACCAAGATCTTTCGCATACCTCTGTTTCTGTGCATCCAGATCCACTCGATAACCGGTCAGGTTTGCGCCGCACCGTTAGCAGCAATCATTTGCCCGGACACAAAACCGCCTTCCTCGGACGCGAGGAAACCGCAAAGCGCAGCGATGTCCCGTGGCTCACCGAGGCGGCCCAACGGGATCTTGCCGAGTTGCGACTCGATGTGTTGAGTCATTGCCGCATCGGGGTGTTGGGAGCGAATCGGACCCGGCGAAATTGCATTGATGGTGATGCCGTGCGGCCCGAATTCCTTGGCCAGCGCTTTGGTCAAACCCCAAAGACCGTGCTTGGCGGCCGAAACGTGCGCCCGGCCGGCATAGCCATGGATCGCGTTCATGCCTGTAAGATTGATAATCCGCCCCCATCCTTGTGCGACCATACCCGGCAAGAACGCCTTGACCGTGTAGAACGCGGCGTTCAGGTCGACGTCGAGGACGCGTTGCCAGTCTGCGTCGCTGAGCTCCAAGAACGGAGTCGATGGGCGAATGGCCGCATTGTTGACCACAACATCGATCGTACCGAAGTGATCGAGCGCCTCCCGCGCCATCCGCTGTACGTCTTGCCCATCACCGACGTCGCCCAATACGGCAATGCCTTGCACATCGTGCGCACACACTTCATTTGCCACCGACCCGCACTCCGTCTGGTTGGTGCGCGCATTCACGACGACGTTACAACCGCGCGCAGCAAGCTCCAACGCGATCGCCCGACCGATATTGCGGCCCGCCCCAGTCACCAGGGCGGTATGTCCTTTAAGACTCACGGCAGTACCTCCGTATTGCAACCTTTACATGTCTTTTCTTCTCGCATCGCATGCCGGCGTGCAGCCATTGACGTGCGAGGCATGAACCGCTTAGAAAGCTCGAAGATCTCGATCGAATAATAAGCACATACAGAAAGTGAAAGAGCGACCTGGTGAGATTACTCCGCTACCTAAGATCGGGGCGCCAGGTAACACTCTGTCACCCCAGGACTGCTAGCCCATACGATGGTCGACTAACGACTCACTTAGTTACCAATGTCAAGCTCTGCCGACGTTGGCATCCGTGGGCGTGTGGTAGTAATCGCTTTCCTCGGCAAGCTTTGTGGTTTCCTCCAGCAGCTTGCGTAGACGCTTCTCGGCCGTGTCAACTTCGCTGCACGACTCGCAGGTAGGATCGCCACAAGGTTGACGCGAGTACAGCCAAAAATGCACGGCGCCTGCTAGCAGCCCAGATGCCACTTCCCAATGATCTGACTCGTCATCCCGATCCAACAAACGATTACCGAGTGCGACCGTTTCTTCTGCCGCGTGATCAAACTCCGGTAGTTCTTTGTCAGAAAGTGCCATCGTCTTACCTATACACGGTTGCCGGTCAGTGGATTCGAGCGTGTATTGTATACCGTGGCCCGCGATTAATTCCCGCATGAATTGAGCGCGCACTTGCGCCGGAGCAACGATTGGCGTAAAAAAGTCAGCAGCAACGCCCGGCTAGCCACTTGGCTCAGGCCCACGGCGCTATGCGATCAACACCACTAACGGAGGGGAGAAATGAAAAGACTAATGACCATCGCGGCGACCGCCGCCCTGGGTCTCGTCCTAGCCGCGCCGGCAGGCGCAAAAACCTTGAAGATGGCCTATGACGCAGATCCCGTATCGCTCGATCCTCATGAGCAACTCTCTGGTGGAACGCTCCAGCTCTCGCACATGATCTTCGATCCGCTGATTCGCTGGAATCAGGACCTCGCGTTCGATCCGAGGCTGGCCGAGAAGTGGGAACGCCTGGATGAGAAGACGGTACGCTTCCACCTGCGCAAGGGAGTGACGTTTCACAGCGGCAACGAGATGACGGCACTGGATGTGCGGTGGACCTTCGATCGATTGAAGCGAAGTCCCGACTTCAAAGGCATCTTTGCTCCTTTCGAAACCTTGAAGGTTGTGGATAAATACACGATCGACATTGTCACAAAGGAGCCCTATCCACTCGTTCTACACACTGCGACTTACATCTTCCCGATGGACCGGAAGTTCTATGATGGCTACGACGACAGGGGCCGACCCAAGGACGCCATCATTAAACACGGTGATGCCTTCGCCTCCACGAATGCCTCAGGCACGGGGCCGTTTCTGATCACCCAACGGGAGCAAGGTGTTAAAGTTGATTTCGTACGCTTTGATCGCTACTGGGACAAAGGTTCGCCCGGTAACGTGGACAAAATCGTATTCACCCCCATTAAAGAGGCCCCAACTCGGGTTGCCGCCTTGCTTTCAGGTGATGTTGATTTCATCGCCCCGGTCCCGCCCGCAGACTTACAGCGTATCGATAAGGACGCCAACGTCGATTTGGTCACCATGAGCGGCACACGCATTATCACATTTCAGCTGAACCAGAAGCGGCGCCCCGAGTTCAAGGACAAGCGCGTGCGCCAGGCGATCGTCTACGCGGTGAACAACGAGGGCATCGTCAAGAAGATCATGCGCGGCTTCGGCACCGCGGCGGCCCAGCAAAGCCCCAAGGGCTATCTGGGATACGAGTCGGGCTTGAAGCCTCGCTACGACCTCGCGAAGGCCAAGCAGTTAATGAAAGAAGCGGGCTACGAGCAAGGTTTCTCAGTTACCATGATGGCGCCCAACAACCGCTACGTGAACGACGATAAGATCGCCGAGGCTGTCGCCGGTATGCTCTCTAAGATCAACATCAAGGTGGATCTGAAGACCATGCCGAAGGCGCAATACTGGCCGAAGTTCGACGAGCGTGCGGCGGACATCATGATGATCGGCTGGCACTCCGATACCGAGGATTCGTCCAACTTCACCGAGTTCCTAACGATGACCCCCGACAAGGATTCTGGGTACGGTCAGTACAACAGCGGCAATTATTCTAACTCGGAAGTCGACAAGCTGATTCTCGACAGCCAGAAGGAGACTAACGAGAACGAGCGTGCAATGATGCTGCGCCGAGTCGAGCGTATTCTTCACGATGATGCCGCCTTCGTGCCGTTGCACTGGCAAGATCGCGCTTGGGCGGCGAAGAAAGGCGTGGACATCACGCCCATTGTCAACGTGATGAACTTTCCCTACATTGGGGATCTGGTTATCAAATAATCAGCGGACTGACTTAATAAAAACCACGCTAATGACTTAGAATGGGCCACTCTCGGGTGGCCCAATTCTTTTCAGTGCAGCACGGTTGCAAGCAGGCGGCTAGAGCCCCAAATGTTTGCGTTCCTGTTCAAACGCATCATTCAGGCGATCATCGTCATGTTCGTCATCAGCGTGATCGCCTTCTCCATCCAGGACAACCTTGGTGACCCCCTACGCGAGCTCGTCGGCCAGTCCGTTTCCGAAGCCGAACGTCAAAAGCTGCGCGATAGGATGGGCTTGAACGACCCGTTCGTCGTTCAGTACTGGCGATTCCTGAAGAAAGCGGTCCAAGCAGATCTCGGTACCTCGTACTTTTTTAAACGGCCCGCGCTCGAAGTGATTTTCGACAAGTTCCCCGCCACCGTAGAGCTGGTCATCGGGGCCACGTTGATTATCGTCACATTTTCGGTTCCGGTCGGCGTCTTCGCGGCAATATATCCCAAGCATTGGTTCTCGAAACTCGCCATGGGCGCGAGCATCGTCGGAATATCTATCCCGGTATTTCTCACCGCTATCATGCTTATCTATGTTTTCTCGGTCGAGCTAGGCTGGTTTCCCTCTTTTGGCCGCGGCGAAACCGTCGAGGTCTACGGCTGGAGCACCGGTGTGCTGACTCGCGATGGACTTATTCATCTCATCCTCCCATCGATTGCGCTCTCTTCGATCATGCTGCCGTTGTTTATCCGACTGATTCGCGCCGAGATGCTGGAGGTATTGGAGTCGGAATACATCCGTTTCGCGTGGGCCAAGGGTCTCGTCCGTTGGCGCATCTGGTTTTTGCACGCGCTCAAGAATACGTTGCTGCCAGTCATCACTGTGGGCGGTGTGCAGATCGGTACATTGATCGCTTTCACTATCCTCACCGAGACTGTCTTCCAATGGCCTGGGATGGGTTTTCTGTTCCTGGAGGCCATTAATCGCGTTGACACGCCGCTGATCATCGCCTACCTCATCGTCGTCGGATTAGTGTTTGTCGTAACCAACACGATTGTCGACCTTATTTACGGGCTAGTGAATCCGACGGTCAAGCTTGCGCGACCGCATGGTGGCGCAGAGTAGTTCAATGATCGCACTAGCTTGGCAACGTTTCCGGGATTCCAACTTTTTCAACAGCTTTCTTGGCGACAACGTCGCTATCGTAAGCTTCTTGGTGTTGTGTCTCCTGGTTATAGCGAGTTTCTCGGCGCCGTTAATCGCACCCTATAACCCGTATGATCCCACGCAGATCGACATCATGGACTCAGAGATCCCGCCAAGGTGGTTGGAGGCGGGCGAAGAGCGCTTTTTGCTAGGCACCGATGCGCAAGGCAGGGATCTACTTAGCACGATCCTATACGGCACTCGCATCTCACTTACGATCGGCATCTTTGCCGTACTGCTACAGGCGTTCCTTGGCATAACCATCGGGCTTGTGTCCGGATACTTTGGCGGCAGACTCGACAACTTTCTCATGCGGGTCGCCGACATCCAGCTCTCCTTCTCCACCCTGATGGTCGCCATTATTGTCCTGGCGGTGTTCCAGGGCTTGTTCGGAACCGAGCTTTACGAACGCTTAGCGATCCTGATGTTGGTGTTGGTCATCGGCATTGCCGAATGGCCCCAGTACGCGCGTACGGTCCGCGCTTCGGTGCTCGCGGAGAAGCGGAAGGAGTATGTAGACGCGGTACGCGTGATCGGACTCGGCCCCGCGCGCATTATGTTCCGCCACATTCTGCCTAACACCTTGTCGCCGATTCTGGTGATCTCGACCGTGCAGATCGCCAACGCCATTGTCAGTGAGGCTGCACTCTCTTTCCTTGGCCTCGGGATGCCCGTGACGAAGCCCTCGCTCGGCTCACTCATCAACAGCGGCTTCGAGTTCATCTTCAGCGGATCCTGGTGGATCACTATCATTCCCGGCATCGTGCTCGTGATGCTGGTGCTCGTAATGAATCTGTTGGGCGATTGGTTGCGCGACGTGCTCAATCCGAAGCTTTATAAGGAGTGAAGGTGGCGCTCTTGGAGGTCCGAAATCTGGAGGTGAGGTTTGCGCTTCGCCGTGGCGCGCTGACAGCGCTACGCGGTGTGAGCTTCTCTGTTGACGAAGGCCAGCGCTTGGGGATCGTGGGCGAGAGCGGAGCGGGCAAGTCGGTGGCGGCTTTCTCCATACTGAATCTGATCGGCAAACCCGGTTACATTTCTGGCGGCGAGATCCTATTCGAGGGCCGCGACCTCACGAAGCTCGATGCACTCGCCATGCGTCAGATCCGAGGCAATCGCATCAGCATGATCTTCCAAGACCCCATGATGACCTTGAATCCGGTACTCACCATCGGTACTCAGCTCACCGAAGCCTTGCACGCACACCGCGATATGTCCGAAAGCGAGGCGCGTGAGCGGGCAATTGAAACCTTGGCACGAGTACAAATACCGTCTCCTGCCACTCGTTTCGGTCAGTACCCCCACGAGCTCTCGGGCGGTATGCGCCAACGTATTGTTATCGCCACGGCGCTACTTACCGACCCTTTGCTCATTATTGCGGACGAACCCACGACCGCGCTAGACGTGACGATCCAGGCGGAGATTATGGATCTGTTGCTCGGGCTCTGTGAGACCAACAACGTAAGTCTGATCCTGATCACACATGATCTCGGCGTGGTGTCGCAGATGACGCAACGAGCCATCGTCATGTACGCGGGCCGTGTGGTTGAGGAAGGGCCAACGCGTGAACTGATTCGCGCCGCGCGACACCCGTACACGCAAGGTCTTATCGGTGCACTCCCACAACAGACCACACCGGGCCAACGCCTCAACCAGATCGGCGGAGTCATGCCGGCACTGGTGAGCGTACCGATCGGTTGCGCTTTCCACCCTCGCTGCCCGCATGTGGTCGAGACCTGCAGGCGCGAGGTGCCAGGCTACACCGTGATCTACAACACGCGCGTCGCTTGTCACGTGGTGGCGAGCCACCACCGCAGTGGCGCAGGAGCTTCGACATGAGCAACGCCGATCGCAACGAAGCGCTCGTGCGGGTAGACACGCTCTATAAGGAGTTCGATATCTCCGGCGGGCTGCTCGAGCAACTCAAGCTCGAGCACGGGCGCCTCCTGCGCCGCAAGGAGACTGTCAAAGCCATCAATGGGGTCGCGTTGGACGTGCAGCAGGGCGAGGCGTTTTGCGTTGTGGGAGAGAGCGGTTGCGGGAAGTCGACGGTCGCGCGCACGATCATGGGACTGCTCAAGCCGACATCGGGGGCCGTGTATTACACGGGGCAACGCATCGACAATCTATCGCCCAATAGACTCATGCCGTACCGCAAACGGATGCAAATGATCTTTCAAAACCCCTATGCCTCGCTCAACCCGCGCATGAACGTGCAAAAGACGCTCGAGGAACCCATCCGTTTTCACAATCCTCGCGCCAATGCGCAAGAGGTTCGTGACAAAATCGCGCACGTGATGGAATCGGTTGGTGTCGATCCCACCTGGTCGGACCGATTTCCGCACGAGTTCTCCGGCGGACAGCGCCAACGCATCAGCATCGCGCGTGCGCTCGCCGTGGATCCGGAGTTCATCGTCGCGGACGAACCCATCTCGGCGTTGGACGTATCGATTCAGGCGCAGGTATTGAACTTGTTGATGGATGCGCGCGAGCAACGTGCGCTTACGTACTTGTTCATTACGCACGACCTCGCGGTGGTGGAGCATTTCGGCACAAAAGTAGCGGTCATGTACCTGGGCACGGTGTGTGAGATCGCGCGAACGAAGCGGTTGTTCTCGACACCGAGACACCCCTACACCCAAGCACTGTTGAGCGCCATCCCCAATCTCGACGAGACACGGCCGAAATACATCAAGCTCAAGGGCGAAGTGCCTACTCCAATAAACCTGCCGCATGGTTGCGTGTTCCACGGCCGCTGTGCCCACGCGAACGAACGCTGTCGGCACGAGGTACCGAAGTTGAGATCGGTCGCAGATGGAGGGGCGGTAGCCTGCCACGCGGTCGAAGAGCGGCGAATATGATTCGTGATTCGGCCGCTCGCGTGCGGCCGCTCTTGACATCGTGTCCCTGTACAGCATCCTCGCGCCCGCGATGCATATGGATGTGGTCGCGCTCGGCCATCCATGGCCTCGACAACACTTGTGCTTCCTTCCCATCGCGAGTGCCGTGCCGTACAGGGACGTAGTAATGCCGCGGCAGGCAGGAGCCGAAAGCAATCAGAAGGTAGGATACCGATAGCGGCCGGCACTTGTGCATCTTGGCAACTGCTCCTGCGTTGCCCTATCTCCCTACTTCCCTGTAGGTCGCCCGCACATCGTAAGTCGTTAGCTGTATGTCCAAAACGTTCCTCCAATTCACATTTTTATTCAAAAAGTCGTTTGTGGCTTCGTCAAGCGCGCGATGGGTTTGAACTACCGCTGTTGATACCGGTCAAAACACCCGACTACCGGCTCGTCGTAGCAACGCAACTGCATAACTCTTTGATCCTGCGAATCAACTGTATGGATTGTGCGCTGCCGCTCTGCGTCACCTCTGGTACGCGCCTGCAAAACTTTTCGGCTGGCGAATCGTCAGCGCTGGACTATAGTGAATGTGGTATGACGGATCTAGAAAGTTACAGACAACAACTGGTTGATGACCACGGCATGCGCGAGCTAAAAGGCTACGACCCGCAGGCCAAGCCGCCGTACTTCTACCAGTACGCAGACGATGAAGTGATCTACGTGCACACGCGGTTCACTGGCAAAGCGAACGCTATCGTGGGCATCTTCTCGCCAAAGGGTGAGTTTATCTACGGCGGCCAGGTGACCACGACACACTGATCAGAAGAAACGTTGTTAAGTAACCCCTCCGAGCGCTACAGAGACACTGCACCTTAACACGGGCGCTCCAATCTAAAGCAGTCTGCGCAGGATCCCCTAGCTAGCGGGTTTTCTTGCCATGATGGCCCAGGTGCTTGAAGGCAGGTAGACGCCACCTTTTCTTAGATGTTGACTCAAATGATCCTTCATCTCTTGTCGGACCTCAGGCAACTTCTGTTCACCCTCTTCCCCCGCTTCTCTAATAATCTCACCGGACGGGCCTACCAAAATCTGAAAATCAACGGCCTCTTCCAAGTCTGTTCCCATACAAACGTCAGCATCAATTCGTTTAAATAGTTCCACCTCGGGAAATCCCGCCGCCTTCAGCATGGCGCGATCGGTGTCTTCCCCTGCCCAAGAGAAGGGTCCCGGCCCACAGGTTTTGGCCTGATCGCCCGGAGGCGGGAGATGCTTTAACGCGATCTCCTTGGCGATCCCCCAACACGGGTTATCTTCAATTCGCCGCCAAACAATCAGACAAACCTTTCCCTGCGGTTTCAATGCGCGAAAAACATTTTTGAGGGCAATGACGGGATTCTCGAAAAACATCACACCGAAACGAGAAAATCCCACATCGAAATAGCCCTCCTGCACCGGGTGTACCTGTGCATCGCCTAATTCAAAATGCACTTGAGCCAGACCCGCTTCGTCACGTTCCCTAATGGCGGCATCCAGAAAAGACTGCGTGCAGTCTAATCCCAAGACTTCTCCCTCGGGACCAACTATCTGACCGATTTCAAGGCAGGTCTCTCCGTATCCACATCCGACATCGACAACCTTGTCCCCCTTTTTGATTTCGAAATACTTATACGCAATACTGCTATGAATTTCTCCGTTACCAGACAACAGGTGACGGAAGCGATTCCACTTTGGCACTAATATGGTATTCCAGCAATCAATGAAGCCGATATTTTCATCCGCAACCGTGGACATGGTTGACCTCCCGCCTTGTAGCGCATTTGCAAACCGCAGCACAACATATTGCGCCGGTGTCCGCTACCGGTCAAGCGTTAACAACCTTTATGGGGCGGGATCTTCAGCGTCGGCAATGTATACTTGGCGTTCGGTGATCTCACTGAAATTTCCGTCTATGCGTTCCTGGCTAAAGATTGCTTGCGAAAGGCCGGTCTGCCTTCGCGCCGCAAAGGTAAGCTTTGTCGTCGGCACCTTGTTAGTTGCGATCAACCAAGGGGATGTCCTCCTAAGTGGAGAGGTAACAACAAAATCACTAGTCAAGATCATTCTGACCTACTTGGTTCCCTATGTGGTGTCGACGTATGCAGCGGTGGGGGCAACGCTTGAACATCGCAAGGACAACTAACAATCTGCCCCAGAAGATAAAGTGCCAAGTTATGAGCGTTCTCGCGTCGCTGAGGCTGCGGTGAGACAAGAACTAATGGCAGAACAGAAACGGATAATTGCGAACGACGAAGTTGACGAAGGGCTGCGCGTTGAGATCCGCAAGAACATCGCGCACGGGTATCTTCAACGCTACGCGTAGGGTGTTCGGGTAGATACTTTCGCTGAGGTACTCGATGTCCGGGTGTTGCTCAAAGAAGGTTACGTAGCTCGTGGCCTTGGCATCACTCGCGAGAACGATCAGGTATTCCGACGCGCCGACAGGCGTTGCCCTCGAGGCCGCGTACTGTACCGCATAGGCGCCCCCTATTGCCGCTACGACCTTGGTCAGTCGATTGGTGACCGGGTCAGCCCAGCGGCCTGACAGTGCCACCAGAACACCGACGATAAGGCAGACGAAGACGATAGTCAGCGTAAGCGCTCGGTTAAGTTTTCCAGCCCGGAATAGCATCGACTACTGCACAGTGTTCCGCGCGCCTGCCTTTTCGGTACAGCCGACGATCATCCGCAGCATTCGCCTAGGCTCTGTGTAGTCGTCGACGGCACAATGCATAGAGGCACGATTGTCTACCCCCAGCAGCATCCCCAGCGTCCATTTGTGGCGATATTGGATATCGGGGTTCAGGGCATGCTCGAACAACTCTGCCAGCAGCGCATCGCTCTCGGTTTGGCTGATCTCGTTGATCTTCACGGTGTAGCCAGGACTGACGTACAGGACCGGTCGGCCCGTGCGCGAATGAGTGCGGACCACGGGATGCACCACGTCCGGGTGTGTCGCGCTTTGTCGCTCGTTGAGCTTGGGTGTAGCGCCGCCCGTATTCCAACCCCAGCGGTGAGTGGCTGTTAAACCCGCGATCCACTGTTTCGTCTTGTCGGAAAGACTGTCGTAAGCCATGTACATGTTAGCGATTAAGGTATCGCCGCCGTTACTCGGCAAGTGTGTAGCATAAAGGAAGATCGCGTCTGAGGGATTTTCCTCGTAACTCAAGTCTGAATGCCAGAACGCACCGGCTGGCACGGCCGTGGTGCGCGATTGCGGCGCGTCCATATTGCGCGCGATGATCGAAACCTCATAGGTATCCGGGTGATGGTACTGATCCAACACATGCGGCACCAAAGGTCCGAAGCGACGACTAAAATCGCGCAGCCAAGTGACATTTTCTTCAAGCTCCGGAACAACGATGGCGATGTGATCCAACAGGGCCTGCTCAACCTGGTTAAACTCGGCATCTGTCAGGGCTTTTCGCGCGTTGAGCCCGAGCACGCGTGCACCGAGGGGGCTGTCCAGGGGTTCGATCTTGATAGTCACAACGCCTTTCCTTAGTTCATATGACTCGCTGACCTTGGTTAGACGTTCCTGTTGATCAACGACGCCGTCGGGGCTCGAGCGTTCCTAGCCGTGCACGGAGCTGCTCGACGCGATCGAGCAAATCCAGCACGAGCGCGGCGCCGGCGAGGTTCACACCCAGATCCCGCTGTAATCGCAGCGCTACCCGCACCCGTTTCACGCTGCTTCGCGCAAAACACCAATGACCGCTCCGGTTGCCTGTTGGTGCGACTATTCCTTCATTCACCATGGCTTCGACGATCTCGGTCTGTACCGTGCACGTCTCACACAGTTGTGCGAGTGTGACCTCGGTGTCCTCCTCAAGAATTTGGCCCGAGAGGATCGGTACCTTACGTTTAGCCATATAGTTACGATACTCCTAGATTTGCCCGCGGGTTGAAAGCCAAATCCTTTTCCATTTTTTCGTACAGCGCACGAGCCGCCTTCTTCGTGGGTGGAAGCGTGATGTGCAGCACGACGTACAAGTCGCCTGGCTCCTTCGTCGGTAGCCCCCTTCCCTTCAAACGCAAGGTACGACCTTGATTAGAGCCGGAAGGAATCTTTAGATCTACGGCACCTGCCGGCGTTGGCAACTGCACCGTCGCGCCTAGGGCAGCTTCCCAAGGCGCGACCGGCAGATCGAGATAGACATCACGACCGTCAACCCGATAGAGGGCATGTGGATTGAACTCCACTTGAAGATAAAGATCGCCAGAGTCTCCGCCACCCAGGCCCGCTCCACCCTGCCCTGCCAGTCGAATCTGTTGTCCTGACCGGATACCCTTCGGCACGCGTACATTCAACGCACGCTCTCGGACAGTGACGTGCCCATTTTGTGTTAGTTCAGGTGCACGCAACGTGATTGTACGCGTTGCGCCTCGGTAAGCGTCCTCCAAATCGATGAATACCTTGGCGTGATGGTCCTCACCGCGGGCGCGAAAAGTGCGACGTACACGTGGGCCACCGCCGTGGAGGCCCCCGAACAAGGTTTCGAAGAAATCGCTGAATTGCGCCGCATCGGCGTCCGTATAACCGCCATCACGAAACTCGAACCCCGCGCCCCAGTCCGGCGGCGGCCTAAATTCTTGACCGGCTTTCCATCGCGTACCGAGCTGGTCGTAGGCCACGCGCTTCTCGGGATCTTTGAGGACCTCGTAGGCCTCACCGATCTCCTTAAAGCGTTCCTCTGCCTTCGGTTCTTCGCTTACGTCCGGGTGGTACTTGCGCGCAAGCTTGCGATAGGCCCGTTTGATCTCGTCCTGGGTCGCCTCTCGGGACACGCCCATGACCTTGTAATAGTCCTTGAATTCCACTACCCATGCCCTTAATTAAGAACTAGTTGCGCGGTCACCTGGTTCAATGCTACCACAGAGTCTGCGCGCACAATTAGCGAACCGCGCAGGCGTGTCGTGCTTGTGTTCCAGCTACTTGGAACTCGCGACAGCATCGCTTTGACGTGACGCAGGGTTCCCTCGGCGGAGTCAAATAACGTATGCTGTCTTAGTTTCGGTTATCAGGGGTCAAAGTGCTGCGAGTCGCTTCGTTAATTGGTGGTGTCGGGATGATCGGACAGCAACACCGCGCTGTGCGGAGATAACGACATGCGGATGGACAAACTAACCACAAAGTTCCAATTGGCCCTTGCCGAAGCACAGAGTCTCGCTGTTGGGCGGGACCACCAGTACATCGAGCCGGTCCACCTCATGAAGGCGCTGCTCGATCAGGAGGGTGGGACAGTGCGACCCCTGCTCACGCGAGCGGGAGCGAACATCAACCAACTGCGGTTGAAACTGATGGAAGCGCTGGACCAAATGCCACAGGTGCAGGGTACCGACGGCGAGGTGCATGTCTCCAATGACTTGGCGAAGTTACTCAACGTCACAGACAAGCTCGCGCAACAAAAAAAAGACCAATACATCTCCAGCGAACTCTTTGCGCTGGCCGCTGTTCAGGATAAGGGCACTCTCGGAGAACTCCTGCGCGTTGTAGGCGTCTCTAGGGGAGCCCTTGAGCAGGCAATCGAGAACGTGCGAGGCGGGCAGCAGGTCGATGATCCCAATGCCGAAGAGCAACGCCAGGCGCTAGAGAAATACACGATCGATCTTACCGAGCGAGCCGAACAGGGCAAGCTCGATCCGGTCATCGGCAGGGATGATGAAATCCGCCGCGCGGTGCAAGTGTTGCAGCGGCGAACAAAAAACAACCCGGTAATGATCGGTGAAGCCGGTGTAGGTAAGACCGCGATCGTCGAAGGCCTGGCGCAACGCATCATCAATGAAGAAGTTCCTGAAGGGTTAAAGGGCAAGCGCGTGCTGTCGCTCGATATGGGTGCGCTGCTTGCAGGTGCCAAGTATCGCGGCGAATTCGAGGAACGGCTCAAAGCGGTGCTCAACGACCTGGCAAAACAGGAGGGCCAAATTATTCTGTTTATCGACGAGCTGCATACGATGGTTGGCGCCGGCAAGGCCGAGGGCGCAATTGATGCAGGAAATATGCTCAAACCTGCGCTGGCGAGGGGTGAGCTACACTGTATCGGCGCGACTACCCTAGATGAATATCGGCAACACCTCGAAAAGGACGCTGCGCTGGAGCGCCGGTTTCAGAAAGTGCTGGTCGATGAGCCTTCCGTAGAAGACACCATCGCGATCTTGAGAGGACTTAAGGAACGCTACGAAGTTCACCACGGCGTCGAGATCACTGACCCAGCGATCGTCGCGGCGGCCACTCTCTCGCAACGCTACATCACGGACCGGCAACTTCCGGACAAAGCTATCGATCTCATCGACGAATCCGCCTCACGCATCCGGATGGAGATCGATTCTAAACCTGAGGAAATGGATCGCCTCGATCGGCGTCTTATCCAACTGAAGATTGAACGCGAGGCGCTAAAGAAAGAAACCGATGAGGCTTCGAAGAAGCGGCTTGAGGATCTCGATACGGAGATCTCTGAGCTGGAAAAGCAATACGCAGATTTGCAAGATGTCTGGAAGTCGGAGAAGGCAGCATTGCAGGGTACCGCCCACACCAAAGAGGCATTAGAACGTGCCCGACTGGAGTTAGAGACGGCCCGGCGCGCTGGCGATCTCGCTCGCATGTCGGAACTCCAATACGGCCGAATTCCCGAATTAGAGAAGCAGCTTGCCGCAGCGGCGGCGGCAGAGGCCAAGCAGCCTGTTTTGGTTCGCGACAAGGTTACTGACGAGGAGGTGGCTGAAGTCGTATCGAAATGGACGGGCATTCCCGTGTCCAAGATGCTCGAAGGCGAGCGTGAAAAACTCATTCATCTGGAACAGGAGCTAGGGCGACGCGTTGTAGGTCAAGAGGAAGCGATCCGCGCCGTGAGCAACGCGATCCGCCGTTCGCGAGCAGGGCTTTCGGATCCGAATCGCCCTAACGGCTCGTTCCTGTTTCTAGGTCCAACCGGTGTCGGTAAGACCGAGCTTTGCAAAGCGTTAGCGGCATTTCTGTTCGACACGGAGGAAGCGATGGTGCGGATCGACATGTCGGAATTTATGGAGAAACATTCGGTGGCGCGCCTCATCGGCGCTCCGCCTGGCTATGTGGGCTACGAAGAAGGCGGCTATCTCACCGAGACCGTACGGCGTCGCCCCTATGCAGTGATACTGCTAGATGAGGTCGAGAAAGCGCACACGGATGTATTCAACATTCTGCTGCAGGTCCTAGATGATGGACGCTTGACCGACGGTCATGGCCGTACGGTGGATTTTCGCAACGCGATCATCGTGATGACGTCCAATCTGGGTTCACAGGTAGTCCAGGAGATGGCCGGCGAGGAACGTTATGAGGAAATGAAGTCAGCGGTACTAGAAATCGTAGGCGGACACTTCCGTCCCGAGTTTATCAACCGCGTGGACGACATCATCGTGTTCCACCCGCTTGAAAGGAGCCAGATACACAAAATCGCGCGCCTACAAACCGACATCCTCGCTCGACGTTTGGAGCAGCGCGACATACGACTGGAGTTGAGTGATCAAACTCTGGAGTTTCTGGGCAATGTTGGATACGACCCGGTTTACGGCGCGCGTCCACTCAAACGCGCCATCCAACAGCAGCTCGAAGATCCGCTGGCGCAGGAGATTCTCGCTGGTCGTTTTCAGCCCGGCAACACCGTTCACGTGGACGTGGATCAAAGCAAGCTGGTCTTTACTCCGGTCGCCGAGTCCGAGGCCGCCGCTTCCTGATCCTATTAACCGAGGCGCTACAATCAGGGTGACACGTTCTCGTAGCTCTTCGTTTTGTCCAACTCGACAGCCAATGCCTTCGTATCGGTGACGGGGGCTTGACAGACGAAGCGGCGACAAACATAAGCTGTCGCCAGGCTGTCCACTTGTGGCCGGTGCGCCAGCAAAGCAATAGATTCCTCTTCGGTTTCCGGGCCAGCGGCTACAACTTGATAAGGCCGATACGCATCCCGCACGACGCGTAACAGAGGTTGTAACTGTTCGTCGCTGCCAATCAGGGCGATCTCGCGCGGTTCACCCAGGCTGAAACTTGCGACATTGAGCCACTCGCCGAAGCCGGTGGGATACTGCGCCATCATGTCGCCCATCGAAGATGTGGCCTGTTCCGCAACGTCCCATTTTGTTGTTTGGCCTGTAAAAAGACTCAGCTTAAACAACACATGAGCAGCCATCGCGTTACCGCTGGGCACAGCATTGTCCTGGACGTCTTTCGGCCGGTGAATCAACGGTTCATGGTCGTCGGGCGTGTCGAAGAAACCACTGTTCTCCATGTCGCGGAAGTGAGCCAACATTGACTCCGCCAGCTCGTGTGCCCATCGGAACCAGCGTGTGTCAAACGTTGCTTGGTAAAGAACCAACAGCCCCTCGGCGAGATAGGCATAATCCTCAAGGTAACCGTTGTACTTAGCTTCAGAGCCTGCTTTCCAGGTGCGGTACAGACGACCATCATCGGTGCGCATAGCACGGTAGAGGAATTCGGCATTGCGCGTCGCAGCCGCTACGTAATCCGCCCGATTCAGAATCTGCCCGGCCTCGGCAAACGCAGCCAACATCAAGCCGTTCCAAGCGGTCAGGACTTTGTCATCCAAGCCAGGCCAGATCCGTTGCGCTCGCACCTCGTAAAGTTTCTGGCCGGCGCTCGCTAACTTTGTTTCGAACTCCGTCGTAGTGAGATCGAATTGAGCTGCAATGTCAGGCAGTTGGCCGCGCTGATGGAGGATGTTGTGCCCTTCCCAGTTACCGCCATCGGTTACACCATAGACGCGCATAAACAACGCCGCGTCATCGCCAAGCACGTTGCGGATCTCGTCCGCCGACCAAACGTAAAACTTCCCTTCAACACCTTCACTATCGGCGTCTTGGCTGCTGAAAAAGCCGGCATCCGTATGCCGCATTTCGCGTAGTACATAATCCAGCGTCTTTTCGGTGATGCGGCGATAGAACGGCTTAGCGGTAACCTGCCATGCATGCAAGTAGACGCGCGCGAGTTGCGCGTTGTCGTACAGCATCTTCTCGAAGTGTGGCACCAACCATTCACCGTCAACCGCGTAGCGGGCGAAGCCGCCACCCAAATGGTCGTACATGCCACCCTGAGCCATTTTCTGCAATGTTAACTCCGCCATCTCGAGTGCGTGGGTATTGCCAACACGCAGATGCTCGCGCAACAAGAACTCGATCACCATCGGCTGCGGAAATTTGGGTGCTTGTCCAAAACCGCCCCAGGTCTGATCAAACTGCTTGGCCAGGTTGGCCAATGCGTTGGTTAACATTCCGGGGCTTAACGTCTTGCTTTGACTGGCTATCTTCGACGATTGTTGGATCTGGTGTGTCACCTGTTCGGCGCTTTGTTGCAGCTGGTCCTGCTGGTTTCGCCAAGCGTCGGCGACGCCGAGCAATACTTGCTTGAAGCTGGGCATGCCGTAGCGCGGCTCTATGGGAAAGTACGTGCCGCTGTAGAACGGCCGTCCTTCTGGTGTCAGGAAAACGGTCATTGGCCAGCCGCCGTGCCCTGTCATCGCCGTAACGGCATACATGTAAATGCTGTCCAGGTCAGGGCGCTCTTCACGATCTACTTTGACATTGACAAAATGCTCATTCATGAGCGCGGCGGTTGTCTCATCTTCAAAGGATTCATGGGCCATCACGTGGCACCAATGACAGGCCGCGTAACCGATGCTCAACAGTATCGGCTTGTTTTGCTCTTTGGCCAGTTGCAACGCTTCTTCACCCCACGGATACCAGTTCACAGGGTTATCGGCGTGTTGCAGCAGATAAGGACTGGTTTCTTTCCTGAGGTGATTGGTCATCGAGATCCCCTGTCCATCCTCAAGAGAAGGCTTGCGCGAGTTCGTCCAGAATGGCTTGTTCCGACTTCGAAACCTTGTTGCCAACCCCGAGAAATCCACCTGCTGCTTCTGCCACTGCACGGGCACGCCCCAGGAGCTCGCGCTTGAGAGCGTCTTTAGCCTCAGCACTTAATGTTGCCGAAAGCGCACCGACGTATCCCTTCCAGGCGGCCAGCACCTCGGGGTTCGGCCTCGCTTCGAGCCATGCGTGTAGGAGCCGGCCACTCGCGCTCGCCCTCGCCAACCCCGTTGCTTCCGCCGCAGCAAGGATCGCGTCCCGTTCCTCGTCATCGACGCTACCGTCTGCCCAAGCTACTTCGACAAGAGGAACGAGGCAGAGGGCGGCTACGGTATCGCTGCCAATGTCGAGCGCTATCATCTGCTCCAGCACGACCTCATCGCTGATCCCTGAGGCTTCCGTAAGAGACTCCTTCTTAGCTTTCACGGCTTCCTTCTCAATCAGCTCCCGTCGAAGTTTCTCGCTTTCCTTGGCGAAAAACGACTCCTCCAACGCCTTCCTGCGCCCACCTAAAATTTCATCGGTCATTTTCGTGCCTCCTGGTGATGCGGGTCTTTCGTCGCGAGCGCAGACCCCCGCGTAAGAAAAGCGAAGCCTACACTGGGTGAACCTCGCTTTCTTGGCGCGCCCGGAGAGATTTCTCCGCCGCTTCGCGGCGTTCCGCATCGCTCGACACTATGTTCAGGTTCTACCGAGTACATCCGGTACTCGTCCCAGCGATGCAGGTCAAACTGCTGTTATTTCGTCGGGAGTTCGAATCTCTACCGACAAAATC
>JBHICC010000034.1:0-30402 GCA_046759385.1 Acidiferrobacterales bacterium | reverse complement strand
GTGTTGACCCGCACATGCTGAGTGCCCACGCTGATGACCCCCATGGGGCCGTTGAAGTTCTCAAACGACACAATAGGGCCGGTCGCGACCACGCCCGTGCACTCCTCGGTCTCCCGATAGAACTGCTCGATCTGGGGGAACGTCACGTGCATATTGCTAGACGGCTCCAGCATCAAGCCAGACGCGCCCACCTGAACTGAGGATGTGCTGTATTGCTCTGTGCATTGGTCATCGTCGCCGGAGGAGCCACACCCGGCTAAAAGAGGGACAGCAACCACTGCCCATCTACCCATTCCCACCTTCAAGGGCGCTAGCTCCCCATTAGACAGCCGATTTTCAATCCTTTCAGCTATCTTTCAGTAGAGCTGCCCCGATTCCTCTAAAGTAAGTCCTCCAAAACTGCTCCAGCTCATGCCAGTCATCACCGGGGGCTACGCGCTCGATCTCGAAGATTTCAGGGACCAAGCCCCACCTGTGGAGATTTCTGAGCCAAGCGACAAGGGGATGACTAGAGTCATCCCGTAAATGCTTACTGAGTTGTACCGTTAGCGTTTGGGTCGTGGTGCCGACGTACTTGAGCTGCTTACTTTTTGGACATGCCAACCCATATATGATCGGTTTTGCCGTGTTCATGAGGTTCCTCCCGCTCTTTAAAGCGATCGCGGTGCCGCGCCCGCCTTAACGGTGGTTCGGGTAGTAGCGATGAGGATTGTCCGTTCCAGGAAAAATGGGCAGGTACGGGGCTAACCCCGTATTTGGCGCTTCCGTGGAGCCTTTTTATTGCCCCTCCACGTCGTCCTTCCAAGCATTGTCCGCAACTAATGCGAAAATCACAAGTGAACTGTAAGCTTTCCGCTGACTGGGGGTTAAGACTCAAGGTCACAAACCGGCAATAAGCAACTGAGTTAAAAACACTACTGAGATTTATACAGCCGCCGATATTCCCAAGGCAGATTAGAATTGTTCTCTCGTCACCAGACAAAAAAATCCCCGCACAAGGCGGGGTGGGTAATGAAAACAATAAAGCGGCTCTTTAGCTTTTTCTGCGCCGCCCCATCTTACCAACTGACGTTCTCCTGTAAGGCCGCCGAGGAAAAAGAACGAACCAGCGGACAAATATTCCTCGCGGCCATTCGCAATGGATTGGTTTGACTCCCTATTAACACGCTGCTTGCGCCGACGCTTTCGCCGACACACTTTCCGTTTCTGCACTTCCCGGAACAGCATTCACCGTTCGCGCTCCTGCCGTGCGATACGATCACCGGCTCGCCTACCTATTTGCGACGTTGGGTGTCGCCAGGCGCGCCCGAGGCGTCATAAGTGCTTGAGTTTTAGTATAGAAATGGCTGGTACGGCTATTGCATCGTCTCTCCAGCATGTACCGGTTCTGGACCCTCGTTCTCGTCGTTTGCACCGCGTTTCCCATGCAGTCCTTGGGCAACGCGGTCGTGCTATCGTCCGCCGCGCCGAACGTCGAGGGCGCCGTGGCCCCTAGCGTTCACCTGCCCATCCGAATGATGTCTGAGGAACGCGATGGCGCTGTCCACGTGGAGATCGATGGCGTCCTGGACCATCGATTTGCAACGGTGTCTACCGCGTTGGCAGCACCGGGGAACTGGTGCGAGTTTGTGCCGTTGCACTACTACGTGAAAGCTTGCACTTATTATTACCAAGCTAAGCAAGCACGTCTTAGGTTCTACGTTGGACGCAAGGCCGCTCGCCGTTCGCCGGCCCTAGATTACCGCTACCACGTGCAGGCGCTGGATAACAATTATCTAAAAGTGCGACTGCACGCCCCCCGCGGGCCACTCAACACCAAAGATTTCCGCATTGAGCTCGAAGCCAAGCCTGTACTACATCAGACCCGCATTACAATTAATGCTTCCTTTCGCCCGAAACTACTAAGCAGAGCCGCGGTCGCTGCTTATCTTGCTACATGGGGACGTAACGAAATCGGGTTCAGCATTATCCGATTAGATAAAACGGGGAAACCCATCTACGTCAGAGGCCGGCAGGGGCTCATGGAACGCAACGTCATGCGTTGCTACTTGGCCCTAAAAGCGCTCCTGGACACGCAGCATTTGCCGTTGAATGGTCGATTCGAGGCACGCATTGGTCATTGGTTCGACTTGACTGAGCAATACCATCGCCAGTTACATCATATGGAGCGCGAGGAATACGTCGAGGCGAAGCGTCGGGAGCGTGCGCTTCAGCTCGAGCTACAACGCTCGCACGCCGACGAAGACGAGGCATAATCGCTTCGTTGTCGGTCACGGGGTTTTCGACCGTGAGGGTATCGCGCTCGCCCTAGTTTTCTCTAGATCTTCCAGACCCGTCCTGATCTGGCTCTCGCGGTAGGCAATGTAGGTCGCAGCCGCAAAGACCGTTGCGCCGCCGATCCATATTCCCGCGTCGGGGACCTCGCCGAAAAGCGCATAGCCGATCATCGCACCCCAAATCAGCTTCATAAAATCGAGTGGCAGTACCGCCGTGGCATCGGCCATACGGAAGGCCTGTGTCATTGCCATTTGAGCTAAGGTACCTGAGAGTCCGATGAAGGCGAGCCATACGAACTGTTCCGCAGTTGGCCATTGCCAGAAAAATGCTGCCGGGATCAGTGACAACGGTGTCATCAGTAGCACCATGTACGCGGTTATTGTGACGGACGAATCGGTGCGGGAGAGCATCTTAATAATAATGATGGCGCAAGCCCACGTGGCGGCGGATGCTAAAACCAACAATGATCCGAGATCAACAGCCTTGATCCCTGGACGAATGATGATCAGCGCACCGATAAAACCAATTATCAACGCAGACCAACGCCAAACTAAGACTTTCTCACGGAGAAAAAAAATAGCCAGCAGTGTCGCCCACAAAGGTGCGGTGAAGCCAAGCGCCTGGACCTGTGCGATCGGCGTGAGACTTAATCCCATGAAAAACGCTAGCATCGCAACGACGTTGATCAATGCGCGCACGACATGCAGACTTAACCGCTGCGTGCGCAAAGGCGCTAAACCCTGGCGTATAAACCAGGGGGCGAGTGCGAGCAAGCCAAAAAAGTTCCGAAAGAAGGCGATTTCAAATGGATGAAGCTGTTCTTTAACCGAGAGGTAACGCACTCCAGCGTGCATGCCCGCGAATGCGATCGTGGATGCCACCATAACGGCGATGCCCAGAAACGGTGATGTTCTATTGGCGAGCGCTCGTCGGAGAGCGTCTCGTGCGCGTGACAAAGGCCGACTCCAGAAAATACGACATAGATCCTAAGAATGATAAGGCTTTTACTACGTTGGCGCATGACGGGGGCGAGGCGTTTCTCCAACACGACCAGTCATCCCTGATGGCCCTTCCTCGATGTCGGTGTTAATCTAATGCAACGATCCGGGCAAAGCTTGGAGGGTTCCGATGACGATGAAGACATTACTCTTGCCGTTTCACGGTAACGAAGGAGCCCAAACCGCTCTCGAGACAGCATACCTGGTCGCTTCGCAATTCGGGAGCTACATCGAAGGTCTCTTCGTTAGGCAGCCGCCGCCGATTATCGCAGGCGAGGGAATCACGATACCGGGTGAGTATCTTACGCAACTGGCGGAAGAAGGTCGGCGTGTGGCCGAGGGCGCTAGGGAACGATTCAGCCAGTTCATGAACGAAAAGAATGTTCCGTTTGACGGGATTTCCTCGGGTATCGACCAGCCCTCCGCCGGCTGGCGCGAAGTCGAGGGCCTCGAGGGTCAGATCGTTGGCGACTACGGACGCCTGTTCGACCTGATTATCATCGGCTGCGCGACAAAACAGTCGTCCGTCGATCGTAATGCCATGTGTGAGGCGGCGCTGTTTGAGAGCGGTCGTCCAGTGCTCGTCGCCCCGCCAGCGGCGCCAAAGAAGATAGGCGAGACCGTCGTCGTGGCTTGGAACGGCAGCACGGAAACTGCGCGCACAATCGCTATGGGAATGCCCTTCTTGAACAATGCAACCAAGGTCGTTGTGATCACCGTTGAAGGCGGTACCGTCCCCGGTCCCGCCGGAGACCAAGTCGCAGCGCATCTAGCCCGCAACGGCATAAAGGCCGAGGCAAAATTAGTCGAGCCGAACGATCGTACCACCGGTGTGGCACTGCTGGAGGAATGCCATGCCTTGGGAGCGGACTTGTTGCTGAAAGGGGCGTTCACACACAGCCGGCTACGGCAGCTTATCTTCGGCGGTACAACGCAACATATTCTTTCCGCCGCTGAGCTACCGGTATTTATGGCGCACTAGCCCGATGGGGACTCCCATCTTTCATATGATCAGCGGCGCGCCGACACCCGTCGCCCCGTATAGCCACGTGGTTGAGATTGACGGGTGGCTTTTCGTCACCGGGCAGCTTGCGACCGGTGTCGGTAACGACCTCGCGGCGCTGCGAGATGGGATCGAGGCGCAAACCCATAAAGTGATGCAGAATCTACAAACGGTACTAGCCGGTGTGACGGCTGGTTTGGAGAATGTCGTTGCTGCACGTGTATTTCTCACGCACTTCGAAGAGGATTACGAAAAGGCAAACCAGGTGTATGCGTCCTACTTTCCGACAAACAAACGTCCGGCGCGCACCTGTGTCGGTGTTACAGCGCTTGCTGGTGGCGGGCGGGTGGAAATCGATCTGGTCGCTCGCAGACCCTGATTTCACGATGCCTTGGCCGTCAAGCCAAGCATGCAGTTGTCTCGACCGATACGCTAAGCCGTTACATCGGTAGTCAATTCCGTGTCTCGCTTCATTCAAATGCTTGTGTTAATCCTGCTTGCCGTTTCAGCGTCGCTAGCAGCGAACGCGGATACTAAGCCAAGGCCCACATGGGTAGTTAACCCACACGCGCCTGGCGCGAATCGCCCACCTGCCGGGCGTTCGCTATTCGATTTCCTGTTCACCGTCGAGCAAGCGGGTAAACGCATCTACCGGATACCCTATCCGTTTGAGGCTCTCGTTAGACAAGTAGACAGCTACTTGCCGCAGGTTGGCTCGGGCGGAACCTCGCGCCGAAACCGGGTTTTGATTCCGCTTGGCCGGTCTCTTCAGCGCTACGCCGCTGCACCGGACTACTTTAAGTACCCGCGTGTTATCGTCGCGGTCAACACCGAGGCGTTGCCAAAGGGGAATGTCAGGTGGTCGTTAAGAGATCGGCTCTACCTCGGCTATCAGGAAAAAGCCAATATCATCGAAGTCATTAGCTACAACGACGCCGCAGGTCGCTTCGAGTTTCAGGTAGTACGCGACTATGGTCCGGGGCTCGCACCGAGAGTGTTGTATGCGAACAGGCCGCTTTGCATAGGGTGCCACCAGAACGGTGGACCGATCTTTCCCACGCAACTATGGGACGAAACAGATTCCAACCCCGAGATTGCCAAGCGCCTTCTTCACGAACGCCAAGCCTTTTACGGAGCGCCTGTCAACCGGACCTTCGTGCCAGCAATCGCCATTAGCGCATCGATCGAGCGTGCCAATTTGTTCTCAGCACATCAATTGATCTGGCGCGAAGGTTGTCGTCACAACAACTCGCCGTTAGCAATCCGTTGTCGTGCGAGTATGTTTACTTCGATTCTCCAGTATCGCCTCAGCGGATATCGGTTTTTCGATGAACGCGCGAGCCACTACAACGACGATTTTCTGAAAATTCTTAAGGAGAATTGGAAAGAATACTGGCCTGCTGGCCTTGCGATCTCGAGCGCCGAAATTGCCAATCGTAACCCCTTGAGCAGCGGTGCCGCTATTTCATCAGAATTCGACCCGCTGAACCCGCGTCCGCCGCTTGAAGTTTGGTCGTTGTCACGGCCGCGCGATGTCAATCACGCGATCACGGGACTCGCGGAACATCTCGCAGCAGCAGATGTCCGTGGACTGGATCAACATCTGTTCGCTGAAGGCATTAAAGCAGGAATGCCGACCGAAGTGCAGAACACGCGCTGTAAGTTCTCAGGAAAAAATCTCGCTGACTGGCTCTATCGCTTGTGGTTCAGCTGTGAAAAACAAGACGGCGTGGTCGAACATGGATTCGGCATGGACGGCTGGATGTACATCGAAAAAAACGGCCATGTACGCGGCATGATCAACTGGCTCGGCATCGACGAAGTGAACACCCTCCGGGATCTCGAGCTGATCGATGATGGCTTTGAGCAAGCTGACGGCCAATGGCGGCTGAACTTGCAGGTGCTACAGAATGGCAGTGGGCTGCATGCGCGATTGCCTGGTGGGCACTCCGTGGCCGGCCTTGAGCTTCGCTGGGCTATGACCAAGCGGGCCGAGCACCTGCCTGCGCAGGTGCCACGACAGAGCGAGTTTGTAGCGAGTGCCCGGCTAGCAATCATCGATGACTTTGTGCGCGTGCGCACAGCCGTTGCCGCAATGACCGATCGCGCGGCGGCGGGACAACTGGACGTTTTCGATCCAAAACCGTTTCAAGGCACACGCGTGATGCAAGCACTGTTTGAACAGCTCGGGTTGCGTACGGGCGATTACTGTTGCGAGCACATCGCTAGTATGCCTGCGGTCGCGACCGAGGACGATGAGATCCAGCTTGCTGGCATCCCCCCTAGTGTGGTGCAGACATTCCAGCGTCTTTGTGGAACATGCCATCGGACAGCCAACCGATTCCCGCCGAATTTCTTGAGTGGCGACACCCGACAGATCAGTGCGAATCTCAAGCATTGCGCACAACGAATTTTCTACCGTTTAAGCATGTGGGAGTTGCCCATACATGGGCGACCAAAATCACCGATGCCCCCGGCTCACGCGCTTGCCAGGATAGGCGTACCGCTAACACAATGGCGAGAAAGCACCGAGCTTGCCAGCTTAAAGCGATACGTTGCGGAGCTGGTCATGCCGGGTCGCGGGACAATAGACTTGCTGCGCAGGGACTACGAAACGATAAGGACATGCTTGCCATCAGCAGGATAGCGCTAACGGTACTATGAAATGAAGCAGTGCCGCCCTATGATTGCTACCCCACGCGCGTGAATTTAACGGACTCGCTGCGGAGAAAGTCATGAAGCTTAGCGAATCGCAGCTGAAGCGTTACGACGAAGATGGGTTCCTCATATTGCCGAGCCTTTTCTCGCATGAAGAGGTGGCGTTGCTGCGCGATCAGCTAGCAGTTCTGTTTGCAGAGCGGTGCCCGCAGAACTTCCGCGAGAAGGAAACCGACGTGGTGCGCACCGCGATGGGGTTGCATCTGCGTAACGATCCTTTCGCTCGCCTGGTGCGCCATCCCAGGTTGTTGGAGCCGGCGATGCAGATCCTCGGTGAGGACATGTACATTCAGCAGGTTAAAGTCAATGCTAAGGAGGCGTTTTCGGGAGAAGTATGGCAATGGCATTATGATTTCGCTACGCACCATGGCGAAGATGGCGTGCCCAAGCCGCTTGCTCTCAACCTGCATGTATTTTTGGACGAGGTCAATGAGTTCAACGGCCCGCTCGTGTTTGTTCGCGGCTCGCACAAGCACGGACCCGCACCGACGAGCTTGGATACGGTAACCACGAGTTACCCATTGTGGACCGTGGACAACGAATCCGTCGAAGCCCTTATCGCCGAAGGGAGTCTAGTGGCTGCCAAGGGGCTCCCAGGCACTGCCCTAATCTTTGGCGATCTACTCGTGCACGGATCATCGATAAACATGTCGCCGTGGCCGCGCAGGATTTTCTCTCTTATTGTCAATCCGCTGTCGAACGCATTGACGCGCGACAAACGCCCCGATCATCAGCACCATCGCGATCTAACCCCGGTCACATGCCTGCCTGACGATTGCTTATTGGCCACGGCGTCGGCATGAACGAACCGCATCACGGATACTTTACGGCTTCTTTGGCAGAGGCCGATCCAGAACTTGCGGAAGCGCTGAGCAACGAGCTCCGGCGTCAACAAGATCAGATTGAATTGATCGCCTCGGAGAACCTTGTCAGTCGAGCGGTGCTTGAGGCACAGGGTTCGGTTTTTACGAACAAGACAGTCGAAGGTTACATCGGTCGGCGCTACCACGGTGGTGCCGATTATGCGGACATAATCGAAGGACTTGCGGTCGAACGTGCAAAAGTGTTGTTCGGTTGCAGTTACGCCAATGTGCAGCCGCACTCCGGCAGCCAGGCCAATCAAGTCGTATACGTCGCCTTTCTGCGACCAGGCGATACGATCCTGAGCATGGCGCTGGCAGCCGGCGGCCATCTGAGCCACGGTGCCGCACCTAACCTCTCAGGCAAGTGGTTCAACGTGGTGCAGTACGGTGTATCCGAGCAGACCGGCTTACTGGATTACGATGCCGCCGAGGCGCTTGCTACCGAGCTCCGGCCTAAGCTCGTCATCGCCGGGGGATCCGCGTATCCGAGAACCATCGATTTCGCGCGCTTCCGGGAAATTGCTGACCGTGCGGGCGCGCTTTTGCTCGTCGACATGGCGCACTTCGCTGGTCTGGTTGCGGGCGGCGCCCACCCTAGCCCGCTCGCGGACGCGGACATCGTTACGACGACGACTTACAAGAGCTTGCGCGGTGCACGCGGTGGAATCATTCTCTCGAACGACAATGACTTGGGCAAGAAAGTGGACGCCGCCTTGTTCCCAGGGCTACAAGGCAGTCCCATCCTTCACGCAGTCGCCGCCAAGGCGACTTGCCTTGGCGAAGCGCTAAAACCCGAGTTTCGAGAGTACGCGCGAAAAGTAGTCGACAATGCGCGAATGCTTGCCGCTACCCTGACTGAGCGCGGCTATACCTTGGTCACTGGGGGTACAGACACTGCATTGATGCTGGTGGATCTGCGTCCACAAGAACTGACTGGCAAAGCGAGCTCTGCAAGCCTGGAAGCGGCCGGTCTCACGTGCAATAAGAACTCGATTCCTGGGGACGCTCAGTCGCCAATGGTCACGTCTGGCCTGCGGCTATCGACCTCCGCAGGCACAACCAGGGGATTCGATACTGTGGAGTTTAAGCAAATCGGCGAGTGGATCGCCGACGTACTCGACGCACTGGCCTCAAACCGGGAGGACAACAGCGCAGTGGAAGGCGCCATCCGCCAGCAGGTCAGTGAGCTCTGTCAGCAGTTTCCTATTTATTTCCGGCTCTAATTCGCAGACACGATTTACGGTTCACGGTTTACCAAGTAATGAGTTTTCTCGACCGCGTCAAGGAGTGTAACCATCACGACCTGTCCAGATTCCGGCCGTTATATATAGGCGAGCATCGGGTCGGCTGGGTGCGCGACGATAGGGCTGCGCTTTTGTCAGACTACCCCGATGTTTTCCGTCTAACTGAGCAGAGCGTAATGCTCAATCCGGATCTCGACACATTCGAATCGCGCTCAATCGGCGTTAAACCGGTGCTCGAGGAACTCCGGGATCAAGGTGCGATTCCGGCCTGGCGTGATGAACCTTATCCCGTGACTACCTCATTTGGCTCGCCGCCGCTTCTGCAAATGGAACGTGCGGCGTTCCCGTGTCTGGGAATAAGAGCCTATGGGATTCATATGAACGGGGTCGTGCACGATGGAGAAACGGTCAAGATGTGGGTAGCCCGCCGGGCGTTGGACAAACCCACGTTTCCCGGCATGCTCGATAACATGGTAGCCGGTGGCATGCCTATTGGCATCTCGCTGCGCGACAACCTGATCAAAGAATGCGGTGAAGAGGCAGGAATACCGCCTGAGTTAGCCCGGAAGGCCGTTTACACGGGGATTATCTCTTATTGCAAGCAAGTGCCAGAAGGGCTCAAGCCGGATGTGCAGTTCTGTTGTGACCTGGAGCTACCGGTTAGCTTTCAACCGCGGGCTGTCGACGGCGAGGTCGAGGCGTTCTATCTTTGGCCGATCGAGGAAGTCATGCGGATCGTACGCGACACTGCCGAGTTTAAATTCAACTGTAACCTTGTGATTATTGATTTCCTGGTTCGTCACGGATTCATCTCTCCGGAGAATCGTGATTACTTCGAGATCGCTAGGGGATTACGACAATGAAACTCCACGATTTTGCCGCCCTCACGTTCGATTGCTACGGGACTCTCATTGACTGGGAGCAGGGCATTGTGCACGAACTCAAACCATGGACGGAGAAAAACGGTCGCACCGTGGGAGACGACGAGATCCTTTCTGCTTTCTCTAATCTCGAGCCCAAGCACCAAGCAGAAAGTCCCGACAAACTCTATCCAGATGTACTTGCGGCAGTCTTCATCGACCTTGGCAAGCGCTGGGATATTCCAGCGAGTGAAGATGAAGCGGTTGCGTTTGGCAAATCTATTGGCCGCTGGCCGGCCTTTGATGATACGGCGCCGTCGTTACAGTACCTAAAACACTTCTACAAGTTGGTCATCCTATCCAATGTAGATCGGGATTCTTTCGCCGAGAGCAATAAGCAGCTGGGTGTCACTTTTGACGGGATTATCACTGCACAGGACGTTGGCTCTTACAAACCTGACCCGCGCAACTTTGAGTACGCAATTAAGACGGTGGCAGAATTGGGCGTAGCGAAAGAAAGACTTCTGCACTGCGGTCAAAGCCTATTTCACGATGTTGCGCCTGGGCGCGCCGCCAGGTTAGCAACCATGTGGGTTAATCGCAGCAAAGGAAAAACGAGTGCAGCCAAAGAAGCGGTGGAGCCAGTCACGCCCGATTTCGAGGTGGCCAATCTCGCCGAGTTTGTAAATATGCATAAAGCGGCGATAGCTATTGACTAGTAGCTAGGTAGCGAGTGATTTCGATGATTGCTCCGTTTTCTCGCTACTTGCAACTCGCTACCTTTCTCTAACAAAACAATAATCTCAAAACCTCCTTGGAACAGAGCCGCATTGTCCTGCCCGCCTCAACCCACGACTGGCACCGGCGAGTGTGGGTGCTCGCCGGACCCATCATCCTTTCGAACATGTCCGTTCCGCTGGTCGGCGCAGTCGACACTGCAGTCGTAGGCCACCTCCCCGATCCCGTTTACATCGGCGCGGTTGCGTTAGGGGCCATTATTTTCAACTTCTTGTTCTGGGGTTTCGGTTTCCTGCGCATGGGCACGACCGGGTTCGCTGCGCAGGCGTACGGCGCCGGTGACGCCACCGAGGTGCGCTCGAACCTTGCGCGTGCGTTGTTGCTTGCCGCCGGTCTCGGCCTGGTTCTTATCATCGTACAGCGCCCGATCGAGGTGGCCGCTTTGTGGGCTTTCGGGGGGACCTTGGAACTCGAGTCGCTAGCCGCGAGTTACTATGGCATCCGCATCTGGAGCGCGCCAGCAACCCTCGCGAACTACGCGATCTTTGGCTGCTTGATCGGAATCCAGAACACGCATGCTGCGCTTGCGCTACAGTTGGTCCTGAACATCTCCAACGTTTTGCTCGATCTATTATTCGTCCTAGGCCTGGGCTGGGGCGTCGAGGGCGTTGCCTTGGCGTCCGTTCTAAGCGAGTACTTGGCGCTTTTCTTTGGACTGTGGGTGGTTGCGCGCAATCTTCGGCGCATCGGGGGTCAATGGAACCTGGCTCACATCACGTACGCGCCGCGCTTGCGGGCACTTTTGCACGTGAACTTCAATATTTTTCTGCGCACGCTCGGCCTTATTGTCGCGTTCTTCTACTTCACTGCCATGGGTACGAAGCTGGGCGAAGTCGCACTCGCCGCCAACGCCGTATTGTTACACCTGCACTATTTCATGGCTTACGGTCTTGATGGTTTTGCCCATGCGGCTGAAGCACTCGCCGGCAGCGCTTATGGTGCACGTAACCGGGTCGCGTTTCGCGCGGCCGTCCGTGCTACTAGCTTTTGGGCGTTGATCATCGCGGGTATCTACGTGCTCATCTACACAGTATTCGGACCTTCTATTATAAGTATCATCACAGGTATCGAATCCGTCCGCGAGGCGGCCGCCGAGTACCTGCCGTGGGTGCTACTGTCGCCGATCGTGTCCGTTTGGAGTTTTCAGCTCGATGGCATCTTTATCGGAACGACGCGGCCAGTCGAGATGCGCAATGGCATGTTGCTGTCGCTGGCAGCTTATCTCGCTGCCAGCTGGTTGCTGATACCGCTTTGGGGCAATCACGGCTTGTGGATGTCATTCATGATCTTTATGCTCGCACGCGCGATCACCCTTGGGCTGTGGTACCCCCGTATCGAACGGGCTATGAACGGTGCGTGACGATAACGCGACCGTTGGCGCTACCGTGGCGCATCGTTAAGGGGGCTGTTACTCGTAACACACGGACCGCTGCGGACCCGTGTTGGTTTCGCTTGGCTCACGCGCTGAGTCTAGTGGGTCGTCCCAGAACGGCCGACGTGCTTCGCGCAGCGCTTCCGGGCGACTCAGACCGATGTCCTTAAGCATACGGTCGTCGAGCTGGAGCAGGGTATACCGCTGCACCGCCAGCTCTTGCCAACGGACCAACCTATCGAGGCTGTCCAGGAGGACGGCTTGCAGCGCTGCTGCCATCGCGGCAATCGCGCGCCCCGGACCTCGCGTGCGAGTTCGAGCCATGTGCTTCACCAAGTGTGTCATCGTTCTACCCTCTTTCCCTTGTTCGAGCAGGACTATAGCCGCGCCCAATTGATTTATGAAACGAATTCTTTTTATACTACTGATCAATTTCTATGATGCATCCCCGTAAGGATGGGCGCCAACTTCGACACCGATCTTCTTCGTACTTTCGTGGCGATCGCTGACTCCGGCAGCTTTACCCGTGCGGGCGAGGTCGTGCACCGCACCCAATCGGCCGTGAGTATGCAGGTCAAACGCCTGGAGGATGCGGTTGGCAAGCCGGTGTTCGAGCGTGAAGGCCGAAGCGTCGCGTTGACTCCAGAAGGCGAGGCGCTGCTCGGCTACGCGCGCCGGATCTTGAAACTGCACGAGGAAGCGGTGGCGACGTTAACTCAGCCAGAAATGGTGGGGACAGTGCGCGTCGGCACCCCCGACGATTATGTCCTGCGGTTCCTGCCCGGCATTTTGAAGCGTTTCGCGCAGGCCTATCCGCGCGTGCAGGTAGCGGTCCACTGTGATCCGAGCGCTAGCCTGATCGGCTTGCTCGAGACCCGAGAGATCGATTTAGCGTTGATAACCTGCGGTCCGGGGCAAGAGCGCGGTGAGGTCGTGCGTCGTGACCCGGTCGTATGGGCGACCTCCGAACGCCATCTCGTGCACGAGGAAGAGCCGCTGCCGCTTGCGTTGTTCCAAAAAGGCTGCTTTGTCCGCGAGTGGGTCGTCAAGGCGCTTGATGAAGCTGGGCGAAACTACCGGATTGCCTATGCCAGCCCCAGTATCAGTGGCATTCATGCCGCCGTTACCGCCGGCCTCGCCGTGACCGCGCTCGCCAGTAGCGTTTTGCCACCTGGCGTGAGGCGACTAAGTAGCGAAGAGGGTTTTCCGCAGCTGCCGACCGCCACCATCGCGCTGGAACGCGCCGCGCATACTCGTTCGAAGGCCGTCGATTGCCTCGCTGCGCATATTGTGGAGGGTTTTCGCAGCGAAGGGGCCGAGGCAGCTTGATTAGAGCGAGATTATCAGTAGTCGGATCGGTGCGGTGAGACCTCGAAGCGCTAGAGGCTTAGGTAGGCGGGTTAGCGCCTTGCTCCCCACCAAGCGCCATCGCTGGCCACTCGAGTATCTCGGGATGCTGACCCACAAGATCCTGGATCTGTTTACCCAGCTCGGCAAGCGCCCCGCCTCGTAAGGAGACAAACGCCCGTTGGCCAGCCGGGTCAATGATCTCAAGACCGATGACCTTATTATCTGGATACATCACTGTGCCAATCTTGTCGCAAGCGAGGACATAGTCAGGTTGTTCGCTCATTGTATCTCCTGTGGGGGGTCGCTATTTTTTCAATATCGCATTCTCTCCGATTGCGATGGCGCGGCCAAGCGTCACCCTACTTTATTGGCGCTCTAAGCCTAATGCTTGGCGCGCCGCCATTTGTGCCCGGACTACAATTCGAGGTAGGTTGCGACGGCTGGATAATGTCGGATATCCATTTGATCACATTATCAACGACTTGCGGTTGAGGCGGCAGATTGGAGTCGGCTAGCATGCAGCCCCATCGCATTCACCTCGATTAGGCATGGAAGTAATCAATCTAGGAAAAGCTTGATGAGCAGGAAAACGGATACTGCTGTCGTGCTGGCGGCAGGGATGGGCACGCGCCTGAATGAACGTGGCACTTGGCACCCTAAAGGTTTCATCCAGCTCGGTGAGCTTCCCATCATCGAAGAGTCCGTGCTGCTGCTCGCCGAAGCCGGCATCAAACGCATTATCATTGTTACCGGACATCTCGCCGAGTTTTATGAACGCTTTAAGCAAAGCTATCCGCAATTGATTGAAACGGTGTACAACCCCAAGTACGCGGAGTGCGGTCACATGTACTCGCTCTACTGTGCACGCGAGCACGTACAGAACGACTTCTTGTTGATGGAATCGGATCTTATTTACGAACGCCGGGCACTTGCCGCATGCATCGACTTTCCCCAAGATAATGTAGTGCTGATGTCGGGGCCCACTGGGGCGGGTGATGAAGTCTACATCGAGGCGCGCGATGGGCTCCTTGTTGGGATGACCAAGAACCGTGATGAGCTTCAGAGCGAGGCCGCTGGCGAACTTGTGGGAATCTCGAAGATATCCGGCGAACTTTTTCAGGTTCTGCTCGAAGAGGCCGAAGCGCAGTTCCGCACAACCTTAAACGTGGCCTACGATTCTGATTGTTTGACCGCGGCAGCCCGCCGCTACCCGATCCATTGCCATTTGATCGAGGATCTTGCCTGGTCCGAGATCGATTACGAAATGCATATGGCGTACGCGCAAAACCAAGTTTATCCGAAGCTTCTTGAGGTCGACGGACCAAGACCTCGACGTACGTCGTCCCCGGTTAAGGAGGCCCAAGGTGGTGCAAAGTAGTATGACAACGCAAACTAAACGTTTTTGCTTATTTATTCTCGTCAGCTCGCTGTCTTTCTCCCCTTCAGCGTTCGCGTATCTGGATCCCAGTACCAGTAGTATGATTATCTCGGCTATCATCGGTCTATTCGCGTCGATCGTTCTCGCCGTCAAGACTTACTGGCACAGGTTGATGTCTTTCTTCAGAGGGAATCGAAAGCAACCTACCGAGCGTCCGGCGCAAGGCATACAGACTGATAGCGAACAGTGATCGAGTACGACACCGACAGAATTGTTCAGCTGGGCGCGCACGACCTTTCCAACTAACCACACCGCATCCAACCTTCCGCGGACGTCTGAAGGCGCACTCGTTTGGTAATGCGTCTTATCCGTAACTGGGCCAGCCACCGCCGTTTCAGGCGGTTGAATGCAGACCAACGCAATATCGTTTTCTACTCTGAAAGCAAACAGGACTGGCATCACCTCTCGCCCATTATCAACTATCTGACTAGCGCGCTGTCACGCACAGTCTGTTACGTAACCTCCGACGTCGATGACTACGGACTCAGTCAAGACAATGCGAGGTTGCTTCCCTTCTGCATCGAAGAGGGCACAATGCGAACCTGGTTTTTCCAGATGCTCGAAGCCGATGTAATGGTGCTAACCATGCTGGATCTAAACAACCTTGAGCTGAAACGCTCGATCCATTCCGTATATTACATCTATATGTTTCATGGCATGGGCAGCACCCACATGGTGGATTTCGAAAACTCTTACGATCACTACGATGCTATCTTCTGTGTGGGTCCGCACCAGCTATGCGAGATTCGCCGACGCGAGGAACTCAATAAACTGAAAGCAAAACACCTGTTTGAGCACGGCTATCATCGCCTTGAAGAGCTGATGGCGGAGCGACTGCGACGCACACCGGCAACAAACCCGGATGATCCGGTAACCGTGCTGCTCGCGCCGACCTGGGGCGATCAGTCTATCCTCAACTCCTGTGGCGACGAACTCATCGCTGTACTGCTAAGCGCTGGCTATCGGGTTATCATGCGACCTCACTATCACACGCGTAGGCTGACGCCGCACGTCGTGGATCATCTCGTGAATCGATTCCAAGGCGAGCCACTGTTCGAGTATATGGAACTGATGGGTGAAACCGACTCGTTGTTCGGCTCGGATCTCTTGATTTGCGACTGGTCAGCAATGGCAGTCGAGTATGCACTCGCCCTAGAAAAACCCGTGCTCTTCATCGACGTGCCGCGACGCATTCGCAATCCGAACTATCGGAAACTGGGCATCGCGCCGATCGAAGAGTTTATCCGTGATGATGTCGGTACCGTCCTGAACCCGGACCGCCTTGCCGAGGCACCGCGTCACATCGAGGCCTTATTAAAGGCACCCGACCAGTTCAGGGAAAAGATCGAAGCGCTTCGCGGTAAATTAGTCTTCAACTTGGGGCACAGTGCCGAAGCCGCCGCTAAGGAAATCGCGCGCATCGCCGATGAGAAAGCGCACGAAAGACGCGAGCGATCGTCTTAGCCATGTCAAGCGACGACTTCGCTGAGGGAGCCGCAATAACGAGACGAGGCCTGCTCCGCTGGGCCAGTTGGTTCGCGATCATCAACGGCCTAATCATGGCGCTCATCGGCCTACGTTACCTTGGCCACTATCCGCTTCCAGATGAGGGCCTTGCGCGACTGTATAGTCTAATCGCGTATCTGGGGCACTTCGCGTTTCTTGCTTACCTGCCGTTTCTGTTGATACTGCTCCCGCTCGCGTTGTTGATTCCAAAACGCGGCCTGATCACGGCGATTGCGGTCGTCACTGCGTCCTGCGGGATCACCCTGCTGCTATTAGACACATTGGTATTCGCCGAGAACCGCTTTCACTTGAACACACTGACAATCACCATACTCGGCTGGAAAACCTGGGGTTTCGGCATTCTCTACTTTGTCACTATTCTGATTTTCGAGACCTTACTCGCCAAATGGACCTGGCAACTATTTGGAAAGCCGGCTCGCCGCAGATTGGGCATATATGTGGCAATCCCACTTGTGCTCTTCTTTGTCTCTGCGCAATTCTTGCACATTTGGGCAGACGCCAAGTACTACGTACCGATTACGAGTTTCACGCATTACCTGCCGCTGTTTCCGACCCCTACCGCTAAGTCATTTCTAAGCCGCCATGGATGGGTCGATCTGAAGCAGGCGCGCGAGCGCCGGCTCGTCGATCAGCTCGACACCCATCGCGGACAGATATTGAATTACCCACTGTCACCGCTCGATTGCAAAGGCAAACCGGAGATGAACGTGCTTATGATCATCGCCGATGCGCTTCGCTGGGACATGATTACCACAGAGACGACGCCTAACATCGCTCGCTTCGCCGAGCGAGCAACGGTCTTTGACACGCACTACAGCGGTGGCAACTCGTCGAAAATGGGCCTGTTCTCACTGTTCTATGGCCTTCCGAGCACATACTGGGGCAACTTCGAAAGCCTGCAACGCACGCCCGTGCTAATGGAAAAGTTTCAGGAACACGACTACCAGCTTGGCATATTCGGAAGCGCAGTGTTGTATCGGCCTGTCAGCCTCGACCGTACCGCTTTTGCTAACGTGCCAAACCTCAGAACGGAAACGCGTTCATCGACGGATCGCGCCTACGAAAGAGATCAGATAATCACCCGCGAGTGGCGTGAATGGCTCGCGCAAAGGGATTCAACGCGGCCGTTCTTCGGCTTCCTGTTCTACGATGCGACGACCATGCCGGACTTTCCGTCCGATTATCAGCCGCTGTTTGCCGCTGTGGCAGGGGCGAGCGCGCAACAGCAGCGCCTCGCCCGCTACAAGACCGCCGTGCATTTTGTGGACTCCCTGATCGGCGGGGTGCTTCAGGATCTCGTCGAACGGCAGTTAATGGACAACACCGTTGTTATCATTTCTGCCGATCACGGCGAAGAGTTCGACGAAGTCGGGCTCGGCTATGCACGACATGGTTCGAGCTACAGTCAATATCAAATGCGAACGCCGATGGTGGTTTACTGGCCGGGCCGCCCTGCGGCCAAGGTCACCCGCCGAACGTCACATAACGACGTCGTTCCGACACTGCTTACTGGGCTCTTCGGTTGCCGTAATGCTGTATCGGACTACAGCAGCGGGTACGGTCTGTTTGCAGGCAAACAATGGGACTGGCTCATTGCTGGCAGTTACCACAATTTCGCGGTCATCGAGCCCGAGCAGATAACGATAACCTATCCTGGCGGCTACTTTGAGATCCGTGATCAGAACTACGCGCTCCTCAAGCAACCGCAAATCAACCGGGCGATGGTCACCGCCGCCATCAAGGAAATGGGCCGGTTTTATCGCTAACGGCCTGCGCATGCGGACCTGCTACAACGACACGATGATCCTTCGCTATCGGCTGCTTGTCATCGCAGTCGCGCTTGCCTGTGCCGTGTTGTCTCGAGCCACGCTCGCCGGAGAAACGACCATCAACGTCGTCGCGGATCAACTGCGACTGACATTTTCAACAGTGGGCGCAGATCTCGTGCGTTGGCAAGCGTGTCATTCCCGGTGCGCGGACGGGAACGCGAAGACAACTGTTTTTAACGATCTCAAGGATCCGGCACAGGCGCGACTCGTGGCCGAGAACGACACCGTGTTGAACGCGCGTCTGGCGCAACTGCGTTATAAAAGTGAACAACGACAGACTGATAGCCATCATATCTTGCGCTTCACATCGGAGCCTCTACTGCCCGATGTTCGGCTTGAGAAGGTCTACAAGATATCGAAACAGGGCTACTCGATGAGTCTTTCAATCCACGTGCGTGGCCAGGGCGCTGAGCAGTTCCTCGCGCGCAATCGGCTCGCGTTACACCTTAATAATGGCAAAGCGTTTATGCCGCCGCCGGCAGCCGGATTTGCCGGTGCCTATGAACGCGTACGCGCCGTCTATTTCAAAGATAACGACGTTCTACCACTAGAGATCGATGAGGACGATTCTGCGACCGCAGATATCGATGCCAATCGCTGGGTCGGTGTCCGCAACCGCTTCTGGGCACTGCTCGTTCGTCAGAACGCACCCGCGCAGGCGCGTTTACAAAAGAGGAAGCCGGGTGCGTTAGCACTTGCGATCACAACGCCATCAGGAGCCGATGCACTCAGCTACGAGTTTTACGGAGGTCCGATCGAGTACGATGCATTGCAGTCTCACGCGATGGACTTAACCAAGCTTTTGTTTTCCGGCTTGTGGGTCTGGATGCGGGCGATTAGCTTGGGGCTACTGTTTTTGTTGACGGCGTTGTACTCGCTGGTCGGTAACTATGGTGTTGCCATCGCCTTGCTGGCCGTCGCTGTAAAAATCCTGATGTGGCCACTCACAAAGATCGCTGATCGATGGCAGCAACAGGTCAATGAAACCCAATCGCGGTTGCAGCCGCAAATAAAAGAGATCAAGGCAAGCCACAAGGGCGCCGAGCAGACGGAGCGGATTGTCGAGCTATATAAGCAAGAGCATGTGCACCCGCTTTATGCTTTGAAAAGCCTGTTTGGCTTTCTTATTCAGATACCCATTTTCATTGCGGCGTTCTATATGCTGAACGAGAACTTCGGCTTGAGCGGCGTCTCGCTGGCCTGGGTTGACGACCTATCGAAACCCGATCACCTGGCGAGACTGCCTTTTCAAATACCCTTCTTCGGCGGGTACTTGAATCTGCTGCCGTTCATAATGACCACTGTGACCTTACTCGCGTCTTGGTTATACGACGCGCCGACCCTGTCAGCCGAGTTGCAACGAAGACAGCGGCTTAATCTCTACATTGTCGCGTTCGTGTTTTTCGTATTATTCTACACGTTTCCCGCCGGCATGGTGTTTTACTGGACGTGCACCAACCTGATTCAGTTCATCAAGGATCAGACCTTCCGACAGATTAGATTGAGACGAAGCCAAGCCGCATAGCTTCTGACCGTGAGATGGATTTTCGTTATAATCCGCCAGCTTTGAGATAAAGGAGCAACAATGCAGGGACAAACGCTTTCCGACACGCGTCCTCGTATTCTTACGGATGCACAACTTAAAAGCTTCGAGCGGGACGGTTACCTCGTCTTGAGGGCGCTGTTCTCCGATGTGGAGGTCACGCAGATCCGCGACTGGACTGAAGAGCTTGCCGGCTATCCAGAGGTGCCCGGCAAGTACATGATGTATTTTGAGCAGAGCCTAACCGAACCGGGTAAGCGCTTGCTGTCTCGGGTCGAGAACTTCGTACCCTATCACGAAGGTTTCGCGGCGTTGGTTACCGGAGAGAAGATGCTGGGAACGGTGTCCGAGCTTTTTTCCGAGCCCGCAACGTTGTTCAAGGACAAGATTAACTTCAAGCTGCCCGGTGCCGACGGGTTTAAAGCGCACCAAGACGTCCAAGCCGGCTGGGATAGCTACGCTTCTTTGCACATCACCGCGATGGTAGCCATTGACCGTACCACCGCGACCAACGGCAGTCTCGAGCTTGTCGCCGGCGAACACAAACGCGGGTTGCTCGGGCACAAGTGGGAGCCGCTAACGGACGCGGACACGGCGGGGATGGAGTTTATCGCAGTCGATGCCATGCCCGGGGACGCGGTGTTCTTCGATTCTTTTGCGCCGCATCGCTCGGGGCCAAATCGCAGCCGCGAGCCTCGCCGCATCTTATACATTACCTATAACCGCTTGTCGGAAGGCGATCATCGCGTTCAGTACTACATCGACAAGCGCCAGAACTACCCGCCCGACTGCGAGCGCGAACAAGGTAAGACGTATGAATACAAGGTCTGATCGCGTTGGCCTTGCTTAGAGAAACCACCAACGCTGCTTGAGCTCGCTTTCGAGCTCTTGCTTGAAGGCCGCGACATCCTCGTCCACACCCCCCATGATCTCGTCGTAGCGATGGAACTCCAACGCGCGGATATTGGTTAGTGCGGGTTTAACGTAGATATCGGGCGGCGCATAAAGAAGCTTGGTCTTGACGATCGAGGATTGCATGATCGTATAGGTCGTGAGCAGGTTTTCCAGCACGTTCGGTACAGCGCCCTGCACAGGCGGCATCCTCTGGCCCGATACATCGATCGCAACAGTGATGTCACATTCTTTCTGAATGATGTCGTATGGCAGCGGATTGACGCCACCCCCATCTACTAGCACAACGTTATCCATCTTCACCGGCTCGAACACCCCAGCCAGCGCCATGCTCGCGCGCACCGCTGGGGCAATCTCGCCCGAACTGAAGATCACTTGTCGGCGCTCCCAAAAATCGGTCGCCACCACCTTGAGTGGAATCTGCAGATCTTCGAATCGCGCCACCGGTATGTGGCGATAGAAAAGTTCTTCCGCCGCCTTGCCACGTTTGATCGCCGAGCGTCGGAACAGGCTTACGTCCATCATTCGGCTGATTTCGTTCAAGTTGTCCTTGAGCATGGCTTCGATTTCGGTGCCCGACATCCCGGCCGCGTAGAAGCTGCCGATGATGGCGCCGATGCTGGTGCCGGCGATGACACTCGGCCGAAGCTTCATGTCATCGAGCGCTTTGATGAACGCCAGATGCGACAGCCCTTTGGCGCCACCGCCACCTAACGCCAGGCCGAATGTTTTTCTAGCGCGCCGCATACGCACATTTTGCCATGGAACCGGTTGATGTAAGTGATTGCAGCAGGTGGACCTCCAGACTCAACATTTTGAAGAGATCTCAGGATGTTAGCGACGTTGTAAAAAGAGGTTCCGCGCGTACTGTTGGTATACATCCGGCAGCGGTACACTTGGGATGTGATGCGCATCTGATGAAGCTGTGTCGGATGCGCAGGTAACTCACGCGATAGAAATAAGGGGGAGTACATGAGACCACCACATTCCCGGATCACCAAGCGACACTGCATCGCGAGCACGCTGTTACTTCTAGCAGTTACTGCGCTTTCTGGCTGCTCGACCCCACCAAGAAACCCGATACCGATCGAATCGATACGCCAGGCCGAGATACCCGACATGCCCGGGGTGCGGTCCTTCGCCGATGAACCACGGTTTACCCAGGACCTTATTCAATCGGTGCGCGACGAGCCGCCCGGTCTGTTTCGGCGGAACCCCGACGGGACGGTGGCATATAGCGTTTTGATCTTGTCGGGCGGTGGTCAACGAGGCGCATTCGGCGCAGGCTTCCTCAACGGTTGGACGAAGACCGGTACCCGTCCCACATTCAAAGCCGTCACCGGCATCAGTGCCGGGGCGCTCATCGCGCCGTTCGCGTTCCTCGGCCCCGATTACGATCCGTTACTGAAGGAACTGTGGACCACGATCGACCAGAAGCAGATCGCACGCACGCGTCTGAGTGCAGAGGCGCTTGCGAATAGCCGCCCGTTGGCGGAGCTGATCGCGCGATTCGTGACCTGGGAGGTGCTCGAGGCGGTGGCGGCCGAGCATAAACGGGGCCGGCGCTTGTACATCGGCTCGACACACATGGATGCGCAGCAATTGATGATCTGGAACATGGGCGCCATCGCCGCCACTGGCCATCCCGATTCGCTCGCACTGTTTCACAAGATCATGCTCGCCTCCGCGTCGATCCCGGTCTTCTTTCCCCCGGTCATGTTCGAGGTCGAGGCCGATGGGGTGCGCTATGACGAGATGCACACCGATGGCGGCACGGTGACGCAGCTCTTTTTCATTGGCGCGACCATGGATTTGTTAAGCGCCCGACGAAAGCTCGGCATCAAAGCCGGCGGCAGCCGCCTCTACATCATTAGAAACGGCCAAACCGAACCGGTACCGGAGCAGATCGAACGGAGACTCAAGGAGATCGCGCCGCGCACGCTCAATACGGTCATCAAGTCGCAAAGCCATGGCGACTTGATTCGCCTCTACGGCATCGCGCGCAGAAACAAGATGGATTTCAATTACGTCGAGGTGCCCAGCAGTTACGTCAAACAAGAAAAGGGAACGTTTAACACCATCGAGATGAACCGGCTATTCGATTTGGGCGTCAAGACCGGCGCGTCAAAGAATCCCTGGCGCAAGAAACCACGGTTCATCGAGGAGTTGCGTGCCGCTGGTGTGAAGTAAGCGCCAGCGGTCTCGCCCAGGGCTGTTCCGCATCAAAAAAGGGTCGAAAAAGGGGTCGGGAGTCTTTTTAGCGAAGGCACGACTCTGATATAGTCGGACCAAATGCCACGCCGTCCGCGATTAGCTACAGGCGGTGTCGTGTACCATGTGCTCAACCGCCGCGTTGGTAAGCTGCTGCTTTTCGAAACACCAGGCGATTATATCGCGTTCGAACGTGTCCTAGCGGAGGTGGTCTCGCAAACGCGCATACGCATCGTGGCGTATTGCGTCATGCCTAATCATTGGCATTTGCTCCTTTGGCCACGAATTGATGGCGAACTCTCCGAGGTAATGCGTTGGATCACCGTCACCCACACGCAGCGTTGGCACGCTTTCCATGGCACATCGGGCACGGGACCACTTTATCAGGGACGCTTCAAATCGTTTCCCGTGCAATCCGACGAATACTTTCTGACGGTTGCCCGCTACGTTGAACGCAACGCATTGCGAGCGAACTTGGTTAGGCGCGCCGAAAACTGGCGTTGGTCGAGCCTGTGGCGGCGGTATAAAGGAAACGCAAAGGCCACATCGTGGGTCAGTCCATGGCCACTCACGCGACCCCGTAACTGGCTGCAATACGTCAACCGAGCAGAAACTCCGGATGAGCTAGAGGCACTTCGAGAGAGTGCTCAGCGCGGCACGCCCTACGGCACGGAGAAATGGCGGCTGCGAACTGCCAAGCGGCTGGGGCTGGAATCTACCCTCCGACCCAGAGGGCGGCCGAGAAAGCGTGACGCATAAGATACTAGGGCTGAAAAAAGACTCCCGACCCCTTTTCCTTTTACCATCAGGAAAGCGGAGTAAGGCTTGTGTCTCGTTATTATTTCTTGGGCGGAAACCTCCTGAAGATCCTTTCGGTGCGTTTCTCGATGCGCTTGGCGACTCTTTCCGGGTTTGTGCTTAATAGATCAATCGCCAGCCCGCGCCACACGCGTTCTTTCGATCGACGGTCCAGTAGGTCGACACGCAGCTTCTGCGTCGGGATGTGACGAACGCGCACCCGCGGCCAATCATGAAGCGACCCGGCGCGCCAACGGTTGCCCGAGTAGCCGAGCGGTCGTACATCGCGCTTGCGTACCTCAATGCTTTGTGCGCGCACGATCACATACAGATCCGGCGCGCCTTCGGCGCGCTTGAGCCCGAGCGATGTGAGCGTGCGCTCGATCGCCGCTTCGAATTGCTTTTGCAGCTGCGGGTCCGGCAGGTAGGTCGGCCTCAGCCAATCGAAGGTCTGATACTGGCCGAAGTCGGTGTCTTTGTCATACTCGACCTTGACACTCGCCGAGGCCGCGCCTGAAAAAAGCAAGGCAAACAAAAACAGCGCCCGCCACCGGCGGAACGTTAGCGTATCCATCTGCGTCTCCTAGTTGTGGTGTAACATGTTGTTGTAATAATTCTCGCCCATTATATCGCACGTGTGGGCGACGTGGGCGTTGTCGCCCTACTCTCGTAACGGGCGTTGGGATCAAAAATTCCGACGTCAATGGCGTAACTTCCCGGGTACCCGTCAACACAGCCGCTGAGGCGACTGAAGAATGTCCAGAAGGCTGACTTTTGCTGGTTTCCGCTTACCTAGCGCGCTAGATTTAGGCGGTCCGGAAGGTGGTGCTAGGACATAACCTGCGTTATGATCACCTGACTCCGTGCTCCGCTGTTAACGACAACTGCTGGGAGGAGAAATGAGAAAGATAATAAGTGTGGTAGTGATCGTGTTGTTGGCGGCACTCCTGGTGTCCCCCGCATTCGCCGCGAAAAAAAAGGACAAACCCGGTTGGGAAGGCTGGGATCGCTGGAATATCGACGTCGGCGCGTTTTTGTCTCAACAGAGCACGAACATACGCCTTGATGCTACCGACGGTTCGTTCGGCACCCAGATCAACTTTGAAGACAATCTCGGCCTCGACAGTCGGCAAACCGACCCCCGGATCGACGTGCTGTGGCGTTATAAGAAGCGCTCCAGCCTGAGCTTGAGCTATTTTAAGCTCGACCGTGACGCGGTGGCGCCGCTCACTGTTACGCTCCGATTCGGTGACATTGTGCTGGATCCGGTGGTCAGCCCGGCCGTGCGCACGGTGTATAACATCGAGGTCATCTCGGCCCAATGGGGCTATTCGTTCTTTCGCACCCCGAAGTGGGACGCGCGCTTTACCATCGGCATCTACGCCATGGATATCTTCGCCGCCATTCAGGATCCCGCCGCCGCCCAGACCGATCAAGGCGATGTGCTCGCGCCCTTGCCGGTGTTCGGCATGGGCTTTGATCGCAAGCTCACCGGCAAGTGGCATCTGCAAGGAAAATTTAACTATTTCCAGATCGAGGCCGAGAACGAGTACAAGGGCAGCCTCGTTGACTTCTTGGTCGCGGCCACACACCACACGTTCAAAAACGTTGGCTTTGGCGTTGGCTTTAACAGCACGCAGCTTGACATCGACAGCACCGATAAAGATTTCAGCGGCGCGCTCGACATCAAATACAGAGGCCCCTTTCTGTATGCGAGAGTGCGTTTACGTCCAGGCGGATAATAAGCGCTGAGCGGCGGGCGCACCAACGCGTCGCGGCGGTTGATCGGGATCACAAACGCCGAGAGGTGAAACGCTTGATTAGTGTAAGCTTAGCGTGGCGCCGGAGCCATGAGAAAAATAGCTAGCCTGCTCGCGCTTTTAGTATTTTTCGCCACACTTTCTTCCCCCGCACTCGCTGCGAAAAAAAAGGACAAGCCCGGTTGGGAAGGCTGGGATCGCTGGAACGTCGACGTCGGCGTCTTTTCGGCTAAACAGGACACGGTGTTGCGTCTTGACGCCACCGACGGTACGGTCGGCACCGAGATCGACTTTGAAAACAATCTCAATCTCGATGCCCGGGAGGAGACACCGCGGATTGACGTGCTGTGGCGTTATAAGAAGCGCTCCAGCCTGAGCCTGAACTATTTCAAGCTCGAGCGTGAGGGCGTGGGGCCGCTCTCAGTTACGCTTCGATGGGGTGACGTTGTGTTCGATCCGGTGTCCACCTCGAGTGTGCGTAGCAAATATGACATCGAGGTCATCTCGGCCCAATGGGGGTATACGTTCTTTCGCACGCGTAAGTGGGATGCACGCTTTACCCTCGGCATCTTTGCCATGGACATCTTCGCGGCGATTCAGGATCCCGCCGATCCAGTAAGCTCGGATCAGGGCGATGTGCTCGCACCGCTTCCGGTGATCGGCATGGGCTTTGATCACAAGCTCACCGGCAAGTGGCATCTCCAAGGCCGATTCAACTACTTCAATATCGAGGCTGAGGATGAGTACAAGGGCACCCTCACCGAGACCAACATCAACGCCACGCACCACACGTTCAAGAATGTCGGCTTCGGCATTGGCTATAGCGCCATGAATCTGGATGTCGACAGCACGGATAAAGATTTCAGCGGGTTTCTCAACATCAAATACAAAGGCCCCTTTGCGTACGTGAGAGTGCGTTTACGTCCAGGCGGATAATAAGCGCTGAGTGGCGAGCACGCCCACGTATCGCGGCGTTGGAGAGAGCCTATTCCAGCGGGAGGAGGTGTGAGAAAAATAGTTAGTCTGCTTGCGCTTTTAATATTTTCCGCCACACTGTCTTCCCCCGCGTTTTCCGCGAAAAAGAACGACAAGCCCGGTTGGGAGGGCTGGGATCGATTGAACCTCGACGTCGGCGCCTTTCGCTCTAAACAGAAAACCAAGCTGCGCCTGGACTCCAGCGACGGCCAGTTCGGCACCCAGCTTAACTTTGAAGACAATCTCGGTCTCGACTCCCGTGTTACCGATCCCAGAATAGACGGTCTGTGGCGTTACGGTAAACGATCGAGCGTGGACTTCAGCTACTTCGAGCTCAACCGTGACGCGGTGGCGCCCGTTACCGTGACCATCCGCTGGGGTGATATCGTCATTGACCCGGTAGTCAGTCCGGCCGTGCGCACGGTGTATGATCTCAAGGTCATTCAGGGCTCTTGGGGATACTCGTTTTTTCGCACGCGTAAGTGGGATGCGCGCTTTACCCTCGGTATCTTCGCCATGGACATCTTTGCATCTATTACGGACCCCGCCGCCCAACAGAAGGATCAAGGCGATGTACTTGCACCGTTGCCGGTGTTCGGCGTGGGCTTTGATCACAAGCTCACCGGCAAGTGGCATCTCAATGGGCATGCGCGGTTGTTCTCAATCGCCGCCGACGACTACTCGGGTAGCCTGATTGAGACCAAGTTCGGGGCCACACACCACACGTTTAAGAACGTCGGCTTCGGCATTGCGCTGAACGTCGAGAATCTGGATGTCGACAGCACGAACAAGGATTTCAGCGGCAGGCTCGACATCGATTACAAAGGCTACTTTGCCTACGTGAGAGTGCGCTTGAGGCCCAGCAACTGAAAATCTCCGAGGGAGGCACGTGTTGCAAACCCGTGGCGTCACTATTAACGTTGTGCGCTACCGGCGAGAACAAGAACAAAGGGAGGCTTATGAGAGGAGCGGTTCGCGCGTTTACGATCTTTTTGCTCACGGCACTGTTCGCCGCGTCCGCGCTGGCCGATAAGAAAAAGGGCAGCTGGGAAGGTTGGCACAAATTTAACCTCAGCATCGGCGCCTTTTTTGTTAACCACAACACGGCGCTGCGTCTCGACGCCACCGACGGCTCCGCCGGCACCCGGATCAGCTGGGAAGACAATCTCGGTCTTGACGATTCGCAGGCTGTTTTCAGGCTAGACGGCACCTGGCGCTACAAACGCCGATCCAGCATGCAGTTCAGTTACTTTGATCTCTCGCGCGACACTATTGCTCCGGTAAACATTGACATTCGCTGGGGCGATGAATTCTTCGCGGCTGGCACGACTCTTCAGACCCAGCTCGATCTCAAGATCTTTCGCGGCTCTTGGGGCTATTCGTTTATCCAACGACCCAACTGGGATGTGCACGCCACTATCGGGCTTTATGCGATGGATATCTTCGCCGGATTGCAGGATCCGAGCACAGGAGCTGGAGACCAAGGCGATGTGCTCGCACCCTTGCCGGTGTTCGGCCTGGGTTTCGTTCACAAGCTCAGGGGGAAGTGGATCTTGCGAGGACACGCACAGTTCTTTGCTGTCACGGGCGACGATTATTCCGGCAGTTTGGTCGACGCCCTATTCGGCGCGGTGCACAACACCTTCAAAAATGTAGGCTTCGGGGTCGGTTATAACGTCATGGACTTGGATGTCGACAGCACGGACGAGGATTGGACCGGTCGGCTCGACCTTGACTACAAGGGCGTTGCGGCGTTTATCAATATCCGTCTACGTGGGAAGTAGCGCTTATCCATAATAGTGGGCGTTTAGCGCAACACGACAGAAAGTTGGCGGCGGATGATTAACGATCATCCGGAGATTTCCGTAGCGTTGGCGTGGTTGACAGGGCGTTGACCCGACTGGAGATACTCGTTTAACGTAGGGCCTAAGGCAAACCCCCACCACATCACGGGAGACAAACATGAAAGCATTTAAATGGATCGTTCTCGCAACGATGGCGGCGGCCATCGTCCTGCCGGGCGCGGCCTTCACCGCCGATCCGGGAAAGATCCGGCCGTCGGGATTTCTGAAAAACTACGATGAGCTCGCCGCCGATCCGACCCGACCGGGTGTGTTCAAATACGAAGCGCACGGATTTGACCCGAGGAACTACAACAAGTTTATGTACCAGGGGTTAGAGATCTGGCTCGATGAGAATTCCGAGTACAAGGGCGTCAATGCGGACAACTTGAAAGCGCTTTCCGATCGCCTGGTCCAGGCCATCGTCGATGAACTCGATCCAGAGTATCCGCTCGTGCGTAAACCGGGACCGGGCGTGGGGCTGGTGCGCATGGCGCTCACGCATGTGTATTTACAAAAGGGCAAGTGGAAGTGGTACAACTACACGCCGATCGGCGCCGCCGCCAAGGGCGTGCAGACCGGTGCCGGCAAGCACATCCGGCTCCGTTCTGCGCAGTTCGAAGTGGAGCTCCTTGATTCTCAGACCGGCCAACGGATGGGCGCCATTGTCGCCGTGCACGCGGGCGAGAAGCTGCGCAAGCAAACCCAAAAAGGGAAAAAGAACCCCGAGACCACCTGGAAGGACATCGAAAACACCTTAGAGACGTTTGCGAAGCGTTGGCGTCAACGCCTCGATGAGCGCCGTGGGAAGTCACCGGGATAGAAAATCGTTACGTTTGCTAATTCGAAGCGCGCTCTAGGAGCCGCTTCCGCGCGTCCGGATTCGCGTGCTCGGCAAGCCCGTAGTAAAGCTCCGGAGCATAAAAAAGGGGTCGGGAGTCTTTATCTGTATAGGGCAATGCTCCGACTGGCAAAAAGACTCCCGACCCCTTTTTCCAGGTAACAGCGGTTCCCACGGTTCTAATGTGAAGCGCGCTCTAAGAGCCGCTTCCGTGCATCCGGGTCCGCGCGTTCGGCGAGCCCGTAGTAAAGCTCCATGAACTCGTAACAGAGGTTGAGCTCGCGCGCCTCCGGGTCCCAGCCCGCGCCCGGAAACCCGCACGCCCAGACGCGCACTTTTAGATCCGCCGGCAACGCAAAACGGGTCTCAAAGTGCTCGGCTAGTTTCTCTATCATCTGGGTTTGCCTTAGCGCTGCCAGAAGCGCGCTGCTTAGCGCCGTTTGCGGTTCGTCATAGACAACAGCAATGGAACCGGTTTTTTCATCCGACAACGCTTGCTTCTCCAGAGCTTTCAACTCGCCAAGGCGCCTAAGCGATCGTGCAGCGAGCTCGAGCTCTTCTTCACACCACTCGGATCGCGCTTCCGGCAGCTTCGCAGCCTTGGGTAACCTTGCAAACCGCTCCGGATCGCTGCCATAGATGAAGCAAACGATATTATAGAAACGCTGGGCGCTGAGACTGTGCCGCGACCAAAATTGCAGCGCTTGGTTCTCTCGCTGCTCCTGCTCCCACACCAGCTGCCAAGCTTGTGCCGTCGCAAGTAAAGATTCTATAAAAGGGTTGTTCGAATCGGGAGATTTTCGTGCTATGCCCAGTACCAAGAGCGTGGCAATGGTGTCCGCCGCATCCTCCTCCCTGCCCAGCACCGGCAGATCGAGGTCCTGGATCAGCACGTGCCCGAACTCGTGGAGCAGAACGTGGAAGGTATTGCCGAGAAAGAACAGCTCTTTATCGGGACTGATCTCGATGGATCCTTGCCCTTCGGTTTTCTCGGCACTGCTTGCGTTACTTATCGGGTACGCGCTAAGCGCGATGAATAAGAGACAGACTGCAAGACCGTTTGCGATGCCGCGAACCGTTCCCATCGGCGAAACTTCGCGCTATGCCGACGCGGCGCTCGCTGGCGCGGGCTTACCGGCGTTCTTGGCCGCCAGGGCACTAAGAAGATAAGACCCCCCGTTGCTAATCACCTCGACGGCAACAAAGAGGCCGATCACCCACAGGCCGGAGACCGGCCATTTGGC
>JBHICC010000033.1:0-30849 GCA_046759385.1 Acidiferrobacterales bacterium | reverse complement strand
TCCCTCAGCCAGGAGCGTCTTGTCGGAAGCCAAGACCAGTCGAAGATGGACAGAGGTGCCGTCTTTGAGGCGAGCCGTTTCTCGGTAGTGCTCGTCAAAATGATTGCGCTCGCCCATGTCGCACAGTGCCCGAGACATTGCGGTAATTTAGATGATCTTGGCCTCTCGCAGGGCCGCAATGTGGGCGTCATCATAGCCGAGCTCATGCAGCAGTATATGAGTGTGCGCGCCAAGTACTGGGGCTGGGTTTGCAGGAGCCTCCGAGTCCGCACAGCGTACCGGCGGCGCTACCATCTGGTACGTTCCGCGTGTCGGGTGCGGCAATGTCTGCAGTCGACCGTGCGCAGTCACAAATGGATTCTCCAGCGCTTGCGCAATATCATAGATTGGCGCTGCCGGCACGATGCCAGCAAAAACCTGTAACCACTCATCGGTCGTTCGCTTTCCAAGCTCCTTATCCAGCAACTCGGTCACGTGCTCACGGTGCTCGAGGCGATCCCTGAATGTATGGAAACGCGGATCATCGATCCACTCTGGTTTTTCGATTGTCTTACACAGAATCGGCCAAAATTTCTCTTTGTTGCACATAATGTAGATCCATCCGTCACGGGTTTGATAAAGCTGGCATGGGGTCAAGGACGGATGCGCCGAACGCGGCAGTCGCTCCTGAGCAACACCCTCATTTAGAAACCAGGTGGCCAGATAGTTAACATTATGGAGCGCCATATCGAACAAACTTACATCGATATCGCGTCCGACACCGGTACTGCGCGCTGAGATCAACGCCGCCAGCAACGCATAGGCGAGACCTAATCCCGACATCAGGTCTACGATGGATAAGCCGAACCGCGTCGGCGGTCCGCCAGGCTCACCCGTTACCGAAAAATAGCCGGCCTCCGCTTGCATCAAATAGTCGAACCCTGGCCAATTCGCCCGCGGTCCGCTGCGGCCGTACGCACTCAGATGAGCGCAAACGATCTTGGGATTTTGCTGCTTGAGTCGATCATAGGTTATTCCGAGCTTTTCTGGCACATCACCGCGTAGATTGGATGCTACTGCGTCGGCTGTTTTGACTAGATCACGAAAGACCACTTGTCCTTCGTCACGGCCGAGATCTAACGTGAAGCTCTTTTTGTTGCGATTGAAGCTGTGAAAAAACTCGCTGTCTCCCTGGGTAAAAAAATACGGCCCGACACCGCGCGACATATCGCCACCGTCGTTCGGGTTCTCGATCTTAATGACCTCGGCGCCCTGGTCGGCCAGGAACATAGTACCGAATGGGCCAGCTCCGTATTGCTCGACCGCAAGCACACGAACGCTTTGAAGTGGGAGCATGCCTTGGCTTTATGCGGGAGAGCGTTTGATTAACTGGCGAGCAATGATGATGCGCTGTAACTCGTTGGTGCCCTCGCCGATCGCGAGCAGCGGCGCGTCGCGATAATAGCGTTCGATGTTAAACTCTGTGGAGTAACCGTAGGCACCATGAATGCGCATCGCGTCTATGCTGTTGCTGACCGCCGCCTCCGTGGCAAACAGCTTCGCCATGCCCGCCTCCATGTCGCAACGTTCGCCCGTGTCGTAGGCGCGAGCCGCCGACTCGACCAAAAGACGGGCTGCCTCTACCCGTGTCGCCATGTCCGCCAGCTGGATCTGGATCGCTTGATGCTCGCAAATCGGTTTACCGAACGTCTTCCGTGCCTGCGAGTAGGCAATCGATTCCTCTAGGCACGCGCGCGATATACCGACGCCGCGGGCAGCAACGTTAATGCGGCCGAGCTCGAGACCGCTCAGGATCTGTTGCAGGCCGCGGCCTTCTGCGCCGCCAATGAGATTCGCGCGCGGCACGGGGCAATCCTCGAACAGCAATTCGCCGGTATCGATGCCACGGTAGCCGAGCTTCTCGAGCTTTCGGGTAACGTTGAACCCCTCCCCTTTCTCGATCAGCAGCAGACTCATTCCTTTGTGTGGCGGATCCGTACCGGGGTTAGTCTTTACCAAAACCGCCAGGATCTGTCCCTGAATGCTGTTCGTAATCCAGGTCTTTGTGCCATTGACGACGTAGCAGTCGCCGTCACGCCTCGCGTGAGTTCGAATCGCCTGCAGATCCGTACCGCAATCAGGCTCGGTTAGCGCGATTCCGCCACGCAGCTCGCCGCGAGCGAAGCGCGGTAGATAACGCTGTTTTTGTTCTGCAGTACCGAATCGCTCCACCGCCGCCGCCATGATCAGGTGGGAGTTGAAAAGCCCGGTTACCGACATCCATACGGCGGAAACACGCTCGACAATTCTAGCGTACGTCGTTGCTGACAGACCGAGCCCACCATGTTCGGGCCCGATGGTTGCGCCGAACAGGCCAAGCTCTTTAAGTTTCTCGACGATTTCTACGGGATACGTATCGCTCGCTTCGAGCTCGTGAGCGCGTGGCTTTACATCTCGCACGAGGAAGCGATCGACGCTGTCTAGAATCAACGACTCTTGTTCAGTGGTATCGTCAGGGTTTATGGCCATATCTCTTTAGACCGCAGATTGGAGACCGGGGTCTGAAGGCTAAGAGCCTTTTCTGTTACCTACAGTCTTCCAGACAAAAACTCTCGTACTAATGGAATGAATTAATAATCCGCAATATCGTCGACTGCGTGGCCGCGTTTCGGGACCAGAAACATACGCTCATAGGTCATGAAAACCGTCCCGTCGGCCTTCTTTCCTGTGGTCTTGACGGTCACGATGCCTTGATTGGGCCGCGACTTCGACTCCCGCTTAGCCAACACCTCCGACTCGGCATAAATCGTATCACCTACATACACCGGTGCGGTCAACCGAATGTTGTCCCAGCCGAGATTCGCAACCGCCTTCTGGCTGAGATCACTCACACTCATCCCGGCGACAATCGCAAGCGTTAGGCAACTGTTTACCAACGGCCGTTCGAACTCTGTCTTCGCGCAATACGCGGCATCAAAGTGAAGTGGGTGCGTGTTCATGGTCAGAAGTGTGAACCACGTGTTGTCAGTTTCGCTCAAGGTTCGCCCTGGGCGGTGCTCATAGACATCGCCAACGCTGAAATCCTCAAAATACCGTCCGTAGGATTCGCGGTAACGGCCAGGGCTAAGCGGCTTACGCTCGACAACCATTTGCGTACGCGTTAATCGGCGCCGGCCACAGCTTGCTGCGCGATGCCTTGGTCTGGCTGAGCGAGTCGCAGCATGGCACTGATGTCTGCGGCCTGTTCGAAGCTCAACAACGCGTTCGCCAGCTCATTGCGCCTGCGCTCGGAAAGATAGGGGCTAACGAGGCTGTCGAACTTGGCCCGTAGCTCGCCGAGACTAATGAAGTTCTCGGGCTCACCCTTGGGTATGGCGACGAATTTCTCGAACGTTCCGCGCGCTGTGCGCATACGTGCCACCGCGCTCATGTTCGCCGGAAATTCAGCCTCGGCCTGACGATCAACGACAGTCTTGATACGTGTACAGAGATCAAGCGTGTTCCTGTCAGAGAGATGTTGCGCATAGTGATCCCACTGCATACTGCCCTCACGTAACGCCACCGCCGCGACAAAAGGCATCGAAAACTGTCCATCTACCACATTTTCTGGCCGCTGCTTGTCGCTTTCCGGATCACCGATGAGGTTCCACCCCGTCTGTGGCAACCCGATCTCGACAGATTCGATCTCTTGATCGTCGATGCTCTGAGCTGCGCGAAGCTCGATGAGCGCGTCAAGAGCAGCATGGCTATAACGGCAGGCCGGGTACGGTTTCACCGCAATCCCCATAGTCTCGTAAGTGTCCCCAAGTCCAGCGATCGCGTTCTCGGACACAGGATTTGGGGCATAGGCGTGCAAGAAACCGGCTTTGCCTTCGATCGCTTCGGCCGGACCCTTGAAGCCTTCGCGCGCAAGCGCTGCCGCAATCAGTCCACTCATCGCGGCGTGCCCGACGTGAGACCGCTTGGTCCATGCTCCGTCGACAAGGTATTGCATCGTTCCTGCGGCCTGGCTCAAGCAGATGCCAAAAGCGCTCACCACCTGATCGGGTGACAACCCAAACACCCGGGCGGCGGCGGCAGCGGCGCCGAACGTGCCGCAGGTCGCTGTCGGGTGAAACCCACGGTCATAGTGGTCCTTGGGGACAAGCGCGAGGCTCAGCCGAATCTGTACCTCGTAACCCGCAATGATGGCAGCGACCGCCTCGCGGCCACCGACACGCGCCATCTCTGCCGCTGCCAGCGCTGCCGGCACAATGGGCGCGCTAGGGTGAATGGACCCCGGTGCGTGCGTGTCATCGAAATCAAGCGAATGCGCAAGCGTGCCATTGATCATCGCTGCTCCAGGCGGGCTGTATCGGCGCTCCTCACTGATGACACTCGCCTCACCCTCTTCGAGACCGAGTTTCTTCGCTGCCCCTAGCAAGGCTGCGGTCGATTCTGCCTCGTGCCGCGCACGCACGGCGATACCAATCATATCGGTCACCAACCACTTCGCGCGCTCGCGCACGTCCTCCGGTAGCGCATCGTAGGAAATGCTGGCAACGAACTCAGAGAGCTGGCGGGTAATACCAGTCATGGCTACTCCTCCTTTCCCCGGGGATGGAGACCGCTTACGTACGGAGACTTGTGAAGGCAACATCATAGAGCGCTGCGGGGGTTCCTTCAACACGCACTGGTCAGCAAGGTCGTTATGCGCTCGCGCCGCCAACGGCCGAACCGTAGACAGGTCAACTGGGCGGGATGATAAACTGCATCAATCCCTCGAGAACGAGACCATGGACGCAGTCGATTCGTCTTTAGGAGAGCTTACAGACATGCTGGATGCATGTGCTTGCGTCGTTGTGTTTACAGGCGCAGGGATCAGCACCGAATCGGGCATACCGGATTTTCGTAGTCCCACCGGTATTTGGTCACGCATGAAACCGATCGACTACCAGGACTACCTCGCTTCTGAGCAAGCAAGACGCGAGTCGTGGCGACGCAGGCTGGAAATTGATCGCGAACTCGACGGCGCCAGACCGAATCGTGGACACCGCGCTGTGGCCACCCTAGTCGATCGTGGCAAGGCCACGTGGGTCGTTACCCAGAATATAGACGGATTGCATCAGCAGTCGGGGATACCGGAAGACCAGGTCATCGAGCTTCATGGTAACACGCGCTATGCCCGTTGCCTCGACTGCGGCGAACGCTACGAGCTCGCACCGATCTTCGAGACCTTTGCCAAAGACGAAACGTTGCCTGTATGCACCTACTGTAGTGGTGTCATCAAGACCGCAACAATATCGTTTGGCCAGCCGATGCCGGAAGAGGCAATGCGGCGTGCGTTCCTTGCCTCAATGCAGTGCGACTTGTTTCTCGCAGTCGGATCATCGCTTGCTGTTTATCCGGCAGCTGACTTTCCGGTTCTTGCGAAAGCAAACGGTGCTCGATTGGTCATTGTTAACCGCGAAGCGACCGGGCTCGATGCGGCGGCTGATCTGGTTGTCAATGCCGAGATCGGTTTCGCGCTTGGTGCAGCGGTTGGTGTTGATTAGCACCGCGCGTGCTCTATGGAGGATGGGACGATGAGGCTTGAGAACAAGGTTGCCATTGTGACAGGGGCTGCCTCTGGTTTCGGCGCCGAGATAGCCCGACAGTTCGCAGTCGAGGGCGCGAAGGTGCTGGTTGCAGACCTCAACGGTGAGGGTGCGCGAGCTGTGGCCGACGACATCGGCGAAAGTGCCGTGGCGATGGCAGCAGACGTCAGTCAGGCGGACGACGCTCGGCGCATGGTGCAGGCTGCCCTCGATCGCTTCGGTGATCTTGATACTCTTGTCAACAATGCTGGTATTACGCATCGCAACCAATCGTTACTGGATGTTGATGAAAGCACGTTCGATCGCGTTTTTGCGGTCAATGTAAAGTCGATCTACCTGACGACCCAGGCTGCCGTTCCTATCTTTAGGAAACGCGGTGGCGGTGTCATTCTCAACGTCGGTTCAACCGCTGGTATCCGTCCGCGTCCCGGCCTTACCTGGTACAACGGCAGCAAAGGCGCCGTGCATATCATGTCCAAGTCTATGGCGTTAGAGCTTGCACCCGACAAGATCCGAGTCAACGTGCTGGCGCCAGTAATCGGCGAAACCGGCTTGCTTGAATCGTTTATGGGTAAAACAGATACGCCCGAGCACCGCGCGAAGTTCGTTGCCACCATCCCCTGGGGACGCATGAGTAAACCAGCGGACGTTGCCGCAGGTGCTATATTCCTCGCCTCGGACGAGGCCGAGCTGATTACCGGCATCGAGCTGCCGATTGATGGAGGTCGTACGGCCTGACGATTCAGTCGACCGCGTAACGTTTCTCGGCCTCGTAGTACTCCGGAAAACCGACGATCTCGCGCAAATGTGGGAACGTAGCCAAGCGTCGGGGGCGCTCGCCGTGCTTAATCGCCTGCAGCGCCTCCTCCATTGCCTGCACACCTGCAAGCATCAAAGTGATCGGGTAGATCACGATCTTGAACCCGATTGCCTGTAGCGTTTCCGGCGCAAGCATGGGCGTATCCCCCTCCTCGACCATATTTGCCATTTTCGGCCCGGGTACGCCTTCACAGTAAGCGCGCATCTGCGCTTCATCGCGAGGCGCTTCCAGAAAAGTGATATCCACCCCCATTTCTACGAACTGCCGCGCGCGATAGAGCGCTTCGTCAAACCCTACGGTCGCATTGGCGTCCGTTCGCGCCATCAAGAGTACGTCAGCACCGGCCTCCCTCGCGTCGATCGCTGCCTGCATACGGGCGAATGCTTCCTCTCGACTAACAGTCTGTTTGCCCCGTGTGTGGCCACAGCGCTTAGGCGCGACTTGATCCTCTATCATGATGCAGGCGAAGCCGGCATCTGCAAAGCCGCGCACTGTGCGCTGCACGTTCAACGGGTTACCATAACCCGTGTCACCGTCACCGATCACGGGAATAGAGATAGCAGCGCAGATGTTTCGACCCTGATCAACGACTTCGGTATAAGACATCAGCCCGGTGTCTGGCATGCCAATGCGCGCTGCGGCAGCGCCAAAACCAGTCATAAATGTCGCGCGGAACCCAGCGCGCTCAATCAGCCTCGCCGAAAGCGCATCAAAGCAACTCGGCATCACGACTATTTCGGGCGCGGCAAGCAAAGTACGCAAGCGATTGGCTGCACTCATTGTCGATTCCTCACTCTCGAGATCTTTTTGGTCAGGCACTGGCAAAGATAAACACCGTCAGAATAGCGAACACTACGCCGAAACCTTTGCGTAAGGTCAAGCGTTCCTTCAGTAATACGACTGCCAACACTACGGTAAGCACGAAACTAAGCTGCGCGATCGGGGCCACTACCACTGCATCGCCGTAACTCATTCCCACGGCAAGCGCAACATAACTGCAGGAGGTCAACACACCGCACACGAGGGGGAGCCACAGCGGAACGCCTTGGCGTGGGATCGAGTCCCCTCGTTGGATCGCAAATGGCAATGCGACACAAAAAACGCCCACACTCTGGGCGACGGTCATCCCTGCGGGTGGGGCGCCCATATTAAGACTCAACTTATAGAAAAGGCCGACAAAACCGAATAGGCCCATCGCACTGAGCGCGAGCAAAAACGCGCGCCGGTCCCCACCTGTGGTTAACCCTGCGCCACCCGCGGTAAGCACGGCCAGCGCCGCCAACAGCAACGCCACACCCTTTGCGAAACTCACCGCCTCGCCCAGTAGCGACACCGTCAGGGCCGCCGTGACCGCGAAGTTGAGCCGCACAATCGGCGTAAGCACGACGGCCTCGCCCCAACGCAACGCTAGCAACACGAACAGAAACGCCGTGAATGCGAAAATGCCGTTTGCGAAACCCAGCCACAGCCAGGGCGACCAGAAGATCTCGTCTCTATAATAAGCAAGCGCAAGCGCGGTTGGTAGAAAGGCCAAGTTCTGCAATAGCATGAACGGCCCGCCACGCAGATCCCAACGCTGGCCCCATTTGTACAGAAAGTCACTAACTCCCAGAAACACTAGCGAGAGCAGGGCGAAAATGATCTCGGGCGGCACAATACTCCCACGTCTCAGGACTCAGTGAATTAGGACTAAGGACTCTGGACTAAGGACTAAGCGCTGTAGTCATTCCTCAAGACTTAGTTACCGCCCCTTAAACTCTGGTTTTTCTTTAGCAAGAAACGCGCGTATACCTTCCCTGTAATCTTCCGAGTCGCACAGGACATAACTTTCATCGATCTCGCCTTGCGTTAGCGGCGTAGGATCAATGAGACGACGAAAAAATTTCTTGTTAGAACGAGCGACCAATGGCGCGCCGTCAGCGATACGTCGGGCCGTGGCATACGTCTCCTGCTCGACTTCGGCATCGGCAACAACGCGGTTCACCAGGCCGCGGTGTTCGGCATCCTTGGCGTCCAGAATGCGTCCTTCGAGCAACATTTCCATCACAACAGGGCGTCTGACAACGGTTTGAACGACCTGCATCTCCGGGTAGGCGAGGGCGTGACCCAAGCGGTTAATGGGTACGCCAAATCGCCCCGACTCGCTGCTGATGCGCAGGTCGCAGGCACACGCGATCTCGAGGCCGCCGCCGGTGCACGCGCCCTGGACCATGGCAACGGTGGGGTGCCGGCAATCGAGGATGGCGTAAATCGCATCGGAGACTGCTTCGCCGTACGTCTTGGCTTGTGCAGCGTTTGCACGCACCGTTGAAAACTCTGAAATGTCAGCCCCAGCCGCAAACGCCGTGGTACCGGCACCTCGTAACACGATGCATCGTACATCGTCGCGCGCGTCGAGCTCTTTCGCCACGCGGGCCAATTGTTCCCACGCGGCTTTGGTCAGCGCGTTGCGTTTTTCCGGGTTGTTGAGGACGACGGTGGCGATCGGCCCGTCAACTTCTATCACGATCAGGTCAGCGCTAGTCGCGTTATCCATGCTTGTCTAAGCCTCGCAATAATCAGCACCCGAGCTTGTTGGCCAATTCGGTGAAGCTATCAGCAACGACATCGAAGTCGTGCTCAGCCCTGAGATCTTCCGATTGGCTCGGTCCATATTCCGTTGGTCGACACACAAACGCCGTGTGAAAACCGACCTCACTCGCCGCCACGAGGTCATGGTTGTGCGCAGCGACAAGCATGCACTGCCGCGGAGGAAATCCCAAATAATCTGCTGTCATCAAATAGGCTTCCGGCTGGGGCTTGTAGTGCCGTGCCAGCTCGGCGCCCAGTACCGCATCCCAAGGCAGCCCAGCGCGCTTTGCCATATTGACCAACAGCGCGACATTGCCGTTAGAAAGCGTTGCAAGAACGTACTTGCGTCTGAGGCGCGTGAGACCGTCGACGGAATCTGGCCAAGGGTCGAGCCGGTGCCAGGCATGGTTTAGATGATCGATCTCCTCTTCGTTAAGCCCCTCTATACGATACTCTTGCAAGAGCTGCTGCAGGCTCATTCGATGCAAATCATCGAGCTTAGTCCACGGCATTTCGCCGTTCCTCACCTTGGACATCGAGGGCTGGTATAACGCTCGCCAGGCATCAGCAAACCTTTCCCAATCGGCGTCGATGCCCTTGTGACGGCCGAAGGTCTGCCCCTCGCGAATGATGCTGCTTCGCCAATCGACGACCGTGCCAAAAACGTCAAATGTTAGTGCCTTAACTTGCTCCAATCCCATGTGATCTACGCCACGTCCCGAACTCGTCTCAATCCCCAGCCCCAAGTCCCTGGTCCTTCTATGCGTTTAGGACACGTATCGGTTCGCCCTTAAACCAGGCCTTAATGTCTTCAACCGCCTCTGCATAGGCGAGCTCAAACGTTTCGCGCATAACATAGCCCATATGCCCCGTAAGTATCGCGTTTTCGAGCTTACGAAGCGGGTGATCAGCCGGCAGTGGTTCGACTTCATAAACGTCGATGCCAGCGCCAGCAATCTTATGGTTTTCTAACGCATCGACCAATGCCGCTTCGTCAACGATGGGACCCCGTGCGGTGTTGACTAGATACGCCGTTGGTTTCATCAGGCCGAACTCGTGACGTCCGACGAGGCCGAGCGTGCGATCGCTGAGTACAACATGGATCGAAACAACATCTGACTCGGCGAACAGTGTGTTTTTATCCACTCTCGTGACCCCGACTTCGCTCGCGCGCTCTTGCGTCAAGTTTTGACTCCAGGCGATCACATTCATGTCAAAGGCAAGGCCTATTCCCGCCGTCTGCGAACCTAACTTGCCAAGCCCGATAACACCCAAAGTCTTGCCTCGCAGCCCGTCCGCCATGGCTACTTGCCATCCGCCTTCGTGCATCGCCCGATCCTCGCGTGGGATCTGCTTGAACAATGCAAGGATGAGCGCCCAGGCGTGCTCGAACGCGGGATAGGGCAGGAGTGCCGTCCCACAAACCGGGATGTCGCGCTTACGCGCCGCTTTCATGTCAATGGCTAAGTTGCGCATGCCCGTAGTGACCAATAGCTTCAAGTTGGGCAACTTCTCGAACAGCGAAGCCGGGAAAGGCGTGCGCTCTCGCATTGCCACCACGACATCAAAGTCGCGCAGCGCCTGGGCTGCCGCGTCTTCGCCTTGCATATGTTCGTGGAAAACCCTGAGCTCAACGTCCGGTGGTAGCGAGCCCCAATCCGCGGATTCGAGCGCCACCTGCTGGTAATCATCGAGGATTGCCACGCGTGTTACCATATAGCCACACCTCCCCCGTTATTCGTCAACAAGAATCAGACAAATGAGACTGGATCCGAACTATATATTTTCGCCCGCGTCATTCGCAAATCGCCTTCTAGAATACACAAATCCGGGCCGGGGGTTGTGGCAATGACGATGCGAGCCGCAGCGGGCGATACCCGAGCCGTCCTGGAAACATTCACAAGCGACGACAAAATCGATGTGGGCATCTGCCAAGCCGTGGGGGTAGAGATTCTACAAAGGTACGGGGTCGAGGCGGATATAGCGGCGACGGTCGTCGACGTATTAATTGATGCCGACAAACGCGGCGTGACTACGCACGGATTAACGCGCCTACCCAGCTACGTAAAGCGGATCGAGGCGGGCCTTCTCGATGCTAATGCGCGGCCGCAGATCCTGAAAGACGGCGAGACTTTAGTCCTGCTCGACGGCCGTAACGGGTTTGGCGCCGTAGCGGGCGTGCACGCCACAGACCTTGCTGCCGAACGAGCGGCCAGTCTCGGGTTATGTTGGATCACCGTCAAAAACAGCAATCATATCGGTATGCTCGCCCACTACTCGCTACGACTGGCCCAGCATGGCCTTGTAGGTATTATGTTATCGAACGCCGGTCCGGCGGTGGCGGCGTTCGGCGGTAAGCGCGCCACCTTAGGCACCAACCCGATCTCGATCGCCGTACCGGCAGATAACGAGCCGATTGCGCTCGACATGGCGACGACGGTCGTTGCCCGCGGCAAGATCAGAAGGGCCAGCGCCGAGGGCAAAAGCATAGCACCCGGTCTCGCGCTAGACGCTGACGGTAAGCCGACCACCGATGCGGCGGCGGCTCTAAAGGGTACACTGGCGTCGATCGGTGGCGCCAAAGGGTATGGCCTCGCGGTCATGATTGATCTGTTGTCCGGGCTCGTGTCGGGAGGTCGCTTTCTCACAGGCGTCAAACAGGCCACGGATCTCACCGGCAACGCTGGCGTCTCGTTTACCGTCATCGCAGCAGACATTACGCGCATCAGCGATGCTGAGCACTATTCAGAAGGACTGCAGCGATTTCGGTCGGTTATCAAGCAGTCAGGAGATCCGGACACAAACATCTATCTGCCGGGCGAAATCGAAAACGAGCGCGCGCGCCAGGCTGAAAGGGAAGGAATCACAGTGCCAAAGGATGTCATCGAGTCAATGAAGGCGTTGCTATAGAAGCCAGAGCGCGTTAAAGCAAATCATCGTAACCGAGCGCAGAGCGCCTGTCCCTGCCCGCGTCGTAAGCGCTCGTACGTCGCGCCAGCACTCACATTTGCAGGCGCGCCACCAGATCGACAATGAAAAACGAAAAGCGCAGAAGAGTCTTAATCGTTAGCTTTGACGCGCTGCGGCCGGACATGGTCACGCCGCAATTGATGCCAAACTTGACGGCGTTCGCGCAAAATGGCGTGCATTTCCTTCACAGCCGCGCGACCTTCCCTACCGAGACGCGCGTCAACCAAGCCGCGTTGGTTACGGGTTGTTATCCGACTCGCCACGGAATCGTTGGCAACAAGTTTCTCGAGCCGGTTGCCTCGCCAGGCAAGCTGTTCAATACCGGCGACGAGACTCAGCTCGCCGAAGGCGACCGCAAACTCAAAGGCAAGCTCGTCGATGTTCCAGTACTTGGGGAAATCCTAGCGCAACATGGAATGCAGCTTGCGGTTCTCAGCGCCGGCACCCCTGGGGGCACACGAATGCTGCACCACAAAGCCGAAAGTCTCGGCGGCTTCCGTCTAGCGCTTCACCGGCCTGACACCTCGGTTCCGGCTGGCCGCATTCAAGCGATCATCGAGCGCATCGGGCCGATCCCGAAGCACGAGGTCCCGACCTTGAGCTGGCTCACGTACGCGACCGACGCCTACTTGCACTACATCGAACCGGAGCTTAAACCTGAGGTCTGTATCTTGTGGCTTCCGGAACCGGACAACAGTCACCACGCTCGCGGCATCGGCAGCGAAGCCGGCCTCCAGGCAATTCGCCACGCCGACGCCGAGTTTGGGCGTATCTTGCAGTGGCGCGAACGGTCCGAACTTGGCGAGCGTCTGCAGGTCATCACCATGTCGGATCACGGTCAGCTTACCATCGTCGGTGACCCCATCGGCGTCGCAGCGCGGCTCGAGGAGGCGGGATTTATCGTTGGCGAGACCGTCTCCGACGGGGCCGATGCGGCGCTAGCGCTGGGCAGTGCTGGCGGCATCTACGTACGCGACAGCGACCCGAGCCTCATACGTAGCATCGTCGAGTGGCTGCAAACACAGCCGTGGTGCGGGCCGACCTTCACGCGCCACGGCAACAATGCACTCCCGCATGCCCTAGTAGGGATTGAGCATCGCCGCGCGCCAGATATCGGACTGGTGTTGCGAAACGATGACGCGATCAACGCCTACGGCGTTGCCGGTTCGTGCCAACACGACCAGTATGTTTATCCAGTTGGGGGCGGCTTACACGGGGGCTTACACGCGCTTGAGCTCAACAACTGGCGCGCGATCAGCGGCGATGCGTTCCGTAGCGCATGCACATCGTCGCTAGCGACCGGGACGATCGACATTCTGCCCACTATATTGACCATTCTTGGTATTCCCATTCCCGATCATGTACAAGGGCGTGTTCTACGCGAAGCGCTTGCTGAAAACACCGATCCATTGTCACCTGAAATGTTCCAAAAAACTTTCACAGCAGAAGGTCGTGATAATTACCGAGCCTATCTATCGGTGAGTTATGTTGGTGGAATGTTTTATCTCAATCGTGGCTGGGTTGATTAACATGCAGCGACGTGCCCTGCTTTCTCTGACAGAGAATTTTTTAGTTCACTCATCTCTACTGGTATTCAGCGCAATCCCGCGCCGATGAGCGCGATATTGGACATGCCTAAACGGCATTTACATCTTTCTCTCAACACGTTATGGTTGCGTCCCAGAGCACACGCACGGAACCGTTTGACGTGTTTGCGCATAAAGAAAGGGCGGTTGGATGAGCCATAGACTCACGGAACGACCGCCGAAAAACTGGCTTCATGCCACGCCGGTACCGCTTTTATCCGCCTACGAAAAGACAGTCATTGACTGTCTTTTCTTTTTGCGAAAAGAGAGCAACACCCCGCGGGGCAACTCGCCCCTTTTGCAAATGAGCCTCTAACCACAACTCAAAGGAGTACATGATGGCAAAGAAGAGAAGAGCCAAGAAGTCACCCGCGCAGAAAAGAGCCGCGGTAATTATCAAGAAGGCTAAGGCTAAGGCGACAAAAGACGCCAGAAGGCTCAAGGCCGCTGCGATGAGGGACATTAAGAAACTCAAGGCCAAAGCCATGCGGGACATCAAGAAGATGAAGGCTAAGGCCGGCGGCAAGAAGAAGAAGGCGAAGCGAAAGAAGTAAACAAACCGTAGTGACGCTCGGCGAATGCGCGCATTCGCCGAGCGCGCTACCCGGTATACTAGCTGGCGCGCTTCAGGCAGAGGCGTGTCGAGGTGGTGATATACCCGGCAGTTTTCAGTTCCTCCCCAAAAGTGCTCCAGTGGTACCGCTACCCTTGAAAACACGCGAAAATATAGCTGCCGACTCGTCCCTGCCGGAGGAATCAGCATGTTTGACACCGAGCAGTTTATTGAGCAGTGTCGCGCGGCACTGAAGGAAAACAACGCGCATGCAGCTGTGCACGAGGTCGTAACAAGGGCCGTGGCCCAGCCCGCGCGCGTATTAGCGGCGGTCGGGGAGCCGAAACTGGCGGGGATCGAGACCCTCTATCGCTCTGACGAACTGACAATCCTTAATGTCTTGTGGGGGCCCTGCATGTTTATGCACCCGCACGATCACCGGATGTGGGCGGTCATCGGCATTTATGCGGGACGGGAGGACAATACTTTTTATCGCCGACGCGAAAGCGGGCTAACGGAGCACGGCGCAAAGGCGCTGAATACCAAGGACACCATCGCCCTAGGCGAGACGATCATTCATGCGGTTACCAATCCGCTTGAGCAGATTACAGCGGCGATCCATGTATACGGCGGTGATTTCTTTGCGACCCCGCGCAGCGAATGGGATCCACAGAGCTTTGAAGAGCATCCGTATGACGTCGAACACACCAAGCGGCTCTTCGAGGAGTCCAACAAACGTCTTCGTTAAGCAATCAGACCGTGGAGCAAGCTTCACCCAGGCTAGCGCCGATCACGAATAAAACGATAGATCTCGGTGAAATCGACGCCGGGACGAGTCTCACCGAAACGCTGCCACAGCGCCGTGCACACCTCGCCGATCGCATGCGGGGTCTTTGCGGCGTGTACGCTCTCTAAATAAAGACGGATATCTTTGAAATACAGCCGATTATCAAAGCCGGCATCAAAGCTTTCTGTAAGAATACGCTTAGGAAACTTATCTGCGGTCGCTGTGTTCTGGCCGGTGGAGACGTTCAAGACCTCGAGCATAGTTTTCATCTGCAAACCCTGAGACAAACCAAAGCAGATCGCCTCGCTTGTCGCAGCCATCGCTACGCCGGAGAGAAAGTTGTTGGCAAGCTTCATCGCTTGACCCTGGCCGGGCTCTGTCCCCACATGGAACGGATTTTTGGACATACACTTCAGCACAGGCAACAGCCGCTCATAAGTTTCACGCCGCCCAGCAAACATAGTCGAAATCGTGCCCGCCCTGGCGCCTGCAACACCGCCTGATACGGGCGCATCGATGTACTCGATGCCGGCTTGTTTTAGCCGGCCGCTGATCTCATGCGCCGCTTGCACACCGATGGTAGATGTGTCGACGACACAGCGCGCTGTAGCGGAGCGACTGGCGATGATCTCCTCAGTGACCTTGCGGCTCGCGGTGGCGTCCGGAAGGCTAAGGAAGACAGTCTCGGCGCTGGCGGCGACGTCGGCGCTCGACGCCACTACTGTCGCGCCGGCTGGCGCGCGCTCAGCGGTACCGGCGGTATCGTAGACGACGAGCAGGTAGCCGTTCTTAGCGATATTTTCGGTCATCGGGCGACCCATATTACCGAGGCCGATAAAACCAATAGGCGTGCTGATCATCGATCATTCTCCGATGGCGCTAGCGCGAGGTACGCACCTCGCCTGACAGCGGGTGTAAGCTCGCGCTGCCGTAAGGCGGTTTCGGCCGAAGGACCTGGGTAGGACTCTTAAGGTAGCTCAGTCTCGTCGCAATTTCGGATCGAGCACATCGCGCAGCGCATCGCCGAAGAGATTGAATCCGAAAACGGCCAGACTGATGGCGATGCCAGGGAATATGGGTATCCAAGGCGCGCTCTCGGCAAACTCCTCCGCGCCACCCTGAAGCATCAGACCCCAGGCGGGCGTGGGCTCTTGCACGCCGAGGCTGAGATACGACAGCGAGGCTTCGAGCAGGATCGCCTGACCCACAAACGCGGTGAGCAAGACCAGATAAGGCGCCATCACGTTAGGCACCATGTGTCGCAGGATAATGCGTGTGTGGCTAAACCCCAAAGCCCGCGCCGCATCGACATAGGGAATTTCGCGAATCGCTAAGGCGCTCGATCGCACCACCCGCGCACACTGGGGAATAAAGGGAATTGTGATCGCGATGATCACGTTCACGATACCGGTGCCCAAGGTGGCCACGACGACAAGCGCCAAAATGATCAGCGGAAACGCCATCACGATGTCGACGATGCGTTGAACGATGATATCGAAGGTGCCGCCGAAATAGGCACTGGCGACACCGACAACGAGGCCGATGGTCGCGCCAACGAATGCCGACGTAAAACCGACGAAAAGCGCTGTGCGTGCACCGTAGATTAAACGGGTCATGATGTCGCGCCCGAAATGATCGCTACCAAGCCAAAAATCCGCGTTGGGTGACTCCAGCATGTGCTCGAACGACGCCGCTTCCGGGTCGTACGGCGAAATCACATTGGCGAACACCGCCGCAAAGATCATGATAAGCACGATCACGGCGCCAAACACGCCCAGCGGCTGCTTGCGGATTAGGTCAAGCAGCACCGATACCCATGGCTGGCGCTCTGGGAGCGCGTCGATCTGGGCACCGACTTGCAGCTCAGGTGTCGCCATTACATGTCCTCTTAGCCATAACGGATGCGCGGGTCGAGCCAGGCATAAAACAGGTCGACGACGAAGTTCGTTAGAACGAACACCAGCACGACCAACATCGCGAGCTGCTGCGTCATATTAAAGTCCTGGTTCTGGACCGATTCCACGAATAACTTGCCAATACCGTTCAGATTAAACACTTGCTCGGTCACGACGAGTCCACCGATCAAGAACGCAAACTCGATGCTGATAATCGTCACCACCGGCAGCATCGCGTTCTTGAGCGCATGCCGATTGATAATGAGCTTCTCCAAAAGCCCTTTGGCACGGGCGGTGCGAATATAGTCTTCGCGCAGGACTTCGAGCATAGTCGAGCGCGTCATGCGCGTCGCCACCGCCGAATAGCGATAGCCGGTCGCTACCGCCGGCCAGATGAGCTGTGTTAGGTTGCCCCATGGATTTTCAAATGGCGATACGTAGTCGAGCGGCGGCATCCACGGCGTGCCGAACCACTTCTGGGTCAGAATCAGCATTCCCAGAATGATCATGATGCCGAGCCAAAACGACGGGATCGCGATGCCGGCAATACTGATCGTGCGCACGACATAGTCGATCCAGGTATCCTGCTTCAGCGCCGAGACCGTCCCGAGCGGGATGGCGATAATCACGGCGACCACAGTCGCCATGATCGCCACCTGCAACGACAGCTTGAAGCGCAAGCTAACCTCGTAGGTTATCGGCCTGCCGGTCCACATGGAGTCGCCCAGATCGCCGGTGAAATAACCGCCGATGAAATCGCCGAACTGCACCAGCAGCGGGTCGTTGAGACCGAGATTCTCGCGACAAATCTCGATTTCTTTGGAGTCGCCATAAAACCCCCCTTCCCCTACGCGGACCTCACAGACGTCGCCCGGCACTAGGCGCAGCAGGAAGAAGACGAGCACGGCGGCCCCAAACAAGGTGGGAATCATCAACAGCAGCCGCTTGACGATGTACTTGTACATCAGAAAAAGCATCCGGCCCCCGCCTGCGCCGGTGCAGGCGGGGCACCGGTGTTAAGGATTTACATCAATTTCTTGTCGAGCCACACGTTATCGAGCTGCTGGTTGAGATAATGGCTCGGCGCAATATTCCATCCCTTCACGAACGAGCGGTGGGGATTGATCTTGAACCACCACAGGGTGACCCCCATGTGCGCCATCTCACTCAGCGCCCGCTTCTCGTACTTACGGATGATCTTGCGCTGCTCCTGCTGGCTGCCTTCTTTCTCTAGCCTGTTGTAGAGGTCCTCGAGCACGGGATCTTCGTACGAGCCGAAGTTGTTACCGGCACTGCCGAGGAACTTGGAGATGTCGACGATCGGGTTGATCACCGACTGGCAGTTGAAGTCCATGGAAACATCGAAGTCCCTCTTCTTGCGCAAGCTCGCATAAAACGCCGGTGTCGGCTGCACGCGCTGTGTCACCTTCAGACCGATGCGGCGCCATTGATCGATCAACCAGGTACCGACGACCTTATACGGCTGGTCGACGCCGCGGTTATGAAACTCGAACGACATCCCGCTACGCCCCGCTTGCTTCAACAGGTCCTTCGCTTCCTTTTGGGACCTATCAATGCTGGGGTAATAGCCTGCCATCGCGTTCAGCTCTTCCTTGTTCGCCGCCAGCGGATGCTGCGGATACACAACGCCGCCGACCGTCTTCACGATGGCGATTCGGGACAGGTACTTGGAGCCGGCCCAGCGATCGACTCCCAAGGTCAGCGCCTTGCGCACGCGCATATCGTTGAAGGGCTTGCGTTTCTGGTTCGGCGTGACCATCAGCCCGCAGTTCCAGTCGCTCTCTTGCACCCTGATCTTGCCGCCTAATGCCGAGACCAGATCGTCACGCGCCTTCGGCGGGAATCCGCGGAACTCGATCGCGGCGCGGCCACCACGGATCGCTTGCAGGCGCACCGCCATCTTCGGTGCGGAGATCGCCTTATACCCGTCAAGGTAAGGCTGGCCCTTGTGGTGGTAACCGTCGTAGCGCTTGCCTTCCACGAACGCGCCCGGTTGATGCTGCACGAACACGAACGGACCGCTGCCGTTGATATTCTTTTGATGCCACTTAAGACCGTGCTCGTCCATGTCTTTCTTGGCGTAGACGAAGTTAAACGGGGTCGCGAGCGCTGGGATGAAGGCCCCGGACGGGAACTTCAGCTTGAACACCACCTCGTATTTCTTCGTCGCCGTAACGCTTTCGACCATGCGGAAGAACGTCTTACGCTGGCTCGGGATGCCCTCGGGCGGGAAGATGATCTTCTGGTAAGTCGCGACAATGTCTGCCGCCGTTAACTTCGTGCCGTCGTGAAATTTCACACCGCGCTGGATCTTGAACGTGTATTTGGTTCCGTTCTCGGTCGGGCCCGGTACGTCGCCTTTACAAAGATCACAGACGAAGTCGGTCGGCGATTGCGGATTGCTCGGGTTCACCCGAATCAGCAGGCTGTAAAACGGCGCGATCGGGTGAATCATGCCGAACGTCGACTCGCGGTGGCCATCGTACGAGGGGATCTTGCTTCCCACGACGAAGTTCAGGACCCCTCCATACTGGGGCGTCTCCATCGCCGAGGCGATGCCGATGCTGCTGACGCCCACGAGTAAGCCGGCCACCAGGGCGATGGCCGTTTTTGGAATGAAGCATTTCATGTTGACTCCTCCTTTGTTTCTGGTGGCAGTTGCGTTGATCGAAAAAAGCCGTCCTTGTTCTTTTAAAACTTGGCTCCGGTCAGCCCAGCTGCCGGAAAATCTCCTTCTCTCCAGGCCTTGGCGGCCCCTTGCAAACGACTAGGGGCCTATATTCCGCGCAACCCAGCCGTTTTGCAACACCCGCGGCCGCGCCCTTTATCCCGGGAAGCTCAGACCTGGGGACAGGCCACCCAATGACCCGGCCTGAGCTCGCGAAGCGGTGGAATCTCGGCTCGGCAGCTCTCCACCGCGAGCGAACAGCGCGGGTGAAACACACACCCGCTCGGTGGGTTAATCGGGCTCGGCACCTCGCCGGTCAGGATCTGGTGCTTGCGCCCCGCCTCGACCTGCGGATCCGCGACCGGTACCGCCGATAACAGCGCCCGCGTATAAGGGTGCGTCGGGTTGTCAAAGAGCTCATCCGACTCGGCCAGCTCCACCATCTTGCCGAGGTACATCACCGCCACCCGATTGCACAGATGGTGAACCACGCTCAGATCGTGGGCGATAAACAGATACGTCAGATTAAACTCCTGGCGCAGGTCTTCCAGCAGATTGATCACCTGCGCCTGGATCGAGACGTCAAGCGCCGAGACCGCCTCGTCGCAGATGATAAAGTCGGGATTCAGCGCCAGCGCGCGCGCGATGCCCACACGCTGTCGCTGGCCGCCGCTCATCTCGTGCGGGTAACGGTCCGCAAACTTCGGGTTGAGACCGCAGACGCCGAGCAGCTCGGCAATACGACGACGGCGTTGTCCCGCATCGGGATAGATCCCATGGACGCGCATCGGCTCACCGAGGATATCGCCCACCTTCATGCGCGGATTGAGCGAGCTGTATGGGTCTTGGAAGATCACTTGTATTTTCTGGCGAAATGGGCTGAGTTCTTTCTGCTCGAGTTTCTCGAGATTGATCCCTTCAAAGACGATCTCGCCGGACGTCGGTCGCTCGAGCTGCAAGATGCAGCGCCCGGTGGTGGTTTTGCCGCACCCGGACTCGCCGACGAGCCCCAAGGTCTCGCCCTTGCGGATTTCGAAACTGACGCCATCGACCGCTTTAACATGGCCGATGGCCTTGTGCACGATGATGCCTTCGGTGACGGCAAAATACTTCTTGAGGTTGCGTACCTCGAGCAGGGCGTCGCCTTTGGCGGCGGGCTTCAAGGTCGCTGCAGTGGCGGCCTGGGCGTTCACGAGGCCGCCTTCACAATTGCATCGAGCTCATGCTTGCGGAAGCATGCCGCCTTTTGCCCGTCGCCGACGTGCTCGAGCGGCGGGATCTCGCGCGCGCAGCGATCGTAGGCCCAGCGGCAACGCGGTCGGTAGGCACAGCCGTCATCGAGCCGCGTAAGGTCGGGTGGTTGCCCCTCGATCGGCACCAATCGCTTACCCCGATGCCGGTCCATACGCGGCACCGAAGCGAGCAATCCAATCGTGTAGGGATGGCGCGGGGTGTGATAGACCTGCTCGGCCGTGCCTTCCTCGACAATCTTTCCGGCGTACATGACGTTGACCCGGTCCGCATAGCGCGCCACCACGCCTAGATTGTGCGTGATGACGATTAACGCCACGCCCAACCGCTTCGTCAGATCTTTCATCAGCTCGAGGATTTGCGCTTGGATCGTCACGTCGAGTGCCGTCGTTGGCTCGTCGGCAATAATTAATTTGGGCTCACAGCTCAGTGCTAGCGCAATCATTACGCGCTGGCGCATGCCGCCACTGAAATGATGAGGGTATTGCTTGAGGCGGCGCTCGGGATCGGAGATCCCGACCATGCCCAGCAACTCAACAGCGCGCGCATCGGCCTTTTCCTTGCCCACGCCGAGATGGGTCTGCACAGTCTCCGTTATCTGCATGCCGATAGTGAGCACGGGATTCAGCGAGGTCATGGGCTCTTGAAAGACCATCGCGATCTCCCGACCTCGCACCGTACGGATCTCCTCATCCGTAAGCTTGAGCAGGTCCTTACCCATGAAGCGGATGTCGCCACCGACAATACGGCCCGGTGGCCAGGGAATCAGTCGTAATACGGACAGTGCGCTAACAGATTTGCCACAGCCGGACTCGCCGACGATGGCAACGGTCTCGCCCTCTTTGACGTCATAAGAGACGTCGTTAACGGCTTCGACAATTCCTGCGGAAGTGAAAAACTGCGTGTGTAGGTGTTCAATCTCCAGCAGCTTGGCCAAGAGTTCCCCCTCCTCCTTATCACTATATTGTTAGGCCGCGGTCCGCCGAACTAGCAGACGGTAGGGATTCCATGCGCCAATGTCAATCGCCGGTGCACGCCCAGGCCAGACTACATCCCAAGCGAGCCGTGCGGAGGTCCGGTTGGGAAAGGCCCACTACAACCGTGTGAAACTGGCTGGAATCGCTGGTGAAGTTTCCGTCATGAATTACGGTGAACTTTCGATTGCTGCGTAGGTCTTTTGGCACAGTGCAGGGACTACACATGGTGCCACCAGCACCGGCGGCCGCGCCTCAAAGGCAGGGGTTGGAAGTGGAAAAACCGTCCTTATATAGGCCGTGCGAAAAGTGCAGAATACTGCCATCTGTTGTGTAATTATTCGCCGTCGGCGTCCTTTAGAAAAGAAAGGGTGGAGGACACTCGTGAATAGACAGGTCGGCCCACGTAGCTCGTGCCATACAGCTCGTAACTCGGCGTTTTGTGTGGCCCGCGGTTCCTGCATCGATCCTGCAAATGCCTCGCTAGAGACACCGCACGGGCGAACCCGGGAGCAGTACCAATGGCAACGATGGTAGAGATCAGGAACTTGTCCAAGCGTTTCGGGCCAATCATCGCGGTCGACGATATCTCGTTTAGCGTAAAGAAGGGGGAGGTATTAGGGTTTCTCGGGCCAAATGGTGCTGGGAAGTCGACGACAATGAAAATGCTGACCGGTTTCCTTGCCCCCGACTCGGGAACGGTCATCGTTGGCGGTGATGATGTCGAGCTGGCGCCGGTGGCAGTCAAGAAACGCATCGGTTACTTGCCGGAGGGCGCACCGCTGTATGCCGATATGACACCAGCGGCGTTTCTCGATTTCGTCGCCGAAGTGCGCAGTTTTCGTGCCGACGACAAACGGCGTCGTATCGATGAGACCGTCACCAAAGTACATTTAGAGCCGGTGCTGAACCAGCCGATTGAGACCTTATCGAAAGGCTTTAAACGCCGGGTAGGGCTCGCTCAGGCAATTCTGCATGATCCCGAGGTGTTGATCCTGGATGAGCCCACCGATGGCCTCGACCCGAATCAAAAGCACGAAGTACGCACACTGATCCGCGATATGGCGAAAGAAAAAGCCATCATCCTGTCGACACACATCCTTGAAGAGGTTGAGGCTGTTTGCACGCGCGCGATTATCATCGCCAGCGGCAAGATCGTGTGCGACGGCACTCCGGACGAGCTCGAGGCGCGTTCACGCGTACATAACGCGGTGACCCTCGCCCTGCGAGATGCCAACATCAACGGAGCGCGCGAGCAGCTGAGCACCCTCGACGGTGTACAGGCGATCGAAGTGCTCAGCCACACCGATGGGCTTGTACGACTACAGATCTTCCCAAAAGACCGCGACTCGCTAGTCGCCACCATCAGCCAGGCCGCTCGTGAACATGGCTGGGAAGTGGAGGAACTGCGGGTCGAACGCGGGCGTCTCGATGAAGTGTTTCGTGATGTGACGACCGGCGATACGGGTTCCTGAGGAGGCTCGCACGATGGCCAATATATGGGTTGTTTTCAAACGTGAGCTGGCGGGTTATTTCATGACCCCGATCGCGTACGTTTTTATGGTCATCTTTGTGTTCCTGAGCGGTATCTTCGCGTTTTATCTTGGCAACTTTTTCGCTCGCAGCCAGGCCGATTTGGAGCCGTTCTTCACCTTTCATCCTTGGTTATACCTTTTTCTGATCCCCGCGCTGGCCATGCGCCTTTGGGCCGAAGAACGGCGCAGCGGCACCATCGAATTGTTACTAACTTTGCCGATCACGATGCCCCAGGCCGTGCTCGGTAAGTTCCTTGCGGCCTGGGCGTTCACCGGTATTGCGCTCGCGCTAACCTTTCCAATCTGGTGGACGGTCAATTACCTCGGCGATCCCGATAACGGCGTTATCGTAGCCAGTTACGTCGGCAGCTTGTTGATGGCGGGCGCATTTCTTGCCATTGGCGCGTGTGTCTCGGCCTTGACGAAGAACCAGGTGATCGCGTTTGTCATCACTGCCGTGGTGAGCCTGGCCTTTGTACTTAGCGGTTACCCGTTGGTGCTCGATTTCTTCAGTAACTGGGCGCCGCAATTCCTGGTTGACGCAATCAGCTCATTCAGCTTCCTGAGCCATTTCGACGCGATCATGAAAGGGGTCATTGACCTGCGTGACTTTATCTACTTTGCCTCGCTGATTGCGTTCTGGTTGTTCGCTAACGTGGTCGTCATCGAGTTAAAAAAGGCGGGTTAGGAACCGAATGATGAAGTCAAGATGGTCTACAGCGACACGGCTTACGACAGCTGGGCTCGTGTTAGGCGTTGTATTGCTGCTCGCAGTGAACATATTCAGTAATGCTGCGTTCACCTCCATGCGTCTAGATCTCACCGCAAACAAGCTCTACACACTTACGGATGGCACCGCCAGCATTCTGGCCGGTCTCGATGAACCAGTTCAACTACGTCTGTACTTGTCGAAGGGGCTCCTGAGTCAGCTGCCGGGGACGAGCAGCTATGCCCGGCGCGTCGAAGAGCTGCTGCGAGAATACGAGCGTTTCGCAGACGGCAAGCTGTCCGTCACTGTAATCGACCCTGAGCCGTTTTCCGAAGAGGAAGATCGCGCAGTCGGTTACGGGTTGCATGGCGTGCCGCTGGATGAGGAGTCGGCCTTTTATTTCGGGCTGGTTGCATCGGGTTCGACCGATGAGGAAGAAGTGATTCCGTTCCTGAGTACACGACGTCAGGAATTCCTCGAGTATGACGTCACCCGGCTAATCTACAAGACCTCGAATCCCAAGCAGAAAGTAGTTGGGCTAATCAGTTCCCTGCCGATTGACGGCGCACCGCCGCAGGCGGCGCTCGCAGGTGGCCCGCGGCGTGCGTGGATGGTCCTCGATCACGTGCGGCAGTTCTTCGAGATACGCCGGCTCGACAAAACGATCAAAGTCGTCCCGGACGACATTGATATGCTCATGATCGTTCACCCAAGAGACCTCGGTGACAGCGCGCTGTATGCGATCGATCAGTTTGTCCTAAGCGGCGGTCGCGTGCTGACGTTCGTGGATCCGCATTCCGAAATCGACCAGGCGTCATCGACCGGATTGATGGGTCTGGGTGCTTCGGGCGGATCTGACTTTAGCAAATTGCTGGACGCTTGGGGAATCGAGCTCGTGCCAAAAAAGGTCGTGGGAGATTTGCAGCTGGCAACACGAGTGCGCTTCCAGCGCGAGGGTCGGGTCGTCACGATGGACTATCCGGTCTGGATCACCTTGCCACCCTCCTTATTCAACCAACAGGACACTGTCACCGCGGAGCTTGGAAACCTCGCTTTCGCGACACCCGGACATTTAATTAAGAAAAGCGGTGCGGATACCGAGTTGACGCCGTTGGTCGAGTCCACCGAAGGCGCAGCTGAAATAGACACGATCCAGCTCGCCTCCTTCCAGGACCCGCAAGACATACTGAGGAAATATAAGCCTGCTGGCAAGCGCTTCGTTATCGCCGCGCGGGTGACGGGGTCAGTGGGTAGCGCCTTTGCAGACGGCCCACCACCGGTCCAGGACGAGAAGAAGGACAAGCCGGACAAGACAGAGAAAACAGACCAGAAGCCGCACGAACACCTCGCCAAGTCCAAGGGCAATATCAACCTGATTGTCGTTGCCGACAGCGATATGCTTCGGGACCACTTTTGGATACAAGTCCAAGACTTTCTCGGTAGCCGGCTGGAAATTCCGACGGCAGCCAATGGCACGTTTGTCATCAACGCTCTTGACAGTCTAACCGGCAGCAACGATCTCATCGGCATTCGCAGCCGCGGACGATTCACACGGCCCTTCACTCGCGTCAACGCATTGCGGCAACAGGCAGAGCTACAGTATCGCCAAAAAGAGCAAGAGCTCATTGAGCGTCTCGAGCAGACCGAGACGCGGCTTACAGAGTTACAAAAGGCCGGACAAGATCAGGATGCTCCCATTCTAACCGAGGGCCAGCAGCACGAGCTGACGCGTTTCCGCCAAGAGAAGATACGCATCCGCAAAGACCTTCGTGATGTGCGCCACGAGCTGCGCCGAAACATCGAAGGTCTGGAGACACGTATGAAGTTCGTCAATATCGGCATGATGCCGTTACTCATCGGTATCGGCGGCATCCTAGTGGGTTCTTACCGCATACGATTGCGAAAGAAAGGCGTCCGCACCACAGCGAAAACAGGTTAAGAATGTAAACAATGCGAAATGCGAAGACGCTTCTAATTCTTGCTGCTATCACGGTGATGGTCGTGGTCGCAGCGATCGTCAGTCGCCAGGAGTCCACGGCCATCCCACGCCAGGGGGAGTCGTTATTTCCTAAGCTGATGGCCGATATCAACGACACTGTCGAAGTCGTCGGTGCGAGCAAAGGCAATACCTTCACGCTTACGCGCCGTGACGGCCGCTGGGTCGTCAAGGAAAGGTCAGATTACCCCGCGGATGCAGACCGAGTACAGGAGCTTCTCGTCGGCACGGCGCAGCTCCGTCGCGTCGAACCGAAGACACGCAAGCCCGACCTCTATGCCAAGCTCGGCGTCGAGGATATCGATCACGAAAAGTCCACCTCGGTGAAGATCGCGTTGAAAAACGCCGCCGGAGCGACCTTAGCCGAGCTCATAGTGGGCCAGTCGCGCTGGTCAAAGGGTGATCCCAGCCAGCGCGAGTACTATGTGCGGCTACCCCAGGACCCACAGGCGTGGTTAGTCGAAGGCCAAATACCGGAGGAGAAATCGCCGTCGAAGTGGCTCGACGATGAGGTTCTGGGCCTCGACTCCGCGCGTGTACGGGAAGTGAGCGTCACCCACGCGGACGGTCATACGGTGGTCGTGCGCCGCTCCGATCCCAAGGAAGACGACTTCGAACTCGTGGGCTTACCCAAAGGTGCGGAGGTGGAGTCTGTCTACAAGATTAACAGCATTGGTAACACGTTGACCAACCTGACGTTAGATGACGTCAAGCCGGCGGCGGCGGTAAGCTTTGAAAAGCGTAGTGGGCTCTCTGTCGTGCTCAAGACGTTTGACGGTCTCGCCGTAACTATGCAAACGACCAAAGATGATGATCGAACGCTCGCCCGATTTAGCGCCGCCTTCGACCCGCCTTTGATGCACAAGAAAGTAAGCGATAAGCCACAAGCCAAAACCGAGGCGTCTAGTTCAAACAATGAGGGAAAGTTGAAGACAGCAGATGCCGTCAAGCAAGAAATCAAGAAGCTTAACAACCGCTGGGAAGGTTGGGCCTACATCGTTCCGAAATATCGCGTGGACGATCTCGCCAAGCGGAAGTCCGAGTTGATTAAAGTCAGTAAGAAAAGCAAGAAAACCAAAGGCGGCTGACAGGGGCTTATGGCTCCAACCCGGTCGACGAGCTTGCTGCGCATCCCCCTCTCCAGCATACTCAGTGCGAGCATTGCGCTTGCCATTGGAGATACTGAGTGACCCTTGCTGATTTTCCGCGTGTCCGACTAACACATGCACCGACACCGTTTGAGCCACTACCCAACCTGACACGCGAGCTCGGTGGACCTCGGCTGTTCGTCAAGCGCGACGATTGCACTGGCCTGGCAATGGGCGGTAACAAGGCACGACAGCTGGAATTCTACTTCGGTGAAGCCAAGGCACAGAACGCCGACACGATCATTATCACCGGCGCTGTGCAGTCGAACTTCCTGCGAATGACGGCAGCGGCGGCAGCAAAACTGGGGCTAGCTTGCGAGATCCAGCGCGAGGATCGTGTGCCCGATATGGCGGAGGATTACCACAGTTCTGGTAACGTGCTGCTGGATCAACTTTTAGGCTGCAAGATCCACACGTTCCCCGAGGGTGAGGACGAGAAAGCCGCCGATGTCGCTTTGGAGCGTGTTGCCGATCTGATACGTGCCGAAGGTCGCCGGCCTTATGTCATTCATCTCAGTGAGGAACACCCACCGATCGGCGCGCTGGGCTACATCGACGCGGCGCGCGAAATACTCGATCAAGCGGCCCACGTCGGCGTAAAAGTTGACCTCGTTGTCGTACCGTCAGGCAGTGCGCTCACGCATGTCGGGGCGCTAGTCGGCCTCAGGCTGCTGCAAAGTAAGATCCCTGTTTTAGGGATCTGCGTCCGCCGTGACAGGGAGCAGCAAGCCGAGCGCGTGCTGCGGCGTGCATCGGAAACGGCTGAGCTCGTCGGGCGACCGGGGATTGTTGATCAAGACGATGTGTGGGTGGACGATAAGGTGCTCGCGCCAGGTTACGGTCGCTTGAACGACGCCACTACCGAAGCGATCTTGCTTGCCGCGCGCAGCGAAGGCTTGTTGGTCGATCCTGTTTACTCGGGAAAGACCTTAGCCGGATTGATCGCTTTGGTTCGTGACGGACGTATTGCCACCGACTCGAACGTCGTTTTTCTGCACACGGGTGGCACCCCCGCGCTGTTCGGCTACCAGAACCTATTGGCGAGAGCGACCGACGGTTCCGCTTAGATTCATCGACCGTGCCTAGGGTCACGCCGGAAAAACTCACCGCGTTTACGACACACGTGCTCGAGGCCGTTGGCACGCCGGTGCCGGCAGCAAGGCTTGTCGCCCAGAACCTCGTGGAAGCGGATCTTACTGGCCATGAATCGCATGGAGTGTTGCGACTGAAACAGTACTGTGGGCATGCACGGGACGGTTACGCACAGCCCGCAGCGCGGCCGACCATTGCCAGGGAACACGGGGTCACCGCTGTCGTTGACGGCCGCTGCGCTTGGGGCCCGGTGGTCGGCCAGTTCGCGATACAGCTTGCTCTTCAGAAAGCCCGTGAACACGCCGTTGGCGTTGTCAGCATCTTCAATTGTTACCACCTCGGCCGCCTTGGTGTGTATCCGGAGCGAGCGGCGCGGCACGGTTTTATCAGCATGGCATTTTGCAATGTGCATGGGTCGGCGCGTATGGCCCCCTGGGGCGCGGTCGAGCGCCGCATACCGACGAATCCGATCGCCGTAGCGATTCCAACCCGAGATCAGCCCATCGTTGCCGACTTGGCCACGAGCGCTGTGGCCGAGGGCAAAGTGCGGCTGGCCAAGGTCAAACAAGAGCGCGTGCCGTGCGGGTGGGTTTTCGATGCCGAGGGCGGCTGGAGCGATGATCCGAACGAGCTTTACGGTAACGGCTCGCTCGTGCCGTTGGGGGGCAACCAAGGGCACAAAGGATACAGTTTATCGGTGGCCATGGATCTTGTCGGTGGTGTTCTGTCAGGCGCTGGCTCGGGCCTGATGACAGAGCGCTACGGCAACGGCGTGTTGCTGCAGGTGATCGATCCTGCCGCCTTTACCGACCCGACCGCTTATCAGCACCGCATTGACGCGTACGTGGCCTATCTCAAATCGGCACGCCGACGTGCGGGCGTCAAAGAGGTGCTACTGCCCGGGGAGATCGAGCGCCAGCGCATGGCCGAGCGTCGCCACGACGGCCTTGAGCTGCCGGACGGTGTTTACCAAATGCTTGAAGAACTGGCGGAAAATTACAAGGTCAAACTCGAGTTCTAATTCAGCGCCCGGGTTTCCAGACGCTCACGCGCAACGCATTCTGTCCGATCCGACGGCTACCGAGCCAGGGCTGCCACCTGGCAGGCCCGCGTGGGTTGCGAGGCACCGTTCTTGGCAGTAGAGTGTCAGATGGGCTGGCGACCCGGCGTCGCCAATGCCACTATCACCATCGAATCGCTCCGGAGCCCTGGTTTCGGCGCTTCGTTGGTTTAATAACAAGCCAGATTCCACGAAGGAGGATGATATGTTCAAGAAGTTCACTCTTGCGACCGCCGTGACGGCGTTGCTTGCTGTATTCGCCATGACGTCCGCAAGCGCCGCCGAGCTTTACGGCACCTTAAAGAAGGTCAAGGACACCGGTACCATTAACCTGGGTCATCGCGAGGCATCGGTGCCGTTTGCCTACATGGGCTCGGACGGCAAGCCGATCGGCTTTACCATGGATCTTTGCTACAAGGTCATCGACAGGATCAAAGCCGAGCTCAACATGCCCAACCTCAAGATCAAGCTTGTGCCTGTGACCTCGCAGACGCGTATCCCGCTGCTGGCCAACGGCACGATCGACATCGAGTGCGGGTCTACCACCAACAATCTGACGCGCTCGAAGCAGATCGACTACCTCGCCATTACCTTCATCACCGGCACTAAGCTTGCGGTTAAGAAGGGGTCGGGAATCAAGGAGGTCGAGGACTTGAACGGCAAGCGCATCGCGCTGTCGCTTGGGACTACGAACGAGAAAGCCGTCAAGCGCGTCATGAAACAAAACAATATCAATATCAAGATCCATAACGTCAAGGACCATCCACAGGGGTGGCTCGCGCTGGAAACGGATCGCGTCGATTCCTATGCCACCGACGACGTGCTGCTGTACGGCTTGATCAGCAAGTCTAAGAACCCGGAGAAGTACGAAGTCGTGGGGCGTTTCCTGTCCTATGACCCGTACGGCATTATGGTCCGGCGCGATGACTCGGCCATGCGGTTGCTCGGCAATACCGTGCTGGCCGACCTCATGCGCTCGGGGCAAATGCATAAAATCTATGACAAGTGGTTCAACCCGGGGCCAACCAATATCAATATGCCCATCAGCCCCGCGTTGAATGCCGCTTTTGCTATCCAGGCCCTGCCTTACTGAGACCAAGCTATAGACCGGAGGACGCATGCGCGTCCCCCGGCCCTTTTCTCACGCGACCGTCAGGGAGACAGTTCGGTGAAATACAACTGGGACTGGTCGATCCTCCTTTGCAGACCGCTTCCGGAGGAACCCAATCGTACCGCCGAAACTGTACCGAGTCCGTTCGGCGGGGCCACGGAGTTCGCCGGCGGGGCGCAGCAGACTTTCGATACCGGGGCGAGCTGTGCCCAGCCTTATTTCGACTGGCTGGTGTCGGGGCTGTCGTGGACCGTCATCGTCGCCTGCTGCGCCTGGGTAATCGCGTTTAGCCTCGGCTCAATCATCGGGGTCGCGCGCACAACGAACCAGCCCGTGGTACGGGCCATCGCCACCACTTACGTCGAGCTCTTCCGCAACGTGCCGCTTCTGGTACAGATGTTCATTTGGTTTTTCGTCGTGCCGGAACTTCTGCCCCAGGACGCCGGGAACTGGATCAAGCGCGAGCTGCCGCTGCCCGAATACTGGACCGCTATCGTCTGTCTCGGCATGTACCACGCGTCGCGCACGGCCGAGCAGGTGCGCGCCG
>JBHICC010000032.1:0-30981 GCA_046759385.1 Acidiferrobacterales bacterium | reverse complement strand
TTCATGGCGGCCAAGAACTTCAATCCCATCCGGCCGCTCCAGTTCGCCACCCGCCGCTTCGCCGATGTGCTGCGCGCCGCCGATTACATGATCTGGGGACTCATTTTCGTACGTGCCGTGGGCCTTGGCCCGCTGCCCGGTATCATGGCCATCGCCATCATCGACACCGGCATCCTGGTGATACTCTTTTCCGAAGCCATCGAGAACATCGACCGCAAGCAGGTCGAGGGAGTCAGGGCATCCGGCGGCAACCGTCTGGAGGTGATCCGTTTCGGCGTCCTACCCCAGGTGATGCCGGTGCTGTTGACCAACGCCCTGTACATGTTCGAGTCCAACACCCGGGCGGCCACCATTCTTGGCATCGTCGGCGCCGGCGGCATCGGTTTCCTGCTCTCCGACAACCTGCGGGCATTCGAGTTCTCCAACGCCTGCACCATCATCCTCATGATCATCGGCGTCGTGTACTGCATCGACTGGGGCTCGCGGAAGCTCAGGGAGCGCTACATCCGCGGCGACGACTACCTGCAGGGTGACGAGCGCGCAAAGAGCTTGTGGTCCAGCTGGTTCAAGATCTTCGGCTCGCGGCAATCCTGGTCACGCTGATCCGCGAGCGACTAATAAGGACGTGTGAGCCTGCGTGTCGCGGCCTCGATTTCTATCTAGTTTTACTCCAGAGCGCAGCATGTCTGCATTTTTCTTTTTCTAGCGATCGTTGTGTGCCGCGGAGCAGACGACACTCGAACGCCGTATCCACGCGCTTACCTTGCGCTACAACAAGCACGTTTCCGCACTTGAAGCGCGAGCACGTAGAGTAGTTATCAACGCCCAGCAGGCCCAACGCAACCGCGTTTTGCGGTACCGACTCCGTGATAGACTGTACCTTGACAGCGCTATCACCTCCCTGACAGTTGAAGATTCCTATTGACAGCCAAATGCAGCCGGAGTCGTCTCATGAGCACGAACAACATCAAGGCCCTAGCATTCGATCACTACAACACGCTTTTTGACAAGCACGCCGTCGCCAAGGTCATGGACGAAGTTTTCCCCAGTCGCGGCGAAGAGCTCGCCAGGCTTTGGTTCAGCACCTTGAAGCAGTACTGCTTTTTGAGCGGCATGATGCAGCGTTATCTCAGCTGGGACGAGCTCACCAAACGCGCCTTGACCTATGCCGGCAAGAGCCTGTCGCTCGAAATTAGCGACAGCCTTCACAAGAAGCTGGTCGAGGCCGATCTGGTGCTGCCGCCGTTTCCCGAGGTACCCGCCGCGCTTAAACGACTGGCCTCGAAATATACGCTCGTAGTGCTGTCGATGGCCTCGGATTGGATGATCGAGGAATCGCAGAAAAACGCTGGAGTGCGGCAATATTTCAAAGAGATCATCAGTGCCGAGCCCTACAAGGTGTATAAACCCGGCCGTCCTGCCTACGACCTCGCAGTGGAAAAACTGAGCCTGCCGAAAGAGCACATCGGCTTTGTATCCGGGAACTCGTTTGATGTCATTGGCGGCAAGCACTACGGCTATCCCACATTTTGGATCAACCGCACCGGCGAGCCGCTTGATGAGCTCGGGCCGCAACCGGATCTGGTCGTAAAAGATCTGGCAGAGCTCGCGACCCAACTCGGTGTTTAGTTGCTGCGAACCGTGTGATGATGAACCCGGACACACGCAACAGTGAACTAAAGACTTTGGTCACTGGAGTGATCGGCGCCGATACCCATATCGTTGGCAACCGTATCTTGAGTATGGCGTTAGAAAAGGCGGGCTATACCGTCGTCGCGCTGGGCGCGTTGACCCCAGCTGAGGAATTTATTAAGGCGGCGATCGAAACCGCTGCCGATGGCATCATGGTATCGTCGTTGTACGGTCAGGGTGAGCTCGATTGCCGAGGATTTCGTGACCTTTGTGTCGAAGCCGGGCTCGATAACATCTTGCTCTACATCGGTGGAAACCTGGTCGTGGGCAAGCAACCGTGGCCGCGGGTCGAAAAGCGCTTTCTCGATATGGGCTTCGACCGCGCGTTTCCCCCGGGAACACGGACCAACGACGTGATCGACGCGCTCGAGCGCGACTTCGCCGCACGCGCGAAACGTCTGCGGAGGACAAGCCACTGACGGCGCTGCTGATCGACTTCGGCAGCACATACACGAAACTGCGTGCCGTAGCGCTCGAGCCGGCGCGGATGCTTGCGTCGGCGCAGGGGCCGTCCACAGTCGCCAGTGACGTGACAGTTGGCATGGAGCTAGCGTTCGCCGACCTGGAAAAGCGAATGGGGCCACTGCCCGATTTCAGTTACCGCCTTGCTTGCAGCAGCGCCGGCGGCGGGCTGCGCATGGTTACGGTCGGACTGGTCAAGGAGCTGACTGCAGAGGCGGCACGACAAGCGGCACTTGGGGCAGGGGCGAGGTTAGTGGAGGCATTTGCGTATCAACTGACCTTGGAAGACACACATCGCATTAGCCAGTTAGTCCCCGATATCATCCTGCTCGCCGGCGGTACCGACGGCGGCAATACCGAAGTGATCCTGGCGAACGCCCGTGCGCTCGCAGAGGCGCCAATTGAGTGCCCAATTATCGTCGCCGGCAATCGTGTCGCCGCTGACAACGTGCATACGATTCTGCGAAACGCTGGGAACACCGCTATGGTGACGGAAAATGTCATGCCGCAATTCGGGGTGCTCAACACCGAGCCCGCCCGTAACGCGATCCGCCAGGTGTTCATCGAACGCATTGTGCACGCGAAAGGTATTGACCGCGCTCAAGCAATGGTTGATCAGGTTCTCATGCCCACCCCGGCGGCCGTGCTGGAGGGTGCACGCCTTGTGGCCGACGGTCACGACAACGAGGACGGATTGGGATCACTGTTGGTAGTCGATATCGGCGGCGCAACCACCGATGTGCATTCGGTGTGTGCGGGTGAGCCTTCGAATGAAGGCGTGATAACGCAGGGCCTACCCGAACCCTATCTCAAGCGTACGGTCGAGGGTGATTTAGGCATGCGGTACAATGCACCGTCAATCGTCGACGCGATAGGTCTAGAGCGTGTCGCCTCTGAAGCCGGCCTGTCTCCCGTGCGCGTAACCGAGCTGACACAACACGCGTGCACGAACGTCGAAACCTTGCCCCAAAACGAAGATGAATGTGCCTTTGAGCACGTGCTCGCGTGTTGCGCCGCGCGGCTGGCGGTACAGCGTCACGCGGGTACGACAGAGACTGTTTATACTGTAACCGGGCCGGTTACTGTTCAACGCGGAAAGGACTTAACCGAGGTGAAAACCTTAATCGGCACGGGCGGCGGGTTGGCGCGCGGGGAAGATGCGGAAGCGCTTCTTGCGACCGTGCTCGCAGAAGCCGCCGAGCCGCTATCACTGCGACCGCGGCAGCCGCAGCTGCTATTTGATCGCGACTACTTGCTGTACGGCTGCGGATTGCTCGCGGGTGTCGAACCCGAAGCGGCGTTGGCGTTGGCTAAGGCGCACCTGCAACCGATCGGTGAACAGCGTCCTCATGACCAAACCTCTCTCGGCTAAAGCAAAGGCGACGAGCACGCCGTTAACGGCGGATCAAATTCCGGAGGATCTGTTTAAGCGTATGCGGCAACAGAATCTCGCGCGCTGGCCAACCGGAGCCGAGGTCAATCTCGCAGATGCGGTCAGCTATCACCAAAGCCTGCCTAAACACAAACAGCTCGGCTGGGTGATGCGCCAGGCGGCCGCGGAGGGTCGCTGCCTCACGCAACCACGCGGCGGTTTTGGCACGCTCGATATGCAAATCGAGCTCATGCAAACCCTGGACAAGGAAGGGCTCGCCGACGTAGTGCCAACGACCACGGACAGTTACACCCGTAACGAGCGCTTTGCCCAGGCACAGAAGGGCATCGACGAGTCGGAGAAGATGGGCCGATCGATGCTAAACGGCCTGCCGATTGTCAACTATGGCGTCAACGCATGCCGGCGATTGACCGAGGCAATCGACAAACCAGCGATCGTGCTCTCTGGCACCGCGATGCCCAAGCTCACTGCGGAGATCGGCTATGCCGCCGGTTACTCCGGTTATCTTGGCTCGGGTATCGCCTACACCGTGTCTTACACGAAAGAGGTATCGATCGAAGAGGGGATCCGGAATTACCAGTATCTCGATCGGCTCGCGGCGCTCTATCAAGGCCATGGGGTTGAGTTGCACCGCCGGCAGCCCGGTTTTCTCACGGGGACTAATATCCCCCCTTCAATCGCTATCATCACCTGCGTGCTCGACGCGTTGCTTGCCGCCGCCCAAGGCGTGTGCAATTACGGCCTCGAGCTCGGACAAACGCTACACCTGGTTCAGGACGCCGCCGCGATTCGCGTGTGTGCCGAATTGGCCCAGGAGTATCTGCAACAATGCGGTTACCACGATGTATTTACACCGGTGATCTCGTTGCATTGGATGGGGGCGTGGCCACAAGATGAAGCGCAATGCGCCGCGCTGATCTCGTATGGCGGAACCCTAGCGGCCGTCGGCGGTGCGGTCAGTGTCACCACCAAGAGCACCCACGAAGCCTTCGGCCTGCCAACACCCAAAGCCAATGCCGAAGGATTGCGCATGACGCGTATGGCGATTTACCTCGCAAGGAACTTACGCCTGGACGGGTTCGCGGAGTTCGAACGCGAAAAAGATTTGATCCGGCGGGAAGCACGCCCTGTGATCGACAAAGTACTAGAGCTTGGCGACGGTGATGTGGCGATCGGTGCGGTACGCGCGTGCGAGGCGGGTGTGTTGGATATTCCCTGGTCACCCAATCGTTTCGTTAAGAGCCGCGTATTGCCCGCGCGCGACGCCGATGGGTACCTGAGGATCTTCGATCCGGCGGCGATGCCGTTTCCAAACGACGTCTTGGCATTCCATGAAGAATGCCTGCGTCGCCGCGCCGAGCGCGAACATAGACCCTACGATCACGAGCTTGCGGTAACCAGCGTCTACGAGATATCCGAAGCGCTCGATAAGCTCGCGCCCTTCCCTTGGAAGAAACGCTAATCAGTCCAAACGAATGCCCTTCTGACGAGGGCGATACCGGCGATCACTAGCATGGCAAGCAGACCCTTGCGAAACACTTCTTGATTGAGCCGGTTTCTTAATAGCTGCCCTAACAACACCCCCAGGAACAGCGGAACCGTCGCCAGGGCTGACCACAGCAACTCTTTAAGACCCATAACGTCGAAAGCACCGAGTGCAATCAACAATGGAACCGCACCGGTAAGGTAAAGCGTCGCAATGGTGCCGACAAACTCGTCCTTTGAAAGGCGTAACGCGATCAAAAACATGATCAGTGGTGGTCCGAAAATAGTCGACAGCCCGCCGAGTACGCCGCCCACAAAACCAACAATAATCCCGACGCTCAGCTCGCCGCGTTTTGGCAAGTGTAGCTGCGGTTGCAAATAGTTCGTTAGCGAAAAGAGAATTACGATAACGCCGATGAGTCCGAAGAGCACCTGTTGGTCTACCGTCGCGAGCACCTTCACACCTACGGCAGTACCGGCAATAAGCGCAAGGATCAAGGCCCAAAAGCGGCGCAAGGAGGTAAAAAAATACCCGCCATAGAACGCCTGCCAGACGTTGGAGACCAGAATCGGTATCGGCAATAGTGCCACCGCCTGCGGGACCTGCAGAACGAGTGCCAACAACGGGATCGAGATGACCGGCAACCCAATGCCCAGTACACCTTTGACGATGCCGGCAAGTAGCAGCGTCAGACAACACCAAAGGAGCGCAAGGACGGTTAACTCAGACAACGATCAAGACCGTCGCAGAGAGCGCGACTGCCAATAGTCATGACCGGTCGATGCGTACGCGACGGTTCGCAACTGGTCAGTCAATGCTCGTCGCTCAACGTTTGGAGTCATACTCATACCGTATCACGCCGACTCCTCACGTGCAGCGGCAAGCGATAGTGTCAACAAGTAGCACATCGGAATCGTACTGAGCACTACCAGCCCAAGAATCGTCATGGTGGTCGTTACTCCCGTGAGATTACTGACTATGCCATACGCGAGCGGCGCGACTGCACTTGCGCCAACACCAATCGTGTAAAACAGCCCGAATGCCCGCGATTGCCGCTCAGGCGCCGTGAACTCGGCAACGGTCCCATAGAGCACCGACGAGGTACCGTTCAACGCGAAGCCGACGACGGGAAGAAACGCCAAAGCTGCGCTAAGCGGCAAATTCAAGAGCAAGAGAATACCGCCGCCTGTAACGAGTTCGGTGAACACCGCTGTGCGAACGATGCCGAAGCGCGCAGCGCCGAGACCGCAGAGCACTTTCCCCGCTGCACCGCCGCCAAAAACAAGTGCTAGCGCGAAACCGACTGATTCAGGCTGCGTGCCCTTGCCGATTAGCAGGAACGGCAAGAACGTCAGGAATGCCGCGCGAGTGGAAAAATCGACCACCGCAATCGCAGATAGGATCTGAAAACCGCGCCGGTAACGGATGCCCCATCCCTGTTGAGTTGGCTTCACGCTCTGCCCACGCCCGATACGCGGCGCGTCTCCCGCTCCGATTGCCCGCAGTAATAGGAAAATTCCAACCGCAGCGAGTACACTGAGCAAACCGTAAGCAATTGCACTCCCACGCCAACCAACGGTCGCCACGCCGACGGCGACGAGCGCTGGCACAGCAACCTTGCCAAGGTCACCGGTGAAATTGTAAGTGCCGAGCGCGGCGCGGCGCGCACCGTTCGCGTACGCCTGTGACACCAGCGCGGAGGACAGTGGGTGTTGTGTTGCCGAACCCAAACCAATCAAGAACAAACAAAATATGATTGCGTAAAACCCGTTGACAACACCGAGGCTAGCGAACGCGACCGCGGTTAGAACCGTCCCCCCCGTAAGCACAGCGCGCTCGCCCAGTTTCTCGGCAAGGAATCCCGTGGGCAACTGGAAGCTGGACAGTGCCCCCGAAAAGACAGTCTTCAGAAACCCGATTTGAGTAAGCGAGAGCCCAAACTCCTGCGCCCAGAGTGGGAAAAACACGTAAAGTGCGTCGGAGAAGCCATCATGAAGGAAGTGCGCGCTGCCGCACGTTGCAAGTGTGGCGCGCCCACCTTTTATCGATCTAGTGGTCGTCACAGTAAATCTTAGCTACCTCTCCCTGATAGTCCTGAGCGCTAGATCTCAAGCAACAGTTTTTCTTTCATCTGCCTGTCCTCGATGCCCGCGTGTGCCGCGGCAGCTTCGCTCAGCGGAAACCTGCGGTCGATAGTGACCTTGAGGCGTCTCCCGCACGTCCGTTTATCTCCCCTGCGTCCTGCGGCACCGGTGCGCTAACGAGCCTGAGCTGATCATGCTCGTCGTAGTCAAGATCTGGATTGTGCGCATAGCAGTGGCACTGCTATGAGCTCAGTGCATCCGACACGACGGTACCAAATGTTGATGGGCTATCCAGCACTGTCACGCCGGCATTCTCGAGCGCGGTGCGTTTGGAAGCGTACGAACCACTTGCGCCCATCACGATCGCGCCGGCGTGGCCCATGCGTTTGCCTGGCGGCGAGGCACTGCCGGCGATAAAGGCAACGACCGGTTTCTCCATGTCTGCCGCATACTCGGCCGCCTGCTCTTCAAAGGAGCCGCCGATCTCGCCAACGATGACGACGGCATCAGTGCGCTCATCGCGATCAAATTCCATCAAAGCGTCGCGCGTGGTAGTCCCCAGTATTGGGTCACCGCCGATGCCGATAAACGCGGATTGACCAAAGCCGGCGCGCACCAGATAAAGACACGCTAAGGTCCCGAGGCTGCCGCTTCGAGATATGACGCCGATGCGCCCCGAGCGAAATACCCTATCGTTGAAAGCCGGCATAAAACCGACGAAGCATTCGCCGGGTGTGGCGAGCCCGGCCGTGTTTGGTCCGAGCACGCGCGCACCATGATCACGGGCGGCTGCCAACAGATACATTACGTCTTGTACCGGCGTATGTTCAGTGAGGATAACCAGTTTTTTAATGCCAGCCTCGATGGCGTCGAGAGCCGCCTCGCGCACCGCAAGCGGTGGAATAAACAAGACCGAGGCCTCCAATCCCCCTGCCTCCGTCGCCTCACGCGCACTGCCATACACCGGTACCGCTAGATGCGTGCTGCCAGCCTTTTTCGGATTGACGCCGCCTTTGATCTTGGTCCCGTAGGCCTGCATGCGCTCGGTCCAGAACGTGGCCTGCCGCCCTGTGATTCCCTGTACGAGTACGCGCTCTGTACCCCGTATGATCAACGCGCTGCCTCCACGGCCGCTGTCACCGCATCGTCCAAGGCGTCGTACGATTCCATGCCTAAGCGCTCACGAAGCATCCGCACCGCTTCGTCTTCACCGGTCCCATGCACAGTGAAGAACACAGGCACCTTAGGCTTAAGCTTTTTCCATGCGGCCACCACACCCTTCATCATCACGTCTGTGCGTGCGACCGCACCGCAGAAATTGACCAACAAGCTCTTAACGTGGGGATTGGCGAGCACAAGCTCCAGCGCCGGCTCTCCTTTGACATAGGCATCGCCGCCAATTTCGAGAAAGTTCGCGGGCGCGCCACCATGACGGCGAATAACGTCGAGCGTCGCCATCGTCAAACCAGCGCCATTAGCGAGCACGCCCACATTGCCTTCAAGCTCGATATAGCGCAGTCCCAGCTCGCGCCCCCGTTGCTCGAGCTCAGTTACGCGCTCATGCGCGCCAAGACGAGACAGCTCTGGTTGTCGCTGCGCGCCCGAGTCGTCCATTACGAACTTGCAATCGAGCGCAACCAGTTCGCCGTCGTCAGTTAACGCAAGTGGATTGATCTCCAAGAGCTCGGCATCGTATTGTCGGTAACACTCATAAAGCCGCACCAGCAGCTGCGCCACTTGGGTTGACGCACCGTCTAAGTCGAGCCCTTCAAGCAAGGCGCGAGCGGCACGGTTGTCGAGCCCAACGCGGATGTCGATATTCGCACGGCGTACTGCCTCCGGCTGGGTAGCGGCAGCCTCTTCGATATCGATCCCGCCGAGTGCAGAAAATAGAGCGAGCGGGCCTTTGGACACGGGGTCATTAAACATCGCTGCATAAAACTCCCGGCGAATGGCAGCGCGTTGCTCAATCAGCACGCGTTCGACGCGATGATCTCCGATCTGCATTCCCAGGATGTCGGCGGCGGCAGCTCGCGCTTCTTCTGGTGTTTCGACCACACGTATGCCGCCGGCCTTGCCCCGTTTACCGGTGGGCACCTGCGCCTTCACTACCGCGGGCCCTAGGTCCTCGGCAATGCAAGCGGCTTCATCGGCGCTCGCTGCCACCGTGCCCTTGGGCGTCTTTATTCCCGCCGAAGCCAGCAGCGGCTTCGCCGCGTGTTCCTCGAAATTCATTATGGGCTACTTGCCGTAGCGGTCCCAATAAGTGCCGAACAGTGCTTCTTCGCTCGGGCGGTCTTCCGGGATCAGCGTACACAGGTGAGTGATGTTGATGAAATGTCGATAGCTTAGATTTTCGGTAATGCTGTTCCCCCCCCAAGTGCCACAGCCCATGCTCAAAGTAAAGTTAAGACCGTTGTCGAATCCGCCGCCGTTTCCGAACGTATGTGCTTGATTAACCAACACACGCACGACGTCGATTTCCTCAGCCAGTCGCCGCGCGTGTTCCATGTTCTGGGTGTGAATGCCACAGGAGTGACCCCTTCCCACATAATTCAGAATATCTCGCGTGCACGCCACGGCGGCGTCGAAATCGCGCGCACGGTACACGGTCAATACTAATGAGAGTTTCTCATCCGAAAACGGGTGTTCCGGACCAATACCATCGTCCTCTACCATAAAAAAACGCGCGCGCCGTGCTGACTCCGGTAAACCGACCTCACGCGCAAACACACCAGCATCCTTGGCGATCAGCTTGCGATTTAACTTTCCATCCACCCAGAGCGCACTCTGAATCGCTTTCTTCTCGTCCACACTTGCAAGATAACCGCCAGCGCCTTTAAGCGCATTGACAGCATTGTCATAGATCTCGTCAAGAATAATGACAGAGTTTTCGGAGGAGCATGATGTAGCGTTGTCGAAAATCTTCGATGTGCATATTTTTTGCGCGGCGTCAGTTAAATCAGCGTTCGTATCGATGATCACCGGCACATTACCCGTGCCGACACCGATAGCTGGTGTGCCGCTGCCGTAGGCGCTGCGAACATTGTTCTGCGACCCGGTCGCCACAACCAGGTCGCACGCCTCCATCAACCCGCGCGTGAGTGTTCGGCTCACTGGTTGAGGCAGTACTTGAACCAAGTCTGCGGGTAACCCGGTCTTGTCTAGCTCTGCCCGCATGAACTCCACGGTACGCGCGGTTGTGTTCCACCCCGCCGGCGAGGGCGCTATGATGGTCGCGTTGCGTCCCTTGATAGCCATCATTGCTTTGTTTACCGGCGTTGCCGCCGGGTTGGTCGAAGGTGTAATCGCAGCCACCACGCCGACAGGCTTCGCGTACTTGACAATGCCACGTGCGCGGTCTTCTTCGATCACGCCGACGGTCTTTACACGTAGAAGATCACGTAGGGTGCCGAAGGTCTTGCGCTGATTTTTTGTGATCTTGTCGCTAACGCTGCCAAGCCCCGTATCTTCGACCGCGTCCTCGGCCAATGCCTTTGCGCGCTCCGGTTTATAGAGCGACCACGCGAGCGCCGTTACAGCTTCGTCAACACGCTCCTGAGTTGCATCGACTAATGACTCCATCGCTGCGCGCGCGCGTGCCACCAGCCCGTTGATGATTTCGGTTTCCGAGGCGCTCGCTTTTGTGGGCGCCATGGCAGATTGTTTGCCCATATCGTTACGACCCTTCGCGCGAGTTAGGGCTAGCGTTGTTCTCGACTCGCTGCAAGATTTCGCCGAATGTTTTCGGATCGACATTACCGCCTGAGCAGACAACGGCCACGGTCTTATCACGGCACGCGTAGCGACCACTTAACGCGGCGGCAAGCGCGACCGCGCCACCGGGTTCGACCACGAGCTTAAGGTAACGAAACGCCGCCACCATGGCGTGTGCCACCTCGTCGTCGCTTACGACCAGTCCACCCTTGAGCAATCGCTTGTTGATCTCGAATGGCAGTTCGCCCGGCGTTGGCACCAGTAACGCGTCACACATAGAGCGCGCCTCGTCGCTATTGTGTTCGCGCTTACCCGATGCGAGTGAACGTGCCGTGTCGTCGAAACCTTGTGGTTCAACAGCGTATACCGCGGCATCTGGACATTTCTCGGCTAGCGCAATTGCACACCCGGAGATCAAACCGCCGCCACCGCACGGTATCAGCACCGTATCCAGCTTAAGCCCACGCTCGCCCGCCTGCTCGGCGAGCTCGAGACCGGCTGTGCCCTGGCCCGCTATCACGTATGGATCCTCGAACGTGCGATCAAGCACGGCCCCACGCTCGGCAGCTATCTCGGTCGCAATCACTTCGCGATTCTCGCTAAAGCGATCATATAAACGTATTTCTGCTCCGTAACCGCGCGTGTTGGCGAGCTTGATGGCCGGCGCATCTGAAGGCATAACAATCAGTGCCGGCATGTCCAGGATCTGCGCCGCTGCGGCTACACCCTGTGCGTGGTTGCCCGACGAGCATGCGATGATTCCGCGCTTGCGTGCTTTTTCTGGTAGCCGTGAAAGGCTGTTATAGGCACCGCGGAACTTGAACGCGCCGGTTCGCTGCAACACTTCCGCTTTGACTAGCAGTCGCCCGCCGACTAGCGCATTGAGTGCGGCCGATTCCAGCACAGGTGTCGTCACTGCCAATCCCTGCAGACAGTTGGCCGCGTCGAGAACGTCCGCAAAAGTCGGCTCTGTCCTGGCCGCGGTCGTTTCGCGCAGTCTACGTTCGCTCGAATCCCGCATCATCAGTCCTCACTCTTCTGCCTGCCTACCCATCTTGCTGGGTCGGACAATGTTGAAAACTATCGTTATCAGCCCGAACAGGATCAGTCCCGCAGCGATAGGGCGTTCAAAGAATCCCAGAAAATTGTATTGCATAAGCTGCATCGATTTCACGAACGCCGCTTCACCGAGGCGACCCAATATAAGCCCCAGGACGATCCCCGCCACCGAGTAGCCCGACCGCCGCAGGAAATAGCCGGCAATTCCTGCAAGATACATTACCCAAACATCGACCAGCAGGTTACGCAACGCATAGGCGCCGATGGTGGCAAGCAACAAGATTGCCGGTGCTAGCACTCGGAACGGGATACGAAGCAAGTGCACCACGGTCTTGGTCTCGAAGAAACCGAGCAACAGGATAGAAAGATTGGCGAAAAACATGGCTGCGAACGTGATCCAAACGAGATCGTGCGCGGTCATGAAGACCAACGGGCCCGGGTCCATGCCGTGTATCTGGAATGCTCCCATCATCATGGCAGTCAGCGCGCCGCCGGGGAGCCCGAGCGCCAATAAGGGGATCATGGCCGCACCGGTCGCAGCGTTATTCGCGGTCTCGGAGGCAACGACGCCCTCAAGCTCACCCTTACCAAAACGCTCCGGGTGCCGAGACCAACGCACCGCCTCGTTATAGCTCAAAAATGCGGCCAAGGTGGCGCCGATACCCGGCATGACGCCAGCGAAAAACCCCAGGATCGCCGAACGCAGCGCGGCAAACTTCAATCGCCAAAACTCACTCGAGGTGGGGAACTCTACACCCACTCTGGCTGGCATATGCGCGCCCGTTGCGATCCTATGCCCCTGTATAAAAACTTCAGAGACAGCAAAGAAACCCAATATCAGCGGAATGAAGTGGATACCTGCCAGCAGGTAGTACGATCCGAAAGAGAATCGGTCTAACCCACCGGCCGGATCAGTCCCAACGGTGGCAAGCAGGAGACCCACCAACACCGACAGCCACCCCTTCCATAGACTCGCGGCGCCGACTGCGGCAGCAACGGACAGGCCAAAGAAAACCAAGGCGAACAGTTCCGGCGGGCCGAATGCGGTCACTGCCCAGTCGGCAATCCGTGGGGTCGCTACCATCATAAGAACTGCTGACGCAGTGCCCCCCGCTGCGGAGCATACGACTGCCGCACCGATCGCTTTGCCCGACTTGCCTTGTAACGTCATTGGGTAACCGTCGAACGCGGTCGGCGCATTCTCGGGCGAACCTGGAATATTGAACAGAATTGCGGTGATAGCACCACCGTAGACGCCCGAGACGTAAATGACCGCGTAAAGCATGATGGCGTGGGTCGCGCTCATGTAGGCGGTAAATGGCAGGATCACAGCACCGAGTGTGAGCATGTTCACGCCCGGGATTGCCCCGAACAGTAGCCCCCCGAAGAGGCCCGCTAAGAAGATGGCGATGCCGATCGGATCGCCAAAGAGGTGGGCTGTTCCGCTTAGAAAATCTGCCATCTAGTTTCAGTTATTGGTTAGCGGATAAGCACGAGTAACCAGTTGCTGAAGTGATAAAAACCCGGCCAATTACCTACCGGCAGAGCAACAAACAAGAGCTTGGCAAATATCAGCAGGCTAATACCGTAGATGAGGAGCGAGCTGCCAATCAGATGAAGCAGTCGCCGTTCGCCCATGAGAAACATATAGCCCGACAGAAAAAACGGTGTGGTCGCGTAGTAGCCGGTCTTGGGAAGCAGGTAAACATACAGCAGTGGCACGGCAAACGTTCCCACGAGCTTGACATTAGTCGTGAATCCGGCGCCCTTAATCCGCGACCAATAGCTGCTCAGCCCTTCATTCTCCCGGTCGCGACGCATCAGCAGAGAGCGAAGGAACTGGACCACTGCCCCGATGGCGAGTGCGGCGATGACTACGCGCGGCCAGCTAGCGGCGCCAAACCGATAGATATCAAGCGGTTCATCAAAGTCGAATGTGAAATAGAAGGCAACAGCGGCAATGGCGAGCCATACGGCCAGTTCAACCCATAAGTCGCGTGCCTCGCGCCACCATCCGTCCAGCATCTATCCGCCTCCTACGGCTCCGGCTATCCCTGTCGGAGCCGGAGGAAAACTGTACCAGCACTACTTAACCAGACCGATTTCCTTGTAGACCTGTTTGTAGGTCGTCACCGCATCCGCGATCATCTTCTTCGCGCCTGCCGTGTTTCGATAGCTATTAATAAGGTGCATGTACTTCTTCTCGTTGAACGCCTGGAACTCGGCTGACTTGAAGCCTTCCGAAAAAGCCCACTCCAAGTATTCTAGACGGTCCTGCGGGACGTTCTTGTGAGCATAGAACCCACGGAAGCGCAACAACGCCTCGAAGTTCACCCTGACATCCGTTAACGAGGGCACATTCGCGAATGCCGAGGGGCGCTCCTTCAGGAAAGTGAGAATCGGCTTCATCCGGTTAGCCTCCAAAAACTTGCGCACATCACCTGGTTGCTCAAAAAGCGCGTCCACTTGACCGCCGACCAAGGCCGCATAACGTTCCGCCGGCTTGTCGAAGCTGATCTGTTGAGTCTTGAAACCGAGCGCTTGCTCGAGCTTCAGCATGTTGACCCGCTCCATCGAACCTACGTTTCCCACGTTAGCGATGGTCACTTTTCCCGGGTTGGCTTTGGCGTACTTAAGAAAGGAGTTCCAATCGCTAAAGCGCCTGTCGTTGGGACGGATGTATACCTGGCTGAACGTAACCTGGGCGATCGCTAACGGTACCCAGTCCTTTCCCGGGTTCTCTCTAATTTTTCCGGACGCATAGAGCGTGACCGCATCATCGATGTGCTCCATAACGGTATAGCCATCGGCGCGCGCAGCCATGAAATCTGGAATTGCCGCACGGCCGCCGCCGCCGGGCTTGTTAACTACCTGAATGCCAACTCTGATCACCTTCTCAACAGCCTTGGCCATGCTGCGACTCAGTTGGTCAGATCCGCCGCCGGCGCCATAAGGGACAATCATCGTCAACGGGCGCACTGGATAGTTCTTGGGCTTTTTCATCATCTCGCCTGCGGGGACAGGCGCTGCTAGATTCAGTCCGAAGACCACAGCAAGGATAAATAGCACGTGTCTTGGTAAACCGTTCATCTCGAGTACCTCCATAGGGCGTTTCTGGTTTATTTGCGGCAAGAGGTTTTACGCAGATCCTCACCCTCGATCAGCCAATGCTAGCATTAGCCGTGTATCGCCGAATAACAATACCCGCATTCCAGTGGGAAATACAGCGAGAGCTGGGAAACCATGTAAAATCTGCGACATGTTAGAGCCTGACATCAGGGTTATATTAGCTCAGATTGAGACGCGCGCGAGGCATTCTGAAATGGCGATACCAGGAGTGCAGCCATGACAGTTATCACTAAGCGAGACTTTGTTGACAGTATTGCAAACAGCCTGCAGTACATTTCTTTTTATCATCCCGTCGATTTCATTCGTGCCATGGGCGCGGCCTACGAGCGCGAGCAGTCGCAGGCGGCAAAAGACGCGATGGCGCAGATCCTGACCAACTCCCGCATGGCTGCGCAAGGACACCGACCGGTCTGTCAAGACACCGGTATCGTCGTGGTCTTCGTTAAGGTCGGCATGAATGTGCGTTGGAACAGCGACCAGTCGCTCGAGGAGATGGTGAACGAGGGTGTACGGCGCGCCTACACCGATGCTGACAACCCGTTGCGTGCCTCCATTGTCAGCGACCCATTGGGCACGCGCCGAAACACGCGCGACAACACACCCGCAGTTATTCATACCGAACTCGTTCCCGGCGACAAAGTGGCGGTCACGGTCGCGGCCAAGGGCGCCGGATCGGAAAATAAGTCCAAGTTCGCTGTCCTGGAGCCGAGTGACGACATCGTCGAGTGGGTGTTGGAAACAGTACCCAAAATGGGCGCCGGCTGGTGCCCGCCCGGGGTGCTTGGCATCGGGGTCGGAGGAACCGCTGAGAAAGCGATGGTGCTGGCGAAAGAAGCGTTGATGGAACCGATTAACATTCACGCCCTAATCGATCGTGGACCCAAGAGCCGCATTGAGGAGCTTCGCCTCGAAATCTTCGAGAAGATCAATGCGCTCGGCATCGGTGCACAGGGCCTGGGTGGTCTGACGACGGCGTTAGACGTGAAAATTCGTGACTGCGCCACACATGCCGCCTCACTCCCTGTTGCGCTGATTCCGAACTGTGCAGCCACACGCCACGCGCATTTCGAGTTGGACGGCAAGGGCCCGGCGCAACTCGAGCCGCCGCGGCTGGAAGATTGGCCAGCAGTAACTTGGCAAGCTGCCCCGGATGCGCGACAAATAGATTTGGAAAAAGTGACGCGAAAAGACATCCAAACTTGGAAGCCCGGTGAAATGTTGTTGCTGAGCGGCAAGTTACTCACTGGGCGTGATGCCGCACACAAGCGGATTGCCGATCTGTTTGCCGAAAGCAGATCATTGCCGGAAGGTGTGGACCTCAGTAACCGTTTTATCTATTACGTCGGTCCCGTGGACGCCGTCGGTAAAGAAGCGGTTGGACCCGCTGGCCCTACCACCGCGACGCGCATGGACAAGTTTACCGACTCGATGCTCGAGCGAACCGGCTTGCTTGGCATGATCGGCAAAGCCGAGCGTGGCCCGGAAGTGCTTGCGGCGATAAAAAAACATCAGGCAGTCTATCTGATTGCGGTTGGCGGTGCGGCCTATCTCGTGTCTAAGGCGATCCGCGCGAGCCGGGTAGTGGCGTTCGCAGACCTGGGCATGGAAGCAATCCACGAGTTCGAGGTTCAGGACATGCCGGTTACCGTAGCCGTCGACTGTCAGGGAGAATCCGTTCACAACACCGGCCCAGCCGCGTGGCGAACACGAATCGGAAAGATTCCTGTCAGGGTCGCATGAGCGACCGCAGAGCCCATGTGTGTCTTACTACTGGCCCTGAAACAACATCCGAACTATCCGCTTATCGCGGCCGCGAATCGGGACGAGTTCTACCATCGTCCGACGAGCCCTGCCGCATTCTGGGCGGATGCACCGAATGTGCTGGCCGGCCGTGACTTGCAGCAAGGCGGCACATGGCTCGGTATTACACGAGATGCGCGCTTCGCTGCGCTAACGAACTTTCGCAGCGAGGGTCCTAACAACGCCGATGCCCCCTCACGGGGTCATCTCATCGGTGATTTCCTAGTCGGCAATGATACGCCGCAACGTTATGTCGACCGGCTTGCCGAGCGCGCTGATGAGTACAATGGCTTCAGTCTCGTTGTCGGCCAAGGAGAAAGCTGGTACTTCTACTCTAACCGAGAGAACGAAGTCCGCGCCCTTGGGCCGGGTGTTTACGGTCTCAGCAATTATTTGCTCGACACGCCGTGGCCCAAGGTTATCCAGGGCAAAGAAGCAGTCAAAAGGTTACTGTCGGATAACGGTAGTCTGTTAGCGCAGGATCTGTTTGCGATACTGGCGGACCGCGCCGTGGCAGACGACTCGGCACTGCCAAACACGGGTGTCAGTCTCGAACATGAGCGCTTGTTCTCATCGCTTTTCGTTGTCAGCACTGAGTACGGCACACGCTCGTCTACTGTGGTTCTAGTTGGTAATGAGAGAATATCCTTCGAAGAGCGAACCTATGAACGCGGCTCACAGGCGTACAGCCGAGTTACCCATTCGTTCCCATTAAGTTTGCACTAATCGTCGAATAGACGAGCTCACTGGTGCGGAATTTACAATCCTTCTGCCTCGGCGAGTCGCCGAACTCTCAACCGGTAAGTCATAAACAGACAAAGCAGCAGCAGCGGCATAACGCCGACGTTGACTACCGCCCAGCCGAGACTGTAGTGCAATAGGCCAGATGTCGTAGCAGACAGGGTAACCGTACCGAACACAAGCAGATCGTTGATTCCCTGCACTTTAGCCCTCTCCGACGCGTTATAAACATCAGTCAACAATGTCGTCGCACCGATAAACAAGAAATTCCACCCGACCCCGAGCAGCAGCAAGCCGCACCAGAAATGCCACACGGTACTCCCGGAGAGATTCGCCGCTAGGCACAATCCCATTAGTACCGCACCTACGAGCATGATATTCAGCGCGCCGTAACGATTAATCAGGTGTCCAGTGAAAAACGAGGGAGCGAACATACCCAACATGTGCCACTGGATCACCAACACCGTGTCGCTAAAGGCATGCCCATAGCCTCGCATCGCAAGTGGCGTGGCGGTCATCACCAAGTTCATAACCCCGTAGGCGACCATCGCGCCCAGAACAGCCACCAAGAAACTAGGCTGGCCAACGATGATCTGCAATGGCCGCCCGCTGTGCTGACGTTCGGCTGCCGAGGGACGCGGGATACGAACGAAAAGCAACACCAGCGCGGAACCCGCGTACAGGGCAATCAGGCTCGCATAGCTGCCCGCAAAGATTACCGAATCAAACAAATCGCGGGTCAAGTTCGCCAAATTCGGACCGGCGAACGCCGCAATCACGCCACCTGCTAACACCAGCGAAATGGCTTTGCTGCGATAGTCGTGAGTCGCTGTGTCGGCCGCGGCAAATCGATAATATTGTGCGAAACCATTAAACATCCCAATAAGGAATGAACCGACACCAAAAGTCATAAAGCTTTTCGCAAGGATCCCGTATGTAGTCAAAAAACCCCCGGTCATGCCAACCACCGCACCGAGGATGAAGCCCGCACGACGACCTGCATGTTTCATGAGCAGCGACGCGGGCAGTGTGAACAACATTGTGGCGAGGTATTGCAGACCGAGCGGCACAGTTGCAAGTGACTTGTCGTCTGCTAACGTGAGCCCAACGAGCGCCGACGTGGCGATAAGCAAAGCGTTGCCCGTCATCATCAGCGCCTGGCAGATCGCTAGTAACACTACGTTTTTCTTCATCTGGTTCATGGTAGGAAACGCCTAGCCTGCTCTTTGGACGCTATCGTATCGATATGGCAAACTCAATAGCACGTTGGATAACGAACTCGCAATAAAAACTCTGTGACCACTGTCGTCGGTAATCGCACACTGCGTTCTCTACTCGAGTATCGGGCACGCGCCGCGCCGGACCGGCCGTTCGTCATTTTCGATGACCTGGCGGGTAACGTGACACGGCTTTCTTATGGCGAGTTCGACACGCAAGTAAACCGGACCGCGAACGGATTATGCGCTCTGGGCGTTCATTATGGTGACAAGATCAATATCCATTTACCCAATTGCTTGGAATTTCTATTCCTGTGGTTCGGCGCAGCCAAAATTGGTGCGATCATCATGCCCACGAACGTGGCATCACCCGTTGCCGAACTCGAGTACTTGGTCGAGCACTCAGAGAGTCGGCTGGTATTTACCGATCCTCAGTACTTAGGCATCGCGGAAGATGTGCGCGACCGTTGTCAGCGCGTGCAGGAGGTCATCGTTTGCGGTGACTCGCCTTCGGTTGACAGCGGCGGCGCACGTTTCACTGATCTAATTGCGAATCAAAGCGACGTGGCTCCGCAAGCGGAGGTCGGCCCACTTGATGACGCGGCCGTTCTCTACACCTCGGGTACCACAGCGCGTCCCAAGGGTGTGCTCGTCACTCAAGCGAATTACATTTATGCCGGTGAAACAGTGGCGAAAGCGACAAGCTTAGGCCCCGATGATCGCCATTTTGTCGTGCTGCCGCTGTTCCACGGTAACGCCCAGTACTACTCCACCATGAGCACCCTGGTGACCGGCGCGAGCATGGCGCTGACGGCGCGTTTCAGTGCCAGTCGCTACTTCGACCGATGTATCGCCCATCAGTGCACAATCGCGAGTCTGTTTGCCGCGCCCATGCGAATGCTGCTTGCGCAAGAAAGGCACGCAGAACATCGTAACAATCGTCTGCGGCTGGTGATCTACGCTCAATGTATCACAGAGGCGCAGCTTGACGAGTGGCACGAGCGTTTCGGTGCGCCACTGCTGCAACTGTGGGGGATGACCGAGACCATGGGTCCGCCCTTGATGAACCCGTTGGCGTATGAACGGCGCAACATGTCAATCGGGCTTCCCGTGATGGGCTACGAGGTTGATCTGATGCAAGACGACGGAGAATCGGTCGCCCCAGGCGAGATCGGGCAGATTGTGGTGCGCGGCGCGCCTGGCTGGACCTTAATGAAAGGTTATTTCAAGAATCCCGAAGCAACAGCGGAGACAATACGTGGGGGTTGGCTGTGGTCTGGCGACAATGCGCGTCAGGACAGTGATGGCTACTTTCACTTTGTCGATCGCGCCAAAGACATGATCAAACGCGCCGGCGAGAATGTCGCCGCTAGCGAGGTCGAAGCCGTGATCCTTCAGCATCCGGATGTGTTTGATTGTGCCGTTATCGGCGTAGCCGATGAGGTACGCGACGAGAAGATTAAGGCCTACGTCGTGCCTCGCGAAGGCTCGCATTTGACCGGCGAGGCCATTATCCAGTGGTGCCGCGCCAGGTTAGCGACATTCCGTGTACCGGAGATTGTCGAGTTTCGGCAACAGCTACCGCGAACCTCCGTGGGTAAGATTCAGAAGCATATCCTTCGCCGCGAGGGTGACGCGTAGCGGGCCGTGCTCGTTCCGTCCACGGCGTCGTTGATTAAACGATTAAAGGCTAACACCCTCCCCACCCGTTGGGGAGGGGGTGGGGAGAGGTCCTCACTAGCTTCCCTCGTATTTGAACGACAGTTTCAGCTTCGTCCGGTACACCTTGACCTTGCCGTCCTCGATCTGTAGATCCTGTTGAATGACTTCCGCTATCCGCAGATTGCGCAGCGATCTACCCGCTTGCTCGACTGCTGCAGCGGCGGCTTTCTCCCACGACTCCTTACTGACCCCAACTAGCTCAATCACGTTGTAAACAGACATCGCATCCTCCTTCTCGTTGTTAATGTGGCACGCCTCTAGCACGCCTCTATCACGCCAGCGGCTTGGTGGTCAGCGTGGTAAGACGAACGTACGAGCGGGCCGCTGGCAACGTTAGAAAAGCCCATCTCGCGCGCTGCATGCGCCAGCTCATCGAACTCTGCCGGCGTCACGTAGCGTTCAACCGGAAGATGATGCTTGCTCGGCGCGAGGTATTGGCCCAAGGTAAGCATGTCGCAATCATGATCCCGCAAATCACGTAGAACCTGCTCCACCTCTTTGAGCTGCTCACCGAGGCCTAGCATGAGACCCGACTTAGTGGGAATTTCCGGCTTGCGTTGCTTGAACTGCTGGATGAGTCGCAACGACCCACGGTAGTCAGCGCCAGGGCGCGCTTGCTTATAGAGTCGCGGCACCGTCTCGAGATTGTGGTTGAACACGTCTGGTGGCTCGGCCTCGAGAATGTCTAGCGCCCATTCCACTCGCTTGCGAAAATCGGGTACGAGAATCTCGATGCGGATATCGGAGTTGCGTACGCGTACAGCGCGGACGCACTTGGAAAAGTGACCAGCGCCGCCATCACGTAGGTCATCCCGGTCGACCGAGGTAATCACAACGTAGCGCAGGCCCATGGACTCGATCGCGCTAGCGAGATTTGCTGGTTCGTTAACATCGAGCGGTAGCGGCCGGCCGTGGGCGACATCGCAGAACGGACAGCGGCGCGTGCATATGTCGCCCATGATCATGAACGTCGCCGTACCGTGTCCAAAGCATTCTGGCAGGTTAGGGCAAGAAGCTTCCTCACATACTGTGTGGAGCCGGTTTGCCCGCAGCATAGACTTGATTCCCTGAACCTGCGGACCGGTTGGCAGCTTCACCCGAATCCACGGCGGTTTGCGTAACGGTTCTTCACGCGGAACGACTTTGACCGGGATCCGCGCGGTCTTCGCAGCGCCTTTCTGACGTTCACCTGGCTGTAGATATTTCGGCGGTCGCCTTAGCTCCGTCACGGCAGTCTCATCGTCGTCATATCAGCATATCTCGCTGATGATCCTACAAGAACGCACGGATGGCACCCATTATCTGACCGGGTTGGTCCACGTGCACCCAATGCCCCGCATCCGGGATAACCGTGATTCCTGCATTCGGAAACAGCTGGAAAATCAGATTGTGGTGTTCCGGCTGAACGTACATAGATTTCCCCCCACTTATTATAAGTGTCTTCCTGAAATACATCTGGATAAGCGTGGCCTCGGGGAAACCGGTGAGCTGTGGCATATTGGCGGCGAGTGCTGGCAGATTGATACGCCAGTCAAACTGCTGCTCCCGGTAAACCAGATTTTGCAGCAGAAACATGCGTGTCGGCGCATCCGGGATCCGCTCACGCAAAGCCATTTCGGCGTCCTCGCGGCGTTTCACCGATCCTAAGTTCAGCTCCTGCATTGCGTGAATGTAATGCTGGAAGCCGTGTTGATACGACACTGGCGCGACGTCGACAGCGATAAGCCTCTCCACCAGATGCCCGTACCCAAGTGCCAGCAGCATGGCCACCTTCCCGCCCATGCTGTGTCCTAATATAGTCACGTTATCCAGTTCATGCTGTTCGATAAAGCCGCGAACATCATCAACGAGGTCTTGATAAGACATGGCGTCCGCCCAAGGCGAGCGACCATGGTTGCGCAAATCGAGGGCATAGACGCGGTGGGTCTCTCCCAGCTGCTTGCCGATCGAGTTCCAGTTTCTCGCGGATCCAAACAGCCCGTGAAGGATCACAATCGGCGCGCCAGAGCCATATTCATCGTAAGACAACGCTAAAGCCATGGACGTGAGGCCTAGTTCTTTCTCGCACGATCCTTGCGCGGCATGTAAAGGTCCGTAATCGTCCCCTCGAACGCTTCAGCCGCGAACGCTACGGTTTCGGACAAGGTGGGATGCGGATGGATCGTCAGGCCAATATCTTGTGCGTCACAACCTGTTTCGATAGCGAGGCCGACCTCAGCAATCAAGTCACCAGCATTCGGACCGACGATACCGGCGCCGATCAACCGGCCGCTGTCTTCATCAAACAATAGCTTGGTAACGCCGTCGTCTCGACCGAGTCCCAGTGAACGGCCACTCGCCGCCCAAGGAAACACGCCCTTGCCGTAGTTAAGCTTCTGTTCTTTCGCTTCGGTTTCGGTGACGCCGGTCCATGCAACTTCCGGATCGGTGTATGCTACTGATGGGATAACGCGTGCATCGAACGCGCTTTTCATGCCGGCAATGACCTCAGCGGCCACTTTACCTTCGTGCGTCGCTTTGTGTGCGAGCATCGGTGGCCCGACGATATCGCCGATCGCGAATATGTGCGGCACGTTGGTCCGTTGCTGCTTGTCAACGGGAATAAAGCCGCGCTCGTTAACGTGAACGCCAGCGTTCTCGGCACCGATGACCTTACCATTTGGCATGCGGCCCACAGCGACCAGCACACGGTCGAACGTCCCAGACGCTGGCGCCGTATCGCCCTCGAACACGACCTGCACCCCCTTTGACGTAGGATGAATCGCCGTGACCTTGGTCTTCAAGAAGATGTTTTCATACTGTTTCTCGATGCGCTTGTGCAACGGTCGTACGATGTCTTTGTCCACACCAGGCATAAGCTGGTCCATCAGCTCTACGACCGTGACCTTGGCGCCCAACTCATAGTACACAGTCGCCATCTCCAGCCCGATAATGCCTCCGCCGATAACGAGCAGACGCTTGGGAATGTCCGGTAATGCCAGCATATCAGTGGAATCGTTGACGCGAGGATCGTCGTCCGGAAAGCCAGGAAGTTGTACCGCCTGCGATCCCGCCGCGATTATCGCTTGCTCGAACGCGATGGAGACGTTGCCGTCCACCGCTTCAACCATCAATTGTTTGGGCGAGCTGAACGTGCCGCGACCCTGGACGACCGTGACCTTGCGTTGCTTAGCGAGTCCTTTGAGACCACCGGTTAAACGCCCAACTACACGATCCTTCCATCCGCGCAGCTTATCGAGCTCGATCTTGGGTGCGCCAAAGCTGATGCCATGCTCTTCCATCTCTTTGGTTTCGGCGACCACCCTCGCCGCGTGGAGCAATGCCTTAGAAGGAATGCAGCCGACATTGAGGCACACACCGCCGAGTGACGGATAACGCTCGACGAGCACTGCCTTCTTGCCGAGATCGGCAGCGCGAAACGCAGCTGTGTAGCCCCCGGGGCCAGATCCGAGTACAAGTACCTCGGCGTGTACGTCAGCGGCGGCTTGTGTTGGCGGTGCCGAACTTGGCGTCGGCGCCGGTGCCGAGGCCGATGCGGCAGTTTCGGTAGACGCGATGCTCTCCGCCTCTATAGTCAAGATCGACGACCCCTCTGACACTTTGTCACCGATCTTGACCATGACCTCCCTAACCACACCCGCAGCGGGTGCCGGAACGTCCATGGTTGCTTTTTCACTCTCTAATGTGATCAGCGGCGCTTCGACAGCGATGGCGTCACCTACCGCGACGTGCACTTCGATGATGTCGACGTCCTTAAAGTCGCCGATGTCGGGAACTCTCACCTCAGTGAGCTTGCTCATGTGCACTCCTCAACATGTGTAGAAGGCACCCCGCGCCCGGAGCCGCGCCCCACCATGAACCACGGTACGGTCAAAGCAGTAGACGCCGGACGTCTGTCAGCACGAGGCTAAGATAGCTCGTAAAGCGCGCCGCGCGCGCGCCATCGATCACCCGATGATCGTAAGAAAGTGATAAGGGTAGGATCAAGCGGGGTACAAATTCGCCGTCCCGGTAAACGGGCTGCAGCTTCGAACGCGATACGCCAAGAATTGCTACCTCAGGGGCATTAACGATCGGCGTGAATGCAGTACCGCCAATGCCACCCAGACTCGAGATCGTAAAACAACCGCCTTGCATATCTGCTGGTCCGAGTTTTCGTTCGCGTGCGCGTACGCTTACATCTCCGAGCTCCGCGGCTAAATCGAACACGCCCTTCTGATCTACATCGCGTATGACAGGCACAACCAGACCCTCTGGCGTGTCGACAGCAACGCCGATGTGGTAGTACCTTTTCAGGATCAAGTTCTCGCGTGTCGCGTCGAGCGACGCATTAAATGTTGGGTGCGCTTTAAGCGCGGCGACGCAGGCTTTCATTAGAAATGCAAGCATGGTCAACCGAACGCCTTTGCGCTTGGCTTCTTCTTTGAGCTCCTGCCGAAACGCCTCCAGCTCCGTAACATCGGCTTCATCATGTTGGGTGACGTGCGGTACAACGACCCAACTGCGATGGAGATGCGGGCCAGAAATTTTCTGGATGCGGCTGAGTGGTTGAGTCTCGATCTCGCCGAACTGGGAGAAGTCGATCTCGGGCATTTCGGGCATCGAGAAGCCGGCCGCAGGCGCTACCCCCATGGGCTGGGCAAGTCGTCCTTTAACGAACGCATGCACATCTTGCTTGAGAATCCGGCCCTTAGGGCCTGTGCCCGCTACGCGACCCAATTCAACCCCGAGCTCGCGCGCAAACGCCCGCACTGACGGGCTAGCGTGAGCGATAGCCCGACCCGGTTCCCCCAGCAGTGGCAGTGGCGGCAGTGTCGGGGGCGGTGAAGGCTGCGCCACGACGGCTACGCTCTCGAAAGTGTCGAGCTCTGCGGAAGGGGGTGGCGTGGGCGTTTCAGACGGAGGTGGCACCGCGGGAGCCGCAGCCGTCGATCGCTCAAGTTCGGCCACCGTCTCGGGCGGCGGTTCCAATTTCTCGCCACCGTCCACCTCTAACAAAGCAACTGTCGAGCCTTGTGATACCTTGTCGCCGACCTGTAACTTGACCTCCTTGATTACGCCCGCGTATGGCGACGGCACATCCATTGTCGCCTTATCGCTTTCCAATGTGACTAGAGGATCCTCGGCATTGATCTGGTCGCCCACGGAAACCAGTACCTCGATGACGTCTACGTCTTGGAAATCACCGATGTCTGGTACGACGACCTGTTTGGCGCTCGCCACGATCCAATCCCCCCTTCAGTGCGTTTCTACACAGTCACTGGGTCTGGCTTCTCTGGATCGATTTTGTACTTCTTTATCGCTTCAGTGAGCTTGGACACTGGAATCACTCCTTCATCGACCAAGGCCTTTAATGCCGCTACTGCCACGTAGTATCGGTCGACTTCGAAGAACTTGCGCAGTTGCTTCCGTGTATCGCTTCGTCCGAAACCGTCGGTACCCAGCACCATGTAGCGTTGTGGCACGTAGCCCCGTATTTGATCAGCAAAGGTCTTCATGTAGTCGGTCGCGGCAATTACCGGACCATCTCTTCCACCAAGGCATTGCTCGACATAGCTGGCCTTGGGTTTTTTCTCTGGGTGTAGCATGTTCCAGCGCTCGATGGCCATGCCTTCACGACGAAGCTCCGTGAAGCTAGTCACGCTCCAGATGTCGGCGGCGACCTTGAAGTCTTTCTCGAGCAGCTCGGCCGCCGCGATTACTTCGCGCAGGATCGTACCGCTTCCCATGAGCTGTACCGTAGGTGCCTTCTTTTTGCCTGCGGACGCCTCCTTGAACAGGTACATACCTTTAAGAATGCCAGGCTCCGCGCCCTTCAGCAGTGCGGGATGCGGATAATTTTCGTTCATCAACGTGATGTAGTAATACACGTTCTCCTGTTCCTTAAGCATGCGTCGCAGTCCATCCTGGATGATGACGGCTAACTCATAAGAGAATGTTGGATCATAGGCAACGCAGTTCGGGATCGTGCTGGCGAGCAGGTGGCTGTGACCATCCTGGTGTTGTAGCCCTTCGCCAGCAAGCGTCGTGCGCCCTGCGGTTCCACCGAGGAGAAATCCGCGTGCCTGGATGTCGCCAGCGGCCCAGGCGAGATCGCCAACTCGCTGAAAACCAAACATGGAATAGTAGATATAAAACGGAATCATGCTGACGCCGTGGTTGCTGTAAGCGGTGCCCGCCGCCATCCAAGAACAGAACCCACCCGCTTCACTGATGCCTTCCTCCAAAATCTGGCCACTTTTTTCTTCGCGGTAGTACATCAATTGATCCCTGTCGACAGGTTCGTACAACTGTCCAAGTGGCGAGTAGATCCCCAGTTGCCGGAACAGCCCCTCCATCCCAAAGGTTCGAGCCTCATCCGGCACAATGGGCACGATGTATTTGCCAATATTCTTGTCGCGCGTCAGCGTAGTGAGAATACGTACGAAGGCCATCGTCGTAGAGATCTCTCGATCACCGCTATCTTTCAGTTGTGCATCGAACCCAGAGAGTTCGGGAACCTCGCGCGGCTCAGCGTTCCGCCGACGACTTGGCAGATATCCGCCAAGTGCCTCACGGCGCTCCTTCAGATACTTGATCTCTGTGCTGTCTTCCGGCGGCTTGTAAAATGGGGCTTCGGCAATCTTTTCATCCGAGATTGGGATGTTAAACCGATCACGAAACGCTTTTAGTGCATCCTCTCCCATCTTCTTCTGCTGGTGCGTGATGTTTTGCCCTTCACCGGCCTCGCCCATACCGTAACCCTTCACGGTCTTGGCAAGGATCACGGTGGGTTGGTCTTTATGATTAACCGCAGCAGCATAGGCGGCGTAGATTTTGTGCGGGTCATGGCCGCCTCGGTTTAACCGCCAAATGTCATCATCGGTCATGTTAGCGACCATTGCTTTCAATTCGGGATACTTGCCAAAGAAATTCTCGCGTACGTAAGCACCGTCCCTCGCCTTAAACGCCTGGTACTCGCCATCGACACATTCTTCCATGCGGTGGCGTAGCAACCCTTTCGTGTCCCGCATTAACAGCGGATCCCAATACGACCCCCACACGAGCTTGATCACATTCCACCCAGAACCGCGAAAGTCCGCTTCGAGCTCCTGAATAATCTTGCCGTTTCCGCGTACCGGTCCGTCTAGGCGCTGCAGGTTAGCGTTGACGACGAACACCAAGTTGTCGAGCTTCTCTCGCGCCGCCATTGAGATCGCACCGAGTGCTTCCGGCTCATCGACCTCGCCGTCGCCGACGAACACCCAAACCTTACGACCTTCTGTATCGAGGATGCCGCGGTTATGCAGGTATTTCATGAAGCGGGCCTGGTAGATACCCATGATCGGCCCGAGACCCATCGATACGGTCGGAAACTGCCAGAAGTCCGGCATCAACCAGGGATGGGGATACGACGACAAACCACCGGGTTCCACTTCTTGCCGGAACTTGAGTAGTTGCTGTTCGGTGACTCGCCCTTCTAAAAAGGCGCGCGCATAGATACCAGGTGCGGAGTGTCCTTGGACAAAGATCAAGTCACCGCCGTGCTTCTCACTCGGCGCATGCCAGAAATGATTGAAACCCACGTCATATAAGGTCGCAGCCGATCCAAAGCTCGCGATATGGCCGCCGAGCTCCGTAGTAATGCGGTTCGCCCGTACAACCATAGCCATGGCATTCCAGCGAATGATTGAACGAATGCGCCACTCGATCGCCGGGTCGCCTGGGCTGCTTTTTTCTTGCCCGGCGGGTATGGTGTTCAAGTACGCCGTGTTAGCACTATAAGGCAAGTACGCACCGGCACGCCGCGCGCTATCGATCAGCTGCTCGAGCAAATAATGCGCGCGTTCAGGCCCTTCGTGCTCGAACACAGCAGCTAGCGCCTCAAGCCATTCTTGAGTTTCTATCGGATCTATATCTGGCACTTTAGCGACGTCCAACATCTTTCCCCTCCGTCAGACAGGGCTTGTGCATACGTATATTAGAGGATGACATCCGGGAAGCGGGCGGTACCCGCCGACCCCGATCATACCAACATCCATGGCGTTTGACCCTGCTGGCTTCCTGTGAAGCACGAGCATACACCCCAATATTAGAAGTTTTTGACGCCGCTAGCCCCAGTCAGGCGCTCCAACCCATGAGCGGCGGTGAGCTGTCGTGTGCTCTCAACCGACTACCGGGCGCGCACTCGCTTGGGCTGCTCAGCACCGGACCCAGCATGGATCTGGGCCTGTACCACGGCTATCGCGCTCATATTAAGTAGACCCCGCACGCTGATTGCGTTTGTTACCACGTGTGCCGGGCGCGCCGCGCCGACAAGAATCGGGCCCACCGACACTCCACCGCCAAGGCAGCCGAGCAGACCGTAAGCGATACGCGCCGCATCGACATTCGGCATCACCAGCAGGTTGGCCTGCCCTTTCAGTCTGGATTCGGAGTAGGCTCGCTCGCGAATCTCGGCTGACAAAGCGGCTTCCGCGTGCATCTCACCGTCAACTTCGAGCTTAGGTACGCGCTCGTGCAACATTGCCGCTGCCTCGGACATCTTGCGTGCTGAGGCTGTGTTGTGCGTACCGAAGTTAGAATGCGATAGCAGTGCCACCTTCGGCGTGATGCCAAAACGTCGTACCTCGGCCGCACACAGCAAAGTCATCTCGGCGATCTCCGCGGCGGTCGGCTCGGGCGTGACGTGCGTGTCGCAGATGAAAAAGGTGCCATGCGGTAGGATCAGCGCCGTCAGTGTAGACACATCTCCCACGCCCTCTGCCCTACCAATGATATCGAGGACGTGTTTGAGATGCCCACGGAACGTGCCCACGGTGCCGGAAAGCATCGCATCAGCATTATTGCGATGAACCATCAATGCCGCGATTGCAGTGTTCTGCGTACGCACTACGGTCATCGCTTCCGCTGGCGACACGCCCTTGCGTCCCATGATTTCATGGTATGCTGACCAATATTCACGAAAGCGTGGATCCGCCAACGGGTTCACGAGTTCGAAATCCTTGTCCGCACGCATGCGTAATCCTAGCTGCCGCACACGGAATTCAACCACTTCGGGACGACCGATCAGTATCGGCTTAGCAATGTTTTCATCTATCACTTGTTGCACAGCTTGCAACACGCGATCTTCCTCGCCCTCGGCATAAACCAATCGGCTCGGCTCTTCGTTTGCCCGCGCGAAGATCGGTTCCATGAAACCGCTGGAGCGAAACACCACTTGGCTGAGGCGTTGACAATAGGCTTTAAAATCTTCAATCGGACGGGTCGCAACACCACTATCCATCGCCGCCTTAGCCACTGCCGGCGCTACCTGCGTAATTAAACGTGGGTCAAAGGGCTTGGGAATGAGAAACTCCGGCCCGAACGTCAACGCCTCCGCACCATACGCTTTTTTCACCACGTCCGATGGCTCGACCATCGCCAAATCGGAAAGCGCCTTCGCGCACGCGAGTTTCATCGTCTCGTTGATCGTTGTCGCACCAACATCGAGCGCGCCGCGGAAGATAAACGGAAAACAGAGAACGTTATTAACTTGATTGGGGTAGTCGGAACGCCCGGTCGCAATGATCGCGTCGGGCCGGGCGGCCTTGGCGTCCTCCGGCATAATCTCAGGGACCGGATTGGCCAGTGCGAGTATTAGCGGCGTGTCGGCCATGCGCTTGACCATGCTTGGTTTAAGCACGCCCGCAGCCGACAGACCGAGAAAGATGTCTACACCACCGATCACATCGTCCAACGCGCGTGCGTCGGTATCTTGCGCGTAGCGCGCCTTGTAAGGATCCATCTCCTCGTCGCGGCCGTGATACACGACACCTGCGATATCAGTAACCGTAATGTTCTTGCGAGGCAGGCCCATCGCAACTAATAGCTCCAAACACGCAATCGCCGCAGCGCCTGCGCCTGCCGTGACGAGCTTGACTTTAGACAGCTTCTTCTTGGCGACACGCAACCCATTTGTGATCGCTGCGCTGACAATGATCGCGGTACCGTGCTGGTCATCGTGAAATACCGGGATGTTCAAGCGCTCACACAACCCACGCTCGATCTCAAAACATTCGGGTGCTTTGATATCCTCCAGATTAATACCGCCGAAGGTCGGTTCAAGACTGGCAACAATGTCGACAAACTTGCTCGGATCGCGTTCGCTAATCTCGATATCAAACACATCGATGCCGGAAAACTTCTTGAAAAGGACCGCCTTGCCCTCCATTACGGGCTTCGCCGCGAGCGGCCCAATCGTGCCAAGCCCAAGCACCGCCGTTCCGTTACTAATGACTGCCACAAGATTAGCGCGTGTGGTCAGACTCGAGGCTTCTAGCGGATCTTGCGCGATCGCCTGACAAGCCGCCGCCACCCCCGGCGAGTACGCGAGCGCCAAGTCACGCTGGTTAGCCATGGGTTTGGTGGCGGCAATGGCAAGCTTCCCAGGTGGTGAGGCACGATGGTATTGAAGTGCGGCGTCGTTGAGGTCGTCGGGCATGATCCGCTGTCCTCTGT
>JBHICC010000031.1:0-32650 GCA_046759385.1 Acidiferrobacterales bacterium | reverse complement strand
TTTGGCTGGGGGACTAGGATTCGAACCTAGGTTGACGGAGTCAGAGTCCGTTGTCCTACCACTAGACGATCCCCCAGGAGAAAAACACAAGATACAAGCTCGAAAATGCAAGTCAAGATCTAGCTTGGACCTGCCGCGTGGATCGCGTTAGCGCTTCGAGTACTGCGGTCGCTTGCGGGCTTTGTGGAGACCGTACTTCTTGCGTTCTACTGCTCGAGCATCGCGGGTGACGAACCCTGCGCTACGGAGCCGACCGCGCAGTGCCTCGTCGTACACCATGAGGGCTCGCGTAATGCCGTGACGAATCGCGCCCGCCTGGCCGTTGGGCCCACCGCCCCGGACGTTGACGATGACATCAAACTTCTCTTCCATGCCCACCCGCGCGAGTGGCTGACGAACTATCATTCGGGAGGTTTCGCGACCAAAGTAATCGTTTAACGGGAGGTTGTTTACAGTGATGTTACCGCTGCCAAGCCTGAGGTGAATACGTGCAGTCGCTGTCTTGCGACGTCCTGTTCCGTAGTTTGTGCTTGTCTGATCAGCCATAAAGTGTTTGTTGAAAATCTAGAGTTCGATTGTCTTCGGGTTCTGCGCCTGATGCTTGTGCTCCGGGCCGGCGTACACCTTGAGCTTCTTGAACATCGCCCGTCCTAAGGTGTTTTTGGGCAGCATGCCCCGCACGGCATGTTCAATCACGCGCTCTGGATGCGTGCGTTGCAGGGCTTTAAAGTTAATCGCTTTGAGACCACCTGGATACCCAGAAAAGCGGTAGTACATCTTAGCGTCAGCCTTCCTTCCGGTCACCTGCACTTTATCCGCATTGATGACGATCACATAGTCACCCGTGTCCACGTGGGGCGTGTATTCGGGCTTATGCTTGCCGCGAAGCCGTCGTGCCACTTCGCTGGCCAAGCGTCCCAACACTTTGCCCGACGCGTCGACCACGCACCACTCACGCGTGACGGCTTGCGGCTTCGCGGAAAATGTTTTCATCAACAAGGGGTTGGCTTTCCCTAAAAAGAGGGCGGATACTACAAGACCAAGTGTGAAGTAGCAAGTAGCGAGTAGCAAGATATAACCCACAAACGGTCACGCATCGTGTTGCTACTTGGCACTTGCTACTCGCTACTGAATTCCAGGCAAAAAAAAGGCGTGGCTGTTAACCACGCCCGAACCACCACTAGGAGGATGGAGGAGCCTTTCATGCCTCGTGCCAAACACCAGGCACTAAATTCATTCACTACATATATAGACAAGCAAAGATTGCGCCACTTCTCAAGTGCAATCCCCGCATGTCCAAATATCATAATTATCTAATATTTAGACGCGTTGTCAAGGTGAACATATGGCACCGGCGCCGGGCTGACCGTACCGCGATGTAAGTAGTTGTTTCGAATACACTAACGAGGCTATTTCCCGATCGCCGAGGACCGATACTTTGGCGTCTCGCACCTATTTCGTCGACGTCGGGGGAGGCGCGCCTACCCTCGATCAACATCAGTCACAAGCCGAAACCGATAGTTGGGTGGCTGCCACCGTTCCCCAACGGGGGGCCGCACTACGACACCTTCCGCCCCTCTGGGGCAGACTTCCGATATCGAGAACTGATCGTTCGGGATCGACGCGCGTCGAAACGGTAAGCGTGCGCTGCGATTGGGCGCTAGATTCGAAGACGGTCAACCACCCGGCCGTGAACCAAATGCTCCTGGATGATTTCGTCGAGGTCTTGTTCATCAACGTACGTGTACCATATGCCTTCGGGATAGACGACGACGATCGGGCCTTCCTCGCAACGGTCGAGGCATCCAGACATGTTTATGCGGATTCTGCCTTTACCCGCGAGGTTCATTGCTTTGATCTTGGCTTTCACGTATTCGCGCATGCGCGGCGAGCCGCAATTCGCACAACAGGTTTTCCCTTCTTCTCGCTGGTTTACGCAGAAGAAGACGTGGTGGCGGTAGTAAGGCATCAACCTAGGTACACGTTCTTTAAGACCCGGAACCCTAGACATGCCCCAATGATAGCGTATGAAATCGATGCTCCGCAGCCTATTACCTTAAGGCTTTCGCGTCATCTACTTGTATCGATCCACTCGAATCGAGTATCTGTAGTCCTCGTATCCTGCCACTTGGATCCGGTAGCCACAATCTTGTGCCTGTAAACAGAAGCTCTGACCTCGCAACCGCCATCAAGCACGAAGCCAGCCGTTGTGTTGCCTGCGGATTGTGTCTGCCTCATTGCCCGACATATCGCCAAACCCGGACTGAGAATGAGTCACCGCGTGGGCGCATCGCGCTCATGCGAGCTGTTGCAGAAAGACAGCTCGCGCCATCAGAAAGACTGCAGAAGCATTTGTCGCTTTGTCTAACTTGCCGCAACTGTGAGCGAGTCTGCCCAGCCGAAGTTCATTATGGCAGGCTCATCGATAATGGGCGCGCACTCATGGAGAGGCGGCGTCGGCGACCTCTTTTACAAGACGTTCTGCGCAAGGCCGCGATGGATTGGATCATCGCACGCCCAGCAAACCTTCGGTGGGCCAGCAAAGTCTTCCGCCTTTACCAAATCAGCGGTCTGCAAAGTGCTGTGCGGGCATCGGGTTTGCTTCGACCGCTTCGTCTTAACCATTGGGACGCTCAGTTACCACCAATACCAGCTCAGCCAAGTTGGCAGCACCAGTACATACCTACTAGCACACCACGGGCAACGGTTGGGCTATTTACCGGTTGTGTAGCCAACGTGCTCGACCCCGCAACGTCGAGCGCATCGATTCGTTTGCTGAATAAGCTCGGCTATAAGGTGCAGATACCACCGGCACAGGTTTGCTGTGGTGCGCTGCATCAGCACGCTGGGCTGCTGGATAAGGCCGCCGCTTTGATGCGACAGAACCTCAGAGCCTTTGCTGAATCGCAGTTACAAGCGGTCATCAGCACAGCAAGTGGCTGTGGTGCCATGCTCATGGAATACGCTGATTGGTTACCCGACGATCCCCTCGCTCATGCATTCTCAGCGAAGGTGCAGGATATCAGTCAATATCTCGCTAACGCCGAATGGCCGGAAGGTACTCGGCCAAGGAGCAGCAACATAGGACTCACTGTCGCCGTGCATGATCCTTGCACTTTGCGCAATGTCGCTCGTAGCGCAGACGCCCCCTATCGCTTGCTCGAGCGCCTCGCCGATATCAAGCTTAAGCAACTACCTGAGAATAACGTGTGCTGTGGCGCAGCTGGTGCATACTTTCTGACTGAACCAGCCATGGCGAATGACCTTCGCGCAGACAAGATCGAGCACCTGAGACGCATCGCGCCCGACATTGTCGTGACTTCGAACGTCGGGTGTGCACTTCATCTCGCACAAGGAGTCCGAGAATCGGGACTTAGAATCAAGATAACTCACCCCGCGGTTTTGATCGAAAAGCAGTTGCAAGCAAGCGGTGTATAGATGCGAGATTACCGTTTCCCCAATTGTCGTACCCTACCACTTGCTACTTGTGACGCGAGGCTTGTATCTTGTTCACTATGAACACGCGGGCGCTAACCTTAATCGATAGCTTGATCGCCGCCTTCGACGATGGATTACGTACTGCTCTCGGTCCTGCTCCGCGGCCGGAACGCCCCAGCCCGGGTGATGCAGCGATTGACGAGCCGTTAGGATCCAGCGAGCGTGATCTGTCCGGGCGATTAATGCGCGTAGACCATGCCGGCGAGGTTTGTGCGCAAGCTTTGTATAGAGGTCAGGCACTCAGTGCACGGACATCGTACGTCCAGGAGAAGATGAAACAGGCCGCTGCCGAGGAGAACGACCACCTCGCCTGGACCGAGGCTCGAATCCGTGAACTCGGTACTCACACGAGTTATCTTAGCCCGGCGTGGTACGCTGGCTCATTCCTGATAGGGACGTTAGCAGGGTTAATGGGTGACAAGTGGAATCTCGGTTTTGTGACTGAAACCGAACGCCAGGTGGTGCAACATCTTGAGGATCACCTGGACAGGCTGCCTTCGAGTGATCAAAAAAGTCGCGCGATCCTCAAGCAAATGCGTGATGATGAAGGACGTCATGCCACAGCTGCGATCGAGGCGGGCGCTGTCCTGCTGCCTGAGCCCACCAGGCGGCTCATGCGTACAGCGTCGAAGATCATGACACGCACTGCCCATTGGATATGAGCTCGTATCGGTACTGGTATCGACCCGTCACTGCTGGAGTGGAAAATGCTTCTTGATGTTTACGACGATCTGGTTCCACCTCAGTTAGTGAAGGATGTCTTTGCAAGCGTCCATCAACCAGCGTACAAATTCGGACAGAAGTCCAACCCTGGCGATATATTCGGCTTCTGGATCGCTCACATAACGGAGGAGGTACTCACCTCAGTGCAGTCCCTCAGCGCGTTAATGCAGATCATTGACGAGAACATTACTAAAGGCCAGTTTGACATCACCCGAATGTATGTGAATGCCTACAACTTCGGCGACTGCCCGACGGTGCATGCCGACAATGATGCAGAGGGACATTTTACCGTGCTGTATTACGCAAATCCTGTGTGGGACGTTGACTGGGCAGGCGAAACCGTGTTCTACAATGAGGCACGCAATGATATCGTTAATGCTGTTTATCCATCGCCCGGCCGATTAGTTTTCTTCGATGCTAGAATCCCGCACTCGGCTAGGCCCCCTTCTCGCGTGTGTGATTTCATCCGGTATACGATTGCCGTCAAACTCCAACGAAAAAGCCAGTAAGAGCTAACACGAACTCGCAATAGGCATCTTTGACGTTACAATCGAGCGTGACACAGGTTCTCCTAATAATGTCGCTCTTGACTTCCTCCGGACCTGAGTCCGCATGAACATAGAAGCTGCATTGGCGCATGCAATCCAGCACCACGAGGCCGGTCGGCTGCGCGACGCGGAAGCGCTCTATCGCCAAGTGCTGGAGGCGAAGCCTGATCATGCTGACGCGTTGTATCTGTTGGGTATCCTCGCGCACGAGGCAGGTGACCAACAGCAAGCTCTGGCATTGATTACCCAAGCCATCGAGCAGGATGGCGAGAATACCCACTATCACAATGGTCTCGGCAACGTGCTTCGGGCACTACAGCGGCCTGAAGAGTCACTTACGGCGTATCGGCGCGCGGTCGAGCTCGAGCCCAACGCTGTCGCAGCGCAGTGCAATATCGGCGCCGTACTGCAACAATTGGGTGAACTCGATGAAGCGGTATCGAACTATGAACGAGTTATTCGACTAGAGCCGAGATACGGGGATGCCCACTACAACCTCGGTATTGCACTGAAAGATCAGGGCAAGCTCGATGAAGCGATTGCGGCATTAAAGCGGGCGATCGAACTTGATCCACAACATGCTCATGCTTACGTCGTGGTTGGTGGTTACCTGCTCGAGCAAGGCAACGCTCGGGCTGCACTAAGCGCTTTTGACGAGTGCTTGAGCCGCAATCCACGCCATGTGCACGCCATGGCATTCAAGTCGATCGCCCTAAATGAGCTCGATCAGGGTGGCGTGGCGCGCAAGCTTGTCGATTTCGAACGGCTAATCAAGAAAGTGCGCATCGATCCTCCTACGGGTTTCTCTACCGTGGATGAGTTCAATACAGCATTGGCGGACCATATCCGCACGCACCCGACCATGATCAAGCAACCTTCTAGCGGTGCAACTCGGTTTGGGATGCACACCGACGAGCTACTCGTCGAAACTGAGGGAGTGTTTCGAGCGTTCAAGACAATCGTGAACCAAGCGATCACGGACTACTTGCAGCGACTGCCTGCTGACTCGGCGCATCCGTACCTGGCTCACAGACCGTCTCGCTGGCGGCTTAGCACGTGGGGCGTGGTGTTGAATCAACAGGGTCACCAGATTCCACACATACATCCGAGCGGTTGGGTAAGTGGCGTCTACTACGTGAAACTCCCAGAGAGCTTTAAAGCGAACACGAAAACTCGAGAAGGTTGGATTGAATTCGGGCAGCCGCCGCCGGAGTATCATGGCGATGCTGACGTGGAGACCAAAACCGTACAACCCGAGGAAGGTCTGATGCTGCTATTTCCTTCGTACTTCTATCATCGCACGATACCACTGGAGAGTATTGGCGAGCGCATCTCTTTCGCTTTTGATACATTGCCAGAGTTTTAAGAACAACAGCTAGCAGGCGAGTAACTGCATAGAACAGCCGTTGGCAAGAATTTCCCCAGTTACTCGAGACTCGCTACTGTAGTTTGATCAGTGGCTTGTACTTTGCGCCGAAGATCTCGAGTACCTCTTGCTCGAAACCCCGATCGCGGCATCGCGACGTCCAGCCAAGCTTTCGAATCATTGTGACACTACCTTGGCGCTGCTTGTGCGGCTCCACCAGACTCAGTATCTCGAAGCTCGCTTCGATACCGGCTTCCGCCTGTTGGCGCTTCACCTCGTTGGCAATCGGCCCACTGATAAGCTTGACGTCCTCAGCGCCGTCTCGCACGAAGAAAAGATTCCAGTAAGTGAAGTGCAGCAAGAGCAGGCCGCGATCTGGGTTAATCAAGCGCCAGTACTCATTTATGAAATCGACGTATTCAGGCAACCCCCCGCAATCGAACCAGATTAAATCTAGTGGGAAGGCCGACTCCCCCATCTTGTTGCTATAGCCTCTGAAGTCTCCTCTCTCGACTTGCACGAGCGGCGCCAGTCCGAGTTTCTCGACAACCTTGAGCGCTTCGCGGCTGCTTGCATCTTCGTCGGAAAAGTCGTCGATAGCATACAGCTTTGGCGCATAGTCTGATTCATAGTGATCTGGCAAAAGCAACAGCTTGCGTTCGTCGTCCTTGCCCGAAGCGCTGAGAACCTGGCGATCGGTATCGAATTCCTCGACGTTGTCTTTAAGAGCCTGTGCAAGGAACGGCGTGGTATATCCAAGGCCAACTTCTAGCACATGTCGCGGCCGCGTCATACGGACGAGTGAATACAACAGCGGTGCCGCATGCTCGGTACCCATGCCGGAAAAATAAAGCGGCTCGACGGCCTTATAGAACCGTGAATCCAAAGGCATCCTTTTTCTCCTGGGCAATCGAAATGGCGGTACACAACGAGTCTTCCACAGTGCTATCGTGTTTCACACCACCTCACCCACATTTCACGATAAACGGTCTCGGCATGCCGAGTAAATGCGTGCGCGTCAATCAAGGGAGATTGTTTTACTTTCTCGCGCAATTCGCTTCGCAATCGCCCGAGCGCTGCGCGGCCTTGGGCTAGTGACACCGCACAGGCTACATACTCATCCGGCTTTGAGGTAATGAGTTCGTGGAGCCCCACGACCGATAAGACGCTTGCCGCCATGCGTCCAGCATGCCGCTCGCCGGCCAACGTGACGACTGGCACCCCCATCCACAGCGCATGGCACGTGGTCGTGTGCCCGTTCCAGGGGGCCGTGTCGAGCGCGATGTCGATCTGCTGATAAAGCGCCAGGTGCTCAGCGAGCGCGCTGCCCGGCAACAGCACAAGCCGATCGGCACCAACACCGGCTTTCGCGAATAGCGCCTGCATGCGTGCAACAGTGGCGACATCAGCAAATGTGCGTGCCTGTAACATTAGTCGCGAGGCGGGCACAAGATCTAGAATCTTTGCCCAAATCGCGATCAAGGCTGAGTCGATTTTGGCGGGATTGTTTAATGAGGCAAAAGTGATCGCGCCGGTGCCATTTGCCGGTAGCGCGGAGACTGATGGAGCTTCCTCTGGAGGGCAGTAGCAGGCAAAGCCCGGTGTCAAACGCACCAGGGTCTCAGTGTAGAAGGAATCAGTCTCACCGGGCGGGTCGGCAACCGCATCGGTGAAGCGATAGTCCATCGTCGTCAGGCCAGTGGTATTCGGATACCCCAGATAGGTGACCTGGATCGGGGCCGGCTTGCGGGCGAAGACTAGCAGTCGGTGGTTGGCGGTGTGTCCGGCTAGATCGACGAGGATATCGACACGGTCCTCGCGAATCCGCGCGGCGACGGCCTCATCGGTGAGCCCCACGATGCTGCGCCAGTGCGGTGCCTGTGCCTTCATCCGTGCGGTCACGGCATCGGGATGTTTCACCTCGGCGTAGCACAGCACCTCGATGCGGGCCGGGTCGTGGGCACCCAACAGCGGTTCGAAGAAAAACGCCGCCGGATGACGGCGAAGATCCGGGGAGACGTAACCCACGCGCAAGCGGCGTTGTGGGTCGGGGGCGTTCGCGTATGTTTGCGCTGCATCGGCGAGTCCGTCGGCGTGTTGCGCCGCCCAGCGCTGGTGCTCGGTGAACATCGTCTGCGCATCGAGATCGTCCCTATAGTTCGAACACATGAGCAGGTTGGAGTGCGCACCCGCATCTTGCGGTGCCAAGGAAAGCGCCTGTTGATACGCCGCTATCGCTTCTTTGAGCTTGCCTTGGGTTTGGTAGGCGTGGCCGAGATTATAATGGAACAGGTGCGAGTCGGGTTGTAGGGAAAGGGCTCTTTCATAAGAGGCAACGGCCTCGCTTAGCTTATCTTGTTCGACCAGCGCAACAGCGAGATTGTTGTAGGCCTCGGCAAACTCCGGACTCAGACTCAATGCTTCCCTGAATGCAACAATTGCCTCGACGAGTTTCCCCTGCGCCTGCAATGCCATACCGAGATTGTTGTGCGCTTCGGCGTAATCGGGTTTGAGCGCTATCGCATTCCGACACGCGGCAATGCCTTCCTCTAAGCGGTCCTGCTGGCGAAATGCCGCACCGAGATTACAGTGCGCTTCAGCGAGACCGGCGTGAAGAGAAAGTGCCTGCTCGAAGGCGGCAATCGCCTCGCGGAGGCGCCCTTGACCCGCCAGCGCGATACCGAGATTGTTGTGGGCATCAGGATCGGAGGGTTCCAACGCAAGCGCTTGCTCATACGCTTCGATCGCCTCAGGCAACGCGCCTGATTCTTGGCGGGCGCGCCCGAGATTGTAGTGCGCTTCAGCAAGGTCGGGGGCACGGCGAATCGCTTCCTCAAAGGCAGCGACCGCCTCCGGCAGGCGCCCTGTGCTGTGAAGCGCGATGCCGCGGTTGTTGTGCGCTTGAGCATTCGTAGGGTCAAGATCACAGGCGCGCGCATAGGCAGCAATTGCTGCTTCGGTTTCGCCGAGCGCGTTTAGCACTTCGCCAAGGCTGTAGTGATACTGCGCTGCACCGGGGTGATGCGCAATCGCCTGCGCAATTAGAGTGCGCGCATTTGCATGATCGCCGAGTTCGTGGGCAATGACGCCCAGCAGATGTAACGCATCGGGATGCTCCGGCTCACGCGCAAGCACCGCGCGGTAGAGTGCCTCAGCCTCCTCGAGGCGGCCGGCTTCGTGGTGCACAAGCGCTTGCTCCAGCTCCGTCACGTCTCTTGCTTACACCACCGCTGCCACACCCTACGATATACCGCTTCCAGTGCTCGCGTGTAACGTTCGGTGTCGCACAGGGGTGATGCCGCCATTTGCTCACGCAGACCGTGTCGGAGTTGTTCTAGGCGCTCGACATCGCGCGCGAGGTCAGTTGCAACAGCAACGTAGTCTTCTGCCGTCGTTGCTACGAGCTCGGATAGGCCTACGTTCGACAAATGGCTCGTGCTGTGTCGTCCACAGAGACGCTCACCGGTAAGCGTGATCACCGGTACCCCCATCCACAGCGCCTCACAGGTGGTCAGCCCCCCGGAGTAAGGAAACGGATCAAGGGCGATATCCATCTCACCGTAGGCGGCCAATAATTGCGCGTGCGGGACGCTGCCTACCAACACCAGGCGCTCGGCGGAAACGCCCTCACATGCGAATAAATGCTGATAGCGCTCGCGCGTCACCGGATCATTTAAACCGTTCGTCTGCAACCGTAGCCGCGCCTGCGGCAACGCGGTTAGGATACGCGCCCACAGGGCCACCACCTGCGGTGTCAGCTTTGCGAGGTTGTTGAAACACCCGAAGGTAATCCGGTCTTGTCGCCGTACAGGCAGAGCATTGACGGCCGGTGCGTACGGCGGTGGCGCATAGCACACATAGTCATGGGGCAAACGGATCAGCTCCTCGCTGAAAAAACGCTCTGCACCTGGCGGCGTGTGAAACTGATCGGAGAGCAGATAATCGATCGCGTCCAGACCGGTCGTGTCAAAGTGACCCCCGCCCGTCATTTGGATAGGGGCCGGTTTGCGGGCGAAGGTGAGCAGGCGGTTACCGCTCGAGTGACCGGCGAGGTCTATCAAGACGTCGATCTGGTCAGCGCGAACCATGCCCGCTAGTCGTTCATCGTCGATGCCAACAATGTCTTGCCAACGATCAGCGTGATGGCGGCACTCTTCGGTAAGTTCATCAGGGCACGCTACATCGGCATAACAAACGACCTCAACTTGTTGCTTGTCGTGCGCCGTGATCACCGGGGTGACGAAGAATCCTACTGGGTGGTGGCAAAAATCAGCTGAGATGTAACCGATACGTAGTCGCCGCGTGGGGATGCGCGAGTTTGGGTACTCGGCTGCCCATCCGGAAAGTGACTCGGCGTGACAGGCATTCCACTTTCGTGCCGCAGCAAAGAGGATACCGGGGTCGCCGGCCGGGCCATAATGCAAGGACAGAATCAAATTCGAATGCGCGGCCGCATAGTCCGGTTGCAGTGCAAGCGCTCGCTCGAACGCGCTGCTCGCTTCCTCATACTTTCCTTGCGCTAACAGCACCGCGCCAAGGTTGTTGTGGGCTTTGCTGAAGTCGGGTGCAAGCGCCAGCGCTCGATGGTAGGCATCCGCCGCCGCGCCAAGCTCGCCTTGCTGCTGAAGCGCACCACCTAGATTGTTGTGCACCTCCGGATCGTCAGGGGCAAGTGCTAGTGCGCGACGGTAGGCCTGAACCGCTTCAATCAGTTTGTTCTGAGTTTGAAGCGCAAGCCCGAGGTTGTTATAGGCGGTGGCATCGTCGGAATCAATCGCTAATGCACGGCGAAAAGCGGCGATTGCCGCTTCCAGTTGTCCTTGAGCGCTGAGGGCTATGCCTAGGTTGTTATGCGCCTCCGCAAAATGGGGCGCCAGAGCGACCGCGTGCTGGAAAGCAGCGACCGCTTCATCGAGCTCACCAGCGGCGTGCAGTGCACCGCCCAAGTTGCAATAAGCCTCCGCGAAGTCCGGCTTCACTTCCACGGCACGCCGCAGGGTACCAACGGCCTCGGTTAGTAACCCGCGTTCTTGCAGTGCGACGCCGAGGTTATTCTGTACTTCGGCAAAGTCGGGGCTGATCGCCAAAGCACGCCTATACGCAGAAATAGCTTCTTCCAACTTGCCCTGCGCTCGAAGCGCTATCGCCAAACTGTTGAGTGCGTCGCTATCGTCCGGACTAAGCGTCGCGGCGCGCGCGAACACGTCGATAGCCTCAGCAGTTCGCCCCTGCTCTTTGAGCGCGACGCCCAGGCTCTTGTGAATCTCAGAATCATCCGGTGCAAGCGCCAACGCACTGCGGAAGGCGTCGACCGCCTCTTCCACTTTCCCCTGTGCCTCGAGCGCAAGCCCCAGGTTGTTATAGGCAGCGGCATCGTTGGGATTCAGTGCGAGCGCGCGTTGAATCAACGCTACCGCTTTGGCTTGTCGCCCTAGCTGATGAGCGAGAACCCCGGACCAATGCAACGCATCTGCATGATTGGGTTCCTGACTCAGGATTGCACGGTAGAGTATCTCCGCTTCGTGCAATCGGCCGGCTTTATGATGTTCAAGTGCTTCTTCTAACTTTGACACAACTTTCATAAGAACGAGATAAAAGACTCCGGTCCGATGTTTATCTTGTATCTGCGGCTACGCTTCTTTCTGACACCAAAAGAGATACATACCCGAAAATACACGCGGATGTATCTGTTCGAACCGTTCCCAGTTCTCGAGATTTGTCATGTTCAAATCGTCGGAAAAAAGTTCAGTGTAGCGCTGCTTCACATGCGCCGCCGGGAGCTCAAAACCAATGAGCTTGAGCTTCAGGTCGGCCAAAGCTTCACGTATTTGCGGCAGGGTAAACCGGTGCTCCTGGGCATGGAACAGCAGATCTCGGCACGTGCTCATGGCGTAGAGATCCTCACTCTCGGCCAGCTCCATCAGTGCCGGCTCCGTTTGCTTTGAAAGAATGCGTGTACGGACAGCCTTGATATCACTGGCAACGGGCCTCAACCCTTCTCGGCCTATGTACGCTCGCGCCGCCACTACCGGCTCACGCGCGCGTTCACTATAAAGACCGATCTTCATCAGGCCGCCGGGCAACAATAGGTCGGAAAGCACACGCCAACCTCGCAGTGGATCGGCCATATGATGCAACACGCCCGCGCATTCCACGATGTGGAAATGCTCCTTCAGGCTAGGGAGCGATAGGATGTCCGTTTGTAAGAAGCGGATACCATCGACGCCGAGCTTGCGCGCCATACGGGCAGCATAGGCGAGGCTACGTCGACTCAGGTCAATAGCAACCACCTCAGTGTTCGAACACGCCAACGCGATCGAAACCGGTTCCATGCCGGTACCGCAGCCCGCGACCAACATTCTTGTTGAACCATCAACAAATGCCGGTGCAGAGAACCGAGGTAAAACACGCTGTAGCAAACTCCGCCATCCTCTTTGCTCAGTCGCAGGGAGATCTACCCAGCGCGGGTAGGGGTGCTCTTCGTACTGTGCACGAACGGCCTGGGAGATGGGGTCGTTAATGTTGCCCAACGACTCGATCTGTTCCTCGATGTGAAGCTCCTCAAACGGCTCGCTTAAGGTGCGCTGTATAAGCGGACGCGTTACTTCCGACCACTTATCTAATCCGATCGCGTCAAGGGTTCGCGCATAGGCGAGGCCGTAGAGCGGTCGATACATCGCGAGACACGCTAGACACTTCTCGATCCTATCCAGCGGTGGGGACGGGAGTTCAAGCAACCTTTCACAACGCGAGACAAGCTGGCTGACCGCATCTTCCTCGTCGGCAGCGACACTGAACACGTACTCGTTGTTAAAACATTGAAGTGCCAAAGCCGTGAGGACACCGATTGGAGTATCAGACGGTGTTTCAGTGCTGACCTCTTGAAGCATCAGCTGGCGGCGCATGGCGGTAAGGGCCTGCTCTAAATCAGGATCCACGTTCACGATCCGCGGGAGCAGGGTGCTCAATAATTCATCGGCCATTAGCTCAACTAGCAAATCGTGATCGTCGTCCCTTAGCCGCTCCCGGAGCCGGTGCTTGTGTTTGAGTTGGTGGGCGCCAATCCGGGCAAGATCTTGCGCGTTGACCTCGGGTGTTGCCAAGCACATCCGAATGTTATCCTCCAACGGCGGCTCATAACCGCTGGGCGTCAACATGCGAAACGCCGAGGCGAGTGCGCAGCGCGCATCGACGCTGTCCGGCTTAATCTCCAGCACATTGCGAAAGGCATCTATCGCTCGATCGAGATCCCCGGTAGCCATAAGTACCCGGCCCCCGTTCTGATACGCCTCGGCAAACTGGGAATTCAGCCTGATTGCTGTGTCGTAGTGATTCAGTGCCTCTTGCATTTGTCCCAAGTCGGCCAAGGCGTTGCCGAGGTTGACCTGACTTGCTGCATCGGACGGCCTGAGGTCGATAACTTTCCGGTGCGCGTCGACGGCCTCTTGCAGACGTCCAAGCCGATGAAGCACGTTGCCCATATTGTTGTGAGCATCAGCGCTCTCGGGTCGCAGCCGAAGTGCTTCCTTATAGGCGGCGATGGCATCATCTGGTCGCTCCAAGTCGCGCAGGATATTGCCGAGGTTGTAATGACACTCGGCATCCTGCGGCCTAAGCCGCAGAGCAGCGCGAAGGCTCGATTCCGCCTCCTGCAACCGGCCGAGCCGTCCCATCAACAACCCGAGGTTTGAATGCCCAATGGGATCATTAGGGCCTAGGCGCAGCGCTTCGTTGTACGAAGCCAGTGCTGCTTGCAGATCACCACTTTCTTCAAGGATCTTAGCGAGGTTGTTGTGATAAGAAGCAACATGCGGTTTGGCAGCGATCGATCTACGAATGAGTTCTGCCGCCTGCACGGGATCGCCGCCTTGATGTGTGAGAATGCCGAGCAAGTTCAGCGCATCGGCGTGAGCTGGCTGCTGGACAAGGATCCGCTCATACAGGCCACGCGCCTGGTCCAGTTGACCGGCTTGGTGCATCTGCAACGCCATTCTTAGCAGTTCCGACAGATCACCGGAGGAAGTGCTGCTCATGATGTCTCTTAGCCCTAACTCATGGCGCGTACCCGAGGCCGCGGCTGGCTTTAACGTGCCTTCGATCTCGAGATGAAGTACCAGATCAGTCCCACAGTTTGCAAGCCCAGCATTAGGAGAAACGCTGCCTGGTAGCCCGCCGGGGCGTAGCCGCCCTGAGGCGTTGTGGGCCAGAGATTGATGATGATCCCGATGACCCACTGCGAGGCAAACGCGGCGAGAAACACGAGCAGATTCACTCCGGTGATCACGCGCCCGGCCAAATGTGCGGGAAAGCTCTGGGATAGGGCGGCATAGGGAATAATTCCGGTCGTGCCCAGAAACCCGAATGCTAACCACAACGGAATCGCTGCACCGGTCCACTCGAGCACAATCCCCACCTGTACAACGATGAATAGCGTCATGCCAGCGACTGCCACGGTCATAGGTCGTACACCGTAGTTGCTCAACTGAGCCGCCAGTGCTCCGAGCGAAACATAGCCGCCAATCATCGCTATCGCGATCAGCGCTAGCCGGGAAGCGATGGCGCTACGATCGAGACCCGCGACATCACGCATCCACGGTCCTGCCCAAAGACTTTGTATCGCTAGAAAAGTCGCCTGACAAACCACTGTCCATGGCGTGATGCACCAAAAGGTCGGGCTGGTAAATACCTCCACGACGCCGCGCAGTTGTCCTCGAAAGGAGCTTGTCGGGGTCTCGGTCTTGCGCTCCGGTACCACTAGGTAAATCACTGCGGCGGCGGCGAGCGTTGCGATTGCTAAACCTTCGAAGACACCGCGCCAGTCGGTAACCTCAAGCGCCGCCTCGACCGGTGCGGTTCCAGTCAGGGCCCCGAGGCCACCGGCAGCCATCTGTAATCCGTTGATCAGCGGCAGCCGCTCGCGGGGAAACCAAAGCACGAACGCCTTGAAGGCACCCATCAAACAGGCTGAGACTCCCATTCCGATGAGCGCGCGGCCGATTGTAAGACCAGCCGCAGTCGACGATGTCGCAAACACGAACGCTCCCAGGGCAGCGAATAGCAGTAAGGCCGCCTCCGTCTTGCGCGGGCCAAAACGGTCGAGCAATATCCCTAGCGGCAGTTGAAAAACCGCAAAGGTTAGGAAATAGGCGCTGGTTAATAGACCCAGCTCCGCAGCGTTAAGGTCAACGTCTGCCACCAGATCCGGCGCGATGACGGCGTTCACCACCCGGAAGAGATAGGAAAGGAAGTAACCTAGCGCGAACGGAATAAAGACTCGGACTAGATAGGCGTGCGAGCGTCGTTGTGCGTTCGTAGTCATTCGCTAGCGCGTCGGGACACGGCGGGTGCGCGATCCCGTCCGCGGTCATTATTACATGGACAACAGAGCCAACAGGTGCGGAAAATGGACCGGATTGAGAAATCCGGCTTTCGTACGTGGACTAGTAGCCGACGTAAAGGCTGCCAGCTAACAACAACATCAACAGAACCGCGCCCACGACAGCGATAACCTTGATCGCAAGTATCGTTGCGGGCAGGCGTTGCTGCCGACGTTTGACCCCATACGACGCGGGATTGAGTCTGCCCTCAGCATTTGCTTGCAAGATCTGGCGACACAATTGACGCACCCATAACGGCACGACCGAGCGGAACATATACGGAACGAAGAATTGCTCGATCGAATGATCGCTGGCGTCGCGTCCGTGCCAGAATTGGTAAGCAATTTTAAAGAGCCGAAACTCCGTCACCTCGAGCAAGGCGGCTGCGTCCAGGACATCACGCACGTCAGCCGGGAGGGACTTCTCGGTATCGGCGAAGGCCACGATCAGAACCACCGACGGATCTTTCTAGATCCTGAAGCGACTCTCAAACAAACAATGGATCGCAGCGTGCTTCTTCCGCAGTGTAGCGATAAATAGGTACGAGGTTGACTCATTACATCACCGCCTCGATGCCAAAGCTCGAGAAGCGGTTCTTGTCGAAGTTGTTGCGGAACATCCCGCGCAGCCGCTCGGCGGCTGAATCGTACTCTTGCTTATCCGACCATGTGCCCCGCGGATTAAGAATATGCGAATCCACACCCGGGCAGTGCTTGGGCACGCGAAGGTTGAACACCGGATGGATCTCATACTCCATACCCTCGGTATGCAGGTCGCCGTTAAGCGCCGCGTTCAACAAGGTGCGAGTGTCTTGAATGGAGATCCGCGGCGCTCGTCCTGCTGGACCGCCGTGCCAGCCGGTGTTGAGCAACACACAGCGGGCGTTGTGCTTGTCCATATTTTCGCTCAGCAGCTTGGCATAGACGGATGGTTTGTGCGACATGAACGGACCGCCGAAGCAGGCGCTGAACGTCGCCTGTGGTTCTTTGAGGCCTACCTCTGTGCCAGCCAGCTTAGCGGTAAAGCCCTGAACGAAGTGGTACATAACGTCCTTGCCTTCGAGCACCGACACGGGCGGAAGCACCCCGAAAGCGTCCGCCGTCAGCAACACGATGGTTTCCGGATGCCCGCCCTTGGCGCCATCCGCTACGTTCGGATTACAGTTAAGTGGGTAAGAAAATCGCGTGTTCTCCGTGATCGAGCGATCGTTCAGATCGAGCTCTTGCGGATCTGTCTCTTCGAGTGGCTTGTCCGCAAACGGCGGCACGTTCTCGATAATAGTGCCCTGCATAGACAGGGCCGCGGCGATGATGGGCTCGGCCTGTTTGTCAAGATCAATCAGCTTCGCATAGCATCCGTCTTCTAGGTTAGAAACACCGAGTCCGGTCCATCCGTGTTCGTCGTCCCCGATCAGTCTGCGATCCGGATCGGCGGAGAGCGTCGTCTTCCCAGTCCCTGACAGGCCAAACATGATCGCGGTATCGCCACTGACACCGACATTGCCTGAGCAGTGCATAGACAGGAAACCTAGATTCGGCATCAGGAAGTTCATAACCGTGAAGATCGTTTTCTTTACGACGCCGCAATAATCCGCGCGTCCTGCCACCAAACAGACTTGATTGCGAAAATCGATGATAACGGCGCGCTCCGACAGGCTGCCATCTCGTTCGGGCTCGCAGCGAAACGAAGGCACGTTAAGCATCGTCCAGCGTTTTTTCTCAGTATCTTCGACCCCATCGACCTGCTTCGGGAACATGTTCTGGGCAAACATCGCGTGGGTCGCATACTCACCGACAAAACGATAGGGTACCGAATACGTCGCGTCCGCTCCGGCATAGACGTCTTGAACGTAGAGCGTCGGATTGCGCTCGTTGAGATAGTCGACAACACGCTTAAGTAGTCCCTCGTACTTTGCCGGGTCATACTTCTGAAGGTTGTCTTTCCACCAGATTGCGCTTTCTACCTCAGGCCAAGCGACAGCAAAAGTATCTTTCACGGGGCGGCCCGTACAGGTCGGATCGGTGTAGAAAACCAGCGGCCCGTTCGCGCCGAGCTTGGTGGCGTACGCCTTCTGCTCGGTTTCGGGCCCGTCCAGGCGAATGCGCCCACGGTCGTTGGCGATAGCTTCATGAAACAGCTCGTCCTTGGGCAGGTTGTACTTATAGGACGTGTTCTTGAGGCCAAGCTTTTGGGCCAGCGCGCCACTGAATTCCATCGGTCGGTCCTCGAATTGGCGGAGCCAACAGCGCCTTAGTTCAGCGCCGAATGCGAGTAAGCATACCCGCCAGCACAGGAACAGGGCAACCGGCGTCCCTGTAACGGTATTCAGCCCCTAGACGTCGCTTGCGAGTCTATCATCACGCTAAACTGCCAGTTGCGCCCCTGGCTATCTGTGGCCCATGACGAATGACTCGGAGAAACCGATGCGCGATGCCGTCGAAAAACTCTGGCCCGAAATCAACTGGATAGAAGATCCCGAGCTTCGTGAGAGTGTGACCCAGACGTGGATAAGAGCGTTCGAGCGCAGTCCATTGAGCCCGCAGGACTTGAACGCGATCCCGTTTACCTTACGCGTGCGCGATTGCCCTGTCACTTTCATGGCACACAAACGCTGTGTCGTTCACATCGCCCGGCGATCGGCGGAAGCCATGAGAACATTCCTTGGGGATGTGCTATCGATCAATATGGACAAGGTCGTCGCGGGCGCGATCCTCGCTGATGTCGGCAAACTGCTCGAGTACGAAATCGTCAACGGACAGACCCGGCAAAGTACGCAGGGCAAAAATTTAAGACACCCTTTTACGGGCGTCGCTGTGGCAATGCAATGTGGCGTGCCGGATGAAGTGTGTCACATCATCGCCACCCATTCGGAGGAAGGCGACCTTGTGCAGCGAAGCACGGAAGCGTTTATCGTTCACCATGCCGATTTCATGAGCTACGAGCCATTTAGGCGCGAAGCGAGCTGACACTATGGCAACGCCGAAGGTAGATGCGATCACTGCCCAGATCGCCCGCTGGGCCGCTGAGCTGCGTTTCGAAGATCTCGATGATAACGCGGTGCACACGGCTAAGCGTTGCTTGCTTGACGCTTTCGGCTGTGCGCTAGGCGGCTATGGGCAGGAGGATGTTCGCATCGCGCTGAGTGTACTCGATGAGATCGCGGGACCGGGTACCGCGACCGTTATCGGCATAGGCAAACAGGTCGATCCCGTGAGTGCCGCTTTTGCCAATGCACTGATGGTGCGAGTCATGGACTACAACGACATCTACTGGCAACAGGATCCCTGTCATCCTTCAGACCTGATTCCTGCTGCGATCGCATGTGGCGAGCGCCAGCAGCGGGATGGCAGAGATCTAATTGTCGCCATCGTCCTAGGTTACGAGTTTGCAATGCGGTTGTGTGAGTCAGCGTTTCCCGGAATCCGTGATCGGGGCTGGCACCACGCTACTTTCACTTCGATCGCCGCACCCATCGCCGCAGCAAAAATGCTTGGTTTGCAGTGGAAACAAATCCAGCATGCGGTTGGCATCTCCGCATCACGCCATGTGGCCGCCGGAGCGGTTACGGCCGGGGAGCTTTCGATGATGAAAAACACGGCCGACCCGCTGGCAACACAGAGCGGCGTGTTAGCAGCGTTGCTCGCAGAGCGAGGATACACCGGTCCCAGCGGTGTAATCGATGGAAAGGAGGGTCTTGTTCACTGCTTTGGGCCTGAATGGAAACTCGATGCGCTTGTTGAGGATCTCGGTAAGTCGTGGCGAATCGAACAGATCAGCTTCAAGGCGTTCCCAACAGAGGCGCTCACGCATGCGCCTCTTACCGCCGTGCTCGACTTGATGCGTGATCACGACCTCATACATGACCGCATTGAACACGTTCGCGTGCGCACTCTCACGTGGGCCGCCGACATCCTAGCAGACCGCGCCAAGTATGACCCTCGAACAAAAGAGACGGCCGACCACAGTTTGCCCTATGTGATCGCCGCGGCGCTGGTCGACCAGGAGGTCACGCCGGCTCAGTTCGAAACGGGACGCATTATGGATCCGACGATCCGGGCGCAGCTCAACAAAGTCGAGGTAATCGCGGATCCTGACTACGATAACCAGTTTCCACAGCGGCAACAAACTGAGGTCACGATAAAGACCACCGATGGCCGCATCCTGAGTCGACAACTCCAGTACCCAAAGGGTGATCCACGTAGTCCCTTGACCGATGAAGAGATCAAGGCGAAGTTCGATACACTCGCAGCGCCCGTTCTGACAAGTGCTGGCAGCAAAGAGTTAAAGACTATGATCTGGCAGCTGGAAAAGCTGGGCGCAATCGCGCCACTGATGCAGCTTTGTCGTGCAGCCTAATGCAGTTTGATCTCCGGATAGACGCGGCGGCGAAGCACGTTTGCCATAGTCAACAAGATCGTGCGGTACCAGCCGAACAGCGCCACTTGGTGCATCTTATATAAGGAAAGATATACCAGCCGAGCAACGACGCCCTCGATCATCACGCTTCCGCGCATGAGCCTGTTCATCAAGGTCCCCACAGTGCTGTACTTTCCGAGCGCAACCAAGGAACCATAGTCACGATAAACATACCTCGGTAATGGCTTATCTTTCAGGCGATTGCAAAGTGACCGTACTAGCATAGCGGCCTGCTGATGGGCAGCCTGTGCGCGCGGTGGCACGGTACCGCGTGTGCCTTCCACTACGGGACAAGCGGCACAATCACCAAAGGCAAAAATCGCGTCGTCACGAATAGTCTGCAGGGTCGGCTTGACCACGAGTTGATTCAGTCGATTCGTCTCCAGGCCATCCAGATCGGCGAGAAGATTTGGCGCCTTGATACCCGCGGCCCACACGATAATACCAGCCGGAATGAACCTGCCACTAGCCGTATGCACGCCGTCGTTTGTAATTTCAACCACCATCTCGCCCTTATGCACTTCAACGCCCAGGCGGTCCAATTGACTTTCGGCAGCTGCGGAGAGACGTGGTGGGAGAGCCGGCAGGATTCTATCGGCCGCCTCAATAATGCTTATCTTGATATCCTGTTGGGGTACGATGTGATCCAACCCATACGCCGATAGCTGGTGCGTCACGTGATGCAATTGCGCTGCCAGCTCGCTTCCTGTGGCACCACCACCAACGATCGCCACGTGCAACTGTGCAGGCTCTTGAGGCCCCCCCATGCCTTGCGCGCGTATGAGCCGGTCCAGCATTTGCTTCTGAAAGTCCTGTGCCTGCTCGGTGGTGTCTAAGAACAAACAATGCTCCCAGACACCTTTGACACCAAAATCATTGCTCACACTGCCCACCGCCAGTACCAAGGTATCGTATTGAAGTGTCCGGCGAGGAATTGTCTCGAGCCCTTGTTCGTTGTAGGTTGGGGCCACAAAGATTTCGCGTGCTCGTCTGTCGAGCCCATCCATAGCCCCCAGGCGAAAGCGAAAGTGATGCCAGCGCGCTTGCGCCAGGTACTCGAGCGCATCCACATTAGGGTCCAAGGTTCCCGCAGCCACATCATGCAGTAATGGTTTCCAGACGTGAGTTGGGCTTATGTCGACCAGTATTATGTCGGCGTTCTTCTTGCGGAGTTTGTCGCCAAGTTGCGTTGCAAGCTCGAGACCGCCGGCGCCACCGCCGACGATTACGATGTGATGTTTGTTTGCTACTGCCACGAGTAATCAGCTGCTATGCGGAGAGCAGCCGTAAAAGACGTGAAAACGATACCTTAAGATAAGTGGTTGATAACTGATAGCGCGCGAAGACTGGTAGCGTTGTTGATTGTTCCCAACCCGGGGCTCGCTACTAGGAATTAAAACGACCATCGGCGACAAGCACGATATCAAACTTGCCCGTGAGCTCGCCCGGCACACCAGCATGTTGTCCGAAACTGATGATTAGACTCTCGCGAGCACGCGTGTCGCGAATGTCGTTCAAAATCCAGTCATGATTATTCTCGGGCGCACCGGCGACGTACATTTGTGTAATCAACGGCTCGATGCCGGGTCCGCTGATCGCAAAGTGGATATGCGGGGCACGTCCCGGATACGGAACGGGCTTAATAGTGCGAAAACGGTAAGCGCCATCATTGCCTGTTTCAAAGCGGCCATAGCCTTGAAAATTGGGATCCAGTGGAACATTGCGCTGATCTCCAGGATGATGATAGCGGCCGTTGGCATCACACTGCCAGATCTCTACCCGTGCTCGCGGCACGGGGCGTCCGCGCTCATCCAAGATGCGTCCAACGACGTTAGCGATCTCGCCCTTCGCAAGCCCTGAACGACCGTCCATGGTTACGAGATCATTGTCAGAGTCTAATGGCAGGCGCACGGGGTAAAATGGACCGGGTGTCTGCCTCGGCGTGCGCAGCAGCTCGGCCGCCTGCAACCGGCCCACCGACGATATCGCAACTACCCCTACCGCCAGAGAACCGGCGAGCATACGCCGCCGTGAGTGGTTGAATTCGTGTCTCATTGGGCTCTCCTGCCTTATTAAATCATCGTCAGCTCAGTCGGGTTGTGTTCCTTATAGAGAGTTACACTGGCTAAGAACGCCGACCTTTGCGGCCCGCCAAGCTCCACCTGCAACCAGTTACCACAGTTTCGGAAAGTCCTTGAGGCGTCGGGTAGTTCGGTCAGCGCTTTCCAGCACACACGATCCATTGTTTCTCGAAAGTAGACCGTCTCCTCTAATGTCCAGAATTCATCGAGAATCAGTATAGGATCGTCGTGAAAAGAAAAGTTCTCCGGAACAAAGTTTCGAGACCGTGTGCGCATACGATCACTATCTATAATTAGTGTGTTGTCGTCGGGTATTACGCCGGTGACCGATTAAGCATGCGTTTACGAGTACACCACCACGCTGCGAATAGATTTACCCTCTTCCATCAGATCAAAGCCCTTATTGATGTCGTCGAGCGGTAAGGTATGAGTGATGAGATCATCAATGTTGATCTTGTCATCCATATACCAGTCGACGATTCGTGGTACATCGGTGCGGCCCTTGGCGCCTCCGAAGGCAGTACCACGCCAAACCCTGCCTGTGACCAACTGAAACGGGCGCGTGCTGATCTCCTCGCCCGCGCCGGCGACACCGATGATCACGCTCTCACCCCAACCCTTGTGGCAGCATTCGAGCGCTTGACGCATGGTCTTCACGTTGCCGATGCACTCAAAGCTGTAGTCAGCGCCGCCTTTGGTGAGGTCAACCAAGTAAGAAGCGAGATCCTTCTCAACGTCCCTGGGGTTCACAAAATGCGTCATACCGAATCTCTCGGCGAGCGCGCGTTTGCTCGGGTTGATGTCCACACCCACGATCATGTCTGCCCCCACCATGCGCGCACCTTGTATGACGTTCAAACCGATGCCCCCTAAGCCGAACACAACGACGTTCGCACCGGGCCCGACCTTAGCGGTGTTGATCACAGCACCGATGCCCGTTGTCACACCACAGCCGATGTAGCAAACCTTGTCGAATGGCGCATCTTCGCGAATCTTGGCTACGGCAATCTCCGGTAGAACGGTGTAGTTGGCAAACGTCGACGTCCCCATGTAGTGATACAACGTGTCACCGTTAACGGAGAAACGGCTACTTCCGTCGGGCATCAGCCCCTGCCCTTGTGTAGCGCGTACGGCCTGGCACAAATTGCTCTTGCCGCTCAGGCAGTATTCACATTCGCGACATTCCGGTATGTATAGCGGGATCACGTGATCCCCGGGTGTGACGCTCTTAACACCCTCGCCGATCTCCGCGACAACCCCGGCCCCCTCGTGGCCAAGAATGGCAGGGAAACGGCCTTCCGGATCGGCGCCAGACAGGGTGAAATGATCGGTGTGGCAGATTCCAGTGGCTTTGATCTCGACCAAGATTTCGCCAGCCTTGGGTCCCTCTAGGTTTACCTCCTCTACACTAAGCGGCTTGCCCGCCTCATACGCCACTGCTGCTTTTACCTTCATCGCTTTCCTCCATCGCGAGTATTGATGCCTGGGCCGACTGACGATTAGCATACTACTATACCTCACGCAGCGTTTTCGCGGGCGGCTGACGCAGTGCGGATCGGGTCCCAAGCGTCCCTGCCACGCCGATACCCACGGCACCACCGACAAGTCCGATCAGCCAAAGCCACGGGTTAAGCCGATAGTCGAAGTGAAACACATACTCCGCCAACACATAGCCCAATGCTGACGCCGTTAGACCAGCTATGGCGCCGGCAAGCAAGCCCAGTGTGACAAACTCGGCTATCAGACTTCGAAGTAGCTGTCGACGCCGTGCGCCCAACGTTCGCAGTACCGCACTTTCATAGCGGCGTTCGTCCTGGGTGGTTTGAATCGCCGCGTATAGCACAGCCAGACCGGCAAGTACCGTGAAACCGAATACATACTCCACAGCAAGACTTACGCGGTCCATGAGTTGACGCACCTTGTTCATCAGCGCGTCAACGTCGATGACTGTGACGTTGGGAAAGTGCTTGATCATCGACGCAAGTATTCCTCTGTCGTTCGAGGGTAGGTAGAAGCTCGTTATGTAGGTGGCCGGGAATTCATCGAGCACACCGGGCGGGAGGATCGTAAAGAAGTTCACATTGAACGAGTCCCACTCGACGGCGCGTAGATTGCTTACTCGTAGCTCGATCTTGGAGCCAGCCACACTGTAGGAAAGCCGATCATCAAGCGTAATGCCCAAGGTTTCCGCCAAGCTTTGCTCGAAGGACATGAGCCGACGCCCCACATCCTCTGGGGTCCACCACTTTCCGGCGACTACACGGTTGTCCGACTGCAACTGCTCGGCCCAGGAGAGGTTAAATTCGCGCCGAGCATGACGACGTGCGTGATCATCGGTGAATGTCTCAGCAATGACAGCATTGCCGTTGATTGCGGTCAGCCGTGCCCGCACCATGGGATAAAGGGCGGGCGTCGTGACGCCGCGTGCGCTCAGAAACTCGCGCACCCCTTCGACTTGGTCAGGCTGAATGTTGATCAGAAAATGGTTGGGCGCATTTTCTGGAATGGTGCGCTGCCAACCTTCCAACAGGTCACCCCGTACGATCGATAATAATAGCAGCGCCATGATGCCTAGGCCGAAGGCGACGATTTGTGCCGTGCTGGCGCTCGCGCGCCTAGCAATGTTGGCGAACCCGAATCGCCAGGTGACGCCGACTCGACTACGTAACCGACTCAGCAGCCTTACTAGCACAAAGGCGGTAAAACCCAGGGCAAGCAACGTCACGGCCGTTCCACCAACGATGTAAGCCAGCAATTTAAAATCTCGCGCTTGCCACGCCATCAACATGACTATTGCAGCCATGGCCACCGCGTAAACCGCAGCATAGCTCGGTGAGACTGAACCCAAGTCTCGCCGCAACACCCGTGCTGGCGGCACGTGTCGCAACGCCAGCAAAGGTGGCAATGCAAAACCGATGAGCACAACTACCCCGATTGGTAGGCCCACCAGCACGGGCACGAATGATGGCCAAGGAAGTTCCGTCGCTACCAGCCCGCCTAAGATCCACGCCAGCACACCCTGGGCAACGTAGCCAACCGCACAACCCGCTAGACTCACGAACAGGGCCAGCCACAGCATTTCCCAGGCAAACATGCTGACGATATCTCGCTGCGTAGCGCCAAAGCAGCGCATGATGGCGCTGGTGTCTAGATGGCGAATGGCGTAGCGGCGGGCCCCCATCGCGACCGCAACACCAGCGAGAAACACGCTGACCAAGGCAGCCAAGCCGAGAAAACGGCGCGCCCGCTCTAAGGCCGCTCTTAATTCAGGTCGCCCCTCTTCTAACGTCAACACCCGTTCGTTAACCTTCAGATTAGAGACAAGCCAATTTCGAAAATCGTCGATCTGACCGCGGTTGCCGGCAACCAATAACCTGTGCTTGACTCGGCTGCCTGGCTGAATCAGTCGCGTTCGGGGTACATCCGCGATGTTCATCAACACTCTTGGGGCAATGCTGAAGAAATCACCGCCGCGATCGGGCTCGTAGGTAAGCACCTGGCTAATCTTGAAACGCCCTTCGCCGAGAGTGATGGAGTCATCCACTTCCACACGTAGTTCTTGCAACAAGCGCGCGCTTGCCCATACCTCACCTCGCTGAGGGGTCACCGGCGCAATTCGATCCGGCGAGAAGGGCTGCGACGCGATTCGCAGTGCACCTCGCAACGGATAGTTGTCGTCAACAGCTTTTAGTTCCACGAGATGCATCCACTCACCGGCCAGCGCCATACTGCGAAAACTCAAGGTACGCGCTGTCAGCAACGTGTTCCGCTGTGCTTGCGTCACGCGGGATATGTCGATCGAATCCGAGGACGCGATCACCAAATCGGCGGCCAACAGTTCACTCGCCTGTTCGTGCATGACCTGACGCACGCGATCTGTAAAAAAACCGACAGCGGTCACGCTGCCAACAGCAATGATCAACGCTATCGATAAGATTCGCAGTTCGCCGGATCGCCAATCGCGACGTAACGCCCGCAGCGAAAATACCACTGGATTCATGATCACCCTTAGTTCCGGAGTGTGTCCCCTTTAAGTCGACCTGCTTCGAGTTCGAGTTGGCGATGGCAATGTTCTGAGATCGCCCGATCATGTGTTACTAGGACCAATGTAGTGGCTTGCTCGTTATTGAGTGCAAACAACAGCTCGATGATGTGCGCGCCAGTTGTCTGATCGAGATTGCCGGTGGGTTCATCGGCAAACAAGACTTTCGGCCGGCTGGCAAACGCCCGCGCAATGGCGCAGCGTTGTTGCTCGCCACCGGACAACTGGTTGGGATAGTGGTGCAAGCGCGGGCCCAATTCGACACGGCGCAGAATCTCTGCCGCCACGGCGCAGGCCGTATTCTCACCGGCGAGTTCCAACGGCAACATCACGTTCTCGAGTGCCGTAAGGCTCGGCAATAGCTGGAATGATTGGAAGACAAACCCAACACGACCTGCTCGAGCACGGGCACGTCCATCTTCGTCTAATGTGGTCAGATCCATGCCGTCCAGGACCACGTGGCCGTGTGTGGGCGTATCAAGGCCCGCCAGGAGCCCTATTAAGGTAGATTTTCCTGAACCTGACGCACCGACAATCGCGATCGCTTCTCCCACTGCGATATCAAGGCTGACGTTGTCCAGTATTAACAGATCGCCTTCCGGGCTGATAACCTGTTTGCTGACGTCCCGTGCGACGATGATGGGCTTTGCCGATACGCGCGACATGGTGCGATTACTCCTTGCTTGTGCGATCTGCCTGTGTGGAATACAGGCAACCGCCGCTACGCCGACAATACTTGTGCTCGGCGACAGCCTGAGCGCTGGCCATGGCCTCCGCACGGATCAGGGCTGGGTGACCCTGTTGCAGGCGCGTCTCAATAAACATGGCTATCCCTATAAGGTTATTAACGCAAGCATCAGTGGCGATACCACCCGTGGCGGAATGACACGCTTGCCCCGGGCGCTCGCTCGCCACCGACCGCGCATTGTAATCGTAGAGCTTGGCGGTAACGATGGGCTGCGCGGATTGCCGCTCCACCAGATGCGCGGCAATCTAGCGGCGATTATCGCCACAAGCCGGGACCATGGCGCGAAAGTCCTGCTCGTCGGCGTCCGTTTGCCCCCTAATTATGGTGCCGCGTACGTCGAGAAGTTCCACCGGGTGTACCGCAGTTTGGAGAGAGATCAACAGGTTCCGCTCGTGCCTTACCTGCTTGACGGGATCGGTGGTCATGATAACTTGATGCAGCCGGACCGCTTACACCCCAACAGGCAGGCACAAGGACGTATGTTGGACAATGTGTGGCCACACTTGGTGCCGATACTGCAGCAGGTCGGTTTGAAACAGCGAAAAGCCGCAAGTGCACGGGGATGGTCGTCTAACGCCGTTCCTGCCAATGTGCTTTGATCTGCGCGATGGCTGAATAGCGCTATCGCGGTGCCACGTGGAGCAAATTGGGCGTTTTTCTCGCGAGCTTCGACCTGATCCACGCCCCTTACTCTGGCACGCGCGCCACCCCGGCGTTTGTTTTAGAATAGGGCACTGGCCGGTTCCATCGGCGGATGGAAAATGTTAAATACGGGTTGCAGGGCCTAGATAAGTAACATCGGTTACAGGACTGAGAAGAAGCACCCAATCCACGCGCGGGAGGCCGTTTGATGGAAATCGAAGCTATACGCGCCGCTTACCGGCGGTATGCCCGTATCTACGATGCCTTATTCGGACCTATTCTCCACCCTGGACGCAAGCTCATCCTCAAGACCCTCGGATGCAGACCCAGCGATAATATTCTAGAGGTCGGTGTCGGCACAGGCTTGTCGCTCCCGCTTTATCCTAAAGACGTAAAGGTAACGGGTATCGACATATCGGCAGAGATGTTGGCCAAAGCACGTAAACGCGTGGACGAAGAAGGGCTTTCCCAAGTTGACCACGTGCTAGAAATGGACGCCGAAAACCTTCGCTTCCTGGACAACCACTTCGACAAAGTCGTTGCAATGTACGTAGTGTCGGTCGTAGCCGACCCAACGCGCATGGTCAGCGAAATGCGCAGAGTGTGCAAACCGGGTGGGGAGATCTTTATCGTCAATCACTTTCGAAGCCGCAACGCGGTCATCAGAGCGGCCGAAGGGCTGATCTCACCGCTGGCTAAGCTGGTCGGCTTTCACCCCGATCTAGCGCTTGACGACCTCCTTAAGAAAACCCATTTAGATGTCATCAGCATCACGAGCGCGAACCTATTCGGTTATTGGAAAGTGTTGCGCTGTCGGAGCACATCGAGACCACCGCAGACGCTCGAAGCGCATACCACTGCGGCAGACGAGTCGCCTGCCTCAACCGTCCAAGAGTTTTCTAAATAACCCGCGCGCGACGCCTATCCCCGGCAGCGCTATCTAGTCAAACTGGTATTCGTTCTCCAGCAGCTTTGCACGTGCAGCGGCGAGTCGGGCGATGGGCACCCTTGGCGCCGAGCACGAAACGTAATGCAAGCCGATATGGTGGCAGAATCGAATGGAGTCTGGGTGCCCGCCGTGCTCACCACAGATACCAACCACTAGATCTGGACGAGTTTTACGCCCCCATTCCACCGTTAGCGCCATCAGGCGACCCATGCCTTGCACGTCCAGCACCTCAAACGGATTGTCTCTGAGGATCCCGATCTTGTTGTACAGCGGCAGGAACTTATTTTCCGCATCCTCGCGGCTGAAAGAGAAGGTAGCCTGGCTCAGATCGTTAGTGCCAAACGAGAAAAACCGTGCCACCTCTGCCAGTTTGTCCGCACGCATGCAGGCACGCACCACTTCGATCATCGTGCCGAAGTGGAATGGGATTTTCACCTCATAGGCGCGCTCGGTTTCTTGCCGCACCTCGTCGACGAAGTTCGCCACAAACTCTAGCTCCTTCGCCGTACAGACCTGCGGCACCATGATTTCCGGATGTACGTCGATTCCCTCCTTCATACACTCTGCTGCAGCCTCCAGGATTCCCTGAATCTGCATGCGGTAAATCTCCGGGTAGGTAATCGCGAGCCGCACGCCCCGATGCCCGAGCATCGGATTGATCTCGCGAAGCGCGCGTGCCTTGCGCAAGATGTTCTCCTTTGCCGCGATCAGCTTCTCATCCACTCGCCCCTTCTGTAGCTTTTTCAGAACTTTGCGCAGTTTCTCAAGCGATTCGACGCTCTCATCTGGGTGTTCGGGATCGAGCAATTTTAAGGTATCGCTTAATCCCACCATGTCAGCGACCGTTCCACGGAGATTGTGAAGATGGGCGATCTCATCGACTAGTGTTTGCTCAGTCGGCAGAAATTCATGGATAGGCGGGTCAAGCAGGCGCACTGTTACCGGCCGTGGCGACATCACTTTGAACAGCTCCTTAAAGTCCTTGCGTTGAATCGGCAACAAGCGGTTTAACGCAGCCTCGCGCTCTTCCGGTGTTTCCGCCAAGATCATCTCTACAACAATCGGCAGTCGATCGGAGGCATTGAACATGCGCTCGGTGCGGCAGAGACCGATCCCCATAGCGCCGTACTTCAACGCCCGCTCGGCATCGTCCGGGGTGTCCGCATTGGTCATTACCTCGAGTCGCGCGATCTCATCGGCCCAATTGAGCAATGTCTCAAGTTCCGCCGAGAACTCAGGTTCAACCATAGGTGCTTCACCGAGATAGACATCACCCGTGGTCCCGTCGATGGTGATAGTGTCGCCCTCGCGAAGCACGTGATCGCCAACACGGGCGGATCTCGCCCGGGCGTCGACATTAATCCCCTCTGCTCCCGCTACGCATGGTTTTCCCATGCCGCGTGCGACAACCGCTGCATGCGATGTCTTGCCACCGCGACTCGTTAGAATGCCCTGGGCCGCAAAGAAACCGTGGATGTCTTCTGGCTTAGTCTCCTCGCGTACGAGTATCACCTTCTCGCCCAGTCGCCCTTCGGCCTCGGCGCGATCGGCGTCGAACACGATCTTGCCCCATGAGGCGCCGGGTGAAGCAGCGATACCTTGGGCGGCCGGTTCACGTTCGTAGCCCGGATCGATACGTGGATACAAGAGTTGCTCCAGCAGCTCGGGGTCGACTCGCAACAACGCTTTTTCTCGGTCGATCAAATCCTCCCGTTCCATTTCGATCGAGGTTCGCACCTTAGCAGCCGCATTCATCTTGCCTGTACGCGTTTGCAAACAGTACAAGATGCCTCTTTCAATCGTAAATTCGAAATCCTGCACCTCGCGATAATGACTCTCCAGTTTTTTACGCAGATCTTCCAGTTGTTGGTACATGTCCGGCATTTCTTTGAGCATGTCCTGTACGGGCTTAGGCGTGCGAATTCCCGCGACCACATCTTCACCTTGCGCGTTGACTAGGTACTCCCCATAAAACGCATTCTCGCCCGTTCCCGGATTGCGCGTGAACGCCACTCCCGTACCGCTGTCGTTGCCCATATTCCCGAAAACCATGGCAACGATATTGACGGCGGTTCCATTCGCCATATCCTCCGTGATGTTGAACTCGCGACGGTAATCGATAGCGCGCTTACCCATCCAGGAATCGAAAACTGCTTTGACGGCAATCTCCAGTTGCACATATGGGTCGTCGGGAAAAGACTTGCCGGTTTTACGCTTAACCACGCCCAGGAAAGAGTCGCAAATTTCCTTCAGATGCGTTGCACTAAGATCGACGTCTGCTTCAGCGCCGACCCGTTTCTTAATGGCTTCAAACTGCTCGTCGAACTGCTCGTCCGGAACGTCAAGCGCAATCTTGCCGAAGAGTTGGATAAATCGGCGATAGGCGTCAAAGGCAAATCGTTGATTCCCGGTCTGCGCGGCCAGCCCGTCCAACGTCTCTCGGTTAAGCCCGAGATTAAGTACCGTATCCATCATGCCTGGCATTGACATAGCAGCGCCAGACCGCACGGAAACTAACAGCGGATCAGCTTTTGCACCAAAACCCTTGCCGGTTGTACGCTCCAGCTCCGACATGTGATCACGGACTTCGTTCATCAGTCCCGCCGGCAGCTTCTTATCAGGTGCGGCCAGGTAGCTCAAGCACGCCTCGGTAGTGATCACAAAACCAGGGGGCACATTGAGACCGATTTGCGTCATCTCGCATAGGTTCGCGCCCTTACCGCCGAGCAAGCCTTTGTTCTTACCGTCACCTTCCTCGAAGGAATACACATACTTGTGCGCACTTTTGGATGGTTGCTTGCCGGTCAGTTGGGTCTGGCGTTCCATAGTCTTTTCCTCACAGTCGGGAACGGCAGGTTCAGGATTATGACGTGCCTTCGGAAGTCACCCCGGCGAGCGGGGTCGCAACATTATAATATAGGAATGCGGCGCCAGGCGTTCGATAGAGGCGCCGCATCCAGCGCAGGATCCGTCTGAGCTAAGCGTTGCACCAGTCTACCTCAGTGACACACGCGATTTCGCCCTGTCTGCTTGGCGCGGTAGAGCGCGCGGTCTGCCGCCTTGATTACCTTATGTGGCGTGGCGCGCCGCGCATTACGCTGCGCAATACCCATGCTCACCGTTATTCTCTTACGACCTCGACTAGATAGCGATGGCTTGCGCGCTTTTCCGCGGTGACCCCGCCGCAGGCCGAATGGCGAGTTTGCAATGTCTTTACGAACACGCTCGAGATGCTCAAGCGCCTCCTTCACAGTCTTGCCTGGAAAAAGAATAGTGAACTCTTCCCCGCCGTAACGGAACGGTCGCCCCCCTCCCGTCACTCGGCGCAGCTGTGCTGCCACCATTCGCAGCACTTGGTCCCCAGCATCATGCCCATGGGTATCATTGAACTTCTTGAAACGATCAACATCGACCATGGCGACGGCGTAGCTCCCGCCTAGCTTCAGTAGCTCTTCTTCAAGCGCTCGGCGGCCCGGTAAACCTGTCAATTCATCCACATAGGCCTTGCGATATCCGTCTTGGATTACCCCGAAGAGCAGCATTGCGCCGGCCGCTGTCAGTAATACCATGGTGCTGGTCGGCCGGGCGCCCATGTGAAAAACGACCGCGAGCGCGAGTACTGTACCGAATAGCGCGCTGTCTACGCTGCGTCGGTAGCACGTGAGCTGTATGAGCAGAATGCCCGCAGACAAGGTAAAGGCCCCTAACACCGCTGGCGTCATGGCCGTCCAGCGCGAAGAGGAAAGTCTCGCGAAACCGCCCGGCAACAGGACGACAACGTCGGGCCATATCACCAGTGCAACCGTTGCACTCACGGGCACGAAAATCGTGACCAAGCAGATTAAGCCGTGTACGGTAAAAACTCCCCGATCCTTCAGTACGGCAATGAGGGCGATGCTGGCAGGGAGCAGGAGGCCGATGAAATGAAGCAGCACACGTCGTTCCTGGCCCGTCCACTCTAACCAACCCTCGCGTACGCACCAGTAAATCAGCACCAACATCGTGAGCACAAAGAACACGCGGTTCTGATTAAAACGCCAGCTGAGCGCTAGACCCATACCCAGCACGATGTAAGGTAAAAGCGCGATCGTTGCGATCTGCGAGGGCGGGGCCGCTGCGAGCGGCCGCACCAACAGCACAGCCAATCCCAGTGCAATGCCGGGGACGATGAGCGGATCGGCTAACTTCAGGAACCGAGAGGTCATAGGCCAGGGTCAGAGGGCAACGTTTCCAGCGCGTACCTCATGAGTGTAGTTCCGG
>JBHICC010000030.1:0-33151 GCA_046759385.1 Acidiferrobacterales bacterium | reverse complement strand
CAAGCGGACGTGCCCGTGGTGCAGCTGTCAGTGTAACCGGCCCTCGACTCTAAACACCATCTGGCCGTCGGCGGCGCGCTGCGGACGCTTCGCGAGCAGGGTGTGCTGATCCTTGGGAGCGGTGGTGCGACCCACAACCTCAGAGAATTTCGTGGACGACCCATCGATGCCGAGCCACCCGAGTACGTGAGCGCTTTCGATGCTTGGCTCGAGGAAGCCGTCACCAACGATCACGAGCAGGCGCTTGTTAACTACGAGAAGCAAGCCCCTAGCGCTCGACGCAACCACCCGACGACCGAGCACTTCCTGCCGCTGTTCGTGCCTATGGGTGCGAGGACCGCGGGTGCGCGCGGGCGCAAGCTGCATGAAGCTTTTACCTACAGTGTGTTGTCCATGGCCGCGTATGCGTGGGATTAGAAAGACTGATGTACTCAGCCCGGGAGATTGATTACATTCCCAACTCCCGTGCGCGCGACGCCCACACGGTTACCGTTGACACGGCATCCTTCACTGCCAAGGTCGCAGACACCGTCAGCGCGTTCCATCGCAGTTTCGGCGAGTATCGTCGCACCCCGTTAATATCGCTGAAAGGCCTTGCGAGCACCCTTGGGGTTGCGTCAATCTGGTTGAAGGACGAGTCCGTCCGCTTTGGGCTCGACGCCTTTAAGGTGCTCGGCGCATCACACGCTATTGGCAGGCTTTTTGCGCAGGACTTGCGACTCGACTTTCACGAAGCGTCTTTCGAACAATTACGCTCGGGTGACGCCAAAGCGCGATTGGGAAAGCGCACGTTCGTAACGGCCACTGATGGTAACCATGGGCGTGCGGTCGCCTGGGCCGCGCGCGCATTCGGGCACCGTGCAGTGGTGTACTTGCCGCGCGGTGGGGCGATGGCTCGCGTCACAAATATCGAGGCGTTCGGTGCCGAGGTGCACCTAACGGACAGTAACTATGACGAGGCGGTGCAGCTAGCGGCCGAGCGTGCCCGCACGGAAGGTTGGGTGTTAATGCAAGATACGGCGTGGGCGGGGTACGAGCAGATTCCGCTATGGGTTATGCAAGGCTACTTGACGATGTTTGCCGAAGCCCTCGAGCAGCTCGGTGAGGAAAAACCGACGCACGTATTTATTCAGGCAGGCGTTGGCTCATTGGCTGGGGCACTGCAGGCGTATCTGCACCAGCGATATGGCGCTAAGCGACCCATCGTAGCCGTGGTGGAACCGAAGAATGCGGCGTGTTTCTTTGCCTCCGCCAATGCGGGTGACGGTGAGCCGAGGACGATCGGCGGCGCGCTGGCGACAATGATGGCGGGGTTGGCAGCCGGTCGACCGAGTTCGCTCGCGTGGTCGATTCTACGCGAGTACAGCGACGGCTTTTTCGCTTGCGCCGATGAGGTCACTGCTACGGGGATGCAACGTTTGGCTCGCCCCGTCACAGGCGATACGGTGGTGATATCGGGTGAGGCCGGGGCCGTAACAACGGGCTTGATCTGCCATTTGTTTGAGCCAGCGGGTCAAGGGTTGCGTGAGCAAATCAGTTTAGGCCCGGGCGCAAAGGTCCTGTTGTTTTCAACCGAGGGCGCGACCGATCCTGAAAACTATCGTCGCGTTGTCGACCAGGTTTGAGTCAACGATAGAATCAAGTAGATCGAGGCATCGAAATGGCGCGACGCCTTTCGCACGTAATTGGTTTCGACGACGCACCTTTCGCCCCGAATCACCGCGGCGATGTTCTGGTTGTGGGCGCGGTTTACTCGGGGCTCCGTCTTGAAGGTGTGCTGTCGGGGAAAGTGCGTCGCGATGGGGTCAACAGCACTTCGACAATCCTGCGACTGGTATCTGCATCGCGCTTCAAAGCACACATCCAAGTGGTAATGCTACAGGGTATTGCATTCGCCGGATTCAACGTGATCGATATGGCCCGGCTGCATGCATCTCTGAAGCTGCCGGTTATCGTGGTTGCGCGTCAGCAGCCGAATCTCGAGGCCATCAAGCGGGCGTTATTGCGTAACGTCCGGGGCGGCGCGCGCAAATGGAAACTGATCGAGCAAGCAGGGCCAATGCGGCGCGTTGCTAAGGTTTACATTCAGCACTGTGGTCTGAATTTGCGAGAGGCGGGGGAAGTGGTACGCCGTTGTGCGACCAACAGCGTCGTCCCCGAACCCTTGCGGACCGCTCACCTGATTGCGGGCGGCATCGCGGTCGGTGAAAGTCGACATCGGCCATGAATACCGTCAGGTGACTGGCGTCAGTCCACTTCGGCGTGCGGCGCAGGCTCGGGCTCTAGATAGTAATGTTTCAGCGGGTTGAGCTCATCGTCGAGTTCATATACCAAAGGCACGCCGGTCGGGATATTGAGGTTGGGAATGTCGTTGTCCGAAACCTTGTCAAGGTGCTTGACTAGCGCACGCAGGGAGTTACCGTGAGCCGAGATGATCACGCGCTTGCTATCACGCAAAGCGGGCACGATCTCGCTTTGCCAATAAGGTAGTACCCGCTCCAACGTGTTTTTTAGTGACTCGGCCGCGGGTAGTTGAACGTTCTCAAGGTTGGCGTAATTGGGGTCAAAACGCGGATGGCGCTGATCGTCAACTTCGAGCGCTGGTGGCCGGGTGGCATAACTCCGGCGCCAGATGTGAACCTGCTCGTCACCGAATTTCTCTGCCATTTCCGCCTTACTAAGTCCCTGGAGCGCGCCGTAGTGGCGTTCATTAAGCTCCCAGCTCCTGACAATGGGAATCGTCGGTTGCTGCAAAACGTTTAGGACTATTGTCAAGGTATCGATGGCGCGCTTAAGCACCGATGTGAAGGCGACATCAAATTGGTAGCCTTGGCTTTTTAGAACGGTGCCAGCTTGCCTAGCCTCTCGGCGCCCTGCGTCGGAAAGGCTGACGTCCGTCCACCCGGTGAAGCGATTTTGACGGTTCCAGTCGCTTTCCCCGTGACGCAGCAATACCAGTTTTTGCACAATTACCCCTTCTTTCGGAACATATCGGCCGATGCGTCGGCACGGTTTAGGGGGCAAATTGTGCCAGCTTCGCGCCACGTTTTGTAATAATTAGGCCTGGGCGGGATACCTACGGGGTCTTAGCGCCGCATGTGAAACGGAACGAGCCATTGGCGATGGACTAACACGGAGCGATGAGCACCCTTACAGCTGCCGACTCGCGCGAGCATACCTTGCTCCGGATCATCACGGAGATGGACCGTGAGCTGCGCCCACACGAGCGACGTGCGACTGCCGTCAGTCTGGATAGTACGTTGGAGCGCGATCTCGGCTTCGACAGCCTGAGTCGTGTCGAGCTGCTCTCGCGTATCGAGCACACCTTTGGGGTTAGCTTATCCGAGCAAGTCTTCACAGTCGCTGAGACCCCACGCGATCTAGTACGGCTTATGGCCGACGCGAGCTCATCAGGATCAGCGGCTCGTGTCGCCAGAACGTTGAGTCTGGAGAAACTCGGAGAGGCACAGGCGGCACCGGCGCATGCACAAACCTTACCGGACGTGCTCGAGTGGCACGTGCGTGAACAGCCTAATCGGCCGCATGCCTTTATCGTGGCTGACGACAGCGATGAAGAGCAACTCACCTACCGCGCGTTGTTGCGGGGGGCGGAAACAGTCGCCGGCGGGTTGCAAGCCGCTGGTCTTGACCCTGGGCATACGGTCGCCATCATGCTACCGACCGGCAGCGATTATCTTTTTACCTTCTTCGGAACCTTGCTTGCAGGTGGTATCCCCGTCCCGATTTATCCGCCCACGCGGCTCTCACAGATCGAGGATCACCTTCGTCGCCACGTGGGTATCCTGGTCAATGCCCAGGCCCGTATCCTCGTTACTGTGCCACAAGCGCGTGGCGTTGGGCGATTACTTAAGTCGCATTTGGGAGAACTACACCGCGTAGCTACCGTGGATGAACTGAAGTCGATTGGCAACGCAGTCGTTAGGCCAACCTCCAATGGCGACGACATTGCTTTCATACAGTACACCTCGGGTAGCACGGCAGACCCCAAAGGTGTCGTGCTCACGCACCGGAATTTGCTCGCCAACATTCGCGTGATGGGTGCTGTGTTGGAGGTGGATTCAACCGATGTGTTTGTGAGCTGGCTGCCGATGTACCACGATATGGGCCTCATCGGTGCATGGCTTGGTAGCATGTATTTCGCAGTACCGCTGGTTCTGATGTCGCCGATCAGCTTCCTGACACGTCCCGCGCGCTGGTTGACGGCCATACACCAGCACCGCGGCACTCTGTCAGCGGCACCGAACTTCGCCTACGAACTTTGTTTGCGTAAGATCGATAATAACGAAATCCAAGGGCTCGATTTGAGTTCCTGGCGTATGGCCGCGAACGGGGCTGAGCCCGTCAGCGCTGAAACCCTCGAAGCCTTCAGTAGGCGCTTCGCGCCACATGGGTTTCGCGCGGACGCGATGTATCCCGTCTATGGTTTGGCGGAAAACTCCTTAGGCGTTGCGTTCCCGCCGCTCGGGCGCCGACCCCGCATCGACCGGGTCCAGCGTGACCCACTTACGCGTGAAGGCAAGGCCATTCCTGCAGCCACGGACGAGCCGCATGCCTTGCGTTTCGTCGGTTGTGGGCACGCAATACCGGGTCATGAGATTCGCATCCTCGATGCCACTGGGACCGAGGCCGGTGACCGGGAGGAAGGGCGGCTGCAGTTTCGCGGACCGTCGGCTACTCGCGGGTACTTCCGCAATCCGCAGGCCACGCGGCGCTTGTTCGACGGCAAGTGGCTAGATTCGGGTGATCTGGGCTACACCGTTGACGGCGAAGTTTACATAACGGGGCGCGTTAAAGATGTCATTATCCGCGCCGGCCGCAACATCTATCCGCAGGAACTGGAGGAAGCGGTCGGCAACATTCCGGGCATACGACGTGGATGCGTCGCGGTATTTCCGACAACGGACGCTCGGTCGGGCACGGAACGGTTTGTCGTCTTGGCGGAGAGCCGCGAGAGCCAACCCCAGGTGCATGCGGTGCTGCGCGGGCAAATCAACAAGGTGACAGTCGATCTTATCGGCATGCCGCCGGATGACATTGTGCTGGTACCCCCACGGAGCGTTTTGAAAACATCCAGCGGCAAGCTTCGCCGGGCTGCCAGCCGCGAGCTTTACGAACGCGGGAAGCTAGAACGGCCGGAGCGGGCGGGTTGGTGGCAGATCTTCCGCTTTGCCTGGACAGGCATGTTGCCGCGGATGCATCGATGGCGGCGACATGGGACCGACCTTTTGTACGGCGCGTACGTGTGGACCTTGTTCGCAATGCTCGCCCTGCCGACGTGGTCTGCTATGGCGCTGTTGCCCAAGACACCGTGGCCCTGGGAGATATTTCGCGCAGCTAGTCGTTTGATTTTCAGGCTCTCCGGCACGACCTTGAGAGTCGCGGGGCTGAGCAATCTCCCGCGCGACGGCGCCTTTGTTCTCGTTGCTAACCACTCCAGCTATCTAGATGGCCTAGCATTGACAGCAATCTTGCCGCAGCCATTGCGTTACGTGGCGAAGCGCGAGCTTGAGACGCATTTCATTGCGCGCGTGGTTCTGCGACGACTCGAGGTGGAGTATGTAGAGCGTTTTGACAGACAGCGCGGCGTCGATGACGCGCGACGCGTGGCGCGGGTCGTACGCGATGGTCATGCGTTAGGGTTTTTCCCGGAAGGCGGGTTCGAACGCATGCCGGGATTGAGGCCGTTTCGCATGGGCGCGTTTGTTGCCGCAGCCGAAGCAGGCGTGCCAGTGGTGCCAGTGACGATACGTGGCACACGCACGAAGCTTCGCTCTGATCAGTGGTTACCGCGCCGCGGGCCGATCAGTGTAGTCATCGGTAAGCCGATTGAACCGACCGGCACGAACTGGTCAGCGGCGGTTACCTTGCGCGATGCGGCACGCGCCGAGATCCTGCGACGCTGCGGTGAACCCGATCTGGGCCCGGTAGATCCAACAGTATAGCGCGCGTGATCAAGCAACTCACAATTGACGTTGAAGGTCCGGGCTTGCATGAGTTCACTGCGCAGGTGCAGTCGGTCGTGGATCAGGCGGGTGTTCGCAACGGCCTCTGCACAGTGTTCGTTCAACACACGTCCGCTAGCCTGGTTGCCCAAGAGAACGCGGATCCGTCAGCCAAGCGCGACCTCGAGCACTGGCTCGATCGACTCGTGCCCGAGAACGATCCGCTCTACACGCACACAACAGAAGGACCCGACGACATGCCGGCGCATATCAAGGCTGCGCTGACACAAACCAGTTTATCGATTCCTATCAGTGACGGGCGCCTTGCGCTTGGCACCTGGCAGGGGGTTTACCTTTGGGAGCATCGACACATCGGTGGACCGCGCCGAATCGTCGTTCACGTCGGTGATTGAGACGGTACGGGCCGTCCGCCCTATTTGCCCGCATACCAGAACCCGCGCTGCCAGGCGTGTCGCCTAAGTCGCGCTACGTGTTCCTGGGAAAGATCCGGTAGATCAGCGCAACCGGCGTTCGCCTGAGCCTGCTGCGGGTTACGCATGCCGGGAATCACTGTGCTCACTGCGGGGTGAGCAAGAATGAACTTCAGCGCCACCTGTGCCAACGTCAACTCACAATCCGTAAGATCCGCTTTGATCTTTTCGACGCGTTCGACTGTGCGTGTTAACCGATCGCCGGCGAAGTAGTTGTTTCTGAAGTCACCAGACACAAACTCGGTATCCTTGGTGAACTTTCCCGTCAAACTGCCTTCGTCGAACGGCACACGCGCGATGACGCCGATCTCATTATCTGCCGTGGCCGGTAGTAGTTCCGCCGCTGGTTCCTGCTGAAAGATGTTGTAGATCAGTTGGACCACATCGATATGACCCTGACGTATCGGATCGATGATGCAGTTCTGATCATGCTCGGGCGTCGATATGCCGATGAAGCGGATCCTTCCGTCAGATTGCAAGTCTTTGAGTACGTAAAGCGCTTTCGGATCCTTGTTCCACGCCCGCGTCCAGGTATGCAGTTGCAGGATGTCGAGACAGTCCGTATCGAGATACTCCAATCGTTCTCGCACTTTCTCATGCAGATACTTCTCAGGATAACGCTCGTCGATCTTGCAATACGGCGACGGTGGCCACGGGCCGGGCATCGGGTGAATCTTAGTCGCGACGAATACGGGTTCCTTACGCTCTTTCAACGCGCGCGCAACGACGCGCTCGCTTCGCCCTTTGCCATACCCAGCCGCGGTGTCGATGAAGTTCACGCCGAGATCGATTGCTTTGTTGAGCGCTGCCAGCGAATCGCGGTCCTTCTGGTTGCCCCACGCGCCGCCTCCGAGTGGCCATGCACCGAAGCCAATCTCCGAGACCTCTAGTCCCGTGCGCCCGAGGATGCGGTATTTCATGGACGTGTGCTCTCAATACGCTTGCGCGTGAGAAAAGCAGATATCTTGTGGGACATAGGCTGCTAATTGCTCACGACAGAACGTGACCATCCTGTCCTGAGTATCGACGGGGTAAGACACCATGCCGTCCGTTTCTGCAAGTGAACCTGCGAACAACGGTTCATCCGGATACAGCCGGACGATTTTACGATAGTAGTCGCGTGGCAGACGAAACGGGCCCAGGCTTACTGAGTGCAAGGTATCGGTATGCAACGTATGAAACACTTGTGCGAACAACTCGGTATACTGTTTTTCGTAGTCGTCGACATAGATTAACGGATCAAAGCGCAGGCCGATAGGCCAACCTCTTTCTTGAAGCCGCGCCATTGCCTCGAGGCGCTTCTCAACACTCGGCACCTTATGTTCAAGTGCTTTAGATACTGCATGCGGTGTAAAACTAAAAGCAATCACACAATTCGATATCGGTGGTCTATCTAGAAACAGGCGTATCTGCGTGCTCTTAGTACGCAGCTCGATCCAAGCGTCGGCATGCCGTGCGAAAAATGGGAGAAAGTATTTGGTGAAGTGAGTAACGGGTTCAAGTGCAAGACTGTCACAGTCATATCCGGAGAAAAACCAGGCACCGTTTTCTGTTTGTCCGAGCTTTTCCTCGATGGCACTCTGAAAGTCCTCATAATTGACGAACAACACATAGTGGGCTGAACGGTACATGCCTTGCAGAAAGCAGTAACGGCAATCATAAATACAATTGAGCATGTGCGAGAAGTAGTAGTTCTCGCGGCCGCCCACCCCGTAGCCGTCGGGTGTTTCGAGAACGAAGGGTGCGTGCTTGCGTGCAAGCACGAGCGCGGGCCGCTTTTTCTGTAGGCGAAAGCTCTGCGATGCCGGGTTGAACACCTCCGTATAGCGTTCACAGTGGATCTTTGTTGCGTTTTTATACTGCTCGCAGATGTGCCCGACGCGGGGGTGATCGAGCAAGTCGCGTTCTATATAGATCGTGCTGATCACGGTGCACGGAGGCGAGTGCGTGCGCAGTCGAGATGCTCCTCGAGGAAGCGCAGCACCTCGCTGGAACTGGCCAAAGCTTCAAGCTGTGCACACCAACTCGACTGTGCCGGGTAGAGCGCGTGCCAGCGGGTCAGTAAGCGCTGGAGTCGACCGCGCTCTGTGGCTGTGAAACGCCAACGTGCGAGAAAACGCGCAAGCTCGGCCGGGTCGCCATTTAGAGGCGCAAGTTCTGCAGATAGCGCTGCCAGTGCCCGAACGACACATTCGATGGATTCGAGTTGTTGTTCGATCAGGGCCTGGACGGAGTCTGCACTAACGTTTACCGCAGGATGGGCGGCGTTGTCCGAAACGATCTTGAGGCACTGTACCAGCTCGGCTGTGGAGAATCGGCATGCAGTTTGCCAAAAGCCGGACGCTTCCATGTCATAAAGCGCGGGTTGGGCGTAAGTCTGAGTCGGTTGATCAACCGTAAGCACAGCATCGGTCTCACAGGGCGCCGCGAACACCAAGGGTGGATACCAGCTGCGGCCGGTGGCTTGGTCGATGATCCGATGGGCGAGGGCGGCCTGGCCCAGCTCGCGCTCGGCGTGCCCGGCCACTCCGATATTTAACCAGCCGTCATTGGGGTGCCCGGACAGCCCGTGCATATATGTGGTAGCTGCCGCCGCGGCGATTTTACCGACACCGGAGACGATCAGCGCCGTCGTCTCGGCTTCGTACACCGGGAACGGACCGACGGCATGGCGCCGCCGCAGGCGATAACGATCGATCAGGGGGCGCGCCTCGGCTGGTAAAGCGACGACAAAGTGAATCATGGGTGTGTACCCTCGAGTGCGCGCTCTACCTGTTGGTCGCTTAGCGCTCGCGATAGTTGCAGGTAATGCATCCGTTTCTCGCGATAGCGCGCCACCTCCTCTGACTTTCCACGCTTAGTCGCGCCGTTCAGATAGATTTCGATCTTCGCGAGCAAGGTCTGCAGCGCTGCATGTCGATCCAGTGGGGCAAGCTTGTTTGACTCAAGAACATGCTCCAACGCCTTTATGCGAAAGCGGTCCATCGCCGGATATCGGCGCGACAGTTGATCGGTGTGCCCCCCGTGTTTAATGATTAACAATTGGCTAAGGTACAGCACGGGGAAGTTCGCACACGCACGCAGCCAAAGGTCATAGTCTTCACAGGCGGGCAGTAACTCGTCGAATACGCCAACGGCATTGAACACCGAACGGTGAACTACGACAGAAGAGGGGGAGATTACACAGAGCGGTAGGCAGCGCTGGAAAATATTCCCGCCATGCTTAGCATGCTTTCTGCGTGAGTTGACACGCCGTCCGTGCCGTATCCAGACCTCATTCGTGTGGCAGATTCGATAATTCGTGTTGGCCATGAGCGCGCGCGCTTGTAGCGCGAGCTTTTCGGGTAACCACTCGTCGTCAGAGTCCAGAAACGCGAGCCATTCGCCACGCGCCTCCTTTATGCCTCGGTTACGCGCGCTGCTTACCCCTTGGTTAGGTTGCCAGAAATAACGTACCTTTGGAAAAGTCTCGCGGATGTGTCGCCCGGTATCATCGGTTGATCCGTCATCGATCACGAGCACCTCGAACGGCGTGGTATGCTGGGCAAGCGCGGATCGAACCGCCCGTGCGACGCTGGGCCATCGATTGTATGTGGGGATGACGACTGAAATCTTCACAGGGCTTACCCTAAGCGTCTACCTACATTACATTAAATAGCCCTGGTTTACGATCGGCGTGTATCCGATGAAGACAGCACGTCACCACCGCTGGCCACGCACGGTTACCGACGCGCGAACGATACAAGAGTCGCTACGCGGGAAGATCGTCCGCAGCAACAAGCTTGGTAAGATCAAGTATGTTGCCGGGATCGACGTCGGCTACGAGGCTGGCGGTGCGATTACACGTGCGGCCGCTGTTGTTCTCGACTTCCCAACCCTGACGTTGCGAGAGCACGCGATCGTACGTAGACGCACGTCATTTCCTTATGTACCAGGATACCTGGCGTTCCGAGAATCGCCTGCTGCCCTAGCGGCTCTACGGAAACTGAAAACGAAACCTGATCTGATTCTTTGTGACGGTCAAGGATATGCGCACCCGCGACGCTTTGGTCTGGCGTGTCATTTGGGACTTCTTGCTGACATTCCCAGTATCGGTGTCGCCAAGTCACGGCTGATCGGTGCGCATGGCCGGCTAGCCGCGAAGAAAGGCGCATGGGTACCGCTTGTCGATGACCGTGAACGGATTGGTGCGGTGTTACGCACGCGCGCTGGGGTAAGACCCGTTTACGTTTCCATTGGGCATCGTGTTGGTCTCGAGACGGCGATCAAGTTCGTTCTACGTTGTACGACGAAATACCGCTTACCCGAAACAACGCGCGCTGCTCACCGGCTAGCCTCCGGCTAGATCAGATGCCTGCCGGGAGCGTGCACGCCACTACCGCTTGCCAATCCTGTACGGACACGGTGATACGGACCAGCTGAAGTCGGTCAATCGTAAACTCCCGCAGCACTCGATCACGCATTTCATCGTATAGCATGGTTTTTTCGGTGCGCGGCAGGTGACCATACAATAGGCTTAGGTGTGGTAAGTAATCCTGTGCGTAGCCGCCGCCGAAGGCCTCGGAAGCGAGGGCGTGCGCCTCCAACAGCTCCGTCGACTTTTCAAGCTTTGCGTAAAGGCAACGGAAGTAATAAGACTCCCCGTCCAGACCAACAGATCGTGGGTGCAAGGTGCGTAGATCAGCGGCTAACGCCTTGGTTTTCTCAATCAATCGAGCTTCTGACCCGGTGACCCAGCCCAGTAAGGTGACATGGGGCGCGAACTTGGGTCCAAAGTAACGTTCGCTGAGGTTGTCGATCAGCCTCTTGAAAGTGTCAGCTGCAGGTTCTTCGGGTAACAGCCAAACGGAGTAGCGTCTAATCTCCGTCATCACGCGGTGTTCCATTCGGATTGGCCAGCGACTCGATGACCGCGATGAGGCCCTCGGTCACACTTGCCAAGTGATCGTAGCTTACCTTATCGGGTGTGTCCCGCGCTGTGTGGTAATGCGGATAGCGGTACAGCGCGGTATCCGTAATCATGATTGCTGGAACGCCCTCACGCCAGAACGATCCATGATCGCTCCAGTCCACTCCAGGTATGAACGCGAATGTCGACGCATACTCGATGGGAAAATCACTGGCGGCTCGAAACGCGGTTACAGATCGCATCAACAGTGAGCGCGATCGAAAGTTAGAGACGAAGCCGATGAAATTTCCGGTATCAGGGTAGAACAGACTAAACAGCGGCGGATAGTGCTGGCTATCAGGTTCATCGCTATAAAAGCCAATGGTCTCGAGACATAGCATAGCGAGTACGTTGTCACCACGAGAGCGCGTGCGTTTAACGTAAACTCGGCTTCCCATGGTATTCGTTTTAAAAAATGGCGGTTCCTCGTTCGTGAACGCCACGAAGCGCACGCTGCGCGCGGGTTCCCGCTTGAAGAAATGCCGCGATAGCTCAAGCAGCGCTGCAATACCCGTCCCGTTATCGTTTGCACCGGGACTGCCGATCACGGAGTCATAATGGGCGCCAACAAGGATAATTTCGTTCGCGCGATCATTCCCTTCTCTGGTAGCCTCGAGATTAGTGGCTTCCTCGCCGTTCACGTCATACGCGTAGCGCGCGACCTCATAGCCTTGTTCGCTCCAAACGCGGTCAATATAGTCTGCAGCTTCCCGCAGGGCAGGGGGGTGGAACATGTTGCGCTCTCCAATCTCACCCGCCAAGGTATGCACATGCTCACTGAGCCGTTTGACAGACATATCCCGTTCCCATTCTTTGCCCGGTTTGATCCCATGTAGCACTGGGGCAATAATTAGCATCACCAGCGCCGCCAAGGTAGCAGCGGCTTTTTCAACGACATTATGACTCACGCGGCGGTGTACACCGACCCCAGGTCTGCGCGGAGCAGCCATGAGGCAGATCATAGAGCCCTCTGCCTGCCGACGTGAAGAGACAGCGCATGCCAAAGTTGAGTGACGCGGGCGGTCCTAACCCCCGAGGCTTGCGCGAACACAAGGGTCGCGGGTCGCTCAGCAATCGCGCCGGACGCTACGAAGGCCTTACTCACGAAGCTATCGACGATGGCTGGGGTGCTGTGGACGAAGCCACGACGCCGCTTCGTACCACTGCAACCGAGGATAAGACCCGCTCAGTCATCACACGCAACGATTCTCCTGATGTACCGTTCGAGCAATCGATCAACCCTTACCGTGGCTGTGAGCATGGGTGTATCTATTGTTTTGCCCGTCCGACACACGCTTACCTGGGTCTATCACCAGGATTGGATTTCGAGAGTCGTTTGTTCTTCAAGCCCGATGCAGCGCAGCTATTGGAGCGCGAGTTCCGCAACCCGCGTTATCGCTGTCAACCTATCACGTTGGGTACCAATACTGATCCTTATCAACCGCTGGAGCGCAAGCTGTGTATTACGCGGCAGCTTCTCAAGGTGCTTGCAGCACATCGTCATCCAGTAAGTATCGTGACGAAATCGGCGCTTGTTGAACGGGACCTAGACATCCTCGCGCCGATGGCCGAGAAACGACTGGCAAATGTGACCATCTCGATCACGACGCTCGACCGTCAGCTCGCGCGCCGAATGGAGCCGCGTGCCGCGGCACCCGAGCGTCGATTGCAGACCTTGCGTACCGTCGGCGATGCCGGCATCCCCACCGGGGTGCTGGTCGCCCCCGTGATCCCCGGGCTCACTGATAACGATCTCGAGTCGATCGTCACTGCCTGTGCCGCCGTCGGCGTCTGTTTCGCGGGCTACGTGCTGTTGCGGCTGCCGCTCGAAGTAAGAGATCTGTTCAAGGAATGGTTGACGAAACACTATCCGATGAGGGCCACGCATGTGATGAGCCTCATACGACAGACACGTGCGGGTCGCGAAAACGACCCTCGGTTCGGGGCGAGAAAGACCGGGACCGGTCACTACGCCAACATGATCAGTCATCGATTCCGATTGATCTGTAAGCAGCTATACCTAAACAAAGACGTGATTATCTTGGATACCTCGCAATTCATGCTACCGCGTGTGACTACTGTCCAACCTGGGTTATTTGATGACTGATGCCGCTCGCAGAATGAGATTTCTATGCGACGAGATGTTGAAGCGCTTGGGACGGTGGCTAAGAGCTGCAGGCTACGATACCCGAATACAGGAAGGCAGGGGTTCGGATCGCGAGATGCTGGCTATCGCCAAATATGAGGGGCGGGTGGTAATCACGCGCGACCGCAAACTGCTGGAGTTTCGCGATGCTCGCGGCCGCGTAGTCGTGCTGAACGCCAATACGGTTAGCGAATGTGTTGAGGAACTGTCACAGAAACTAGAGTTAGACTGGCTGCACCGTCCTTTCACGCGCTGTCTTCTTTGCAACGGCCTGCTCGTGCAAGCTAATGGGCGGGCCTGGGAACAGGTACCCAAGCATTCGCGTGCTTGCATAGCAGAACTGTTTGCGTGTGAGGCGTGCGGAAAAGTGTATTGGGAGGGAGCGCACGTGCGCCGCATGCGCACAAGGCTCAGAGAATGGCAAGAATATCCGGACTAGTTATGTGCTGTTCGTTGCGTGACGTCAGTGGTGCAGTCTGACCGGCAAAAAATGGACCGGATTGATGCCATAAGCGCCCGGGTCCAGCACACGATCAATTTCGAACGGCTGATCGTCGTTGGTGGTATCGCTCATAAGGTTAATCGTTCGCGGCGGCCTGTATACTGTTTTCTCGGCTGTGAGCGCAAGCCTGACCTTGGGCTTTAGCCGGCGTGCACGGTTGACTGTGATGACAACGCCGACGTCTCCTGTATTTAGCTCGACAAGACTGCCGATCGGGTAGATCCCCAGGCATTGAATGAATTTTTCTACTAACGCGGCGTCAAATTCTTTGTCACGCGACTCGTAAATCTGCATCAGCGCGTTGTGTGCCGAAATGGCAGCGCTGTAAGCTCGATCGCTAGTCAAGGCATCATAACAGTCGACAATAGCGCCGATCTGCCCCAGCAACGGAATCTGATCTCCTTTTAAGCCGTTGGGATAGCCGGAACCATCGTAGCGCTCGTGATGAAAACGAACTACTTCGATAGCCGGCTCGGGTATGTTTTGTCCGACTCGCACAACGTCCACTCCCCATTGGACATGTCGCTTGACCGCCTGGAACTCAGGATTTGTCAAAGGCTGTGGCTTATCGAGAATTTCGACGGGAACTTTAGCTTTACCTATGTCTTGCAGCAAAGTACCGATACCCAGGAGGTAGAGGTCATCGACTTTCAGTGCTAGGTGACGACCAAAGGTCAGTGCCAGCAGACATGTCCGGACACTGTGGAGTGACGTGTAGTCGGCACGGCGTCGCAACTGTGCAAAACAGACGAGGCCGTTGCCGTTGCGAAGGACACTCTCGACGAATTGGCCAGCAACCTTTTTGACGGCGGTTACATCGAGGCGTTTGTCGTCGCGTACGCCCCGCAAAATAGTTCTCGTCAGCGCGCGGCTTTCGTTATAGGTAGGACGGAGGTTGTTGATTTCCTCTTCTAATGTGACTTGATCCTGATACTGTGCGGCGATGTCATGTGGAGCAGCGCTGAGCTTGAGGATCTCGAATTCGAGCTTCTTCTGGTCTTCGCTGGAGAACAAACCCGAAGGTGGCCACTTGCCCGATGATGGGCGACGCGTGCCCGGGTAGGGGTAGGTCTCGGGCGTCTCTATGTAAACGTGTTTGCAATAACGCCTGAGCTTGTTGATCTGTGCCTGCGAACGGATCCAAAAACCTTGCGACATGGCAAGCTCGGAGCGATCGAGATCCGAGACGTACATGCCGATTTTGAGATCTTCGATGGCTATTCTTCTCTTCATCGGTTCCGTCCGAAGGGCTGTGGCGCCGATGGCGGGTAACTTATTGTTTCGTATGCAATTTACGCGCCAAACCAGGCGAATCGGACCACCTTTTCTTCGTTTGCGTTGCACCAAGTCTAGAGAAACAACAGCTTAGGCGGACTACTCAGATGGGTGCGGGCGTGGAAAAATTTTAGTTGCCGGCTGGAAGATATTCGCGAAGTGACTTTGAGCGTCACTCGCGAAGAGCCGGCTGCCCACCCGCGGCCGTGTTGGAAAGCGTAACCACGCGCGTACCGGCCCATCGGTTTTGACTAGCTCCTCTGCGGCGAAAGATGAAACAATAAAACCTCATGCACACCGGAAGGGAGGGTGTTAAAGATGGCTGATCATATTTATAAGAAAGTCGAGCTCGTGGGTTCATCTACTGAAGGCATCGATGACGCTATCCAGAATGCGATCGCGCGCGCTGCACAGACACTCACACATCTGGATTGGTTCGAGGTTGTGGACACGCGTGGGCACATCGAGGATGGCAAGGTCGCACACTACCAAGTCACCCTTAGGGTAGGGTTTCGTCTCACGGATTGAGCAGATAGCTACTAAAGCACATGCGTAAACTCTACACTGCTGCTAATCTTCCAGAGGCCTACCTAGTGTTGCATCTGCTCGATCACGCGGGTGTCGATGCGCGTGTGTTTAACGAGAATGCCCAGGGTGGACTCGGCGAGATTCCCTTTACGCATGCTTACCCGGAGGTCTGGCTCACAGATGAAGCCGACCTTGAGCGCGCGCAGGCCGTCATCACTAAGTACGAACGCTCGAGCAGCGAAGGTAACGTTCCCTGTGGCGAGTGTCGTGAAGAGAATCCGGCGAACTTTCAGGTATGCTGGAATTGCGGAGAGCCGCTACATTAATGCGATCAACCCCCGCGCAATATCAACTAGTCAAAACCCGCCTCCAGCAGCCAGCTAGCAAAGAGCGCACGCGATGCCACTTGTGCCTGTGGCGTTGCACACTTCGGCACGGACAGCGCGGTTTTTGCCAAGCACATGTCAACCGGCACGGCACGCTCTATAACCTTTCCTACGGCATAATATCAGCGATCGACATAGGTCCCATTGAAGCAAAGCCAGTAAGACATTATCGGTCGGGAACTCAGGTAATGTCGGTTGGCAGTTACGGTTGTAACTTCCGTTGCGGTGGGTGCCATAACCTCGAAATCTCCTGGGGTGTAACGGCGCTCGACGCGCTTGCACGGGGAGAGTCCACGGCTGCCTACGCTACACCGCTGGAGCTGATCGAAAGCGCGATCCGATTTGGCGCGCAGGGCGTCGCCTTTACCTACTCGGAACCGGCCGTCTGGCTCGAGTATGTGATGGACGTGTCTGAACTGGCGCATGCACATGGGCTATATACGATTTACGTGTCTAATAGTTTTGTGACCGACGAAGCGCTCGAGATCATGGTTCCAGCCGTGGATGTGCTCTGCTCAGACATAAAAAGCCTAGAAGATGGCTTCTATAAGGAGATTTGTGCGGCAGGCTCGGTGAATCAGATTCTGCGCTCGATTGAAAAGGCACACCGCTTGGGGGTCCATGTGGAGACGCGCACGAATGTGATCCCGGGCCGCAACGACGATCTCGACATGTTGCGCGGCATAGCGATGTGGATCCGCGATCACCTCGGTGCCGACAGTCCCTGGCACATCACCAAGTTTTTCCCCGCCTACAAGCTAAGCGACGTTCCGCCGACGCCACCAGAGATGCTCTGGCAAGCGCATGACGCGGCACGGGCAGTGGGTTTACGTAATGTCTACGTTTATGGCGATAAAGGCTGTGACTGTGCGATGGATAACATACCGGTTGCCTCCTATTTGGCGCAGGACCCGGTATCCGTGCATGCTATTAAGAGATGTGCCGCGACCTGTTGCGGAGAGGAAGGCGTTCTGCTTAAGAAATACGAAAGCGCAGCCGGTTGAGGCAAACGCGGGGTTTGGCTCACATGCGCGCGCTGAGCTCCGCCTCTGCCATGACCTTCACGCGCAGCAGATCCCCACTGATGTAATGCCATGGCGCCCGGTTTTGAGAAATGATTTCCGAAAATCGTTTGGAAAACTTTGCGTAGCTACGAGTGTCCTTGCTAGGCAGCGCCTCAGCTGTAGTCTCTACAAACGGAATCAACACTTCGATCTTTTGTAGCTTCTCGCGCTTGACGCGAATATCCGCATCCTCCTCCTTGGATCTGAAGTAGGCATTTGCATTCGCCATCATTGGTTGAATGGCGCGGTTGAGGTTTTCAAGGTCCAATCTAAACATCCCGTATGAATGTTGATAGAGCTTGAACAGATCCAACATGTCTTCCTTGGTCGGTTTGAGTCGCGGGTGCACCTTCAGGCCCTTGCGTGCAAGAGTGTAGACGTCATCATAGCGGGGCTCGTTCACATCGATATCGCCTGTGTTCTGCTCGCGCATGTCCGGGTTCATCGCCATTTGGCACATTTCCCTGAGATCGCCCAGAACCTGGTCGATATCAGATTCAGCCAAGCGCGATCTTCTCTTGGCGCTCTTTAGCTTGTGTTCAGCTTCGCCGTAGTCGAAGGTCTGGTATACCTCCTGTTTAATCTTGGCCTCGACCTCGCCTCGGGCTTCCGATCCAAGGATGCCGGACAACCTGTCCTTCAGACGCGTACGCACGTCTTGGGCGATGCGGTATACGTTGGCGTACTTGGCCTCGTTTTCCTTGACGGCGATGTACCGCTCCATGCTGTCGTGCAGCGCTTGTATCCTGTCGAGAAACTCGTGCGAGAAGGATAGAAATGGGCCGACGAACGCGTTGTTCTCCTCGGCGCTGACTTGTAGCCGGTCCAGCTTTTTTCCTAGCACCCCAAGCTTACGCTCGAGCGTTTCGGCGCTACGCGTGATACCGCCGAGAACCTTCGAGATATTGCTGAACGTTTGGTTGATCGATTTGGTCGTCTTGAGGATGGCAATAAGCTTGCGCAGCATTGTTTCTTCACCGCTCGTGCGCAGGAACAGGGCCTGTAGGCTCTTCTTGGCATCTTTGACCTGGTCGTCAGCGAGGAGAGCGTTTTCCTCAATGTAGGCAAGGGTGGTCATGGTGATCAGCGCCTCCTTAAGCTGCGCATCGACCACTTTTTTGGCGCCTAAGGCCATATCGAAACTCCAGACCTCTTATCGACAAACGATCGCTTACCCTTTTTATGATAGCATTTTCCTCACCCGCTGGGCGGCGGCTGCGACCCAGAACGCCTTACGGTCGTATCCCCAGGCCGTATGCTCCTCAAACGCCCGCGCGCACGGTTGAACTCGCGGGGAGCGGGCGCATCTATTTAGTCGAATGTCTTAACATCATGTGACGGAGCGCAATCAATGAAACGCATTCTTCTATTTGTAGGGACCAATATCGCGGTGTTGGCCGTGCTCAGCATCTCCATGCGTTTGCTCGGCATTGAAAGCCTGCTGGACGAGCAAGGCGTCGCGCTCGATTACAATGCTTTGCTGATTTTCGCTGCCATTATCGGGTTTGGCGGGTCGTTTATCTCTTTAGCAATATCGAAGTGGACGGCCAAGCACTTGACGGGCGCGCATGTGATCGAGCGGCCATCGAATCCGACGGAGACCTGGCTAGTAGAGACCGTTCGCCATCAAGCGCAACGGGCGGGCATTGGTATACCCGAAATAGCGGTCTATGATGCGCCCGACATGAACGCCTTTGCCACCGGCATGAATCGTAATAACGCGCTCGTCGCCGTAAGTACGGGGCTTTTGCGCTCGATGCATCGAGACGAAGTCGAAGCCGTCTTGGCGCATGAGGTGACGCATGTGGCGAATGGCGACATGGTCACTTTGGCACTGATTCAGGGCGTGGTAAACACGTTTGTCATCTTTTTGTCACGGGTGATCGGGCACGTCGTCGATAGGGTCGTGTTCAAGACTGAGCGCGGCCACGGCCCCGGTTTCTGGATAACGGCGATCGCGGCGCAGATCATACTTGGCATACTCGCGAGTGTGATTGTCATGTGGTTCAGTCGTCAGCGCGAGTTTCGTGCCGATGCCGGTGGTGCCAGTCTGGCTGGTCGCGAGAAAATGATTGCTGCCCTCGAACGTCTGAAGGCGGGAGTGCAGCAGCCTCACCTGCCTGATCAGATGGCAGCCTTCGGCATCTCGGGCGGTATCGGCCACGGGTTCAAGCGATTGTTCATGTCGCACCCGCCGTTAGAAGAACGGGTCGCGGCGCTGCAGCAGGTGACGTCCTAGCAGCCGGCTTGCTTGTGCCGGCACGGCCGAGTCGCCAAAATAACTTTAGGTATAACGTCAGCGGCCAGAGGCGCACGCACGCGGCCATGAGCTGAAGTGGGAACTCTGAACGCCCCATTGGTCGGATAACTAAGCCCTCTGCTAGCGCCTCGAACAGGAAGATCATTCATGTTGCTCATCAAACAGGCACCGGATATCAAAGCTTCTGAAATCACCGCTGAGGAATTGTTTCATCAGCGGCGACGCTTCCTGCAGACCGCGGCGGTGGCTGCAGCGGCGGGATTGATGGGACCGAGCCTGTTCTTGCCCGGTAGCGCTCGCGCCGGCGAGAAGCTGCAAGGTGTACGTAAGAGCGCTTATAAGGTTGACGACAAACTGACACCCTATGAGCATATAACCAGCTACAATAACTTTTATGAATTCGGCTCGGATAAGCGTTCGCCCGCCAAGTACGCGCCGAAGATGAAGACACGGCCGTGGACGGTGGCGGTCGAAGGCGAGTGCAATAAACCCGGCGTTTACGATATCGACGACCTTATCAAGCCGCATGCGCTGGAAGAGCGCATTTATCGGCTGCGTTGTGTGGAGGCCTGGTCAATGGTGGTCCCCTGGGTCGGCTTTCCCCTCGGTGATGTGCTCAAGCGCTTTGAACCGAACTCACGCGCCAAGTATGTGCAGTTTGTTACGCTTCACGATCCGGAGCAAATGCCGGGCCAGAGCCCCGGGCTATTCGGCGGCGGACTCAACTGGCCGTATCGCGAGGGCCTGCGTATCGACGAGGCCATGAATCCCTTGAGCATTTTTGCCATCGGACTGTATGGGGCGGTAATGCCTAATCAGAACGGCGCGCCGATGCGCCTAGTTGTGCCGTGGAAGTACGGTTTCAAGAGCATCAAGTCTATCGTCAAGATCGGTTTTGTGGAGAAAGCGCCGCAGACGACTTGGAACATGGCCACGCCGAACGAATATGGATTTTACTCCAACGTCAATCCAACTGTTGATCACCCGCGATGGAGTCAGAAATACGAGCGCCGCATCGGTGAAGACTCCTGGTTTACGCCTAAGCGCAAAACCTTGATGTTTAACGGTTACGCAGAGCAAGTCGCCCACCTCTACGCCGGCATGGACCTGAAGAAGTACTACTAGGCTGGGCGCCTAAGGCCTACGAGCGCCCGTGACGAACCGTTTCTCCTCTATGAAGTTAAATCAGTGGATGCGCTGGGTCGTAAAGCCCAGCGTTTTTATCGTGAGCTTAGTCCCATTGACATGGCTGATCTGGGACGGGTTTGCCGATAACCTCGGCGCCAATCCTGTCGAAACAATCAGGCGATATACTGGGGATTGGACCTTGCGCTTTCTACTAATCACGCTTACGGTCACTCCGTTTCGACGCCTCAGTGGCTTTAGCGCCATACTGCGACTGCGTCGCATGCTAGGTCTGTTTACGTTCTTCTACGCTAGCTTGCATTTCGTCAGCTATCTTTGGCTCGACCAGTTCTTCATACTGGAGTTGATCGTCGAGGACCTCTTCGAGCGGCCATACATTATGCTCGGTTACGCGAGCTTCGTATTACTCATCCCGCTGGCAATGACGTCCACGAACGGCATGGTCAGACGGCTGGGCGCCAAGCGCTGGCAGTTGCTTCATCGGCTGGTTTATGCGATTGCTGTTTTGGGTGTGATCCACTTCTACTGGCTCGTGAAAAGCGATATTACCGAGCCCGTTATCTACGGTCTGATACTTGCGGCGCTGCTAGGCGGTCGTGCCTGGTGGGCGCTGCGTGACGCCGCCCGTCGCCGGCGGGCACTCTACGACGCCCAGGTACGCGTAGACGCTTGAAGCCTTATTGTTATTATTATTGATCACCTTGCCCTGGGCCCTTGAAATTTCCACAAGCTGGGCTGATATTCCCAGAGTATTCGGTACAATGGAGACGGCGGTCTAGTGCCCGAGCTTGGATTGCGCGCACCGTCTGACACTTCCCCAAATCTCACGTTCAGCAGGCAGCTCAGTGTCACAGGCTATTCACGGCACCACAATCCTTTCCGTTAGGAGAAACGATAAGGTCGTGATCGGCGGTGATGGCCAGGTCTCCATGGGGAACACGATCATGAAGGGCAATGCCCGCAAGGTGCGTCGGCTGTACAAAGACCGCGTGATCGCGGGTTTCGCCGGCGGTACCGCGGATGCCCTAACCCTGTTTGAGCGTTTCGAGGGTAAGCTCGAACAGCATCAGGGCCACCTCGTGCGGTCTGCGGTCGAGCTGGCAAAGGACTGGCGCACCGATCGACAATTGCGTCAGCTCGAAGCATTGCTCGCTGTGGCTGACAGGACTGCGTCGCTGATAATCTCGGGAAGCGGCGATGTTATTGAGCCTGAGCAGGGGCTGATCGCGATCGGATCCGGCGGCCCCTACGCGCAGGCGGCAGCACGCGCGCTGTTGGACAATACTGACTTTGATGCGCGCACGATCGTCGAGAAGAGCCTCACGATCACGGCGGACATCTGTGTTTATACTAACCGCAGCGTAACGGTCGAAGAGCTGGCAGGCTAGCCGAACCCATGTCGGAAATGACGCCAAGAGAGATCGTCCAAGAGCTGGACAAGCATATCGTCGGCCAGACTGGCGCCAAACGTGCCGTGGCGATCGCGCTACGAAACCGTTGGCGGCGCTCGCAGGTGCCGGATGAGGACCTTCGGAATGAGATTACGCCGAAGAATATCCTTATGATCGGGCCGACAGGCGTTGGTAAGACGGAAATCGCGCGACGCTTGGCCAGACTCGCGAATGCTCCGTTTGTCAAAGTCGAAGCGACCAAGTTTACGGAGGTCGGCTACGTCGGCCGCGAAGTGGACTCCATCATCCGTGACCTGGTGGATATGGCGGTGAAGATGACCCGCATGGAAGGGATGGAAAAGGTACGACAACGCGCAGAGGACGCCGCCGAGGACCGCATTCTGGATAGCCTACTGCCCCCGGCCCGTGACATGGGGTTCGCAGTTGGTGCCGAGACATCGAAGACCACTGCCGACAGCGCTGCACGCCAGCGATATCGCAAGCAGCTACGCGAGGGCGCGCTCGATGACAAGGAGATCGAGATCGAGCTGACCGTACCGAACGTGGGTGTGGAGATTATCGCCCCACCCGGTATGGAAGAAATGACCAGTCAGCTGCAAGGGTTGTTTCAAAACATGGGAGGCCGACGCACGCGCGACCGCAAGGTAAGGATCAAGGAGGCCAGGAAACTCATCGCTGAAGAGGAAGCGGCACGGCTGATCAACGAGGACGACATCAAGGCGCACGCGGTTGAACGTGTGGAACAGAACGGTATCGTCTTCATCGACGAGATCGACAAGATCGTCGGCCGCACGGAAGCGCGCGGCCCGGATGTATCACGTGAAGGCGTGCAGCGCGATCTGTTGCCGCTGGTTGAGGGGTGTACCGTGACGACGAAGTACGGCATGCTGAAGACAGACCATATTCTATTTATTGCCTCGGGGGCCTTTCACGTTGCCAAGCCGTCGGACCTCGTCCCGGAACTGCAGGGGCGACTTCCCATCCGCGTCGAGCTCGACGCGCTAACAGCAGAGGATTTTGTCCGGATCCTTACCGAGCCCGATGCATCGCTGACCGAGCAGTACACAGCATTGATGGCTGCGGACGGGTTGGGGCTAGCGTTCTCCGAGGATGGCGTGCGGCGCATCGCCGAGGTAGCCTGGCAAGTCAACGAGAAGACCGAGAACATCGGCGCGCGGCGTCTGCACACGGTTATGGAGCGCTTGCTTGAGACGGTCTCGTTTGAAGCGGCCGATCGCAGCGGTGAGAAAACTGAGGTCGACGCTGCCTATGTCGATACCCACCTCTCGGATCTCGTCGGGGACGAGGATCTCGCGCGGTACATATTGTAGGTACACGCGCAGACTTGCGTTTTCGCCCTCTTGAAATCTCACAACCCACCCCCACTTAAATAGACAAAGGGCTGTTGGGCCCTTCGGTTATCACACTTACGGAGGTGACACGATGACTGCACTCGTACCAAGATTGTTCAACAGGAACCGGTGGGGATGGCTGGACGATGATTTCGATGATGCGTTCGAAGGCTTCTTCCGACCGGTGAGTCATTACAACGAACCCGGCAAACGTAGTCTCGTTCCCGCGATCGATGTGAGCGAGAACGACAGCGGTTATGTCGTTCGTGCAGAGCTCCCCGGTGTCAAGAAGGACGACATCAACGTGACGCTCGAGGACGGCGTGCTTACGATCAGCGCGGAAACCAAGAGCGAGCACGAGGAGAAGGACGATGGGCGCGTGATTCGGCAGGAGCGCCACTATGGTAAGTACACGCGCAGCCTGCGGCTGGGCACTGAGCTTGACCAGGATAAGGTCAAGGCCAGCTACAAGGACGGTGTGCTCGAGCTGAGCCTACCCAAGTCTGAGGCTGTAAAGCCTAAGCAGATCGCGGTCGACGTTCACTAAACCACCCCTCCCTGTCCCCCCCCATTAAGGGGGAGGGTGCGCCTTCCCTCTCCCATGAGGGGGAGGGCATTTTTTATTACCTCACGCACCGCCTCAATCCTGACTTTGTAAGAAAAATACGGTAAGTTGCCAAACTCTCTCCAGTATTGGGAGACAGGAGACGGAATTGCTTAAGGAGCTATGCTGGTCCCCCTCCGCTCGTCGGGGAAGATGGGGAAGCAACGAGTAACATGATCGTGCGACTCCCTCTCCCCGCTGCTCGGGGAGGGCAAGGGAGAGTTGGAATGTCCCCAAAAAATATCGCTGACCGCGCACACTTCTTGATCGAGGCCTTGCCGTACATTCAGCGGTTTTCTGGCAAGACGATCGTTATCAAGTATGGTGGGCATGCGATGGTCGATGAAGCCCTTAAGCAGGGCTTTGCGCGCGATGTCGTGCTAATGAAACTGGTCGGCATGCATCCCGTTGTAGTCCACGGCGGCGGTCCGCAGATCGCCGACTTCTTGCAGCGCCTTGGCAAAGAAAGTCGCTTCGTCGAAGGTATGCGGGTCACAGACAGTGAGACCATGGACGTGGTGGAGATGGTGCTAGGCGGTTTGGTGAACAAGGAGATCGTCAGCCTGATCAATCAGCACGGCGGCAAGGCGGTGGGTTTGTCCGGTAAAGATGCCGGGCTCATTCGCGCGGAGAAGTTGGTTATCGAGGGAAACAGCAACAAGAACAATCTTCCCAGCGAGATCATCGATATCGGCCAGGTCGGCGAGGTGCGGGCGATCGATCCAGAAGTCGTTGCGCTGCTCGACACACGTCGTTTCATCCCGGTCATCGCCCCGATCGGCGTCGGCGATGATGGTCACACGTATAACATTAATGCAGACTCGGTTGCTGGCAAGCTTGCGATCACGCTTCAGGCAGAAAAGCTGATTCTGCTTACCAACACACCGGGCATTATGGACAAGTCAGGAAAACTGTTGACCGGTTTGTCTGCCAAAGAGATCGATGCATTGATTAAAAACGGCACCATACGCGGTGGCATGCTCCCTAAAGTGCGCTGTGCGCTCGATGCCGTTAACAGCGGCGTGCACGCTGCACACATCATTGACGGTCGCGTCGATCACGCGGCCCTGTTAGAGATTTTTACTGATCAGGGGGTCGGGACGTTGATAAAGTCCTGACCTCAAACTCGACAAATGGACCTCTACGTACTTACATTAGTGCTAGCGGCTGGCAGCGGTTGATGTTACAAAGAGGGGGATTCGCTACAGAGGAGAAAACCATGGCTAGCGCCCGAGCGCGTCACATTTTGGTGTCTACCGAGGAGGCCTGCGAAGAATTGAAAACCCAGATCGAAGCCGGGGCGGACTTCGCGACCTTGGCGAAAGACCATTCGCAGTGCCCTTCAGGCAAGCAGGGGGGAGACCTGGGCAAGTTTGGCCCGGGCCAGATGGTCAAGGAGTTTGATGACGTGGTGTTCAATAATGAAGTGGGGAAGGTTCATGGTCCCATAAAGACCGAGTTTGGATATCACCTTGTCGAGATCACGAGTCGTACGGAGTAAGGTCGCGCACCTCGATTGACAGAAAAGATGAAGCTGCAGCGGCTGATGGAGCGCCTGACCCCCTCCCTTGATGAGGGAGGCAGGGAGGGGGTCTTAACCAAAGCGGGTGTTGAACAACCACACGGTAGCTGTGCCGAGCACAAAGAAACCGGCACCGTAGAGTGCGGCCCACCGCCGATAGCGGTTAATGATTTCCGCTTGAGGGTAGGCCGATAGCAGAAACGGCCGCCTACGGTTGTTCGTACGCGTGAGCAAATTGATGCCTTCGGTGAAGTGTTTGGCGTGCTCTTGACGGTCTTTCAGGACCTCGCGACGCGCTTGTCTCTGGGCGAGTCTCCATTCTTTTTGGTCGATCTTTCCATCCCCATTCAGATCGAACCGCTCTTTGAGCTGGGTTTGATCCTGTTTCCATTCGCGAAGCACCGCCCGTACCTCGTCGTCGACAGTCGATACTCCGATATGGCTGCCAAGGTTCTTTAGCAGCCCGATGGCGTAGATGCTGTCTCCCGGATTGATACGTTCCTCGGTGAACCGATAGCGGTGAGCGGTCGGGCGAGTACGCAGGAACGCCACAGCGTTGGCTGGCATCTTGGTAAAACCTCTCAGTCCGCCATGCGTGCGCCAGACATCTTTGTACTTCGGCGTAACGGCGGCACCTTCGGGATCGACGGCAATGCGACCGGTGTCATCCTCGAGCCAGAAAACTTCCGTGCTTTCGTTCTTGTCTACCGTGACCCAGCGGCGATGTTTATGGCCTTTATAATAAGTCGTCTGCAGTTCCTCCACGCGATAGCGGTACCAGACACAAGGAAGACCTGAGAGCGGCGCGATAATCGGTGGACCGTCCATGAGCCGGCCGACGCCTTCCACTTCGACGTAGCCTTGATGCGCCGAGCGCGCCTTCGCTGTCGGTAAGTCCTCGATCGTGCGCGCGCTGTAGAAATTGTTCCAGGAACGCCAGCTTGCAAACCCCGCGCCAAGCGCAAAAAAGCCAATCATCACGCCGACACCAGTTGGGTCGGCCTGGCTGATTGAGCGACTGAGGTCAGACCACCATGCGATGACGGGTTCGTGCATGCTTGAGAAAACTATCGCTAAAATGCGCTCCGCAAGCGGGATTGCGGACTCACACCTGGCGCTCGCTAGCTATTGAACAGTGCCTTGACGTCGACGTCGCGGATCTCCGCCTCTTTAAACTTGAGCAGCGCGCGCGGGCCGAAGTTGAACAAGCGAGCAACGACCGTATCCGGAAATTGCTCGATGCGGATGTTATTGACGTTGACGCTATCGTTATAGAACTCGCGGCGATCCGCGATCTGCGCCTCGAGCTGGGAGATGCGGTTTTGAAGATGCTGAAAACTCTCGTTCGCCCGCAGCTCCGGATAATTCTCGGCGACAGCGAACAAATTGCCGAGACCAATACGCATCTCGGTTTCGGCAGCGCCAAGCGCGTCGACGTCACCGGCTTCACGTGCCTTCGCCACGGACGCGCGCGCCTGTACAACGCGCTCCAAGACATCCTTTTCGTACTTCATGTACTGCTTGCAGGTCTCGACAAGCTTCGGTAACTCGTCATGACGCTGCTTGAGCAACACATCGATATTCGACCATGCTTGCGAGACGTTGTGTTTCAGGCGCACGAGATTGTTGAAGATCAACACGATGTACAGAATCACCGCGACGATCACGCCCCAGAAGATAAACGTGCCGACATCCATCGGACCCTCCTCTCATTTATAAGGTGTAGGAGGCCATGCCTCGCTCTAGGATTAAATATAGTCCAGGCGAGGGATCGTGCTATCGCGCTGGAATTAAAGCTTTTTCGTGAGCTGTGATCGCGTGACACGCTCCAGGCCCGCAAAGTCACTGTAAGAGCGGGTCTTTGTGAAACCGTAGCTTTGCATTAGCGTCCTTACACGCTGCGCCTGGTCGTGTCCGTGCTCGAGCAGCAGCCAAGTGCCAATGCGCAAGCACGTGCCGGCATCCTTGACGAGCTCGCGAATCGCATCCAACCCGTCAGGGCCACCCGCGCGCGCAGCCAAAGGCTCGAAGCTTGCCTCGCCTGTGTTCAAGCACGGATCATCCGTTGGCACGTAGGGTGGATTGCTGACTGCAACATCGACAATCTCACCGGCGAGCGGTGCGGCCCAATGCCCGAGCCGGAATTCTATGTTTGTCACGTTTAGCCGCTCGGCGTTTTTTCGTGCGAGCGCGAGCGCGCTCGCAGCGTTGTCTGTAGCAATCACTCGACAGTGGGGTCGTTCTCTGGCAAGCGCGAGCGCGACGGCACCACAACCTGTGCCCATGTCGGCGACTGTTTGTTCGCCTCTCGGCGGGATACGCCGCAGCGCCTGTTCGACGAGCACTTCCGTTTCCGGTCGCGGGATAAGCGCAGCCGGCGACACAAGCAGTTCCATCGACCAGAATTCGCGTTTGCCAACGAGGTAAGCAATGGGTTCACCGGCGAGACGCCGTTCGACCAACGCACGCACGCAGCGGTGCTGCTCGTTATTCAAAGGTTCTTGCGCGTGCATGATGAGTTGCTCGCGGCTCAAACGACTTACCGCCATGACAATAAGTTCGGCGTCAAGACGTGGGGTCTGACTGACCTGACCGAGGGCGTTGATTGCCAACCTTAATACACCGTCAGCGGTGAGGTGTGTGTAGTCCGGTTTTGCGATCGACATTTCAGAACCCGCCTATCAGCTGTTTGCGGCTTGCGTTCCTTAGGCGCTCAACGCTGCCAGCTGGTCCGCTTGATGGGCCGCAACCAGTGGCTCGATAAGCTCGTCGAGCTCGCCGGCGAGAATCTGCTCGAGTTTGTACAGGGTCAGATTGATGCGGTGGTCGGTGACTCGCCCCTGCGGAAAATTGTAGGTACGAATGCGTTCAGAGCGATCGCCGCTGCCAATTAGGCTCTTGCGGGTAGCTGCCTCTTCCGCACGCTGTCTCTGGCGCTCCATCTCCAACAGCCGCGCGCGCAAGACCGACATTGCGCGCGCCTTGTTCTTATGCTGTGACCGCTCGTCTTGGCACTCCACAACGATGCCAGATGGTAAATGGGTGATGCGTACGGCAGAGTCTGTTCGATTGACATGCTGCCCGCCTGCGCCTGATGCACGATACGTGTCGATCTTCAGGTCGGCGGTATTCAGATCTACATCGTCGATCTCCTCTGCCTCGGACATGACCGCAACGGTGCAAGCCGAGGTATGGATGCGGCCCTGCGCCTCAGTCACCGGTACCCGCTGTACGCGGTGCCCGCCCGATTCAAACTTGAGCCGCGAATACGCACCCTGGCCGACGATACGAGCAATAATTTCCTTGTAGCCACCAAGCTCACTTGCGCTCTGACTTATTATTTCTACCTTCCATCGGCGTTTCTCGGCATAGTAGCCGTACATGCGGAAGAGATCTGCCGCAAACAGCGCCGCTTCCTCACCCCCCGTACCAGCACGGACCTCGAGAAAGATGTTACGCTGATCGCTAGGGTCGCTCGGCAAGAGCAATCGCTGTAGCTCGTCCTGCAACCGCTCTATCTTTGATTCGATCCGTGTGACCTCGTCCTGCGCCATTTTTCTAATCTCGTTATCCGGGTCTTTCAGCATAGCGCGTGCCGAAACCAGTTCCTCGCTGGCGGTTCGATAGGTCTGATAGTGCTGAACCACAGGGTTGATCTCGGAATACTCTCGAGAGAGCTGGCGAAAACGATCTTGATCAGCGATCACAGTCGGATCGGCCAGCAACGTGCTGATCTCTTGGTCGCGTTGAATCAGCTTCTCTAACTTAACCTGCAATGAGGAGTGCAAAGGTCAATCCTGCTTGTCTAGGTTGAATAGTTTGCGAATGATTTCGCTCAGCACTGCCTCGTCGTCGTGATCAGCACGACGAAGCGCGAGTGTAGGTGCGTGGATGAACTTGTTGGTTAACGCATGGGCAAGTCGTTCGATGACGTGTTGGACGTCTTCACCAGAGGCTAGGCGTTGGCGCGCACGCTCTAACTCGGTTTCGCGCACGGCATCGGCCGTTTCGCGCAGAGCGCGTATGCTCGGCACTGTGTCAAGCGATCGGATCCAGTACATGAACTGGCTAGCGTGTGTTTCGATGATGCGTTCGGCTTCTTTCGCCGCCTCCAGGCGCGACTGTAGATTTTCCTGGACGACGTCCTTGAGGTCGTCGATGGTATATAGATACACATCACCCAGGTCACCGACCTCCTGCTCGATGTCGCGAGGCAGTGCAATGTCGACCATAAACATCGGCCGGTGTTTTCGCGCCTTCAGTGCGCTTTCGACAGCGCCTTTGCCCAGTATCGGCAACTGACTCGCAGTTGATGAAATGACTATGTCAGCTTCGCTTAAACGTTCTGGCATGTCTCGCAACGTGGTCGGCTCAGCACCAAACGGCACCGCGAGCAGCTGCGCACGTTCGAAAGTACGATTGGCCACGATCATATGACCAATGTCATGCTCTTTCAGATGGCGAGCGCAAAGTTCAATCATGTCGCCGGCGCCGATAAGCAAAACTGTTTGTTCGGACAGGTGGTCAAAGATCTGTTTAGCAAGACTCACTGCCGCATAGGCGACCGACACAGCACTGGCGCCAATGGCGGTATCGGTGCGCACCTTTTTGGCCACCGAGAATGTTTGCTGGAACAGCCGGTTCAAGATTTTGCCCGTGGCTCCCGCCTTGTGCGCGGTCGCGAACGCATCCTTCATCTGACCTAGGATTTGCGGTTCACCTAAGACCATGGAGTCCAGTCCCGCTGCTACGCGGAAAGCATGTTTCACCGCGGCGGCGTCACTATGTCGGTACAGGTAGGGACGGATATCGCTCACTGGCAGTGGGTAGTTGCTGGAAAACCAGGCGATGGCACGTTCGCTGTCGACCTGGTCGAGGCCGCAGTACAGCTCGGTGCGGTTGCACGTCGACAAGATAGTCGCTTCGGTCGCCGCGCCGCTTGTGGTGATTTCGCGCAGGGCGTCGACGACGTCTTCCGGCGGAATCGCGATCTGCTCGCGGATCGCCACCGGAGCGGTCCTATGGTTAACGCCGAAAGCTAAGAGATGCATCTGCAAAAAGCCCGTAGCTTGACACAGTTACCGATTTTGGGCGTTGATCGAAGGGTGTCAAGCATCCGGCACGCTCGCTACCGGCTGTCTATACGTCTGCACGGCCTCCCACGCGAGCCAGCCACCCATTCCTAATAAGGATGCGGCGCCTGCGATTAGCAACCAGCTGCCAGCGGACCACCATACGACAAGCTGTGCAACTAGTGCCCACGTGGTCACGATCAAAACGAAGAATCCCGGGACCAAGAGGTACAGCACCGATCGTTGTAGATGGCGCAGGGCCATCCCTATCAGCAAGAAGCCCGCTAGCGCAAACATCTGATGCCAGGCACCAAACAGTGGCCACACCAGCAGAGCGCCGCGTCCATACCCATCTGCAAACGCCAATGCTGCCGGCAGGCCGACAGTCACCAGCAACAATGTTCTGTCATTCCTGAGTCGCGCGAATGGGTACAATTCTCCGAACTCCTTAAGCAACTGCCTCAGTGCTCGCATGCCACCGTCGACCGTCACCGAAATCAGCCCGGCGATAACGACCGCGGCGAATGTACCCGCAAACTCAGGAGCGAGTGCAAGCGCGCCAGCGAAATGTGCGAACCCGTCGATGTACAGAGCTACCAGTTGCGGCAGGCTCTGTACCCCGGTCCACGATGAGTAAAACTGCTCCCAGCTCTGTTGGTCACTGAAGCCAGCGGTGCAAACGGCAATGACTGTGAGTGCAAAGAAGCCGTTGGCAAGCGCGGTCCCGTAGCCGACGTACCGCGCGTCCGCTTCCGTTGGAAGTTGCTCAGCGGTGATCCCGACAGCGAACAGCATATATAGACCAGCGAGTGCGCCGGAGGTAAGGGTGACAAACATCCACGGAACCACAGGCGGGCTATCAGTCACAGCATGAAAGTCCGGCGCCAGCAAAGGGGGGTGCTGGATTATGATTCCGATGATCAAAATCAGCAGAAACAAACCAGCCAGAATCGTTGTCAGGTAACCCCGCGGCTGCATCAGCGTGGACGGAGCGGCCTTCGTTGCAAAATACGTCGAGACGAATATGAGAATCATCCACAACGCGGTTGCGTCCACGGACACGAACGTGCGCCCGTAGGCGTCGAAATTCAGCGCGCCGCTGAAGGCTAACGGGATCTTGCCGAGCAGCCATACACTTGCCAAGGTCGAAGCGAATGCAACCGCCAACGCGAGTGAGAACGCTGCTCGTCCTCCGCGTTGAGTCCGTACACCCAGAGCGACGGCAAACCCGACTAATAACCAGAACGGAATAACCGCTGTGGGCACCATGCGCAGGATTTCCGCAGTGAGCCAGGCCAGGCCGGCATTCAGCAGCACCAGCAGGACAAGCGCTAGAAGAAGAAAAGGGAGCCGCGCCCTGCGGCCGATCAGGTCAGCGGCAATGTCTGCGAGGCTCGTGCCCGCGCGTCGGAACGCGAGCCAGACAGAACCCAACGCGTAGATACCCGCGGCAATGACAGTGCCGACCACCACCCATAGAAATGCGGGTATCCAGCCCCAGAGCACCGCGATAGCGCTACCGGTTACCGTTGTCGCTCCTGCAACCAACGCGAACTGGTGTGCGAACGCCAGATGGCGATTGCGCACAGTGAAGCCCTCGTGTGCCGGGGGTTCGGCGCCCGTACTATAATCTTGTAGGCGGAACACCTTGACCGCCAGAAGCTTGGAATAGAAGCGATAACCGAACGCAAACACGACGGCGCCGATAATCAGTAGTAATACTGAGTTCATATCGATCCCTTTTCCTTAGATATAGCGGAAATCCAAGGCTAGGTATTTAATCAGACTGCAGAAGTTCACTGGAAGGGCAGTTGAAAGGCCACAGTAGATAGGGGAAACTGCTCAGCCACCCGTTCGACGGCGAGGGAACCGTACCGTAGTCTCAGGGATCGAATCGTAATAGGCGCCAATGTTGTGTGTTTTGCTGAAATCAGACTCTACGCGGGGAATTCTCTATGAATAGAACTTTTACGCTGCTTACAGCGGGCCCAATCGCCGTCTTGCTGGGGGCGTGTGCGGTCAGCCGGCCGGTCACCGGTCAGGCGGACCCTGTCGCTAGGCAGCCCGAATTGCCTTCTGTAGAGCTCACGGAGGATGTCATGTACGACATCTTGCTCGGGGAGATCGCCGCACAGCGCGGGCAGCATGATGCGGCTGTAACCAGCCTTGGGCGAGTGGCACAGAGGACGCGTGACCCACGCCTGGCCGAGCGTGCGGCACGGGCCGCCGTATCGGCGAAGCGGTACCAGGACAGTCTGGAGCTTGCCCAATTGTGGGTCGAGCTGCAGCCGCGGAGTCAACCAGCCCACGAGCTTACTGCGCTGATTCTGTTGGAACTGCGTAGACCGGACGACGCACAGCACCAGCTCGAGCAAATTCTCGCCGTGGCGGGGCCTGGGAAGGCGCGTGATCGGGCGTATCGGCGTATCGCCTCGGTTCTCGGTCGCCAGCAGAATCGTGCGGAGGCGATCGGCATCATG
>JBHICC010000029.1:0-33682 GCA_046759385.1 Acidiferrobacterales bacterium | reverse complement strand
TCCGTCGAAGACGATAACACCCTGTTTCATGCCGATGATGCGCTCACAATAGGTCTTTGCGGTATCCAGGGTGTGAAGATTGCAAATCACCGTGATGCCGTCCTCGCGGTTGATCTTGCGTATGGCGTCCATGACGATGCTGGCGTTGCGGGGATCCAGAGACGAGATGGGCTCGTCGGCGAGCAGCAGCCTCGGTTCCTGCACCAGCGCCCGGGCAATGGCCACCCGCTGCTGCTGTCCACCGGACAGCGTGTCGGCACGCTGCAAGGCCTGCTCGCTCACGTCGAGCCTGTCCAGGGCACGGATGGCAAAGGCGCGCTCAGCCGGTGAGAACATCTTGGTCAATGCCCTCATGGTGCCGTTGTAGCCGATGCGCCCCATCAACGCGTTTGTGATGACGTCGAGCCGGGGTACCAGGTTGAACTGCTGGAAGATCATCGCGCAATGGGCGCGCCACTGGCGAAGCTCCTTGCCCTTCAGTTTGTTGACGTCGATGTGCTCACCGTTTTCCTCAAAGAGGATATTACCGCTTGTCGAATCACCGAGGCGGTTGATCATGCGCAATAGGGTTGACTTACCAGCCCCCGAGCGCCCGATGATGCCCACCATTTGACCGGTCGGTACCTCGAGAGTGATCTCGCTAACAGCAATCAGGATGCCGAACTTCTTGGTAAGGTTTTCGAGCCTTAGCATGAGCCTTGTTGAGTGGGGTGCTTTATCGTTGTTCTTAGCTACGCCGCTTCAACTGATGTAATGCCTCGTTAATGCGGTTCGTGCTTTCCGGAATTATCGTAGCGACACTGTTATGGTGGAAGCTCGGGCGGTCAAGTGAAGCTTCTTCATGGCTATTATGAGGAGGAGATCATACCCGACCAAGCAGGGCCTAAAATTTAATATACGCTTGACCGTATATATGATTTTCCTTATATTGGCTCGGTTGTGGCACCTCTGGAATTATTTCGTACCCTGTCTGACGAGACGCGGATGCGCGCGCTCACCTTGTTGATGCGAGAAGGGGAGCTTTCTGTCGGTGAGATCGCGCATTCCCTATGCATGGTGCAGCCCAAAGTCTCACGCCATCTGGCTGTTCTCAGGGACGTCGGCGTCATCGATGATCGTCGCGATGGCCAGTGGATCTTCTATCAGCTGTCCGCAAAGCTGCCAAGTTGGACGCGAACCGTGCTCGCGGCCGCCGCGGACACCACTGGCAGCCGCCAACAAGTGGCGGCTGCTGGCAGGGCGCTAGCACAAATGCGCGGCCGCCCCGGTCCCCGCTATCGGATCTCGCGTGTTCTCTTCTTCTGCTTCAGCAACTCCTGTCGCTCGCAGATGGCAGAAGGCTGGGCACGTCATCTCGGCGGCGAGCGACTGGATATTCGATCGGCCGGCATTGAGACACCAGGCATCAACACTCGGGCGATTGCCGTGATGCAAGAATCGGGAATCGACATCTCTGGGCACGAGTCGACGCCGCTTACACCGAAAGTGCTCGACTGGGCGGAGTTGGTGGTCACTGTCTGTGACCATGCCGATGAGCACTTGCTTTGGCTGCCGCCCGCCACGCGCAAGGAGTATTGGTCACTGAAGGATCCAGCCGCGGCAACTGGGCCCGAGGAAGCTGTCATGAATGTGTTCCGCGCTAGTCGAGATCAGATTCGCGATCGCGTGGGAAGATTGGTCCGGCGTATCCACACCGCCGCGCGCGCCGAACTAAACGGTTCCGGTCGATACGCCTATGGCGGGTCGGCGGACAAGCCCTCCAATAACCCCCAGTAGTGCTCGCAAGGTGTCGTTCTGAGCCCAGGGACAATTGCGCTGTCGTCCCACCGCCGTAGGCGTACCGCATCGCTGGCGTGCGGACTCGTCTCGAACTCACCGATCTCGGCCGCTGCCATCACTCCGCCTTGTAGCTTCAAGGTGTGCTTACTCGTTGGTGCAAGCTTGTCGAGGTAAGCGGGCTCAACAGCACATAAGTAGCGCTTTGCAGCCACATGCAGGCGTATCGGCTCGGTCACCCGGGGACCAAAAAAAGTGGTGAGCAATTGTGCACCGGCCTGCTCGTGGCGCCGATCAATCTGCTGCTTGCGCATCTCGGCGTGTCGGCTGCCGATGTCGTCGGTCGCAAAATCGGTGCCGAAGTGTCCAATATCATGCAACAAAGCAGCCGCAATGAGGTAATTGGGCGCCCCCGCTTGTTCCGCCAGTACCGCCGTTTGCAGCATGTGCGCTACCATGGTCACGTCACCGACGACATACCTGTGTGAGCTGCAGCGGGCGAAAACATCGAAAAGGGAATCGATGAAATCCTCAGCAGAACGAGCGTTTGCAACGATCATCTCACACCATCCTCGTCGGTGAATGCGCTAGAGATCAAGCAACAGCATCGGGCTTTTCGAGCGCGAGCAACAGATAGTCATATACTGCGCATGATCTTCATCGTCGAGCACTAGATCGCGGTGATCGGGTTCACCCGCCAAGACCCGCGTCTTGCAGGTCGCGCACAGACCCGCCTCACACGACGTTTCCACCTCCATGCCCTGCTCGCGTAGCACTTCAACGATTGTCTTATCGTTGGGTACGTAATACACAGCGCCGGTGCTTGCGATCCTAACTTGGAACCCGAGCCCGACAGCGTCCTCACCGGCGTCGGCGGCCTCGTCCTTGGTGAGCGTAGGTTTGGGCGATGCTGCCGCCGTGAAGTACTCACAATGTACGCTCCCCTCGGGCCAGTGTAACGACGCCTTTTCCGCAGCCCGCATAAACCCTTCTGGCCCACAGTAGTAGAGATGTGATCCCGCGTTGTACGTCTTCAGCAGTCTCTTGAGGTCAAGCCCCTTTCGCGGATCACCGCCGTCGTGATGTAGAGTGACGCGCCCGGCCGCAATCAGCGGCGCGAGCTCGGCCCGAAACGCTGTATGCACGGGGGACTTGGTGCAGTAGTGCATGGTGAAATCTGCACCGAGCGCTTGTAGACGGTAGACCATCGCCATCATCGGCGTCACGCCGATTCCGCCAGCGAGTAGCAGATGGTGCTTAGCCTTCTCGTGCAGCGGAAAGTTGTTGCGCGGTTTTCTGCCGACTGAAACGGTTCTTTGCGTGTGAACGCGTTCGAACAACGCTTGCGACCCGCCGCGCCCATCGGTTTCGCGGAGCACCGCGATCAGGTAGCGATGCCGTTCCGTCGGATCGTTGCAAAGCGAATACTGGCGCACACTGCCGTCACGGAAGTGAAAATCGATATGTGCGCCGGCGCTAAACGGCGGCAGTTCGTCGCCGTCCGGATGCACGAGCTCATATGAATTGATGTCAAGGCCCTGGTAGGTGACCTGGCGCACCTGCAGGCGCATGCCCGATTTCGGATACTTTGCTTCCTCAGCCAAAAGGTTAGCCCCCTATATCGTTAATCCAGGATTACTCTTGTTCTGTACATCGGCATCTGGTCAAAAAATGGTACACCAGGCCTAATCTTGGTCAAATTCATTTATCATATAAAAAACATTCGAATTCGAGATAACACCCGCATACCCTTGATATCGACCTAAGGACTGATGCGATGAATGAAAAGCAACTCATCAACTTTAAGCAACTACGATGCTTTCATGCGGTTGCCGAGGAAGGGAGTTTCACCCAGGCGGCGCGCGCGCTGTCAGTAGGTCAACCGAGTATCACCACGCACGTAAGAGCGTTGGAGAGTCAGTTCGGCGTGGAGCTATTTAGCCGGCACGGGCATAGCGTGGAACTCACCGATCTGGGGCGGACATTGATGCAGATCACGCAACGTATCTTCAGCCTCGAGAAAGAAGCGGCCGAGCTGTTATCGGCGGCCAGCGGCCTCAAAGTCGGGCACCTCAAAATCGGCGTCATCGGCCCATTTCAGGTCACACAAATGATCGTCGCCTTCAGCCGGATGTACCCCGAAGTGGAATTATCCGTGTCCACTGGCAACTCCCAGGAGGTCTTAAACAGTCTGCTCGACTTTCGTGCCGACGTGGCTGTGCTTGCCCAAGACGAAGATGATTCACGCTTTTTCTCCGTGCCCTACAGCCGCAACCGTGTGGTTATCATTGTCGGTGCGGATCACCCCTGGAGCGTACGAAAGGAAATCAAGATCAGGGACCTTTCCGGACAACGCATGGTTCTGCGCGAAGTCGGGTCTGCGACGCGCCGCGCACTGGAAACGGCACTCGAGCAAGCGAATGTCAATGTTCGCAAGGTACTCGAGATCGGCAGTCGCGAGGCGGTGCGCGAAGCGGTTGCCAACGGTGTCGGCATCGGGTTTGCTCTGGAGGAGGAGTTCGTCTCCAGTGAGCGTTTGCGCGCACTGCAAATCACGGACGCGGATATCTATATCCACCCGCATGTTGTATGCCTGCAGGAGAGGCGCAATGCGCCGCTAATTCAGGCGTTTCTAGATGTAGTGAAAGATCTGGCCGCGGAGCGTTAGTTTGCTTCGACGCGCAGGAGCCGGATGCGCCTTGGAGGACAGGCCATTTCCCTCGGCACGGATGGCATTTCTTATTTCAATAGGCCTCATACGATAAAAGAATTGGACAAACAATGAGCTTGATGCCAGATTTTTGCGCATAGATCGTGCTGATTACCCGCGAGGTAGAAACCGATGCAAATGAAGGCCGAAAAGGTTGCCAAACCCCAGACAGCCGGCGCCCAGCGTAAGTTCATTCCCTACGGGGGTTACCACTACAACAGGATTCCGACACATGATCCGGAGCTCACCGAGACCGATGCGGGGACACCGGCAGGCGAGTATTTGCGTCGCTTTTGGCACCCCGTGTGTTTATCGGAGGAACTGACCGACACTCCACGCTACATCAGGATCATGGGCGAGGATCTCGTGGCTTTTCGCGACAAGAGTGGGCAGGTCGGCGTGCTCCATTTGCACTGCGCGCATCGTGGCGCCTCGCTTGAGTACGGCATGATCCAAGAGAAGGGCATCATGTGTTGTTATCATGGATTTTGCTTTGACATCGACGGACGTTGTCTTGAGGTGCCCTTTCCCAAAGGGGAGGAGGCCGATGCCGCCAGGGCTAAAGAGAAGATTTTTCAACCCGCCTATAAGGCGTTCGAGCGCCACGGCCTCGTGTTTGCCTATATGGGTCCGCCGGAGGAGGAGCCGCCGTTCGTAGACTGGGAGAACGGATTTACCGTTCACCCTAACGACGAACCCGTTGCGTACAGCAACTTTCAGACCTGTAACTGGATGCAGGTGCAGGACAATTCGGCAGATCAATACCATCATGTTCCCCTGCACACCACTGCAGTCGTGCCGGGCCACCAGCAAGGGACGACCTTTGGCGAAGCCGGCGCGGGCCCTTATACGATCAGACCAGATCTGCAGTTTTTTCCGGTAGACGACGGGCGCACCATGGCTTGGACCTCGTCCCGGCGCTTCAGTGACGAGAAGATCTTTATCCGCGTTAATCAGCAGATCCTCCCGAACCTGAGCTTCCACACCTACCTGTTCGAAGATGGCGCGAAGAAGAAGCACTTTAGCCGTATCCACATGATTCGATGGACCGTGCCGGTGGATGATGAGAACAGCAAGATGATCGGCTGGCGGGTTTTCGGTCCCCACATCGACCCTCGCGATGTCGGTAAACGTGAGTACGTCGGGTTTGAGAAGATGGATTTTCTCGAGGGCCAGTGCTCGATACGACGGCCGGAGCGGATGAAGTATGGACCGGGCGAGTTCCCACCGATCGCCAAACATCATCGCGAGCACCCCGGCTACAGAAACGCCCAGTACGCGCCCGGTGACTACGAGGCGGTCTGTAGCCAGCGAAGGATTGCCGTGCATGCCCTCGAGAACCCGATGAAGTTTGACGGCGGTGTCTACATGTTTCGCAAGATGTTGCGTGACGCCATCCACGGCAAGAATCCGGCAGCAACACCTGAGGGTTGGCGCAAGTGGCTCGAGAAGGGCATGCCTAACAGCTATTGTTCGGGTAATGTGCTGGAGATCCCGATCGCTTCGACTTCGGAGGAAGAGATTAAGAGGCGACGACTCATCGCGCAGAAAGTCATTCAGGCGACCTCTGAGGGGAGCAGCCTGAGCGGCGAAGAACGCGAGCGCTTCATGAAGTCGAAGCTAGCCGAGATTGAGCGCGACTTTAGCTGACTAACATACATACTTGCCGCGACGATCGCGCGCACACCACCTATCCGCGGGTACGCCCGTGGCTATAAACAATTGCTGTCGATTGGGCAGCGCGGGCCTTACTACGCAATGTTAACAACCCCGTGGACCTAGTTGTCACCGTGCTCGTGCTCACCTCGGCGGCGATCCATCCGCTGCGAGAGCTTTGGATCAAGGATGATGGCCACCCGGAAGCACTCACATTCGCGGTCATCCTGCAGTTCGCTCTGTTCGCTGCGTTGCACACGGTTGTGCTCGGTGTAGACGTGCGTCCGGTGCTGGCGGTATGGCCACTGGTTTTGCTCTCTGCGCTTGGGCTTTTCATGTATTTCTTCAGCGTCGTAGCAACACTTAGACACGGCGATTTCTCGATCTATTATCCGATCATGCGTTCATCACCGCTGTACGTCGTCGTCGTTAGCGCGTTGGTGCTCGGACATCGGTATTCTGTAAGCATGCTTTTTGGGATTGCGCTAGTGTTGATTAGCGCGTTTTTTCTTCAGTACAAACGTGGCGCACACTTCCTGAGCGATCCTAGAACGCTATTTATGGCGGTGCTGGCTATGATCGGTCACGGAACCCTTACGCTCGCGGACGCGGAGGCTATGCGTACCGTCGAGCCGATGGCGTTCCTCCTGATCCTCTATATCCTTTTCATCCCGTGTAGTGCTGTGCTTTTCACGGTCATGAAACCACCGGGGCGCTCGGCTGCGGAGCACTTGTTCGGCGGCTGGCGGAAGAAACCACTACGCTACTTTCTCGCGGGTTTCACCTCTTACGTTGTCTACTATCTGATCCTCAAGGCGTTCCAGTTGGGGGGAAACGTAGCGGCCGTGAGCGCAGTGCGCCAGATCTCGATCCCGCTGGCGGTAATACTCGGTGGTATGTACTTGAAAGAGGCGAGTATGATAGGTCGCTTGTCATGGTCGGTCGTGCTCGCGATCGGCGTTGCTGTCATCATCTTGTCTCGTTAATCTGCTTGATTGGCAAAATAGCTCTCCAGCTTTCTTCGGCTTGGACACTGTAGGTCTACAATGACCTAGAACATCAATGCCTCCCAAAGTCGTCGTCACCAACTGGATTCATTCGCAGGCGGCCGACCTGCTGAGGTCGCACTGCACGTTGATGACAAACCCTACGCGGGAACCCTGGTCCCGCGAAGAAATTATCGGTAACGCGCGCGACGCGACGGGTCTGATGATGTTTATGCCAGACCGTGTAGACGATGCATTCCTCGCGCAATGCCCACGGCTTCGCATCATCGCTTGTGCGCTCAAGGGGTATGATAATTTTGATGTTGAAGCCTGCACGCGTCGCGGAGTGTGGTTAACCGTTGTGCCCGATCTGCTAACGGTGCCCGCCGCCGAACTTACGATCGGGTTGTTGATTAGCCTGGCGCGCAATGTCACGGCCGGCGACGGCTTTATTCGCAGTGGTGAGTTCAACGGCTGGCGCCCCCGGCTGTATGGTACAGGCCTCGCCGGTAGCACAGTGGGCGTGCTTGGCATGGGTAAAATCGGCACAGCGATCGTCGAGCGGTTACGTGATTTCAATTGCAGGGCATTGAATTACCACGACAAGCGCCGATTGGAGAAAGAAGGCGAACGCGTGTTAGGTCTGCGATATGTATCGCTCGAAGAACTGCTTAGTAGAAGTGACTTTCTTATCGTGGCCATTCCGCTCACAGATGAAACCAAGCACCAGATCGGCGCCGAGGCATTGAGTGCGATGAAGCCCGGAAGCTACTTGTTAAATATTGCCAGGGGCTCGGTGGTCGACGAGCAAGCAGTCGCCGAGGCACTTGCTCGTAGGCACTTAGCCGGCTACGCGGCTGACGTGTTCGAAACGGAAGACTGGGCGCGCGCTGACCGGCCGCGCGAGATCCCGCAGCGCCTGCTCGATCAGCCTGGCAAGACGTTGTTTACGCCCCACCTCGGTTCGGCTGTGCACCAGGTCCGCACCGAGATTGAGATAGCGGCGGCTCGTGCCATCATTCAAGTGCTGCACGGACAGTCGCCCGACGGCGCCGTGAACCGGCCGGCTACAGCGAGTGATTGAAACGTGCCTGTTTATCCGCGTTTTTTGCCGACTAGCTTCATGAAGGGGCATTCATATCACGCATGAGCAGGTTTCGTTTGACCAGGCTCGCGCTTCCGAGTTAATTGTGCGCCTTGAACGCTAGTTAACTTGGATGCCAGCAACTCAGTGCCGCCCAGGCTAGACCTGCGGTAGCTCTGTAAATCTGCAATCCCCGACGAACGAGGACGAGGATAAAGCGATGTCAGCGCTGAAGGTTTCTATTGTCACCAATGCCAAAGACGAAACGGCCCGTTACACGAACGGAATTTTCTCCGGAGATTGCCAGGTTCTACTTCAGACCGAGCAGGAGATGTCCGATCAGATCGGAGATATTGATGTTCTAATTCCCGGCCACATTACCGTCGGCAAGGATCTAATCGAACGCGGCAAGAAGCTTAAGCTCATCCATTGTGGAACCGGGTACAACAATGTTGACCTGGAAGCGGCGTCGCAACGCGGTGCTTACGTAGCGGTAACGCCGAACGTTGCAGCGCAGTCCGTAGCAGAGCTCGTATTCGCCTCCATTCTCACCCTAGCCAAGAAAATCCACACGTTTGACGCGACGATGAAAAGTGGCGGTTGGAAGACCAGCGATTTTATCGACGTGCCCGAGCTGAAAGGAAAGACTATCGGCATCGTCGGCTATGGCAATATCGGTAAGGCCGTCGCAACGATCGCACGTGGATTCCAGATGAATCTGCTTGCCCATGATCCGAACGTCAAGATCGAGGAATCGGATGTCGAGCAAGTATCATCGGACGAATTGCTCGAGCGTTCCGATTTCATCACCTTGCATGTGCTGCTAAACGCTGACACAAAACACATGATCAGTGAACAGCAGCTCGCCCTTATGAAGCCGACGGCCATTCTGGTGAACGCGTCGCGCGGACCTGTCGTCGATGAGACCGCGTTGGTGCAAGCCTTGAAGCGAAGAGATGTGGGTGGCGCTTGTCTCGATGTTTTCGAGAAAGAACCGTTGGCGACAGCCAGCGAGCTGCGTGAGCTCGACAATATCATTCTAACGCCGCACATTGCTTATTGTGCTAACGAGGCACTGGCGGGCCGTTATCAGTTTTTCGCCGATAACTGCAAGCGTGTGGCGAGTGGCGAAGCACCGAAGATGGCAGTAAATGCGGAGCAGGTAAGCCGCTAACAAAGGGAGAATGTGGCGCGTTCCGTTCGCGGTCTGTAAACGCGATTGATAAAGTAACGAAGGAGACACAGATGCACGCCGTAACCAAGCCAGAGGTCGAACACCTTCAAAACCTTATTGCCGGCAAGTGGGTCGACGCTAAGGGCGGCCAACGGATAGAGGTCGTCAACCCGTATAACAACGAGGTTGTCGGCAGCGTACCGCATATGTCGCTAGAGGAGGTCAAACACGCGATTGACAGGTTGGCCGACTACGAAGCTACGCTTACATCGCACCAACGTGGCGAGATCTTGTACAACGCTGCGCAGGAAATGAAAGCAAGAAGAGAGGAACTGGCAGCAGGGATCTCTGCCGAATCGGGTATGTCGCTTAAGAACAGCCGCGTCGAGGTGGACCGCGGCGTTGGACTGATGCTCACCGCCTCAGAGGAAGCGAAGCGCATCTATGGCGAGCAGCTTCCGAGCGACACCGATTCTGCCGGACGCGACAAGATCATTTTAGCGATGCGGTTTCCGGTTGGGGTCGTCAGCGCCATCGTGCCATTCAACCGTCCGATGAATCAGGTTGTGGTCAAGGTTGCGCCCGCCATTGCGGCTGGTAACCGGGTGATCGTCAAGCCTACCGAACGAACACCAATGTCCGGTATCCGTTACATCAAGATATTGCTAGACAACGGATTGCCACCGGAGATGATCAGTGTCGTCACCGGAAAGTCGAACGAGATCGGCGACGAGCTGGTCGCTAGCCGCAAAATCGACATGGTGACCTTTACGGGCAGTACCGAGATCGGTCGCCGCCTAACCAATATAGGCGGTATTAAGAAACTCACCATGGAGCTGGGCGGCAACGATCCATTGATTGTGTGCGAGGACGCCGATCTCGACGTGGCGGTGAAGCTGGCGATGGCCGGAGCCTTCGGTAACGCGGGGCAGGCCTGTCGCGGCGTGAAGCGGATCCTGGTAATGGAGAATGTGGCGGACGAATTTGCGAAAAAGTTCGCTTCTGCCGCATCGAAACTGAAGTTCGGTGATCCGTTTGATCCCGACACCGACATTGGCACACTGATTGATGAGCCCGCTGCCAAGGATGTCGAGAGGGTCGTTAACGGTGCGGTCGAGGACGGAGCTAAGGTGCTTTGCGGTCACAAGCGTGTAGGGGCGCTTTATCCGGCGACTGTGCTCGATCATGTGTCGCCAGAGTCGGCCATGGTTATCGACGAAACCTTCGGCCCCACCGCACCCATTATCCGCATCAAGGACATCAAAGAAGCTTGTAGGATTGCTAATTCCACGGAGTATGGTCTGCAGTCTGGTGTTGTTACTAAGAACCTCGACAACATCCGCTACGCGATTAAGCATCTGAAGGCCGGTGCGGTAAACATCAATGAGGGGCCGCAGTTCGATATGCCCAACATTCCCTTCGGTGGCGTCAAGCAGAGCGGTATCGGGCGCGAGGGCATCCGCTATGCAATTCAGGAGATGACCTATATTAAGACTGTCGTGATGTAGACGATTGTAACCCTCCGTACCTGAAATTGGCGCCGGACGATGTGTTCCGGCGCGTTTTTCATAGGTATAGGATTCGTAAGCCGATACCGTAACTAGGAATACGCCAAGAATGAGCAAACGCAAGATTCTTATCATTATGATGGACGGGTTCGACCCGGCCTATCTGCAGGCAAGCGACATGCCGAACACTAAGCAGATGATCGCTCGTGGTTTCTACAAGACCGTTAAAGCGATCATGCCCAGTGTCACTAACGTTAACAACACTGGGATTTGTTGTGGCGTTGCGCCGAGCGAGCACGGCATTACGGCGAATTCTTACTTCGATCTGCAGAGCAAGAAAGAGGAGTACATGGACAAATCAGAGATGGTGCTCGCTCCCACCATCTTCGAGCGCGGCAAGAAAACCGGCACCATCGGCACCGCGGCTCTGATGACAGCGAAGAAAAAAACCCAATCCTTGCTTCGCACCGGTGCGGATATCCGCCTAGCGGCCGAGGCCCCGCAGGAGGCCGAAGGCAGCGATATCAACTGGGTCGAGCGTCTCGGGCCAGCGCCGGATATTTATTCACCGGAGATCAATCACTGGCTGTTTCGGGCGACTCAGATTGTGTTGAATGAAACGGCCGTTGATCTCGCTTACTTCCATACGACGGATTTTCCCATGCACATGGAACCACCCTGGGGCGAGATGTCGCAGTTTCACCTCAGCGAGTTCGATCGCATGCTAGGAGAGACGTTAGATGCGCATCCTGACCTTGAAGTGTATATGTCGGCTGATCATGGGATGAATTTCAAACGGGTATGTCTGGATCTGAACAAGGTCATGCCCAGAAAGGGTTGCGATATATTTTTTGCGATGTCGGCGGAACGCGACCCCTACGTCAAACACCATCGCACGTTCGGCGGCACAGCGTTTGTGTTTTTGAACAGCGCGAACGACTACGAAAGAGCGGCAGACATCATTCGACGCCTCGATGGCGTAGAGGCGGTATACGATCGTTACACGGCCGCGGCCAGGTTTGAGCTTCACGCCGATCGCATCGGTGACATGATGGTAACTGGAGTTATCGACACTGTGTTCGGACCGCTGGATAACGACGAGGGAATCGAGGAGTTACCGCCAGAGTTTCGCGCACACGGTGGTAGCGACGAGGCGAACGTGCCGCTCATCATCTACAACCGCGCCGTTGACCCCAAGTGCTGGCACGATTTCAGGTATAACTACCATCTGACACTGCCGGTCGGGTTCTGACCCCAACCAACCTTTCCTGCACGATAGCACGACCGCTTAGTCCACCGTCTCGAGCTGTACCGTCTTGCCTGGGGCAGGCGCGGGCGAACTATCGCGATCGCGAGGGCATTACCGCGTCTGCACTGGCTGACGTATTTCATGTCACAATATCATCTACCCTCGATAGGAAAGCGCAGCGCAAGACGTTGTTGATGGCGTACATGTCGAAGAGCTCAATCGCACAATCGGTCGAGCATTATGTCCCTCGCAAGATTACGGTCCGTGCTGAGCCGGTGCTCCGCATTCAGGGCTACGAGAATCCCGCTAATGTGCGACCCGTGATCCGGAACACGGTCGATACCGTAGTGGCGGTAGCGCAGCGCGTATTTCGCGCCGAAGTGTATGCCAGGCATGTCGGCATCGAATCTTGCGGTGATGGAGCGCTCGTGCTTGAAACGGGCACGGCCTTTCACAGCGAAGCGTTCTCGGCGTTTCTAAGCGATTGCGAGCAAGTGGTGGTGTTTGTTGTTACCGTTGGCTCGGAGCTGGATAACGTGCTTAAGAACTTCAGCAAGGAAGGGCAGGTGCTAGAGGCGTTGTTTCTCGAGACCGCTGGTTGGCTCGGTGTAGAGGCGGCGACCAAGTCTTTCACGCAGCACCTGCGTGCTCAAGCGCAGAAACGGCGCTATCGTCTCACGCGCAGGCTAGGTCCGGGGTACACATACAAAGTCGGCGCGCGCAGTCACGAATGGGCGCTCAGTGATCAGAAACCGCTTTTCTCGCTCTTCGATGGCGTTTCGATGTCTGTGCGATTATTAGACAGCTGCGCCATGATTCCGAAGATGTCCCGCTCCGGACTGATTGGTTTACGCCCGCAGAACAATGGCTAGTCGGTACGGCGCGTTATATTAGCTTGAGTTCCGCTTCCTTTTGCTGCTCGTCCGCCAGCTTGATCAGGAGCTCAGCGTTAGGGCAAAAGCCCCGGAGCCACCATCGCTTATTGTTGGCAGCACTAACTTCGCCTCGCTGAAACAGACGGCATTCCCCTAGATTGCAACAGGCGTTGCAACTCTCGACCGCGTGCAGACATTGCTCGCTGTCAAGCGCAGTACGGATTTCATCTGACCTTAACTCGATCCCGAGTTTCCTGGCTAAGCGATGGAATTCAACCTCGCGATCGCGCTTAATAGACTTTTTCATCTCTCAACGCCTCCACGTGCGGCGAGTGTGCGCATCTACAAGGTTTATATACTGCACCGGTACACGGGCGTCCAATTCAATTATCGTATGGAGTTCATTCGATTTTCTGTGACAGAAGCGTGCGGAAAAAGTTAATTGCTCATGTGGGTAATTGAATGAAGCAAACTAGGTACGTGCTAACGTTTTCTCATAACTTGTGGTCTATCCGTGTCTTTCGAGCAACTTACTGTTGCGTTGCAGACACAGATTTAATCCCCTTTGCGACGGTAGCGAGTTGTGCTGTCGACTTTTTCGATCTTGTTTTCGTCGATAGCACGAGTAAGCCATTTACGCGCTTGGCCGCGCTCGATGGCGAAGTGCCGCACGATATCGGCCTCCGTGCGTGGCTCGGTGGCGACCAAGTTCATTAGCTCTGCTAGAAAAATGGCAAATAGATCCACTGTATGCGTGGCAGCCGCGCTCGCGTTTACAAACGTTCGCGTATTGCCAGCGCTGTTGGCGCTGAGTAACGTCGTCAGATTATTGCAACCACGCACGTCTTCCTCGGTGATCGGCAGCAAGCCTAGGTGCAACAACGCCGTGTTGCCCGGTGACATCTGTTCACCAACCCGAATAAACGCAGGTACCCAGCCTTCGTTGCGATTCTCATCCGCGCCCGACCAAACACCTCCATGACGTCGGGTTTCGACGATAACCGCGACATCCGACAGGGTGTATTGGTACTTGTTGGCTCGCATGGCGTTCGACACGCTGAAGCGAGTATCCGGTGCAAAGGGTGTGACCAGGACCAGTGAGCCTGCGGCTAGCGCGTCACGGTTTCTCTTGGCAATAACGGCCTTCTCCAGGCTATCGGAGACTACACTGGCCACTTTGCCGCCTGCCCCCAGCGCGGCCGTTATCGCCTCTCGATCAACCCCGCGCATATCGCTGGAGATCACTGTCATGCCGTCTTTGCCACACCGCGATGCCAATGCTCGAGCAAACCCAAGGCCGGCCTCGGTGCTGTCACGCGATCCGACGATGCACGCGCCGCCTTGATTCAGAAGATATCGAGCGCCGGCACCGAACAGCAGCGGCGATCCGGCGGCTTTCAAACGTTGTTGTAAACGCATCGGATAATCAGCATCTTTCTCACTCATGACCCAAATACAGGCGCGTGTCCACCTATCTAAAGCCTGAGTGAACCAGGCGCCGCGCGCCAGTAAATCGAGAAGGCGTTGCCCCGAGACATCCTTGTCGTTGTAAGTGCGAACGACATCGAGTCGCCCGGAATCAAGCAGATCCTCCAGCGACAGCTTCTTGTCTTCCAGCCAGTGGATAAAGCGGTGATATTCCGTCGGTGTTAGCGGTTTGGCGCTGCCACGCTTCGGTCCGAAATGCCCGCATAGAAGCGCAATCGTTCGGGTGTCGGCGCTTAGCGGTCTCGTCGCTTCCATCGAAAACAGTTAGCTCGCTGGATTTAGTCCTTAGGTCTGAATCTTCGGACGGAGCAAGCTGGTGAGTTGGGCCAAACGGTCTTGCGCCTCTTTGTCTGAGTAAGGCAAGTAGCGCTTCTTATCGCCAGTCAGTGCTTTCCACACAGCGTGGGGCACGCTAAAGGTCGTCTCCAATTTACGCATTAGCAAGGTGCCAACGCCGGGCGGGATCTGCAGAAGCCCCTTCGCTACCAGCGTGTTAAACAGTTCGTCCTCATAAAGCGCGATAACGGTTCGTCTGCCACTGAGCAGTAAATACTCCATGAATGATCTCTCATCTGAGGCCAATGAGCGCCAAAGCTCGTCCAAGGTTTGCGCAGTATATTCGCCGTGCCGATGCGCAGTTGCGCGCCGTGTGGCCGCTTTAGTGGACGCCCAATATTTGCGGTGTTGATTGCGGTCCCAGAGTCGCTTACGCGCTGCGGCCATTCTCGTTCAAAAAGCGATCTGATTCGTTAGTTCACATCTCACCACAGACGCATATAGACGCACAATATACCCTTGACTCTGTTCTACTTGCTTGACGGTGGCGGGGTTATTTGCGACCCTTTTGCTCGTAACCGACTCGACGGTTACCGTGGTTTTCCTCGGACACCAGCCACCACGTTAATCCAGGCACGCAGTGGGCTCTCCTAAGACGGCGCGACCGTCCTAGCCCTTCGTCCATATGGACCGTTTTCGTCTATGGCGAGAAGGGTGAGGTATGTCGAGTGCCGGCAAGTTTTCCCGTCGGACGTATCTAAACAGCAGCACGCGTACGCGCTGCGCGCGTGACTGCGTTATTGCCGACTGACACATGAGGTATTGACCATGTCCGAGTACGAGTACGACTTCAGTGAGGGTATCAAGCAGTACAAAGCCATCATCGAAGGCGGTGAAGCAGAGTGGGTACCCGTTACCGCGCAGATGGCCGAGTTTTGCATGAAGTACGGTGGTTACAACGGCAAAAAGTTCTTCAGTGACCCCGAGCTTTTCGTGCGCGGTAATCTCGACGCGCAGCACGAGCTCGACTTCGATATTCCAGACCTGGTATGGGACGTCTACTCTGTCGAGGCCGAGGCCCTCGGTGGCGATATGGCTTGGTTTGATGAATTGTATCCGGCTTTAGACAACACGCGGGCGATCATCGAGAACGAGAAAGACTTAGCACGCATCAAGCCGCCCGACCCGTTCAAGTCTGGACGCATGCCATGGGTGCTAGAGGCGCTACAGATCTGCAAGGAGCTGACGGGTTACACCCACTACATGCACTATTGCGCCCCTATCAATCTAGCTGCACAAGTTATGCAGTTTGAGAGGCTTATCATCGCCATGGGTGAGCGCCCGAAGTTTGTGCACAAGCTCATGGATTTCCTAGTAGAGGAAGTGCTGACGCCTTACATTCAGGCCTATTTCAAGGTGTTGCCGGATGCCACCGTCGCCAACGGCAAAGATGCCGTTGGGTCGTTGCCGTTCATTACAGAGGAAATTCTCGAAGAGTTTTCGGTGCCCTACATCTTAAAGCTGCGGGAGCTGTGCGGCGGCGGTGATGGAATCCGCTGTGATAACTGGTGGGGCGATTCGTTCGCTAAGGACCCGGATAAGTTTTGGGATACCAAGTTGGTAGTGACGCCGCAGTACCTCAAAGTTCAGGATCCTGATTGTTTCCGTGTCGGCACAAAGCGAGTCAAGGAGTATGTCGACAAACGTGGCTGTGCGCTCAGCTTCGGCGTCGGCAATCACCTGCTTACGCAGGGACCACCAGAAGATATTGTGAAACGTATCCACGAGTACATGGAAGTCGGCAGCGCGGGTCCGTACGGCAAGAGGTTCTACTTGTATCTCTGTAGTCTGAGTGCGCAAACGCCGACCGAGCACGTGAAAGTAGCGATCGACGCAATTAAGCGCTTCCGCGCTGGCGATCGACCATATGCCGGCCAAGTATTCAGTGGGCCTGAAGGCATCGATGCCGCAACCAGCGGTGGCAAGGGCTTCATGGGAATTTACGCCAGCGGAGTGAACCGCGAAAAATACGATGCCGAGGCGGCGCAACGGAAAGCGATCTTTCAAGACATCTACGACTCGGTCATGGCATTCGACGACGCGAAGTGCCCTGAGTTGGTGCGTCAAGCGCTCGATGACGGCGAAACTGCCACAGACATTCTCGATGAAGGTCTTATCCCGCCGATGGGCGAGGTCGGGGATTTATTTGCCTCCGGCGAGATGTTCGTCCCGGAGATGTTGTTGGCGGCGAGAGCAATGAAGGCCGGGCTCGAGGTGCTGCGACCAATTCTGACCAAGCGTCAGTCCAAGCCCAAGGGGATCGTGGTTACTGCCACGGTGTTCGGCGACCTGCACGACATCGGCAAGAATCTCGTTGGGATGATGCTCGAGGGTGCCGGGTTCAAGGTGGTTGACCTCGGGGTAAACACCAAGGCAGAGGAAATCATCGAGACTGCTAAGGAGGTCAATGCCGATGTGATCGGGCTCTCTGCGTTGCTGACGACGACGATGCCTTTCATGAGGATCATTATCGAGCAAATAAAGCAGGAGGGGTTGACCATGCCCGTTATCGTTGGTGGCGCGCCGGTGTCTCGGGACTTCGCCGATAATATCGGTGCCGATGGTTATGGAGATAACGCGCCCGAGGCGGTCGAACTATGTAAGAAGCTAGTGGCGGAAAAGCAGGTCGCTTGACCACTATCTCCCTGCGCTAAACGTCCTTTTTCACGCGCCCGCTAAAACTACTAGGTTTTGGGGGGTCGCGCGCACGTACTCCGCAAAATCAGAAGGCCGCGTACGCTATAATCAACGCGTCAGCGAAGCCGCAAGCTTCGTGACCGTTGTCCGCAGATTGATACGTTAAGCACGCTTATGAGTTTTGTTGACCAGGAAGCGGCCAAAGCCACCGGCGTCTCGTTGATTGCGGGATTTCTCGGCAGCGGCAAGACGACTTTGCTGAATTATCTCTTGGCACACCCCGAGATGGATCAGACTGCGGTGCTGGTCAACGAATTCGGCGAGGTCGGGCTCGATCATTTGCTGGTCAGGGAACTGGATGAAAACGTGGTGCTGCTGAAGTCGGGCTGTATCTGTTGCACCGTGCAAGGCGAGCTCGTCGATGGGCTGAAAGAGCTCTATATGAAGCGACTTGCTGGCAGCATTCCGGCATTTGCACGTGTGGCTATCGAGACCACAGGGTTGGCTGACCCGTTGCCGATTGTTACTTGCTTAATGAGAGATCCGCTATTCAAGCACGTCTATCGTTTAGACGGTCTGATTACCACAGTCGACGCCGTACACGGTACAGCGCAGCTCGATGACCATGCGGAAGCGGTGCGACAAGCCGCCGTGGCTGATCGCCTTATAGTCACTAAGGTAGATCTGGCGAATGCTGATGATGTCGATGCACTACGCGGACGTCTGCACAAACTCAACCCTGGAGCCAAGATCATTCCAACGCGGTTCGGTCAGGTACCGCCGCGACGGCTGTTTGACGCGAGCCTATTCAATCCCGAGAACAAGTCGCCCGACGTTCAACACTGGCTTAACGAAGAAGCGTATGCGGCCGCGGATCAGGCGGGTGACGGCCATGACCACCGGCACATCGACGTCAACCGCCATGATGAGCACATCGCCGCTTTTTGCATCACGCTCGACAAACCCGTTGATTGGGAAGCGTTTAAGCGGTGGTACGAGCACCTCGCGGAAAGGAAGGGCGACTCTATGTTGCGAGTCAAGGGCATTGTCAATATCGCCGGAGAAGACGAGCCATTTGCTGTGCACTGTGTGCAATCCACACAACATGCGCCGGCGAGATTGCCAGCTTGGCCCAACGGTAATCGATGCTCCAAGATCGTTTTCATCGTCCGTGATCTGGCGCGAGAGGACATAGAGGAAAGCCTGCGTGCGTGCGTGAATGTTGCCACCGAGCGCAGCAGCGCCACAAAGTTAGGCGAGACAGCGAAACCGAACCGGAGCGATACGCCAACGCCACGAGAGCGCTGGCTCAATGATGCAGAGTTGAGCGGTCTGTTTAGGGCCTTGCTGAGCGAATCGAACGTGAATGCCGCCAACGCAATTCGACTCGTGCTGCTTACGGGAACACATATCAATGAAGTCCTGGGAGCGACCTGGGATCAGATTGATCTCGACGAGGGTGTGTGGACAAAGCCGACACGCGTGCTTGGCAAGCCCATGCCCAGAAAGATCGTGCTAAATGCTCTCGCTCAGGTGGTCCTCAAGCATATGCGTCGAACCAATCCCAATAGCAAATACCTATTTCCAGACGCATCGGCTAACCGACCACTTAGCAATGTCGAGGTCAGCTGGGCACGAGCGATCGCGACGGCGGAGATCGCCGACGCCGAACTGCAAAACCTGCGACCAACCTTTGGCAAGCATCTGTTTGACGGCTTGCCTAAGCCGGTGGTGCACCGGCTGCTAGGATTGCCTGAAGGAACAAGGTAATTCCGTGGAATTAGGCTATTGAGGGCAACGCCAATGAAGTTCGTACAGATCACCGATACGCATATCGTACCGCCTGGGGAAAAACTGTATGACCTCGATACGCGTGAAAGGCTCGAGGCGTGTATCGCTGACATCAATGCGAACCACCGAGATGCCGAGCTTTGTATTATCACCGGCGATCTCGCCAATCATGGACAGCTCGCGGCCTATGAAAACCTCAAGCAAGCATTAATCTACCTTGAATTGCCGTACCATCTATTGATCGGAAATCATGATCACCGCGATAACTTCAAGAAGGTGTTCAACGACGTACCATGCGACGAAAACGGCTTCGTGCAGTCTGTGCTTGATACCGCGGCTGGTTGTTTCATTCTTCTAGACTCCGTTGAGCATGGCGAGCGCTGGGGCAGTTTTTGCGAGCAACGGGCCGCATGGCTTAGGACGCAACTGGATAAGGCCAGACAGGCGCCAGTTTACTTATTCATTCATCACCCGCCGTTTGAGATCGGCATCCCATCTCTGGACTACATTCGCCTTCGCGACCCCAGCTACCTGCGAGAAGCCGTAAAGCAGCACAGAAACATCAAGCACTTATTCTTGGGCCACGTGCATCGTCCGATATCGGGTAGCTGGTTTGGAGTTCCGTATTCGATGCTACGCAGCACCAGCCATCAGGTATGTTTTGATTTTGAAGTCGTTAATCCGGTACCTAAAAGCCACGAACCACCCGCCTATGCAGTGGTATTGCTAAACGACGACACCGTAGTCGTACATTTGCACGATTACCTAAACCGTTCTAACTTACCTTTGCCTGATGACACGGAGCGTATGAGCGGGTCGCGGCGTGATGAGTTGCCTCTGAGCTTTGCGCTGCATGCACGTGCGTCCGATACACAAGCGACTCGTTAAGAAAAGTCACCCGTGGAACCTTATTCAGGTCTGATGGGGAAGGGAGAGGAAGAATAAAAACACCTGTTTGGAATCACTGCCATACTCATGCCAACGGCATCCGAATTCACTACATTCGCCATGGGGCGGGGATACCGGTCGTGTTGCTACACGGCTGGCCAGAGTTCTGGTACACGTGGTGCAAGAATATTCTGCCGCTCGCGCAACACTTCGACGTAATCGCTCCGGACCTGAGGGGTTTTGGTGATACCGAAAAACCCGACTTGCCTGTTGACCGAGGTTACGGTCTGGAAATCATGGTGGAAGACCTGCGAGCGTTGGTCGATGAGCTAGGATTCGAGCGCTTCGGAATTGTCAGTCATGATGTCGGCTCCTTCATCACGCGCAACTTTGCGCTCAAGTATCCAGAACGGATTGTCGGGTTGTTCTTCTTTGATTGTCCATATCCAGGTATCGGCAGACGTTTCTTAGAGCCCGACTATCAGGCTGAGTGTTGGTATCGCTCCTTCAACCAGCTCCCGTGGGCAGCGGACATGGTTGGCCGGAGTCGCGATAGCTGTCGACTTTACTTCTCACACTTTCTTCGGCATTGGGCAGGCACCGCCGACGCGTTTACGGAAGAAGACATCGATGCTTGGGTCGATAACTTCATGAAGCCGGGCAATCTGCAGGGCGGATTCAATTGGTACATCAGCTACAACGCTATCCGTCTTCGCCAAATTCGCGAAGGGCCACCGGCTCACCCAAAAAAGATCAAGCCGCCGACCCGCATGCTCTGGGGCGAGAACGACATAATCTTCAAGGTAGCATGGGCGGACGGGATAGAGGATTACTTCGCCGATATCCGCTTAGACACGGTCCCAGGAGCCGGGCACTTTATGCATTATGAGATGCCCGACCTTGCTAACGCCGAAATCGTTGAGTTTTTCAACGGCCTTACGCAGCGATAATCCGCGGGCGCAGGCATCGACCCGAGATACTTTAGAGGAGTCCATCATGAGCAAGCGCACTTCTGCGGATGAGCGCGTTGAGATTCTTGAGAAATCCTCCCCCTTTCGCGGTTACTTCCGGATCGATCGTTATCGGTTGCGCCACCGCAAGCACGATGGTGGCTGGACGCCGCCACTCACGCGCGAGGTGCTGGAGCGCGGGCAAACGGTGGCAATTTTGCCCTACGATCCGATAGCCGATACCGTCGTTCTCATCGAGCAATTTCGTATCGGGGCGTACGCGGCCGAGCTCGAGCCTTGGTTGACCGAAGTCGTAGCGGGCACAGTTGAACCCGGCGAAGACCCGGAAGCCGTGGCGCGCCGTGAGGTCGTGGAGGAAGCGGGCTGTCAGGTGACGGAGGTGGAACGGATCGGCAAGATACTACTGAGTTCAGGAGCAAGCTCGGAGACCACGACCATGTACTGCGGGCGTGTCGACTCCGGTGGCGTTGGCGGTATTCACGGGCTTGAGCACGAAGGCGAAGACATATTGGTCAGTGTATTGTCGGCAGACGTAGCCATAGCGCAAGTTGCGAGTGGGCAGATCGCAAATGCTTATGCGATCATCCCGTTGCAGTGGTTGGCTTTGAACCGCGAGCGACTGCGCGAGGCTTGGAATTGAGGGTGGCTACTTTCGCCCTGGAATAGAATCGCCAATCTCTGTGAGCTTGGTTTTGAGCTCGGTCTCGTCAAGGATTTCAAAAGGAAGGTTCACGAAAACGGCTAGTGCGCTGTTGATTTGACCGTACACCCTGTTAAAGAACTTGCGTTTTTGCTCCTCGGGACCTTCGAACTTCGCCGGATCGGGGAAACTCCAGTGCGCGGTCGCCGGTTTGCCTGGCCACACCGGACACGCCTCGCCGGCGGCCTGGTCGCAGACTGTCACTACAAAGTCCATCGATGGGGCATTGGCCGCAGCGAACTCGTCCCAGTTCTTGGAGCGTAGCCCTTCGGTGGGGTGATCGAACCGTTCTAGTAATTCCAACGTATAAGGATTGATCTGACCCGCAGGATGGCTGCCGGCGCTATAACCCTTGAAACGTCCGCCACCAATGCGATTCAGAATAGACTCTGCAAAAACGCTACGGCACGAGTTTCCGGTGCAAAGGAAGAGCACGTTGTATATTTTCTGCGCCATTAAAGCCACTTTTGCGAAAAGAACATGATCTGGCCACAAAAGTGCACGTTGGTCAATCGGCGGTTATCCCCAACACCTTTAGCTCAAGTGAGCGAGACACGTTGACGTGGCAGAGAGTCGACTCATACACTCTATGAACATTTTTTCATAGTTGCAGATTTCATGTCGTACCGGTTACCACCGATCGCTGCCCTGCGGGCCCTCGAAGCCGCTGCTCGGCACCTCAATTTCACCAAGGCGGCTGAGGAGCTCAACGTCACGCAGAGTGCGATCAGTCATCAAGTCCGCCATCTGGAAGAGCTATGGGGGTTGAAGCTGTTCGACCGCCGTGCGGGACGGCTGGCGTTAACCCGAAACGGGCAGGCATTGGCGCCGGTCGTGGCCACGTTTATCGACAAGATGATAGGGACATTGGAGACTTTGCAGTCCGAGGCACTGCGCGATCCTCTACGCATCGATATGCTGGAATCGTTTGCGGTCAGATGGCTCGTACCGCGGCTCGGTCATTTCCACGAGCAGCGACCTGATGTCGATGTTTGGATCTCTACCGGTGATGACCTGGTCGACTTCAAAGTAGACGATGTCGATGCGGCGATTCGCTTGGGGCATGGCAATTATCCTGGGCTGCACACGATTTTGTTACTGCGTGAGCACCTGTTTCCCGTCTGTAGCCCCAGCTTTCTGCGAGATCGGGGTAAACCATCCACGCCGAAGGATTTGCTGAAGTACCCGCTGTTGCTGCGCCGTCAGGACCCACGTCATCCGAGCTGGGAGTATTGGTTTGAGCGCGCGGGCGTCGGCGACGTCACCCTCACCGAAGGCACGCGTTTTCCCGACACCAACATGGCATTATTGGCGGCCATCGACGGCCAAGGCGTGGCCATGGCGCGAAGCGCCCATGTCGCCGATGACCTCGACGCGGGGCGGCTCGTTAAATTGTTCAGCATTCCGTGCCCATCGACGATGGCCTATTACCTGGTCTGTCCGGAGGGCCGCGAAGATCTTCCAAAGATTGCGGCATTCAGGGAATGGATCGGTCGGGAAGCATCGTTGGCGCAGGCACAATACGATGAGCTAATGCAAGCGTCCGTGAACTAGCTTTGTATTGGTCACGCACGCTCGCCCGAGAACTCCTACCCGTGGCAGCCTACATGTAGCGCCGCGTCATCTAGGCCGTCGACCCTACCGCTTGAACTTTAAGGATCAATGGAACCGTTCGTAATCGCTATCGTGCTCGCCTCTGCCGTGATGCACGCGATCTGGAACGCGGTAGTGAAAGTCGGTGATGACCGACTGATGAGCATGGCAGTGGCAATTGGTGTGACCGCCTTGCTAGCGCCGTTGCTATTGTTAGTCGGTCCAGCGCCAGCGCCGGCAAGCTGGAAGTTCATTCTGCTGTCCGCACTCCTTAATAATGCCTACTTTCTTTTTCTCATTGAGGCGTATCGCGTAGGCGATTTATCGCACGCTTACCCATTGGCGCGCGGCTCCGCACCACTTCTGGTGGCCGTAGGTTCAGTGGCGTTTGCCGGCGAGCAACTGAGTGTGGTCGAGCTCATCGGCGTGGGGCTGGTATCGGGCGGTATCGCGAGCTTGCTGTTCAGCGCCGATTACGGACTTCGTGGTGGTTGGCGCTCGATCGTCTATCCGCTTGCTACCGGCGTGATGATCGCAAGCTACACGGTCGTCGACGGCATTGGTGTGCGCCTGTCGGGCAATCCCGCTGCGTATATCGGCTGGCTCTTTGTGTTCTTCGCCGGGCCGATCCTGTTGCTCGCGGCGCTCCGGCGCCGCACACAGGCGATCACGTTCTTACGGCTCAGCTGGAAGCCGGCGGCGATCGCTGGCGTGCTGAACTTCGGGTCTTATGGCCTGGCGATCTGGGCGCTAAGTCTCGGCGCCATGGCGCATGTGTCGGCGCTGCGCGAGACCAGCGTGATCATCGGCGCGTGGATCGGCACGCGCGTACTGGGTGAACCGTTCGGATGGCAGCGAGTGATGTCGGCAGCGATCGTCGCGGCGGGGGTTATCCTGATCAATGTCGGCGCCTGAGCGACTGTGCTTACCAGCCGACCGCGTAGCCCGCGCGCCGGTGATCGGCGCTTGCATGGAAGACGCCGGTGTCGAAATCGTAGCGTACGATGCAAACACCGCCCGCTTGCGGGGTGCGCTCGGGCCACCACTTAATTTTATGACCGAGCGTGGCCAGCGCGTCACCGATCTCACCGGGTATGCGACTTTCGAGGGTTAGCAAGCCGGGATGGTAACTGTGCGGCGAGCGTGAGTTGGGAAAGCTCCAGGACATGAACCGGGGCGCCTCCACCGCCGCCTGCGGATCCATCGCGAACACCGTGATATTTAGCAACGCCTGCAGCATAGACTGCGGCTGCGTGTCACCGCCGGGCGTGCCGAATGCCAGGAACAGATTGCCATCACGCAGTGCCAAGGCCGGGTTAGGGGTCAAGCGCGGACGCTTGCCCGGCGCCACGCAAGCGGGATGATCGGCATCGGCCCATGACTGCGTCCCTCTCGCCGATGGACAAAGCCCGGTACCAGGGATAACAACGGTCTCAGAGCTGGTATCGCTGGGCGACACGGAAAATACGTTGCCCATCTTGTCGAGCGCACAGACGTAAGTGGTATCGCGTGACTCGGGCGGATCGACGTCGACCGCGGGTGTGATCGGGCTCCCGGGGAGCACGGCTTTTAGCGCCCGCGGATCGCCGGCGGGCGGCATTTCCGGCCATGCCTGATCCGGTCGAATTAATGTCCGGCGTTGCGCTGCATAATCCAGCGAGAGCAGCCCTGCCGTCGGCACGTCGACAAAGCGCGGGTCACCGTAGTAACGGTGGCGATCGGCAAACGCGAGTTTCAGCCCTTCGGCGAGCACATGGATGTAATCTTTGGTGTTATGGCCGAGCTCGGCGAGGTCGAACCCTGACAAGATATTCAAGGCCTGTAGAAGTACTGGGCCTTGGCACCAGAAGCTACAGGTATAGAGCTCCAAATCATGAAAGCGCGTATGTGCCGGCGGCTCGATGTCGACCTTGAACTGCGCGAGGTCTTCAATGCCAAGCAGTCCGCCGTTTTCTTGATGGAAGCGCACAGTTGTCTGCGCGATGTCGCCGCGATAGAAAGCGTCGTGTACGGCTTGCAGCCCGGCAGCGCGGCCACCTACTGCCGCTGCCTTTTCCTCATCGACCATGTACTGCAACGTTTTCGCGAGATCTTTCTGCACGAACAGCTCACCGGGCGCTGGTGCTTGACCGCCGGGTAGGTAGATCTCGGCATTAGACGGCCAGCGGCGATACTCATCGGCGTGCATGCGGATCTGCTCAGCCGTGTACGGATGAATAGGAAAGCCGTCTCGTGCGAGTCGGATCGCGGCGCTGGCGACGTCGCCGAAGCTCATGGTCCCGAAACGCTCTAGTGCAAGTACCCAAGCGGCAGGTGCGGCAGGCACCACCGTACGCAAGATGCCCGCTGGAATCTCGCCGCCGTGCTCACGCTGGAAAAACTCGCACGACGCCGCGCGCGGCCATGTTCCCAACCCGCTGATCGTGATCACCTCGCGTCGGTCGGCGAGATACATAATGATGGGAGCGACACCAGCGACGTTGACTTGATCGGATTCGACCACGCCTTCAACCAATCCGGCGGCGACGCCGGCGTCAACGGCGTTGCCACCGGCCTCAAGCACAGCAAAACCGGCATGGGCAGCGAGATAATGGCCCGCGGCAACGACGTGTCGCGTGCCGCGGATGACAGGACGATGAGACAGCATCTTGGATCGACAGTGTTTCGGCGTGTATGTGAACGCGATTACCAGCGTTTGCTACATCGCTTGTTCTGTGCGCAGTTTAGCATGCGCGCGCTCGAGCGGCGCATCGGCAATCGGCCAATGCAATATCGCTGCTGCAACCCCGAGCGCGATGCAAGCAAACCAAATCATGTCATAGGAACCTGTTCGATCGAACGCGTAGCCACCGAGCCAGCCACCCAAGAAACTGCCGACCTGGTGACTAAGGAACACGATCCCCACTAAGGTCGCCATATACCGCAAACCGAAAATCTGTGCGACTAAGCCACTTGTCAGCGGTACGGTGCCGAGCCACAGTAACCCCACGGCGACGCCGAACAACAGTGCAGAAGCATTAGAGATAGGAACAAACATAAACAACGCAATCACAATTGCCCGCGCCAGATACAACCAAGTGAGGAGATATTTTTTCCGATACTTGTCGCCGTATAGGCCCCAAAGGTAAGTACCGATCATGTTAAAAAAGCCGATCAATGCGAGGGAGATGGCCGCGATCATTGGCGAGATATCCTGATCTGCCAGGAAAGAGGGGAGGTGCGTGGCGATGAATACCGTTTGAAAACCGCAAACGAAGAAACCTGCATTTAGAAGCCAATAACCTGAGTGCTGTCGCGCTTCGCTCAACGCCTCCGACAACGACTGCGGCAACCGTGTGCTTTCCGGTGACGCCTCGTTCCGTGCAAAACCCATAGCGAGCCATGGCACCAGCGCTGCGGTCATGGCCAAGATCGTCAAGGTCGGGATCCAGCCGAAGCTCGCTATGAGTAGCTGACTCCCAGGGACCACCGCAAACATGCCGAACGACCCGCCGGCCGTGGCAATTCCGAGTGCGACGCTGCGCTTCTCTGCGGGCACGGCTCGGCCGATGGCGCCGAGGACAACAGCATAACTGGTGGCGCTTAGGCCGATACCCAGCAATACTCCGACACTTATATAAAGGCCGGTCGCGTCGGTGCTAGCGGTGGCGAGAACGAGCCCCGCGACATAGATCAATCCGCCCACACCGATCACGGGTGCGCTGCCGAGCTTGTCCGCGATCATGCCGGCAAATGGCTGCGCGAGTCCCCAGATCAAGTTCTGCAACGCCACCGCCAAGCCGAAAACCTCGCGCGATAGCGAGAGATCGAGTGTCACCGGGCGCAGAAAGACTCCAAACGCGTGCCTGATCCCTAGGCTGAGCGCGATGATGAGCGTACCGCAGACCAATAATACGGACGCGCGTTTGACCGGCATGAAGGTTCTTATCCCCTAAAAAGCGGTCCGGCACGGAATTGCGATTGTGCCGGGATTATGCGTTTTTTCTAACCCTACTGCGATCCGAATTGCTGCGTGGCCTCGGTGTATTGGGTGATCATGGCTTGATCGAGCTTCGGCACGAAAGCCGGCTCGAGCTTAATGGCATCGTGTTCGACAATCAGCGGCTCTTGAAAGAGCGGGCTTCGCGTCTTCAGGAAGCCGTTCATTTCCCCTGCGTTATTCACGTAACCGGGCATCATGCAGGCCTCCATCCAGCAACCCACATCGCACGCGACGCCGTTCCCTAACACCGGCTCCATGCCGCAAGCGCGAATGTGGTCGAGCGCTTTCGCGAGATCCGCAAGCCCACCGGCCTTCATGAGCTTGAATTTTATGTACTGTGCAACGCCCAGGTCTGCGGCGCGGTCCACGTCGCTTAGATCATAGATCGATTCATCAAGCATCAACGGCACGTCGGCAACCTCGGCAACGGCCTGCGCCGCTTTCCAATCTCCGGCGGCACAGGTCTGTTCTAGCAACTCAATGCCCTCCGGATTCAGCGATTTGGCGAAGTGGCGTGCGTCATCACGATTGTAACCTTGGTTAGCATCAATCCGCAGTCGCGCACGACCGTCAACCAATTGCTGAATCAATCGCACGCGCGTGAGGTCGGACTCGACATCGAAACCGACCTTTACCTTCAACGTTGCGTAGTGCTGCTCGATCAACGTATCGATCTCTCGGGATAACCCATCGGCATCGGTGCTGTGGACAAGGGCGAGCAACGGCACCCGCTCGGGCGCGCTGCGGGTGAGAAACGAGCTGCCCTGCAACATCTCAATCGCCGTCACCACCGCGGTTACGGTGAACGGCGCGCGGTGACGCGATTCATCGGCGATCGCCTTGGCATCCTCGAAGGGTCGGCCGATGATTCTCTGCGCCAGCTCTGCTGCCAGCTCCCAGCATTGATCGATCGTTTCGTGGGTATAGCCTGTGAGCACGGTAGCTTCGCCAAGCCCAATACGCCCATCACCGTTTCGTGCTTCGACCAAAACGGTGTCAAATGCTCGAATCTCCGCAAGCGAAAGCTTATACGGTGTCTTCAGGGGCACCTTTAGGCGGGAAATTGTCACGCATTCGACCGGCATTATCGGCAATCATAAGATGACGTCGGCGAGTTCGGTGAAATTTTTCACCGTCACATCGGGTAAGTAAGGTGTATCGTCGTACGGCAGCGCGTAGCGGTTTACGTAGACAGCGTGATAGCCGCACGCCCGTGCGCCCATGATATCGAACGCGTGCGCGGAGACCATCATGATCTCGTTTAGTGCCAGGCCGAGACGCCGCGCCGCGCCGCGGTACACCGACGGATGGGGCTTAAAGGCACCGAACATGTCCACCGACAATGTCTCGTGGAAATCGTGCTTAATGCGGTTTTTCGCCAAGTGCGCAAGAAATTCCGGGCTGCCGTTCGAGAGCGCCACTAACCGGTAACACGCCGCTAACCGTGGCAGCACCGGAACCACATCCGGGAACGGGCGGAGCTCCTGCCAACCCTGCATGATCTGCTCGATGTCAGCCTTGGAAGGCTCAATACCGTTGAGCCGGAGTGTGTAGACTAATGCTCGCCGTGCCGTTTCCAGGTAACCGCTGTGGCCGAGCATCACCAGCGAATCCTGGAACTGCTCGATACGTTGGCGATAACGCCACTGCTCCCAGAAACGAGGCGGATCCACTGACACTCTTTTTGCTTTCAGGAAGCGTTCGACATAAGGTGTCAGGCTGCCACCGAGATCGAGCACCGTACCCAGTACATCGAAAGTCAGTGCACGGATATTTTCAAACGGAGACAATATACTCCTCGAACCGGTGACTTAGGATTATCACAACTCTACCGCACATGCGCGTCGTGCTACCATAGCCGGCAGCCAGCGACAAAGAAATTGGAGTAGACCGTGAAGAAGGATAAATTTGGAAACGAGTATGCCTCGGGCCTTCCCTACGCGCGTGGTGAACTGATAACTAGCACCCAGGATGACATTCTGAAGCTACGTACAGCATGGAGCATCATTCAGGCTCGGATAGCCGAACACGGCCACGAGGCCGTTTTTAACCTCAGCGGTCTTGAGCGCAATTTTTCTTGTAGCGAAGAGGACTGGGCGTTGCTCGATGATGAGCTGGCCCCGGCACTCTACATCGACCAGCTCACCGAGTTAGGTCTCGCACACCTAGGTGGTAACCGCGGCAAACACGACATCGTGCTTTTAAATCGGCAAACGGCTGGCTTGCTACTAGCGACTCTACTGATGGTGAAACCCGGCGAAACCGTCATCGGCGTCTCCCCCAGCTACAGTCACCCGGCAGTGACCCGTGCCGCGGCACACGCCGGTGCCGGTTTTATCGATACCATTGGTGTTGACCAGTTCGAGACCGCATTGGCCAGCGCGAATAACGTCTCACTCGTCGCCTTAACGCGGCTCGCCGTAAGCTACGAGATCCTACAAGCAGACGAGATCAAGCACATCATTGCGTCAGCCCGCAAGGCCAAGGCGAGAATCCTAGTCGATGACGCTGGCGGTGCGCGCGTTGGTCCGGCCGTCTTTGAGCAGCCGAAGTCGCTAGAACTGGACGTGGATGTCGCCACTACAGGCCTCGATAAGTATGGAACGACCGGTCCGCGGCTGGGATTGCTTGGCGGCAAGCGTGAAATCGTGGACACGATACGCGTGCGCGCGCTTGAGATGGGACTCGAAGCACGCCCGATGCTGTATCCAGCAGTTGTCCGTTCACTCGAGCAGTATGACCCGGCACGCGTACGCGAGTTGGTGGCGACTACCAAAGGCGTCGTACGCGAGTTGAAAGCCGTATTGGGCAGTAAACGCGTTGTCGAGACACCGGTGATAGGACAATTACGGGGCGAGGCTATTCTGGAAATTGCCATGCAGCGCGCGGACCTCATTGAAGCGCCCATAGTCCCCTACGAAGCTACGGCCGCCCTGGCCATGCTGCTTTTGCGTGACTACGGGATCATGACGGTCCATTTTGCCGGCCTCCCGCCGGGCACATCCGCGCTGCTCATCAAATTTCTGCCCCCGGAGACTTTGGCGCGATTTGGCGGTGATGCCAAGCTGGTACAAGCTATCGACAGTGCACTGAGTAGTCTCGCACATATCATCCACAAGCCCGTGGCATTACGCGAGTTACTTTTCGGCGAGCATGCGTTCGCAGCGATAGCTGTGGGCAAGTAGCGTCTGTTTCCGCGACTTGCTCCATTTGAACGTCAGCCCGATTCTCTTGACCTCCTTCTAACGCTTGTCAGGCGTGTTATCCAAGTGATGTCCTAAGTGCGGGCAGAACGGCGTGTTATACTGCGTTCCCACCGTTCCGACGAGTCCCGCCGCACCCATGCTCAAGAAGCCCAGTTTCACCGTTGGCATAGAAGAAGAGTACCTGCTGGTGGATCGCGAAACGCGCGATCTCATCAAGGAGGCACCTCCAAGCATGTTAACTGAGTGCGAAAAATTACTTGAGGAACAAGTAAAGCCGGAGTTTTTACAGTCCCAGATCGAAGTCGGGACGCGCGTTTGCGACACCTTGCAGCAAGCGCGTGATGACCTGGCATACCTGCGTAAATGTGTGGCAGACGAGGCTGCAAATCATGGGCTCGCCATCATCGCGGCGTCTACACATCCATTCGCGACCTGGGGTGCCCAGAAGCACACACCCAAGGAACGCTATGATGACCTCGCGCGCGATTTGCAGGCGGTGGCGAGTCGGCTCATGATCAGCGGTATGCATGTCCATGTCGGCATTGAAGACGACGATCTGAGGATCGATCTTATGGACCAAGCCGCCTACGTTTTGCCTCATCTCTTAGTGCTGAGTACATCATCACCTTTCTGGGAAGGCATGAACACAGGCCTAAAATCCTATCGCCTTGCCGTGTGGAATGAGCTTCCGCGTACTGGGCTGCCGGGAAAATTCGACAGCTACGGCGAGTTCCAACGCCATCTCGATGTGTTGGTCAATACGGGCGTGATCGAGGATGGCACGAAAATTTGGTGGGACATCCGACCGAGTGTGCGTTTCCCAACGTTGGAGATGCGCATCACAGATATGTGTACACGTCTCGCTGACAGCATCTGTATTGCGGCGCTGTGTCGCTGCTGGTTGCGTATGCTCTATCGGCTGCGCCGTGATAATCAACGATGGCGTTCCTATGCAAACTTCCTGATTAACGAGAACCGCTGGCGCGCGCAACGCTATGGCTTCGAAGAGGGTTTATTTGACTTTGGTAAGGGTGAAATCGTCCCGTATGCGGACTTGCTAGAGGAAATCCTAGCGTTGGTTGTCGAAGACGCAGGCCATTTTGGTTGCGTCCCTGAAGTCCAGCACGCCCGCAAAATTCTCGAGCGCGGTACCAGTGCCCACTGGCAGATCAAGACGTATGACGATGCCAAAGCTGCAGGTGCTAGTCATGAGGAAGCGCTCAGGGCCGTCGTCGATATGTTGATAGAAGAAACGATGCACGGAGTGTAGAACATCGAGCCGTTTATCGTTGGCGTAACTGGCAGATTTCGTGCAGCAGAGATTTTTCCAAAGATTAAGCGGTGGGGTACAACAGCTCGTCCAAGAGCTTGAAAATTTCGCCGGTGTTGAGATCGATGTGAGGCCGGCACCGGTACCTTCGGGCGAAACAGCGGCCAATCCCAAAGCCGTAATCCTTGCGGCCTCAGAAGAAGGGGCAGCACTCTTGTATCGAAATGAAGATGCGTTCGGACCACGGCTTGTACTGCATGAGCTGCTACATCTACAAAGGTACTGGATCGATTGCGTCCCGCAGCTGATGCCAGTCAGCGATCCTGATGGCGACAAGACTCGGATCGCCAACGAGATCGAAAATACCCTCGAGCATCTTGTGATCGTCCCTAGGGAGGCGGCGTATGGCTTCGACCCGTATTCGTTCTATAGGGAAAGCGCGACAAAGAGCTGGGAAACCTACCCCTGGCCTGACATTAAAGAGTCATGGGCGCGGCGAAAAACCTGCTTTCTCAACTGGCTAACGGCTACCCTGCTAGTGAAGGAAGACGAGATAACAAGTCTCGCTGAGCGGTCTCTCAACCAGGAAGGGCTGTACGAGGAAGCCAAGCGGTTTTCAGACAAAATCGGCGAGGTCGTCAATTCAAAAGAGCGCTGCATCAGTACGGTAGTCCGATTCCTGCGTATTCCGCGTAACGAGGCGGCCTTGGGCTATCTCGACATCCGCAACAAGAGTTTTGTCAAACGACCGATTCCTGAGCACTAAACGGTTCTAAGCGGCGCAACTAGATCGTTCGCTCGACAACCGCCCCATGCTTTTTCAGCAATTCAACGATGTCCTCGCGTCCGGCAACCCGGGCAGCCCATAACGGTGTGAGGCCAGCGTTCGTTCTCGCATTGACGTCTGCACCCTTGTCGATGAGTAGTTCAATGATTTCCTTCTGACCCTTGACCACGGCAACATGTAGAGGCGTCGCGCCGTCGTCGTCTTTCGCGTTCACACGGGCGCCGTTTTCAATAAGCAATCGTGTGACCGGCGCGTGGCTCTTGCCGACTGCGAAATGCAGCGGCGTGACGCCGTCCTTACCGGTCGCATTCACGTCGGCGCCCGCCGCGATCAACCGCTCGGCAATTTGGTCGTAGCCGAATAGCGCTGCTGGGGCGAGCGGTGTACCCATCTGGTGGGGGGCGTTGACGTCGGCACCATTTACGACCAGCAGCTCGACGATCCGCAGATGACCGCTGCCCACAGCCATATGCAACGGCGTAAGGTTATAGTCATTGCGTGCGTTGACGTCAGCGCCCTCAGCGATCAAATTCTGTATGCCGAGCAGATCGCCTCTCTCAGCTGCTTCGTGAATCGGGTCAGCCGGCGCTGTCGATGCAGTAAACGAGCCGACGAGCGCGAGCATCAGAAGCTGACTCTTTCTATATCGCATTGTCGGTCCATAGCTTCGGCGCTGGCACTTATATTATGATGCGAAGTTCTCGGCCACCATAGGAGGCAGCGTGACTACGCATTTCCTCGTACATGATAAGGGCGATACCGTCGGGGTGGTGGTCGTCGAGAACGTGCAGGTGGGCCAAGACCTAACCGGCTGGGTGATGGAGACTGACGAGACCGTCACCATGAAGGCGATGGACCCGATTCCCCTTGGCCACAAGATTGCCCTCGCAGACATCAAAGACGGTGACACGATTATTAAGTATGGACATGACATCGGGTGTTCGATCGCCAGCGTCGGCAAGGGGCACCATGTCCACGTGCATAACACCAAGACCAAAAGGTGGTAACTATGGGC
>JBHICC010000028.1:0-33693 GCA_046759385.1 Acidiferrobacterales bacterium | reverse complement strand
ATGATGTCGCGCGGCGTGATATCCTTTTCCAAAAGATTACGTATAGCAGCGCCGGCCTGATGGCACTCCTCGAGTTTCTTCGGATCCACTGCCGGTGTCGATGAGCTGTAGGGAAGCGACATACCCAAGGCCTCAATCGCCGATGCCATCGTGTTTGCCGTATACATACCTCCGCACGCACCTGGTCCGGGACAGGAATTCCGGACGATCGCCTTGCGCGCATCGTCGTCGATCTTACCGGCGATGAACTCGCCATAACTCTGGAACGCAGATACCACATCCAAGGTACGATTGTCCCAATGACCCGGTTTGATGGTGCCGCCGTAGACCATCAGCGCAGATCGATTCAGACGTCCCATCGCCATCAAGCAGCCCGGCATGTTCTTGTCGCAACCAGGAATCGAGATATTCGCATCGTACCACTGGGCGCCCATGACCGTTTCGATCGAATCAGCGATGAGGTCACGGGACTGCAGAGAAAAGCTCATGCCGTCGGTACCCATAGCAATACCGTCGCTGACACCCACGGTGTTAAAGCGCATGCCCACGAGCCCAGCTGCGTCTACACCCTCCTTAACCCTGGCCGCCAACTCATTAAGGTGCATGTTGCAGGTATTCCCTTCCCACCATACCGTGGCGATTCCGACCTCGGCCTTATCCATGTCCTCATCAGTCATGCCTGTGCCATAGAGCATGGCCTGGGAAGCACCTTGGGATTTCGCCTGCGTAACCCGAGAACTGAACTTGTTGAGCTTCTGTGCCATTGCGCTCTCCAGGATATGATGCGTGGTTGTCCGAGGATGAATTGGCAACGATTTTACCGTAGAGTCAAAGCTATGCCGAGGAGGGTGCAGACAGGCGCCATTGAAGAACACGCTCGCGCAATCAAGCGCATTCGTCTATCTAAATTACTGGCAGCGCGGGGAGTATGCTCGCGTCGCGAGGCCGATGTCTTTATCGAGCGCGGCTGGGTCTATGTAGACGGCAAACAGGTCACTACCCTGGGGACAACCGTCTATCCACACCAGACTGTCAATCTCGACAAGCGCGCCCGCGCGCGACAGAACCAGGCGGTGACGATCCTACTGAACAAACCCCCGGGCTACGTTTCTACTCAACCCGAGAAAGGTTATCCGCCAGCGGCATCACTGATTAGCAAGCGATCCAGGTTTACCGGCGACCTTAGTCGGCGGCAGTTCAAGCTTGCGCACCACAAGGGACTTGCCGCCGCGGGAAGGCTCGATATCGATTCAACGGGCCTGCTGGTACTGACTCAGGATGGGCGAATCGCGCGTCAGCTAGTGGGTGCAAGTTCGGCGATTGAGAAGGAGTACATAGTCAGAGTCGAGGGAAGGTTGACGCGCCAAAAGCTTGCACGATTGCGGAATGGGCTTTTGCTCGACGGCAAAGCGTTGAAACCGGCGCAGGTCTCGTTGACGAATGACGGTCGGCTGCGATTCGCTCTCACCGAGGGTCGGAAGCGTCAGATTCGCCGCATGTGCAGACAAGTCGGTCTTGAAGTCGTCGCCCTCAAGCGTGTGCGGATTGGCAAGGTCCGGCTTCGCAACCTGCCTATCGGTCAATGGCGTTATCTAGGTGAGAACGAGAGTTTCTTATGATGTTTTCAAAACGCCGTACGAGCAATGTCGTTTCCAACGTGCCCTGACATCAGCCCAACGCACCTTGTATAAGCTCATCCGCCCTTTATTGTTTCTGCTAGATGCAGAACGAAGCCACGACCTGACTTTTCTGTTTGTCCGCTGGTTATATCACGTACCCGGTTTCGGCACCTTGATACGGGTGTTACAGGCAAAACGTACCCCGATGCTTCCAGTCGAGGCAATGGGGCTGCACTTTCCCAATCCCGTTGGACTTGCCGCGGGCCTCGATAAAAACGCGCGACAAATCCGCCCTTTGCAAGACCTCGGCTTTGGCTTCATTGAGCTTGGCACGGTGACGCCGCGACCGCAGGCGGGCAATCCCAAGGCCCGGCTGTTTCGTATCCCAACTCGCGCTGCGCTAATCAACCGCATGGGTTTCAACAACGTCGGTGTTGAGCAGTTTTTAGATAGTTTGCACCGCCAAGAGAAACAAGGGATTGTCGGTATCAATATAGGAAAGAATAAAGCCACTTCAGATGAGGGCGCAGTAGAGGACTATCTCGAGGCCTTTCGCGCAGTCTACGCCCATGCGGACTACGTGACGATCAATATCTCATCTCCCAACACGCCGGGGCTGCGAGACCTGCAAGATGAACAACGGCTGGAAAAACTGCTGCTACAGCTGAAGCATGAGCAGGTTACTTTGGGAAAAACTCGACGCGTCTATGTCCCTGTCGCGCTGAAGATCGCGCCTGACATTGACGATGCCCAGATCGCTGTGATTGCGCGACTCGCGCTCACGCACAAAGTCGATGCCATCATCGCTACCAATACGACTCTCAGCCGTCCTGAGATGGAAGACATGCTGGCAGCGCGCGAGACGGGTGGGCTAAGTGGTCGTCCACTTAGAGACATTTCGACCACAGTCGTTCGTAAACTCTACGCACACCTAAAAGGTCAGATAACGATCATAGGTGTAGGTGGTGTCGAAACCGCCGATGATGCTTGGGAGAAGCTCGTTGCGGGAGCTGATCTGATTCAGATCTATACCTCGTTGATCTACGGAGGGCCGGGGGTCGTGCGTAGGATCGTGACGGGGCTGGCACGCCGAGTGAAGGCCTCGGGCTATGCAACACTCGCCGAGACAGTTGCCCAAGCGCGCACCGGACCGCACCTAATGAAATAGAAAGCCAACTCTGCGCTAATCACGCTTCTTAATGCATCGATCTGGCCATCTTTTCTTTCACGAGTTCGGCCACTCTTACCGCCTCCAACCCAACCCAGCCATCCACAAGTGGAGGACGACTGTTGCGCACAGCCTCAACAAAATTCTCGAGCTCCGTGTCCAACGGCGGTCGCGGCTCGATATTTAATCGCTCAGTTACGATCTCCGATCGTTTGCCGTCGCCACCGCTCGGTTGTGCCCGCAAAATCTCAAGCTGTTGATCGATATAGTTTAGACCGTAGTAATTGTGCTGTCCGAATACTCGGATACGCCGTAGCTTCTTATTTGAAACACGACTGGCGGTAACGTTGGCAACAGCGCCGTTTTCAAACTCGAGCCGTGCATTCGCGATATCGACATGGTCTGTGAGAACAGAAGTGCCCACCGCTCCGATATCCTTAATCTTTGCCTTCACTAAAGCCAACGCAATATCGATATCGTGAATCATTAGATCTGTCACAACATCGACGTCGGTCGCGCGTTCTACGAACGTGCCAAGACGGTGCACTTCGATAAACCGCGGATTCTTCACCCGTTCCGCTAACGCCATCACACCGGCATTGAACCGCTCAAGATGGCCGACCTGAAGAATCACGCCGTCACGCTCGGCCAGCCTGACGATTTCCAAGGACTCTTCATAGGTCGGTGCAATCGGTTTTTCCATCAGCATATGAATGCCGTTCTCCAGAAACGGTCGCGCTACTTTGAGGTGAGACGCTGTAGGTACAACTACGCTAACCGCGTCAACTTTGCCTATCAGGTCGGCAGCATTGGTGTACGCCTGACAACGATGTTGCCCAGCTATCTCATGAACCACGTCGGAGTCAATATCAGCGACGCCAACCAACTCAACATCCAGCATGTCGTTATAGATGCGCGCGTGGAAGCGCCCAAGATAGCCTACACCGATGACACCCAAGCGAAGCTTGCTACCGGACTGACTTTGGCTCATGGGATCTCAATATTCGCCTGCTAGGCTTGCACAAGATAGGGAAATCGATGGCGACCCGATGATGAGCCGCGATTATACAGTCAGCGATCACTATGAACGAGTTCAGGATCTATTATCCTGAACAAAAGCGCCCGACTCGACGAAGATTGTCAGCAGAACCGGATCGATCTTACCTGCCTCTGCCTCAGAATGCAGAATATCGAGCGCTTTCTCAGCCGGTATGCTCGGCTTATAGGGACGATCACGCGCCGTAAGTGCGTCATAGATATCGGCAATCGTCATGATTCTTGATTGAACAGGGATCTCGCCGCTGGTCAAGCCGCGCGGATATCCGCTGCCGTCAAGTTTCTCGTGATGTGCGTATGCGATTTCCGGCAGTCGCGACAAACTCTTAGTCCATGGAATCAGGCTCAGAAAAGTAAAGGTGTGATTGACGTGTGACTCAATCTGGGCACGCTCCTCCAAGTTCAAGTTACCTTTGGCTAATGTCAGGTGTGCGAACTCAAAGGGCTGCAGCAACGCTACCTCCTCTCCATTCTCGTCGACAAAAGTATACTCAGCAACCTGATTGAGCTCACTGCTCATTACCGCTCGTGAAACTCTCGGCTCGTTCGTGCGCAAAACGACGTTCCAGTACTGCTCCAACCGTTCGTGTTCTTCCCTGAGCATCTGCTCGATCTCGCGGCGGCGCGTTGCCAGCTCTTCTGGGCTAAGTGGCTGCTGTTGCTGAAGGTCCAACAATTGACGATAGCCGTCACGCGCAAGGCTGGCGCGCACAAGCTTGAAGCGTTGCTCTACTATTTCCAGCTGGTGCCCGTACAGCTTCTTAGCCTTCACTAGAATATCTTCGCGTACGCCTACCTTACCGAAATCATGAAGCAGTGCCGCATAACGCAGCTCAGTCAACTGGTCACGCGTAAACAAGATGTCACGCAGCTCGAAGCTGTCGGTGCGGTCCACCGCTTTCGCCAATCTTTCGGTAAAGTCGGCCACTCGAAAAGAATGGCCTGCAGTCGTGGGGTCTCGCGCCTCGATCGCTTGCACCGACGCTCGAATGAACCCCTCGAAAAGCCGTTCGATATCGCTGTAAAGAATACTGTTCTCGAGCGCTACACCGGCCTGCCCGGCGAGCGCAAGTGCGACAGAGCCGCTGAGTTCATCAAATGGAAGCACGTGCTTGGCAACGTCTTTAGCAGTCTTGAGCCGCACATCGGCGCGGTCCTTGCGATTAATCAACTGCAACACGCCAACGACCTCATCGGCCTTGTTCTTGAGCGGTACAGTCAACATCGAGCGCGTGCGGTAACCGATGCTGCTGTCGACCGCTGGCGAGAACCGATACGGTGCAGACTCCGGGATCGCGTACGCATCATCGACAGCTACCCATTCACCTGTGCGCGCCACATAGCCAGCCACGCTGTACTCGCCTACCAAGGTTTTCTGCGCGTTCGATCGCGCGGCTGTTGAGAAGTTTTGCCAGAGCCGAAAATAAAGCTTTCCAGTCTTGTCCCTGGTGTAGATCGAGGCCCCATCCGCATTGGTGAGCTCACGCGCATAGTTAAGGATGAGGTCCAACAGGGTATCGAGACTCTTCTCCGAGGCAAGCGCGCGACCGATCTCGAGCACGCGTTCGAGCATATGCGCGGCGTTAAGGTTCTCGCTGCGCTGCAACAAAGCGAGGCCTGAGCGCAAGGTCGCATAGACCGTATCGGACGCACACGATTCATCGAGAACACCGACAATAAGCGCGTGCTCCAGCAGTTTCGTAGGCAACGGGCGCTGGCTGTCAGTGCGCCATAGGATGACGGCCGTCAACCCGGGGCTCGCTCGCGCGCTCACTTCATCGCGAGCGAGCCAGGCATCGGCTTCTTCCGGTGTCAACACTAATAGTTGGGGTGTGCCGTCGAGCGAGATCCCGTTATCAGTGGATACAGAAATGCATTCAACGGGCCGCGAAAACCTGCTCAGAACGTCGGGTGCCAGCTGCAACTGATCACTGATCAGCAACCGCATGGAACTGTCTGGCATAAACTCTACCACCTGCGCCGTAGGCTATTGCTTCACCCTACCGGACACACCAATGGTTATCAATCCCTTTTAAGATAGACTACAGCCTTCACTACAAGACCGTTTTTCTGGGGAAATGTGATGCGCAGCGACAGCGACCGTCGAGAACAACGTAGCGTGTTGATCACCGGATGCTCCTCCGGGATCGGCTACTGTCTGGCCCAAGGTCTGCGGCAGCAGGGTTATCGGGTGTTTGCGTGTGCACGCAAGCCCGCTGATGTAGTAAGGCTAAAGGACGAGGGCTTTGAAAGCTTGCGATTGGATCTTGACGACCCCGGCTCCATTGACAGCGCCGTAGAAGAGCTACTAAAGCGCACCGACGGAAAACTGTTCGCGTTGATCAACAACGGTGCCTACGGACAACCAGGTGCCGTTGAGGATCTGTCGCGTGAAACCTTGCGTCGCCAATTCGAAACCAATGTGTTTGGCACCATGGAGATCACCAACCGCTTGATCCCCGTTTTCCGCGCACAAGCGCGAGGCCGTATCATCCAGATCAGCTCTGTGCTCGGCTTTGTGTGCCTCGCTTACCGCGGTGCGTACAACGCCACCAAATATGCACTCGAAGCGCTGTCCGACACGTTGCGATTGGAGCTGCGCGGTAGCGGCATTTGCGTCTCTCTGGTCGAGCCGGGTCCGATCATGAGCCGTTTTCGCGAAAACGCTTATATAGCTTTCAAGAACAACATCAACGTGGAAGCGAGCGCGCACCGTAAAACGTATGCGGCACTAGAGAGACGCCTCGCTGGACAAGGCAGCGAACCGCCGTTCACCTTGGCCCCCGAGGCCGTATTGAAAAAGGTGACGCACGCGCTCGAGGCGCGGCACCCTAAGGTGCGTTATCGCGTCACTGTCCCCACTCATTTCTTCGCAGTGCTCAAGCGAGTGTTGCCAGCGAGCTGGGTAGACGGGTTCCTGCTTTCCGCAAGTGGGACCGGGACGCGTGCCTAGATCTCCTCAATCGAATGTGTAGCAGACCAAGCCGTCAGCTAGCTTAGGCTCAAACCACGTCGATTTCGGTGGCATCACTTCACCCGCATCGACAGTCGCCATCAGATCAGCCAACGAGGTTGGATAAAGTGAAAATGCCACGGCCGTTTGCTCCGCGTGTACACGCCGTTCAAGTTCAGCCAATCCGCGGATTCCGCCGACAAACTCAATGCGCGTGTCCCGTCTCGGGTCGCCGATGCCGAGCACCGGTTCGATAATATGGTCGCCCAGTAGATTGACATCCAAATGCTGAGCTGCTGCAGCGCTAACCGCCTCGTTTAATTCGAGTCGGTACCATTGTCCCTTAAGATACATGCCAAACTCGCGCGCTTGCTGCGGTTGTACGGGCGCACCGACGGGTTCGACGGCAAACCACCGCGTCAGCTTTATAAGAAACTGATCCCGTGTGAGTCCATTCAGATCCTTAACCACGCGGTTGTACTCGAAGATTTTCATCTCTTTGTCAGGGAACAACACGCACAAAAGGTAATCCCAAGGCTGCTCGCCTTTGCGATCGTGGTTCGCCGCACGGCGTGCCGCCGCGACACGCGCTGCAGCGGCCGCACGGTGATGACCGTCGGCGATGTAGAAGCGTTCAACCTTAGCAAACGCTTCACCGAGCGTGTCGAGGCACCGACGGTCACACGTAGACCAGAGTGAATGACGTACACCATCGTCAACGACGGTATCGATTGCGGCATTACCTTGTGTCATCGACTCCACCAACGCGTCGATCTCCTGGCGTTGACGATACGTAAGTGCGACCGGGCCAGTTTGCGCATTCAATATATCGATGTGACGGGTTCGGTCAGCTTCTTTTTGTGGGCGTGTGAGCTCGTGAGGGCGAATACGGCCATCCTCGTAGGCCACCAACCTTGCGGTCGCCACCACCCCCGTCTGAGTGTGCGTACCCATTGTCAGACGGTAAACGTAGTAGCAAGGCTCGTTGTCTGGCCGCAATACGTCTTCCCGGATCATGCGCAGGAAACGATCTCTGCCCTGCACATAGACTGCGTCAGCATAAGGATCTGTGTCCGCAGGCAGATCAATCTCAGGGCGAGATACATGGAGAAAGTCCCAGGGCCTTGTCGCCGCACGGCTACGCGCTTCCTCCGTAGTCAACACGTCGTAAGGCGGCGCGAGCACCGCACTGGCCAACTCTGGGGCTGGCCTCACACCGGCGAAAGGTCTAATAGGATACATCGGACTACCCGAATCTTTGCAGACCTTAGTCATTCCATGGTTGGGCGACCGGCAAGCATTCAAATATACTAGCTATTGGCGGTCAAATACGCTGCCAAGCTGCTAGCCACATCATTAGACTGCGCGTGCATTCTCGAACCGCCCGTCGTTACCTTCCGCCAGAATGGGCCCCGCAGAGCGGCACCTTGCTTACCTGGCCGCATGCGAAAACAGATTGGGCTAAAACGCTCGAGCGCGTCGAGTCAGTCTACCTCGTCTTGACCTCGCACATCAGTCGTCGCCAGCGAGCGTTGATCGTATGTCATGATCACCCACACCTAGCGCATGTGCGCGAGCGGTTAGCTGACGCACAGATCGATCTGCATCGGATCACACTACATGTCAGCCCCTCCAATGATACATGGGCGCGAGATCACGGGCCGATTACCGTGCTCGAGCGCGGGCAACCGCGACTCCTCGATTTCCGCTTCAACGGCTGGGGCGGCAAACATCAGGCCGACCTCGATAACCTTATCACCTCACGGCTGCACCAGAACAAAGCTTTTGGCACGACCCCACGCGAGGCCGTAGACTTGGTGCTAGAAGGGGGCAGTATCGAGGTCGACGGCGCCGGCACCTTGCTTACCACGAGACGTTGTACGCTCTCGCCCACGCGCAACCCGTCTCTAACCGTGCCAGCGCTGGAGGAACGCTTCAACAAGTTGTTCGGTGTCGAGCGGATCCTGTGGCTCCAACAGGGGTCCATTCCAGGTGACGATACCGATGGCCACATTGACACCCTCGCCCGCTTTTGCGACGAGCACACCATTGCGTATGCCAGCCCCCATGAAAACGATGAATGCGCGCCGGCGCTGGTGGCCATGCGAAATGAACTCGCCGCGTTTCGTACACGCGCCGGTAGGCCCTACCGACTGGTACCGCTACCCTGTCCCGCGCCAATCTACGACAGTGGCGGGCAGCGCCTACCGGCGACGTACGCGAATTTTCTCATCATCAACGGCACGGTGCTGGTCCCTTGTTACCAGGATCCGGCGGATCGAGAGGCGCTCGAGCGTATGGCTATCTGCTTCCCAGAGCGAGAGATTGTCGCGGTAGACGCACGCCTTCTGGTCAACCAAGGCGGCAGCATTCACTGTTCTGCGATGCACCTGCCCGCTGGCGTTCTCGATAGCTGACCACTCACACCCGCTAGCCGCTCCAGTGCTACCATAAGGAACTGTGACAGACACCTGGAAAATCGGACTGGTCCAGCAGGCTTGTGTTGACGACCGCGAGCGCAACTTGCAAGCGAGCGTCGAAGGACTTCGGGACGCCGCCGCGTTAGGTGCGCAGCTCGTCTTATTGCAGGAGCTCCACGCCAGTACCTATCTCTGTCAGGTCGAGGACGTCACTCGATTCGACCTCGCCGAGCCGATTCCAGGGCCAACAACCGATACGCTTAGCAAGCTGGCCAAAGAGCTTTCCGTGGTCGTGATCGGCTGTGTGTTCGAGCGCGGCGCCGCCGGCATGTATCACAACACTGCTGTCGCGGTAGATGTCGACGGCAGCATCGCGGGCCAGTACCGCAAGATGCACATCCCCGACGATCCGGGGTACCACGAGAAGTTCTACTTCACGCCTGGTGACCAGGGGTTTACGCCGATCCAAACTTCCATCGGGAAACTTGGTGTGTTGATCTGTTGGGATCAGTGGTACCCCGAGGCCGCTCGCTTGATGGCCTTACGCGGCGCCGACCTGTTGTTATACCCAAGCGCGATCGGCTGGGATGCGCGCGATGACGAGCGCGAAAGATTGCGCCAGCGTGACGGCTGGATCACGATCCAGCGAGCGCACGCTATTGCTAATGCATTGCCGGTCGTCGTGTGCAACCGCACCGGCTTCGAACAGACAGCGGAAGACGATTCCACAGGCATCGAGTTCTGGGGTTCAAGCTTCATTGCCGGTCCACAAGGCGAGTTGCTTGCACAGGCCACGGAGGAAGAGTCGCAAGTACTGGTCGCCGAACTTAGCCGGCGTCGTACAGAAGAGTTACGGCGGATCTGGCCGTTCTTTCGTGACCGCCGCATTGATGCCTATCAGGATTTGGCCCGACCTTATGATAATTAGTCCGCGAACGCCCTTGCCGATCTCTCCCTCGCCGGTATTTTCGACGCCGCAGCTGCTAAAATAGTCGATTCTCAATACGTCGCCGCGCACGAATGATTGTCATACTCCAGCCCGACATCGGTCACGGCAGCCTGGAATTCCGGCAGGTGCTGGAGTATCTCAACGCAAAGCCGCAAGTCACCACTCGTGTGCACCAAGAGGTCGGAGCAAAACAAACCTTGACGGAGATTTACCTGATTGGCGACACGTCCGCGCTCGACAAAGCCGAGATCGAGAGTCTCGCCGGGGTCGAAAGGGTTGTGCGGGTCTCGGAAGAGTATCGCATCATCGGACGACATAAGGACGATAGCCGGCCCACCGGTTTTGAATATAACGGTGTACGGTTCGATCAGAGCGGACTTAACGTCTTTGCCGGGCTGTGCGCGGTTGACACGCCTGAATATGCCGAGACCATTATGCGCGCACTGCAAGAGCACGGTCAGGTCTGTACACGCATGGGGGCATATAAGCCACGCACTAATCCCTACGCCTTTCAGGGTCACGGTGCTGCTTGCCTTCGCTGGGTGTTCGAACTTGCCGGCAAGCACGGTATCAAGGTTATCGCGATGGAAGTCACACACGATTCGCACGTCGGCGAGATCCGCGACGCCTTGGAAAAGACCGGTCACCCGACCGGCGTAATGCTACAGATCGGTACACGGAATACGCAGAACTTCGAGTTGCTTAAGATCGTCGGACGCCAACATGACTTGCCCGTATTACTCAAACGGGGCTTTGGCATCACGCTCGAGGAATCGCTTAACGCAGCGGAGTACTTGGCGAGTGAAGGCAATCGAAAGATCGTGTTTGCATTGCGCGGAATGAAAACAAATCTCGGTGACCCTCACCGTAATTTCGTTGATTTCTCGCAGGTGCCGGTAGTGAAACGTTTGACCCGCATGCCTGTCTGCGTCGACCCTTCACATTCGGTGGGCTCTCGCGAAAAAGACCCGGACGGGATTCTCGACGTCTTCCACGCCACGGCCCAGGGCGTAATCGCCGGCGCCAACATGATCCTCGTGGATTTCCACCCCGAGCCCGCGAAGGCGCTTGTGGATGGGCCCCAAGCATTGTTGTTGGATGAGCTCCCGCATTTCTTGGCCGATGTGGCAATCGCTCGAGACGCCTACGAGAAACGCAAAGCACTCGCGCAGACTGGGCGCTCTACTGCGCGGCAACGCTCGCAGGCTAATCGCTAGCGCCTTTTCGGGTAGTGTCGCAGCTTGGCGCCGGTATAGAGCTGCCGAGGTCGGTCGATGCCGTGACTCTCTTGCTGCAGCTCGAGCCAGTGACTAACCCAACCAACGGTACGCGCCAACGCAAAGATGGCAGTAAACATGGTCGTGGGCAGGCCCATCGCGCGCAGTAGTATGCCGGAATAAAAGTCAACGTTCGGATAAAGCTTGCGTTCAAGAAAATACTCGTCGTTGACCGCAATCTCTTCAAGCCTTGCCGCAACCTCGAGCAGCGGGTCATCGACACCAAGATGGCTCAGGACTTTCTTTGCGGTCTTCTGGATCACACGTGCGCGTGGATCGACATTCCGGTAAACGCGATGGCCAAACCCCATTAACCGGAAGGGATCGTCTTTGTCCTTAGCGCGCGCAATGGCGTTAGGGATATTTTCCGGCTTGGCAATGTCCATCAACATTTTCAACACCGCTTCATTCGCGCCGCCGTGCGCCGGTCCCCACAGGCTCGCAATCCCAGCTGCGATACACGCAAAAGGGTTAGCGCCCGATGACGCTGCCATACGCACCGTTGAGGTCGACGCGTTCTGTTCGTGATCGGCGTGCAGCAACAATATCAAATCCATCGCCTGCGCCAAAACTGGGTCGACCTCGTACTGCTCGCTCGGTACTCCAAACATCATTTGTAGGAAGTTCGACGCGTAGTCCAGGTCATTGCGTGGGTAGCGCGGCGGACGGCCAATACTGTACGTATAGCTTGCAGCAGCGATCGTGGGCATCTTGGCCACCAACCGGATCGCCGCCTGCAACCGGTGCTCGCCATCGCTTACGTCCATATCGTCGTGGTAAAAAGCCGACAGCGCACCGGCCACACCCACCATGATTGCCATCGGGTGCGCGTCGCGTCGAAAGCCATGGTAGAAGCTCAACACCTGCTCATGCAGCAGGCTGTGGTGGCTAACGATATTCCAAAAGTTTTTATATTCTTTCTTGTTCGGTAAGTCACCGAACATCAGCAGATAAGCTACCTCAACAAAGTTACTCTTCTCCGCCAGCTCCTCGATCGGATAACCGCGATAAAGTAAAACACCCGCATCGCCGTCGATAAAGGTGATTGCGCTTTTACAGGCAGCGGTGGAACGAAATCCAGGGTCGAAAGCGAGTAATCCATGCTTGTCGTGGAGGTCTTGGATATCCAGTGCCGCGGGGCCCATCGTGCCCTCTAGCACCGGCAAATCGCTTTCTTGCCCGTTGTCAAAGATAACCGCTTTGTACTGCGTGTTTGCCATAGCTTCCTCCACCCACAGTTCCCGGGGTCCGGAAGGTCGGCGTAGCCGCCTGCCGCCTGAGAAGTCGGGCGATAGTTTACGGGCTGAGCCTGCAAGGTTGAACCCCGAATGTGCGAGTCCTAGATGGCCGATGTTAACTGACCCTGTGCCGTTTAACCGTTCACGACCGATGCGGGTCCGGCTTTCGTGGTACCCGCCGTTACGGTGAGGGGTCAGCCGTCACTGTAGCCGCCAAGACCCACTCGCGGATGACAATCTTAGCCGGACTGTGGAAAGATGCCCGTCAAGGTCGTTAATCGGTTGAAAGCGAGAGTGGAGGCTATCCGGGCGAAAACTGCGGCGCTCTTTTTGGCCACGGAAGCAACGGCTGGAGACCGTTTCAACGTACCACGACGGCTTTGCCTAGAAGCCCAAGAACCCGTCGGCTATTCTTTGGTAAAAATATCCAGTCTATCCTGACACCGTCAGGGCTCACTGGTATACTTGCAATGCTCGCTCACATCGGGGCACAGAATAACAAGGATCAAAAGGAATTCCGACGGCAGGGGTGGCTCAATGGACAATCAAACCGTAGCGGGCGAGCTGGGTGACCTAGAAGTAACCGCCCAGGATTTTCCCTCCTTCTATAACAGCTTGCTCGGCTTACGCTTCCCGATTGATGTATCTGAGGTCCTAGAGCTTCGGTTCGTACTCAACCATGCCGCCGATTTGTTTAATGAACGTCGAAAGGACGATGCAGCCGACTATCGGTTTCGCGAAGCGCTTGAGGCTGCAATAAATTCTTTCGGCGTTAAGAATCGCCACCATCGCGAGCGACTGACAAGAATACTCACGATGATCCGCGACCTTCACACCACTCATATTGTAGAGTCGAGGGTGACAGAGCTGAGACTGCGAAGCGCCCTAGCTGAGAACCGCAAAGCCCGGGCGCAAACGGTAAGACAAGGTCTGTACTCCCTGATTGCAACGATTTTTGCCGCGCTCACTTGGATCGGGTTGAGTGAACCAGGTTGGATCATCAAGCTGCTCACACTCGGGCTCGCCTATATGGCGTGGGAAAGCTTTCACTCTCTCCCCAGCCTCGACAGGCAACCCGAAACGCTCAAACCCGTGCTAGCGGAAGTGATGCGAAGACGCATTGAGTCTGTAAACTGGAAGCGGCTAATTCACAAACTCTCCTTGGTTCTGGGCTATAAGCAGATCTCAGGTGTTGTGGTCTTTCCAATGGATAGCCACAGCACTGGGGTCGAAAGATCTGCGCTCTATCACTAAGCGAGCCCGAAACTCCCTGTTCGCTACTGAACCAGTCAACCCCTCGGGTGATGTTCGGCGTGCAGCTGCTTGAGACGCGCACGGGCTACATGAGTGTAGATTTGTGTCGTCGATAGGTCTGCGTGTCCCAACAGCATTTGTACAACCCGCAAATCGGCACCATGATTTAACAAGTGTGTCGCAAATGCGTGCCGCAAGGTATGGGGCGAGAGCTTTCTAGCCTCAATCCCCGCATAGCGTGCATAACGCTTTAGGTTGTACCAAAACGCCTGTCGCGTCATGCCGCTTCCGCGTGACGTCGCAAATAGGACGTCCGATTGCCCGTCCCCTAGGAATGCCGTACGCCCTTGTGAAAGATATCGCGTAAGCCAGCTAGTTGCCTCCTCTCCGATCGGCACCAGGCGTTCCCGATCGCCTTTGCCCACAACGCGTACAACCCCCGCCTCCAGACTTAACTGGCGCAACGTCAATGCGACCAGTTCTGAGACCCTGAGGCCTGTCGCGTACAACATCTCGAGCATGGCGCGGTCGCGCAGACCCAAAGGGGTAGTGACGTCGGGGGCAGCTAACAGCTGCTCGACCTGCGCTTCGGTCAGAGATTGTGGCAGCGGGCGTCCCAATTTAGGAGCTTCAAGATCCGCCGTAGGGTCACTTGTCAATAGTCCTTCGTGTAGCAGATAACGGTAGAACCGACGCAATGCCGACAACAGACGCGCAGTCGTACGCGGTCGGGCGCCCACACGCACGCAGTGTGAAATATAACTCAATAGATCGGCCCGGCTCGCCTCGGTGAGCCGCACACGTTTGCCCGCGAGCCAGTTGCTGCAACCGGCTAGATCACTTCGGTACGCGCTCAATGTGTTGTTGCTCAGGCCATGCTCCATCCACAACCCATCGAGAAAGCGGTCGATTACAGCTTCATCCGACTCGTTCATGCGCCAATAACCATTTCTTGATACGCACTGTTCCGCCGACGGGCGTGTTGGCCGTAACGAACGACGCGGTCAGGAGGAATTCCATCCCGCACGAGATGCCAAACACGCCTTTGAAACAGTGTACCCGCGAGCACCGTCTCGTCAGATCTAGCCTGTAATGAGGGTCATACGAGTAAGTACTGAATTGCCGACATACCTCGTCAATCAAGCTATCTCCCGACGGGCATATACGACAGCGACATGCTAGCAGTTCGATGCTGGCGAGCGCGCTTTCGGCCGCTCTGATTCCGAGCACGCCGAAAGGAGCTTGGATTACTGCGGCGTCGTCTGCTGCTCGCGTAGCCACAGCTGTTGAATATTTCGCTCGATCAAAGCGCGTCGTCTCTGATCCACAGTTTGTTCCAACAGCTTACGGTAGACACCACGCGCATCAGCGACCAAACCGGCTTTCCCGAGCGCTTCAGCCGCGCGAAAGCGCGCAGTATGGCCCCAGGGATCAGCGCCGCCTGCCTTACCAAAACTAGCAGACCGCAAGTAAAGCTCACCTGCTTGCTGATACTCACCCATTGCACTCTTGGAATCGGCCATCCAAAACAATATTTCGCGGCGCTGTTGCGCATTGTCTGTTAGCGAGAACACCGAATCGAGTAGTGCATAGGCCTCGACATGCTTATCGACTGCTTGAAGATCGAACAGCACCTGCACGTAGCGATCCGCAAAGGGGGAATCCAGACTACGCTTGTGATCGAGAATCTGACTGAGCCATAAGGCAGCGGCCCTAAAATCACCAGCATAGATCAACACGCGAGCCCGTCGTAGCGACCACTGCTCTGGGTCCTCGCCAGGGGGCGGTTTATCGAGCCCTTTCAACAGGCGCGCGGCGAAATGGATGTCGCGACGTTTCAGCGCTTCGTCCGCTAGTTTGTAACGCACGGTGTCAGGAATCGCTTCGAGGCTGTCAAACTGTTTCGAACGTGTATAAAGCCAACGAACAACCTCTGCACCATTATCCTTGAATAAAGAATCTGCCAAACGCGTGTGCGCAAGACGACGAACTTTGGGGTCGCTTCCACGCTGGGCCATGAAGGCATAAAAGGCTCGGGCGTAAGATTGCTCTTCGCTCTCGTAGTACTGCGCTTGTTCCATCCAAGCATCATCATTGCCGACGAGCAAATGCATCCTATTTCCAAGTCTTTCCGCTAACCACTGATAGGCCTGCCACAAGTCATCCGCGCTAAGGCGAAATATCTGATCGCGGGAACTCGCCGGGCTCGTCGAAAGGGCAATCGCACGCTCGAGCGCAATCACCCGATAGGCGTCATCGCTAATCTTGGCCGCGGCTTCGGCTACGAGCATCCACGCGGTGCGCTGCAGCTGCGGCTTTCGTGCCGTTGCCTCAACGACCTTTAGTCCTTCGGCTTTGACCGCCGGTGCCTTATAGATACCGCTGCGCAAACCCGCTAAGGATCGTAAGGTTCGGCCCTCGGTCGACTGAGTCTGCTGCAACACATCGAAGGCGTTCTTGTTGCGCCCGACCCGCAATAGCACTTTGGCATGCAGCAGGCGCCACGCGTCGTTGTTGACGCGGTAGTCCTGCTTGTAACGGAGTAATGCCGTATTGGCGTCGGTAATGTTATTTTCGATGACGTAGCTACGAATTACCATACGGCGCCATTTTGCAAACTGCTTAGCATCGACCTTTCTGCCCCATAGAAGGCGCCGCAAATACTTGCGTGCTGCTACCCCATCTTCGGCCGCAAGCTGCGACTTGGCCGCTTCAGCCTGCGCCCATCGCACGAAAGGCTCCGGCAAACCCGATGGTAACTCGTCCACGCGCCGGGCAATGTCATCCCAGCGCCGCTTCTGTGCGAGGATGGCAAGACGCTCCTTCTCCCAACGGGTCCAGTTTTCGCGCTGATCGCCCGGGGGTTGATATTTGTCCAAAAGGCGAAGGGCGAGCTCCGTGGCCCCGCCGCGGGCCACGGCAACGACGCGCTCGAGCTCGCTGGCACCAAGCGGTGAGGAAAGCGCGGCCAGCACTAAGGATGCTGACAAAGCCAGAGCGTGAGGTCTAAGTCTCTCGGTGACGGCAATGCGGTTCGTTCGAGCACCCATAACGGAACTCGAGCTTAACTGATGTGATGGTATGGGGCTAGCTACCAGTATAGACCAAGGTCGTGATTACTTGCGATCAAACAACGAGACTAGCTGTTAGCAAAGAGCGCGCAATAACACCGTGAAGCGACACGCTTGTACAAGGCAGCCCAACCCGTCCAGGACTTGTGTCTACGATCAAAGGCGTTCGCGGTGGCTAGATCTTCTCACGAATTCTTGCAGCCTTACCGGTACGACCACGCAAATAGTATAGCTTGGCACGCCTTACATCACCTCGGCGCTTCACTTGGATTTTCGCGATCGCCGGGCTGTAAAGCGGAAAAACGCGTTCGACGCCTTCACCATAGGATATTTTCCGAACCGTAAAAGAGGAGTTAAGGCCGCGGTTTCTGCGAGCAATGACCATACCTTCAAATGCCTGTAACCTTTTGCGCCCGCCTTCCACCACCGTCACATGAACCGATACGGTGTCTCCAGGCGCGAAGCTTGGGATCTTCTTGTCAAGCCGGTCGATTTCTTGCGTTTCGATTTCCTGAATGATCTTACTCATCGCCTAGCTCCCGATTCTTGCGCATGTTCTTGTTTGAACTCTTCCAGCAAGTGCCGCGACTCGGTATCCAATGCCTGCGCCTCTAACAGATCTGGGCGTCGTAACCACGTCCTTCCAAGAGAACGTTTCAATCGCCAGCGGCGGATTTCCTCGTGATTGCCCGACAGCAATACCTCCGGAATGCGTTGCCCACGCCAGCGCTCAGGGCGTGTGTAATGCTCGCAATCGAGCAGCCCCTCGGCATAGGAGTCCTGTTGCGCCGAATCGGCATCGCCGAGCACACCCGGAACCTGGCGGGCAATCGCGTCGATCATAACCATAGCCGCGAGCTCGCCACCCGAGAGCACATAGTCACCGATCGACCACTCCTCGTCGACCTCACCCGCTAGTACGCGCTCGTCAACACCCTCATAGCGCCCTGCTAACAGGAGCAACCCCGGCCGGCGAGCGAGGCCTTGAATTGCCGAATGATTCAGGCGGCGTCCCTGCGGCGAGAGGTAGGCCACCCGCGGTGTCTCGGCGTAGCTAGCACGTGCCGCCTCGATCGCGCGCGCCAGCGGTTCCGCCAACATGACCATACCGGGGCCACCGCCGTAAGGTCGATCGTCTACGGTACGGTGCCTGTCCTCAGTGTAGTCCCGCGGATCCCACACTCGAACTGCTAAAAGCCCGCGTGCAACAGCCCTGCCGGTTACGCCAAAATCAGTAACGGCGTCGAACATCGTCGGAAAGATGCTAACGACATCGATCCTCATAACGTGTCTTTCCAGCGGGCGTTAACTGCTCAGAGCTCCGCGCTCCAATCCACACGGATTACGCCGGCATCGAGGTCCACTGCCAAAATGACTGTGCTAACGTACGGGATCAACAAGCTTGCGCCTTTCCTGTTCCCGTTATTGAGGAGTCGCCCAGGCATCACAACCATCACATCATTAGCGCCGGTCTCAAACAAATGGCTCACTACGCCGAGCGGCTCTCCCTCAATGTTTTCGACCCGAAGCCCTTGGAGCTGCGCCCAGTAATACTCGTCTTCAGGCAGGGCCGGCAGACGGCTCAGCGGCACCGCCACGGCGCCGCCAATCAGTGCTCTAGCCTGGTCACGGTCAACATAGCCTCGCAAGCTCACCACAACGCCCTTGCCATGGCGTCGACCCTCGATGACGGTGTATTCGTGCCAGGCGTCTTCGGTTCGCACGAGCCACGGATTGTATCGAAGAATGTCCTCAGGCGAACGTGAATAGGAAAGCACCTTGACCCAGCCGCGCGCCCCAAATAACCCGACGATGCGTCCCAAGGTGACAATCCGGTCAGATGACACCCCCGTCATCATGGGGTAGCCAGGCAGTTATTTCCCGACGGTCGCTCGCTTCAACAAACCAGAGACACGTTCGGACGGCTTAGCGCCTTGGCTCAGCCAGTACTGGACCCGTTCGAGGTTTACCTCGAGTTTCTGCTCGTGCTCAGCCGCACGCGGGTTAAAAAAACCCACGTGCTCGATGAAGCGGCCCTGCGCCGCACGGCGTGCGTCAGCCACCACGATTCGAAAGAAAGGTTTCTTCTTGGTCCCGCCCCGAGCCAGGCGTATCGTCACCATCGTTTCGCGTTCCCCTCTCCAAAGAACCGGCACACCGATAGGGTCGGTTCAGCCAAAACAAGGCGGCGGATTTTACACTTACTATGGGTGGAAAAGAAAGGGACGTGACCGCGCAAATAACGCTCGGCTGTACGCCGGACCAGGCGGGGGGATAACGATTTAGTGCGATACGCTTCGATGCGCTGGCTGTGGCTACGCCGCTGACGAAACTAGGGCTTTGTCCATCCAGTCTGCAACGTAGGCGGCGCTCTGTTCCCAATCCGGCTCAGCCAATAGCCAATGGGCGTGGTTCGCAAACTCCTTGTAAGTCGCCACAGCTCCATACTTCCTAGCGATACGGCGTGCTACGGACACCGGTGTAATCCTGTCTTCTGCAGCCCCGACAACAAGTATGGGGCAGCGTACGGTCGCCGCATCGACGCGTGCGGCCCGCTTGGAGTCTAAAAACCAGAAACCGATCTCGCTCGCGGCACGTCCTGACTCATAGACGAAGCGACGGTAGGCCCGCTCACGGTCCCCCACTGACAGAAGATGCATCATCGAGTACACCGCTTCTTCATATGTCTGGCGAAAAGGTTTGCGCCAAAATCCCCAGCGTGTTAGCGCGCTCCAGAACGACCGAATGACGGTAGGGCGAATTGCGATAATCCCGCTCGGCGCTGCCGAGGTTAGCAAAACCAGCCCACGAGCCAGGCCACGACTTGCTAAGATTTGTGCTAACAAGCCACCCATCGAATGCCCCATGATGACCGGCGTTCGATCTAGCTTTGTGATTTCGCGCTCCAAGTCTTGCACATAGTCTTGCAGACTGGTGGTACCTAATCGAGCGTCAGGCAGATCCTGCGGACGCTGTTCATGGAAACGGAGGGTCGGCGTAACGCAACGATAGCCTCGGTGGCCGAAAAAGCGTGTGTAATTCTCCCAGCACCAAGGACCGCCCCACATTCCGTGGATCATGAAGAGAATCGTGGTCACGACCTGGAACCCCCGCTAACCCATACGCCCTGTACTGGGGTCAGGCTGGCGGCAAGAATCAAGCAAATAACCGCCGCCCGTTCACTTAGCGAGCTTGCGATAGCGAAAACACTCAACGGTGTGATCATTGACCATCCCGACTGCCTGCATGAACGCATAGCAGATCGTCGCGCCCACGAACTTAAAACCACGTTTACGCAGATCCTTGCTCATCGCTTCTGACTCCCTGCTGCGGGCCGGAACGGTCCTGCCGCTTCTCCACGCGTTCTGTTTCGGCGTTCCGTCGACGAACTGCCAAACATAGTTATCGAAGCTCCCGAACTCATTTTGTACCTGTAGAAAGGCTTTCGCGTTTTCAATCGAGGCCAACACTTTGGATCTGTTTCTGACAATTGCCGAATTCGCAAGTAGCTCACGTACCTTGGGTTGACCGTAACGGGCGACTTTGCCAGGGTCGAAGTTATCGTAAGCCTTTACATAGCCTTGTCGCTTGCTGAGAATCGTTGACCAACTCAGGCCAGCCTGCGCACCCTCGAGAACCAGAAACTCAAACAGCTGACGATCATCATGAACAGGTACACCCCACTCGCGATCGTGATATGTGATCATTAGCTCACTGTCGGTTGCCCATTGGCATCTCTTTCTCATTCACCCGAGCTCGGTCCGAAAATCGGAGACCGCCTGCGCTATTCCGCAATCATTCACGCTTACGTACATCGCGCGTGGTGACAAGGTACTGTGTTCGCCCATCGGCCATTCGGACTTTGACGAATGTAATGGTGTAGTCACCGCCCGACCCAGTTTCGATCGTCACTCGCTTGACGACCTTCTTAGGAGTAAACGAAGCCACTCGGATGAAACAGCCACTACTCCTATCCAACGCCGCGTAGCCAGCCCGCGGTCCCCTGTCGGTAAAGATGCGAGCGATATCGTGAACAGTGCTTTCGTCGAGACAAAAGTTCGCCTGCTGATCAGCTTTGAGCTGTCCTAAGGTATAGTGCCAAACTTCCCCACTCGCGTTCGCTGGCGCTAACCATGCGCCGACGCCGGCCAGTACAGCTGCCACTGTCAATGCCGGCGATGGCCTATGCGGGTGGCCCCGCTGTGTTTTAGGCATGTACCTATTCCGGGGTAAGCCCATCGATCAGAAAACGCACATTGTAGCGGCCGCATCATGACAGACGAATGCGCTCGTGCCTTACTAAGGCACTCGTGCGCTATCGACGTAACTCAGATGCGAGAGCAGCCCAACCTCTGGTCGCCACACGTGCAAGCGGTAAGCCGGCGGCTCCAACACGGGTTCCACGGCAGCGTTACTATCGAATTCAAGCGGATACTGAAAGCTCACACTCGGCGCAGTGCTGACGACCGTGCCACACCATCGCACGTGTATCGCCCTATGAACATGGCCACAGATTACACCCGCTACCTGGGAGTGTCGCGCGATGATCACCCCCATCTCATCGCCGCCGCGAAAGCGCATGCGATCAAAGAAAGATAGCCCGGTAGCGCAGGGCGGGTGGTGCATGAACACCAAGGTCGGTGTCGCCGGCGCCTCCGCCAAGCGCGCTTCGAACCACGCAAGACGCCGGGAGCACAAACAGCCGCCTTCTTCTCCCGGGATAAGGGTATCTAGGCCAAGCAAGCGCAGCGGGTAGCCCTCGATCACGAAATGCAAGAATTCGTCATCACCAGTTAGGTAGCCGTGATCGTCAAAGATCATGCGCAGATTATCCTTATCGTCGTGATTGCCAGGAATCAAGAACACCGGCATCGTCGCTGCCTGTAGGACTTCTTTGAGTTCCATGTAGGTTTCAATGGCGCCAGTTTCCGAGAGGTCTCCCGTCAAAAGAATGAGATCAACTGCCGGCTTGAGTGTCGACAGATGCACAATCACTCGCTTCACTTGTGCAAGCGGGTCAACCTCGCCGCCGGCTAAGCTCAACTTATGTCCCACGTGCAGATCGGTGATTTGCGCGAAAATCATACTTGCCTTCTAATGCCGAACGATAGCTCGCCGAAACGTGTCTACGATTGCTGCCAATGGCAAGACCCCTGCGGCGTGCTTGGTCTTTATTAACGCATGTGCGACTTACTGACAGCGTCTATGGTAAAAGAGCCTGGTCTTGCTCGACAGGGTTAGCAATTGCGATCTGGGTTCGGGAAAATAATGAATTATAATCAAAGAGTTACCGCCGTACACGCAAAATGCCGTTGCCGACAAACGGTATCGTTACCGTAGTTTGCGCTAAGGGCGGAACACGCAGCGGATAGGTTTCTGAGTGACAGCTTGAGAAGGAGTGTCGCGATGGCCACGCGATATCGTATCGAGAAAGACAGTATGGGCGAAGTCCGAGTCCCGCACGGTGCGCGCTACGGGGCTCAAACTCAACGGGCTGTGGACAATTTTCCCATCAGCAGTTTAACGCTGCCACGGGCCTTTATCCGGGCACTGGGCATGATCAAGTGCGCAGCGGCGCGCGTGAATCGCGAGCTGGGCTTGCTCGAGCCCGCAAAAGCCGAAGCGATCGAGGCTGCCGCTGCGGAAGTTGAGGCAGGCAAGCATGATAGGGAATTCCCGATCGACGTGTTTCAGACCGGCTCGGGGACCAGCACCAATATGAATGCCAATGAAGTTATCGCAAACTTGGCAAGCGATCGGTCCGGGCAGCGGATTCACCCCAACGATGATGTAAATACGTGCCAAAGCAGCAATGACGTGATTCCCTCCGCGATCCACATCAGCGCGGCGTTGCAGATTCAGGGCGCGTTGCTTCCGGCCTTGGATCACCTTGCGCATACCCTCGAGCATCGTATCGAGGAACTAGACGCCACCGTGAAGACCGGCCGCACGCATCTTATGGACGCGATGCCGGTGCGCGTGGGTCAGGAGTTGGGCGGTTGGCACGCACAAGTTCGCCACGGCATCGAACGCGTCGAGTCGAGTCGGTCGCGCCTACACGCGCTGGCCATCGGCGGCACCGCTGTCGGTACCGGGATCAACGCTCACCCGGATTTCGGGAAACTCATGGCGGCTGAGCTCAGTCGTCTCAGCGGTCTAGATTTTCACAGCGGTGCCAACCATTTCGAGGATCTAAGCGCTCAGGACGCAGCGGTCGAGCTGAGCGGGCAGTTGAAAACCGTGGCGGTCAGCCTGATGAAGATTGCCAATGACCTTCGGTGGATGAACAGTGGTCCGCTTGCCGGCTTGGCCGAGATTCAGCTGCCCGCGCTGCAGCCCGGCAGCAGCATCATGCCGGGAAAGGTCAATCCGGTAGTTCCTGAAGCCATGACCATGGTGTGTGCGCAAGTTATCGGCAACGACGCGACCGTGACTATTGCAGGCCAGTCTGGCAATTTTCAGCTAAACGTGATGCTCCCTTTAATCGCTTACAACCTACTGCAAAGCATCGAACTGCTCGCCAATGCGAGCCGCGTGCTGGCTGACAAAGCCATTACCGGTTTCGTCGTCAACCGGCAACAGCTGGATGCTGCCCTTGACCGCAATCCTATTCTCGCGACCGCGTTGAATACGGTGATCGGTTATGACAAGGCCGCCGCGATCGCAAAGCGTGCCTATGCCGAGCAGCGCCCGATTCTCGAGGTGGCGCGGGAAATGACCGATCTGGAAGAGCAGGAACTCGCGCGATTGCTGGATCCTGCAAACCTCACCAAAGGTGGGATTGCGCGATAACATAACACGATGCTTAGCACACGATTCTTGAGCATAGTCACCACCCTTTCGTTGATGCTTATTGTTGCAAGCTGCGCGTCCCAACCGAGGTTTAAAATGGTATAAGGAAGGTTCGACCGCCGAGTCGTTTCAGATCGATCACGCAGCATGCCAAAGACAAGTACGAGATCAACTGGCAGCAGAGGGCAGCTTCGAGTCGCCCAGCGGCCGAACCCCCGCATCCCTACAATCGCTGCGCAAACAAGCCCGTGCAGACGAACTAATGGTACAGTGCATGGAGGCAGCCGGTTACAAACGCGTGACCATTCAATGAGTGATGCAGACCTGACCGTTGCCGTCATGGTCAACGCACTGTCCCTGCACGACCGAGCTCTGCTCAAACGAGTCGCACGGCAGTTTTCGGGAAGCTAGAACGGGAAGCCGGCGTTGATGCGAACGCCGGAAAAACCCGCGTCACCATCCATGTAACTCAGACCAACGCGCGGTAAGTCGAATTTCCAAAAAGAGAACTCGTGCTTCTCAAAGCCGACGGTAAACCCGATCTGGCTCAGGCGCGATAGTTCGGTGTCGGGAAAGATCGGGTCTGGAAAGTCCACCTTGTTCTGAAATTGGGTTTGGATGAAAAACACGCTATAGCTTAGCCGCCCTCTTTTTGTCTTCGTTCGCATGGGAAGCAGCACATCGAAGCCAACCTCGAACAACGAAAAGCCGTTGTCGCTGCCACCATCCTTGATGGTTTGCCCCGCCGCCATCAGGCGATTACCGAGGCCAAAGATAAACTTCTTCCATGGAAACGTAGCCAGGCTCTTGAGGCCACCGCCGTAGATATAGGCCAGATCGCCGCCCTGGAAGTCCTTGCCGATGCCGGCCTGTACAAACGGCTTCAGATCCCAATTCTCCAGTATGGGAACACGAAACTCGACGCCGGGAATAAAGGTAATCGTATCCAGGGTTTCGATATCGCTGAGGGCGAAGTCGAAGTCCGTGCGCCCGAGGGTGACCGGCAACAGGATCTTCATATCCCACTTCTTCTCCTTGGGGTAAGCGAGCGGAATGGCGATAGGCGCGCGCAGGATCGTGACCGTACGATCGGCGACGTCATAGCGCCCGGTCCCAATCCAGGTGGCGTACGCGTAATTGATGAAATCGCTCCCCTGTTGCTGCGCCCAGGCGCGGGGGGTGGATAAGAGCAGAAGCAGAAGCAAAAGCAGAAAGATGAATGCCGCGCGGCTAGTTCGCTGGGCGGCGTGTAACGCCAGCCAGGCAAAACCACCTTCGTGATGGTCGCCTTGGCGGGAATCACCATCGGCTAAGCGTCGAGCCATCCTCCCCTCGCGCCTGCTTATCGTTATTGTAGCCTAGCGATTATAAGCCCAGTCACAACCATGTGCATACCGGCACTTACGCACACGATTCAAACGGATCTGGGGTTTCACTGTTCGTCGCTGGCGTCAGCGCGAGATTCGCTTTACGTGCCCAATATAGTGTGGAAGAACTGGCTAGTGAAGCGCACGTGGGTAAGGAGTACGTAATAGTAGGTCAGGAAGATCACAAAGATACCCACTACGGCGAAAGCATGACCGCGATATTTCCACAGCAAGAACGAACCCATGGAGACAAGCGCAATCTTCACCAGCGCGAACATGACCGGAAGCTCGTTCACGAGGTCATACAAAAGCAGATTGCGCTCCTCAGCTCGGCCGGCACCCACCCACGTTAAAGTAAAAACGATATCAAGTAAGTTAAGAACGATAACCGCCTTGACGATACCTTCGAGCCAGTCCAGTTGCTGCGGAGTTGCGACCGAGAAGCGCGAGTAAACTACAGGGGACTGTGCATTCTTATGAAACATCTTACTTCTACTTCATCTTACTTCTACTTCTAGCAAGCTCGATACTACCTTAAGACTATTGGGTTGCCTAGGACGTATTATCATGAAAGGCTGTTTTTTCTTTTTTGTTAATGACTTAGGATGGTGAACGCGGCTTCGCGTTACAGCGCGGGGGCCGGCGCGCTTCTGGCACACCGACCACCTGTCGGCGCCGCTATAACTAGCGAGTAACGAGTGCCGTTGAGGAACGGCGGTGCCTTTTCGACGGGCCCCTATTCGATCGCCCGCGGCTACGCGTGTCTGATTTCAATTCGGTGGCATCGCACAGATCATTGACGTCTGTGGAATCGAGCTCCACCCAGTGCCCCGTTCGCAAACCCCGCGGTAGTGTGATTGGGCCAAAGCGAATGCGTATTAGTCGGCTAACCCTAGCACCGACCGCCTCCCAAAGCCTACGAACTTCGCGGTTACGGCCTTCTCTCAAGGTTACGTGATACCAGCGATTGACGCCCTCTCCGCCAGTCTCGGTGACAACATCGAAACGCGCGAGGGCACCGTCCAACCGCACGCCGGTAGTCAGTCTCTGCAACGCCGTCTTATCGATTTCGCCCAGCACGCGCACGGCGTATTGACGTTCGAGCTCAGAGGAAGGATGCATTAGTTGGTTAGCGAGTTCGCCGTCTGTGGTAAACAGCAGCAAGCCTGACGTGTTGATATCCAAGCGTCCCACGGCCACCCATCGCCCGATCCTCACTCTGGGAAGGTGTTCGAACACCGTCGGCCGGCTTCGTGGATCCGAGCGCGTGCAGAGCTCGCCCTCCGGCTTATTGTATAACAGTACCCTGCGCCGTGGACGGGCTGCGCTCCGTGTGACAGGGCGCCCGTCGATTCGGACTGTGTGGCGGTCCTCGACACGGTCACCGAGCTTGGCGCACCGGCTATCGACCGTAACGCGCCCCTGCTCAATCCAGCGCTCTACCTCGCGCCGTGACCCTACTCCGGCGCGCGCCAAGACCTTTTGCAGCTTCTCGCTCAAGCCTGTTCCCGCTCTTGATAATCGCGGTAGTCTTGCTCAGTATCCTGCTCCTCGGGTGAAGCGGCAGGTGTCGGTCCGCGCTCTTCTCGTGCGGCGCTGCTCGAGTCGCTAGCCTCTGACTGCTCCGGGGAATGTACGACTTCGAGGGGCAGATTCAGCTCTTTGCCGATCTCCGCCAGATCCCGAACCTCGCCCAGTGGTGGCAGCTCATCGAGGCTGCCGAGATTGAAATGCTCAACGAATTTGCGCGTCGTGCCGAAAAGTGCTGGCTTACCCGGTGTATCGCGATAACCGACCTGTCGTACCCACTCGCGTTCCAGTAACGTGCGTATGATGTCTGGACTAACGGATACCCCCCGGATCGCTTCAATATCCCCCCTCGTAACCGGCTGTTTATAGGCAATGATTGCCAAGGTCTCAAGCAACGCGCGTGAATATCGCGGCGGACGTTCCTGCTGCAACTCGCTGATCCACAAACTGTACTTCTCCCGCGTTTGTATACGGTAACCGCGCTCTATGCGTTTGAGCTCGATACCGCGATTCTCGTAGTCGCGCGCCAGTGCCTCGAGCGCAGCACCGATGGATTCCCGCGACGGTCGCGAGCCCTGAGGAAACATGGATAACATGCGTTCAATCGGTAACGGCTCGCTGGCCGCCAATAACGCCGCTTCTATGATATTCTTAAGCTCAGATTTGTCTTCCGCCATCACCCTGCCGCCTTGATGTGAATCGGGGCAAAAGCCTCGGCCTGAACAACGACCAGCAACGCTTCCTTGAGCAGTTCGAGGATCGCAATGAACGTAACCACCACGCCGAGACGGCCCTCTCTCACGTTGAACAGCGCATCGAACCGAACAAACTCTTCGCTACGAATCCGATTGAGGATCTCGGCCATCCGTTCGCGCACCGATAGGCGTTCACGCAGCACGTGGTGGTGCCTGTAAAGCTCAGCTCGTTCGAGTACGCGCTTGAACGCATCCAGTAGTTCGTACAAAGATACGTTGGGCTGCAAACGCTTGACTGACTTCCCATTGTACTCGGCAAACGCGGTATGGATATCTCGGCCGATTCGCGGGCGACTATCGAGATTTTCGGCCGCCTCGCGATAGCGCTCGTATTCTTGTAGCCGACGCACAAGCTCGGCACGTGGATCTTCTTCCTCTTCATCCTCGCCAGCACGCGGTAGCAGCATGCGCGATTTGATCTCCGCTAGCATGGCGGCCATCACAAGATACTCGCCAGCGAGCTCGATCTCCGTGAGTTGCATCAGTTCTATATAAGCGACGTATTGCCGAGTCACTTCGGCAATAGGGATATCGAGGATATCGATGTTTTGCTTGCGAATGAGGTATAACAGCAGATCAAGCGGTCCTTCGAAAGTCTCTAGGAACACTTCAAGCGCGTCCGGCGGGATGTAAAGATCGCGTGGCATCTCGGTGAGCGGTTCCCCGCGCACCACCGCCACTGGTATGTCATTTTGCGCCGGCGTGTCCATCAACCATATCCCAGGCCCATCGCCTGGTGGACGTCATCTAGGGTTTCCTCCGCCACATCGCGTGCGTGCTCGGAGCCTTCGGCAACGATGTTCTTCACCAATGTTAGATCGTCGGCATACTCGGCCGCGCGCTCGCGGATTGGTTCGAGCTCAGTAACCACCGCGTCGATCACCTTCTGCTTACACTCAAGGCAGCCGATGCCTGCAGTGCGACAACCGTTCTGCACCCAAGTTTTGGTATCGTCGTCAGAGTAGATCTCGTGAAACGGCCAAACTGGACACTTTTCCGGATCGCCAGGGTCGGAACGGCGCACCCGCGCAGGATCTGTCGGCATCGTGCGCAGTTTCTTCTGAATCTGGTCCGGGCTTTCCCGAAGCGCAATAACATTATTGTAGGACTTTGACATCTTTTGACCGTCGAGGCCGGGCATTTTCGGCGATGGTGTCAACAGTGCTTGCGGCTCCGGCAGAATAATCTTGCCGCCCCCTTCGAGATAGCCAAATAATCGCTCCTTGTCCCCGATAGTGATGTTTTTCTGTTTCTCCAGCAGCGCCCGCGCAGTTTCCAGCGCCTCGTGATCGCCCTGTTCGAGATAGCTGGTGCGCAGTTCTCGATAGAGTGCGCTGGTTTTTTTACCGAGCTTGCTTATGGCCTTCTCAGCGCGTTCTTCATAGCCAGGCTCGCGCCCGTAGAGATGATTGAACCGCCGTGCGATCTCGCGCGTGAGCTCCACATGGGCCACTTGATCCTCACCGACCGGAACCAGGCCCGCTCGATAGGCCAAGATATCCGCACTTTGCAACAACGGATAGCCGAGAAATCCGTAGGTTGAGAGATCTTTATCATTGAGCTGCGCCTGCTGATCCTTGTAACTCGGCACGCGTTCCAACCACGACAGTGGTGCAATCATGGCGAGCAGGGTAAATAACTCCGCATGCTGCGGCACGTGCGACTGAATGAAAAGGGTGGCATGATGAGGATCGATATCAGCAGCGAGCCAGTCGATAACCATGTCCCAGACGTTCTCTCTAAGGATCTGGGGTTCGTCGTAGTGAGTTGTGAGCGCATGCCAGTCAGCGACAAAAAAGTAGGCCTCATATTCGTGCTGCAGTCGAACCCAATTCCTCAGGACGCCGTGGTAGTGGCCAAGGTGAAGACGCCCAGTGGGGCGCATTCCGGAAAGCACGCGTGCAGGCTGACCGGGCGGGACACTGCTCAAATTGGTCACACTAACCCTACCAAGTTCCCTACCGCTTTCACGATGATCTCAATCGGTGGCCCGATGATCACCCAGAGCACGCCGGTAAACAGCAAGGCAAGAAGAATCAGCAGTCCGAAGGGCTCGACCCGGCTGAGGACCCAGCCCCATCGCCCCGGTAACAGTCCGACCGCAACCCGGCCGCCGTCGAGAGGTGGCAGCGGCAGCAGATTAAACACCATTAACAGAACATTAATAAGTATGCCAATCAGGCCCATATAAACCATAGGCTCCGCCACCCACGATCCCGAACCCAATAGCAATGCTCCAATCTTGGCAATTACACCCCAAAGGAGCGCCATCAGCAGATTTGCACCAGGCCCAGCAGCCGCCACTAGAACCATGTCACGTTTCGGGCGGCGCAGATTTTCCCAGGTAACCGGCACGGGCTTGGCCCATCCGAACAGAAAAGGAGCTTTCAGCAGGATCAGCGCGATCGGTATTAGAATCGTGCCGATAGGGTCTATGTGCCTTAGGGGGTTCAGCGTAACCCGACCGAGGCGTTGCGCCGTTGGGTCTCCGAGATGTTTGGCGATCCACCCGTGAGCAACCTCATGCAAAGTGATCGCGAATAGGACCGGAAGAATAGAAACGACAATCAATTGCGGGCGGGATAAACCACTGAGCAACCCGAGCATTTCCTCTAACATTGGCGCCAGTATAGCAAGCTCGCACCGGTAAATTCACGTACACCGACAACGGAGATCAGCTGAACTCCGTATCTGGTTCGGCGAACAGGTGAAACGCTGCCAGGTTGCCTTTGCCGCGCCGAATCACCTGTGCCGAGCCGTCATTGAGCGCGATGACCGTCGTTGGCTCTAAGCCGCAGTATCCTCCGTCGATCACGAGATCTACTTGCTGCTCGAGAAGCACGCGCATCTCCTGTGGGTCACTCAAGGGTAGGTCCTTGCCCGACAGGATCAAGGTGGTACTAAGCAAGGGTTCACCGAGTTCGGCTAACAGGGCTTGAGTGACGCGATGATCCGGGACTCTTAGACCAATCGTTCTGCGTCGCGCGTGCATTAATCGTCGTGGGACCTCACGCGTGGCGGGTAGAATAAACGTGTACGGCCCAGGCGTGTTGGCTCGCAAAACACGGTAATCCGAGTTCGTCACCCGAGCATACAGCGACAGCTCCGAAAGGTCACGACATACCAACGTGAGATTGTGGTGTTCGTCCACCCCCCGAATGCGGCGGATGCGTTCCAATGCGTTCTTCTGACCGATCTGACAGCCTAACGCATAGCAGGAATCGGTCGGGTACACGAGCACACCCCCGTCCTTGAGAATCGCCACAGCCGCGCGAGCCAGACGCAGCTGCGGATCAGTGGGGTGAATGTGAAAGTACTGGGCCATAGGCCCTCAGCGCCTGCACGCTTGGCAACGCTTCGTCTGCCTCGCCCTTGGCCTGTTAATCAACGCGTGCCGGACGCCTTCTTCCTGCTCGAAGCGTTCTTTTTCATCAACTTCTCGAGCTGCCCCGCTGCCCACTTCTGGCCTCCGACACCGAAGGCAAGCGCCAACGCCAACACGATACCGCCAAACAGTAGGAAAAACGTCAAACGAATAATTTCACCGCCGACGTCGACCTGATCGAGCGCGATGACGACAACAAAAACCATGATTCCGTAACGGCTCACGCGCCCAAGCAGGTCGGCGTCCTCAAGGCCGATATTCTTCGCATAGGCCACCACCGCATCGCCGACGAACCTGGCAAAGTATAGCCCGATAGCCAGGATAATGACGGCCACAATGACCTTGGGAATGAACAACGTGATCTGCGTAAACAGATCTGAAACTACCGCTAGACCGAGCGTCTCGAATGCGATCAGCAAGGTAAACAAGATCGCTAACCAGTAAATCAATATGCCGAGAATATCGATCGTGCTGGCCTGCACCCCACCCTGCTTGAGAAAATGATCGATTTGCGCCTTGTCGGTGACAACGTTAAAGTTGATGAGCTTCAAACCTTTAACAACGATGAAAAGCAGGAACTTCGCGATTAGCCAACCGGCTACCAGGATCACGATCGCGAGCAGCAATTTCGGCAGGAATTCCCCGAGCTGCACTAGAAAACCGCGACCGGTTTCGATGGTCTGAGTGACTTGGTCCATGGGTTATCTCCTCCGGTTATCCGTTTTTTGAGGTTGCGGGAGCGTGGCCGGTCCTGACATGGATACAACTTGGCTGATCACATAATATCAGAGGCCTTGGTGGTTGTCTGCTGTGCTCCGCGTCGCACCAAAACAGGCTAATTCATGCGGCGCCGAGCCGAGCCGACAATGCATGCAGACCAGCACAAAAGAGCATGAAATTACTCTACGATTTTTTCCCGCTGCTATTGTTTTTCGCAGCATTCAAGCTGTACGACATCTACGTCGCTACGGCAGTAGCGATTGCGGCCACCGGTGTACAAGTCGGGTGGCATTGGCTAAGGACTCACCGGTTTGAAACCACACATCTGATCACACTGGGGGTATTGGTCGTGTTCGGCGGCCTCACCATCTTGCTACGCGACGATATCTTTATTCGATGGAAGCCGACGATCGTCTATGCCATTTTGGGCGCGTTGACATTAGCGAGTCAGGTATTCGGCAATAAGACCATACTTGAGCGCATGCTGGGATCACAGGTCGTACTACCCAGTCACGTCTGGAGCCGTCTCAATCTTAGTTGGGGTTGCTTCTTTCTTCTGCTCGGCGCGCTGAACCTATACGTCGCCTTTTACTATGGCCTAGACCGCGATCCGGAAGCCCGACTGGCGTTGTGGGTCAACTTTAAAGTTTTTGGTGTATTCGGCTTAACCTTGGCCTTTGTTCTGATCCAAGCTGTGGTCATGGCAAAATACATGCGTGAAGACACAGAAAAGGATGAAGGCTGATGTATTATGCCGTGATTGCAACCGATGTCGAAAACAGCTTAGACAAGCGCGTGCAGGCCCGCCCTGCGCACCTTGCACGCCTGGAAGCATTGAAAAACGCGGGCAAATTACTGCTGGCGGGGCCGTTCCCGGCGGTGGATAGCCAAGATCCAGGTCCCGCTGGGTTCAGCGGCAGTCTGATTGTTGCAGAGTTCGATTCGCTCGATGAGGCTAAGGCGTGGGCCGACTCGGATCCCTATATCGGGGCCGGCGTCTACGCTAACGTGAGCGTAAAACCGTTCCGCAAAGTCCTACCCTAATCGATCACCCGTCACGGGTCACAAATCACGAGCAAGCGCCGTTGCGACCTCTGCATTATAGGCTCATTCAGTCAAGTCGAGGAACTGGTCCTCGTCTAATGTCGAGATGCCTAGCTCGGCAGCCTTGGTTACCTTTGAACCCGGATCCGTGCCCACTACGACATAGTCGGTCTTACTCGAAACGCTGCTGACCACTTTCGCGCCCAGCGCAAGCAACCTCGCCTTCGCCTGATCGCGGGACATGGTAACCAATGTACCCGTCAACACGAACGTCTTGCCCTGCAGTGGCGACCCCGCGATAGCTTTCGTCTGCAACCTTGATGGGTGGACCCCCGCTTTCTTCAGCTTCGTGATGACATCGCGATTGTGTTTCTCACGAAAGAACGCATGGATATTCTTTGCCGCAACCGGCCCCACGTCGGTCACATCCTGAAGTTGCTCCACGCTTGCGCGCATAAGTTTATTTAGATCACCGAAATAACTGGCGAGGCTAAGCGCGGTTGCCTCGCCTACTTCACGGATACCTAGGGCGAACAGAAAGCGCGGAAGGGTTGCCTGTTTGCTTCGCTCTAGCGCGGCGAGCAAATTAGCAGCTGACTTATCCCCCATGCGCTCGATCCGCGCTATCTGCTTTGCGTCAAGCCGATACAAATCAGCAACATCCCGCACCAGCTTCTGCTCATCCAGCTGTTCAACCAGCTTATCGCCTAATCCGTCGATATCCATCGCGCGACGGGAAGCAAAATGCCGAAGCGCCTCGCGCCGTTGTGCCGGACAGAACAGGCCACCGCTGCAGCGCGCGGCTGCTTCTCCTTCCGGGCGAACCACATCGGAGCCACAAATCGGACAAACTGAAGGCATCTTGAAACGCCGTGTGCGCTTCGGGCGTCGGGAGCGCACCACCTTGACAACCTCTGGAATAACTTCACCGGCGCGTCGAACAATCACCATGTCGCCGATTCGGATATCCTTTCTCTCAATCTCATCTTGGTTGTGCAAAGTCGCGTTGGTCACGGTGACACCACCGACCGAGACCGGCTGTAGACGCGCGACCGGCGTCAAAGTTCCCGTCCGCCCTACCTGCACATCGATATC
>JBHICC010000027.1:0-34214 GCA_046759385.1 Acidiferrobacterales bacterium | reverse complement strand
GCCGGTGTCAATCACCGCCGCTACGAGCCCACCATTTCCCATCGTGATGCCCCAGGCGCCGGGCAGATTTATTCCCCCGATCTCGTTCGCCGGTTCGAGATAATGCCATTGAGTGTGATCGAGAAATTGCGGGTCATCGGGCGGTCCGGGGTTGTGTGGTAGGGGGCGTATCACACGGTCAGGCTCGGCATATTCAACCGCCGGATCTTCCATCAACCGCTCCGCAAACAGTGCTGCTTCCCCCAAAGCCATTCGCTGGGGCAGTCTTAGAACATGGGCACCCGTCGACATCGCCCGCACATGCGCGAGTCTTACACCCGCCGCGGCATTGAGTGCCTCCATTCGAACGGCGCTGATCACACGTTTCTGGGCCGCGCTAGCCTCACTTCGTAGCTTGACGATCACCCGATCCGTGTAGTTGTAAAACGCGTACTGCTGTCCTGCTTGCAACGTGGCAACATCGCCGCCGGCTTGCACGGCCGACGGCAAAAGCCCAATAACAACAAGGAGAGTTACCCGCCATACGGGGCAAATCGGAGGAGATTGCATAAAAACACCTCGTTACTTCTGCCGCTGATGGCGTATCCTGCGATCCCGCTCGACGTAAACCACGTCCTTTCGCATAGCCAAACGCCTGATCACATGATTCAACTCGTCTTGACTCGATACGCCCTCAACGACAAACACGTGCGCACCCGTCGCCATGGCACGCACATAAACCAACGATGCGCCCGCATCGCCCGACAGGCTAATCAGCACAGCAGGCGATGAGACATCCGTCTGCGTTTCGGTGAATTTAATAATGAGCTGCGCTCTGATCGGCTCACCGGCCGAATTGTGGGCCTCGACCGGGTTGGCGGTGGTCGCCGCTTGCGTGCACGCTGCGATCAGCAGCCAGGGCATAATCGCAAGCCAGCCCCCCTTCCCCCCGAGCCTTCTTACAGCAACCAATGGCTTCGCACCCGTTTCTTCGGCGTATTAGCTATTTTGATACCACGCCTCGCAACAGGAACCTAGGGATGCGTATGAGTTATTGATTAATAACCTATTTCTCCACCGGATAGTTCCGATCATTCCAGTCGAGCATCCCGCCTTTGAGGTTCGACACCCGTTGGAAACCGATGCCAGTGAGGATCGCTGCGGCCGTGGTGCTGCGCACGCCCGCGCGACAGATCGCGACAATGGGCATGTCCTTGTGGGCAGCCAACTCGTCGGCACGCTGGCTGAGCTCCTTCAGCGGAATCAATAGGCTACCCGAGATGTGGCCCAGCTCTCCTCTGTATTCGTCAGGCTCTCGGACATCAAGCAACAATGGCGGTGGATCAGACTCGAGCTGCATCCGTACTTCTTCCGCGGTGAGTTGACGCACCTGATTCAACTCGGCCAGCCCCGGGAATGCCGTCTGATCATCGTCGATGGCGGTTTGGTTGGGTTGAAGCACTTCTTGAATCTTGCTCGGTAGTGGAAAGTCGATGCTATCCATCAAGGCAACATAGGCTGCCCGGTCACGTCCGGCGAGCCTCGGATTGTGCTGTTTCTCCTCACCAATCGTGGACTGCGTATTCCCACGGTAGTCATGCCCCGGAAAGACGAGAGTGGCGTCCGGCAAGGTGAACAGCTTGTGCGTGATCGCGTCGTACTGCTCCCCGGCATCCCCGCCGGCGAAATCGGCACGCCCAGTGCCACGGACCAACAGCACATCACCCGTCAACACGCGATCGCCGAGATACAAGCTGATGCTGTCAGGTGTGTGGCCGGGCGTATGTAACGCCTTGAGTTCCAGCTCACCGAGCCGGATTGAATCGCCGTCATCCACATAGTTGTCAACCCGAGGCACCGGCGCACGGCGATGCATGATCAGAGGCGCGCCGGTGAGGCGCCGCAACTCGAAACTGGCCGTTGCGTGATCCGCATGGGTATGAGTATCTATCAAAATCCCCAGGCGTAAGTTTTCATAGCCGAGGAAACCGAGGTAACGGGGGATGTTGTCCCTTACCGGATCAATCAGCGCCGCCTGGCGTGTTTTCTCACACCCGACCAGATAGGTCTTACACTGCGTGCCGTTCAGCTCCTTAAAGATCATCTCAATTTACTCTGCCTGGTCACCAATGGCCAACAACGTCAGTCATGTCTCGGCACAAGGAAGTGCCGACATGGGTCAATCATGCAAGTGATTGACCCATGGAGAAAAGCAAAAACCGCGCTTTTTGCTTTTCGAGCTGACAAAGTAACAAGGATGGACTTTTTCAGCGGCCTCTTAAATGGGCAATTCAGTCATTCCACCCCGGATATCAAAACGGGTCACGCTATCCGTCATCCAGCACGAGGCATAGCGACCGGTCTTCTGTTTGGAGAGCGAAAACAAATAGCCCACTCTTCTGCCATCCCGCGTGGTCACTATCACCGCTTGCACCGCGCTGTACTGTGACACAATGATCTCGCCGTATTCGACTTTCTCGTGGTCAAGCATGGGACGATACACAGGGTTTCCCACGAGCGCGGTAAAGCGTTCGAGCGGACCTGTAATACTTTTGTTGGATGGCGAAGCGAAACGGAAGGCAATTTCTATGCCCGCGTCTTCGTAAGGCATGTCTTTCTTACCAAGTGCCTCCAACTGGATGCGGATTACTTGCGCCGCGGAGAATCTCGGGTCAGGATGCAATGAGGCGAGGTCGGTCGGAATCCGAGGCGTGGCACTGTCAGTCGGCTCCGCCGCTATGGGTTGGGCGCCGAAAACCAGGGCATTGATCAGAAGAAACTGGGTGATCGTTCGCTTCACAACAGATCCACATGCTGCTCCGCAGAAGCCGATAAACCGAGTATAAGTCTTCTGGCGTCGCTCCGAAACGATGATCCTTTGCGTTTCAAACGCCTCGGCAGGCAATGATAGGATAACGCGCCCCGATGAGTCGACATAGTACACGCACCATCAAGGCCGTCATCTTTGACCTCGATGGCACGCTCTGGGATGTAGAACCGGTGCTCGCAGAGGCGGAGCGTAGGCTGCACGAGTGGTTTGCCACCTATCATCCCGCGATCGCCGACACGTTTTCTATTGAGGATCTGCGCAAGCTTCGGCGCGAGCTTGCCGAAGCGAGTCCACACTTGCGCCACGATATGTCAGCGTTGCGCAAAGCTTCCGTGCGCGTCGCCGCTGACAAGACCGGTGTTGATCCACTGGTTTCAGAACGCGCGTTTGAAGTTTTTATGCGCCATCGTAACCGCGTCGAGCTTTATCACGATGTGCGTCCGGCACTCGAGCGTCTCTGCTGTCGTTACACACTGTGCTCGCTTACCAACGGAAACGCTGACGTCGAGATGATCGGGCTTAGCGAATTCTTCCACCATTCGCTATCTGCCGCAAACGTCGGCGCCGCCAAGCCAGCTCCTGAAATGTTTCTCGAGGTGTGTCGCGTAGCAGGGACTCAGCCATCGGAAACGGTTCACGTCGGTGACGAGCCGGAGACCGATATTGCCGGAGCCGCCGCCGTGGGTTGCCGAACAGTGTGGGTCAATCGCAGCAACTTGGCCTGGACACGCGAATGGCGCGCCGATGCGGAGATCGTATCTCTGGATGAGCTCGAATCACTGCTAGAATCATGGCAGAATGCCGCTGATTAAATCGAGCCGATCCAATCAAGCGGCATTAAGCAACGATCCTCAAGGTCCTTCATACGCGGCTTCTTAATCCGCGCACATTTGCTCCCGCTTGCGGTCCGGAACGTTCACGAGGCGTCCGTCCTTTGAACAGGTACTTAAGAATAATCGCATCGAGCCGCTTGGCGTCCGGTGGCTTTGTCAAGTAAGCCTGACAGCCAGCCATGGAGCTTTTGACTCGATCGAAGGGTGACCTGTTGCTGGTCAACATAATGATCGGACTGTTGCCAGAGCGCTTACCACCCCTTATTGACTTGCAAACACGGTATCCGTCGATGCCGGGTAGCGTGACATCCAGAAAGATGATGTCGTACTGACGCTCATCAGCCAGAGCGACGGCTTGCTCGCCGCTAGCGGCGAAGTCGAGATCAATCGAGACGCCGAATTCGCCGAGCTTATCTTCCATAAACTTTCTCACCGACAAACTGTCGTCGACGACAAGCGCCGAGAATTTAGCAGGCTCGCAGTTCGATGCTAGCGCTTCGTAGACATCTGTCACCGCACGTTCAGCATCGGCGGATTCTGGAGCTTGTGTCTTTGCATGAATCCTTACGTCATCCAGGGCGTCAAGAACCTTTTTCATCGTCAGTGGGCGACTTATATAGATATCTGCGGCATCGGAGGATGCTGTGTCCGCTACCATCACGGCAGGGGCAGGCTTGTTATGCGCCTGGCACTCTCGACGCCACGCATCCACAGCTTGCGGATCGTCGGCATCGACCAGTGCGATGTCTGGCGTGATCCGTTCCTCGGGATTCACCAGGCTGTACGCGAAGACGCGTGTAGTAGCGAGATTGAATATGCTTTTAAGTGCATGGCGTTCCGATTCGGAGAAGCCAAAGGCCGAAATCAAATACTTCCTAGGATCCATCAACTCGCTCAACTGACCTTAGCCGTCCCGTCAATCCGCAATGATGCTACGCACAAAGAGGGAACGGTGGGACCGCGGAAATCCCCCACCGCCAGTTGTTCGTTAATGGTTGTGTAGCAGGCCGGAATTAATTGCACGCGTCCGCAGAAGCTGCGGGTTCCTTTTTTGTATAGCACATAGCCGCCGAATGTCAGTGCTGTCGAGGAATTTTTTTCGGTCGCTCTTAAGCAAAGAGCGTGCCTATCGTCGCACCCTGCGACAAGGCCAACGCGCGCCAAACCTGTCTGCTCGATCTCGGCAACGACTGACGATCCGAGTAAGCGCCTGGACTCACGCCCTCCGATCCGCAGAAACGGTAATCAAGTCAGGAACTTGCGACCTCACCTGTGGCCTCATGTCGGACCAGGCGGTGGATGCTTATAATGACGCCCCAACCTTGCAGGTTACCAATAGGTTCAAAACTATCATGCCCGAACAGAACGCAAGCGGACTGTACGAGACTGTTCTGCACGACTGGCATTCGAGCCACGGTGCTAAGATGGTGGAGTTCGGTGGATGGGATATGCCGGTGCAGTACAAAACCGGAATCATCCGCGAACACCTTGCCACCCGGCGACACGTGGGTCTGTTCGATGTGTCGCACATGGGCCGATTCCGCATCACCGGGGACAAGGCTGAAGCTTTCTTGCTTCATGTCTTAACCAACAACGCGCACGCCCTGGAAACCCGTCAGGCCCAGTACACTTTCATCGCCACACCAACTGGTGGCGCCGTTGACGACGCTTATCTCTACAAACTGGGGGAAGATGATTTTCTGCTCGTGGTCAATGCGGCGAACCGGGACAAGGACTGGCAATGGTTGAGCGAACACGACAGCCGTGCGGATGTGGAGATAGCGAATGTGAGCGAGGAGTTGGGCATGATTTCGCTGCAAGGGCCGGGCTCGTCCGTGATCCTAGAGCAGATCGTGAACAAGAGTGATTTGCCCGACAACAAGAGGAACCTTCTGAGCACCGCTATCATCGACAACCATAAGATAATCATTGCGCGCACCGGCTACACCGGTGAGTCGGTTTGTTTTGAACTCTTTCCTCCGAGTGCCTACGCCGTGGCGTTGTGGGAGTCGCTTGTCCAACGCGGTGCTGTGCCCGTCGGACTAGGGGCACGTGATTCGCTACGCCTCGAAGCCGGGCTGCCGCTGTATGGCCACGAACTCGGGCAGGACCCGACTGACACGGAGATACCAATCTTCTCTAACTCCATCGCCACTTTCGCGGTGCGTGCATCAGACGAACAGGACTACGTTGGCAGCAAGGAACTTGAACGTCAAAGGTTGGAGTTCATTGAGATCAGAAGAGGCGAGCTCGCGACACCAGCGGATGAACGCGTTCTCAAATATCTCGTACAACCAATCGCGGTGTTTGGCGGAAGAAAGCCCCTACGTGCAGGCTACAAGGTCTTCGTCAATGACGAGCATGTGGGCTATGTCACATCCGGGACAACAGTCCCCTACTCTCGTTTCTACGGGGAGGGCATCACCGCCCTACCGACCGAGGAGCATGATCTACGCCCGATTGGGCTCGCGTTGATCCGCTCAACGTTCCGCTATCGGACAGATAAACCAGTTGTCTTGCAGGTTGTCGATGAGCGTGGCAACACCTTTGACGCCGAACTAGTCGAGAAGAACCTCTGGCCGTCGGCACCGTATACCCGCCCCTATACCGGATTTAGAGCACCGCCGAAGCAGAGACGCGTAACTGTAGCCGACGTCTCTGAACTGGCGGCCCGATTAATAGAAGATGCCGATAGAAACACGAAATGGCGCCGGAGTGAATGTATCAACCTCATTCCCTCAGAGCAGCCCACTTCCGCGTATGTGGACCGTCTGTCTACGGCGGACCCGGCTGGGCGTTACAACGAGCACAATCGTTTGAAATCACTCGGACCTGATGCGCCTGACGTCCGCTATTACAAGGGGACCGGCTTCATTATGGACAAGGAGGAAGAGCTGAAGGCAGCACTGCGCAGCTTTTTCGATTGTACTCAGGTCGAGCCGCGCGTAATCAGCGGACAGATGGCTAATGACACGGTTTATGACGGCTTAAAACAGTTCATTAACCGTCATCGTCGTGGACGGCAACCTCGGTTGTTCCGACGTGTTTTGGTTCACGACCTTAATAAAGGTGGGCACCTGAGCGCACAAGTCGGTGGTGCCTTAAAGAACTACGTGGCGATCGATCCCGATACCGGCCGTCCGGCAGTTGAGCACTTTCCGTTCCAGAAAAACAATCCCTACAGAATCGACGTCGAGGCGACAAAGGCCCTCATACAGCAAACGCGGCCAGAGCTTCTCGTGTTCGGACGCAGCGTGATCATCCACAAAGAACCCGTCAGGGCGATCGCTGAGTTTATCCACAGTGAGTTCGGCAGTCATAACCCACAGCGCCCCCTCATCATGTACGACGGCGCGCACGTGCTCGGCTTGTTGGGCCAATACTACCAGCACCCACTGAAAGAGGGCGCAGATATCGTTACCGGCTCGACGCACAAAACTTTCTTCGGTCCACAACGTGGCGTCATCTTGAGTAACATTGAACCGGGTTCGGTGTTCGAGGATCTATGGCGTTACATCGAGACGCGCGCGTTCCCAGGCCACGTGAGTAACCACCATCTGGGCACTCTCCTTGGCCTGCTTGGTGCCACTTATGAGATGCTGCGTTTCAAGGACGACTATCCGAAACAAGTTATCGAAAACGCCAAAGCGTTTGCTGAAACGCTACACGATCAGGAGTTGGTGGTTGAAGGCAACCCGGCGTGCTCGTTTACCGAAACCCATCAGGTGTTGCTTCGCGTTGCACGAGCGCAGGGCGAGCGTATCGCGTCGCTGCTCGAAAATAACAACGTCATCACGAACCCGCAGGCGTTCTACGACGACCCAAGCTTCGCGGCCGCCAGTGGGGTACGAATGGGAGCGCAGGAGATGACCCGTTACGGGATGATGGCCGCAGACTTTCGCGAGCTGGCGAGGCTTCTTGCCGAGATCATTCGGGATGGTGATGGCAAACCGGAGGGGTCTTGGCGCGATACGGTCATAGCCCTAAGGGAACGTTTCGCCACCATGCACTATTGCTTCTGAGGAGTGCCTGAGCTCGATTGCCGATCAGATGACCAAGTTAGAAGGGGAAATCGCTCGCCCGACCGGCGAGGCGGGCGACGTGTTAACGACAATACCTAAACGCGACCGAGTCGGTAATGCTGTTTACGGTGTGCTCGCGGTCGTGGGCTGGATTTTCTTCTTGTATTCTGTTGCCGAGTTCGGATTGTTCGCACGCGTCCTGCAGACACCGTACATTTCTTCAAGCGGCTACGAGGAGCTCGGCAAAGCTATATTCGCGTGCGTGACGGGGCTTGCGATAGTCGCCGTCAGCAACTTCTACCTCATTAGACGACGGTGCTGGCCTGTGTTAGTGGCTTCATGGGTCGTGTGCATCGCGTTTCTCATTCTCGCTGCCCTGCTGGTGTATTTCCTCGTTTTTGTGCTGCGCCTCTGATACCCAGCCGCACCTTGACGATCCCGTACCGCTACACTTTACTGTAGCCGTGGGCCAAAAAGCGCCTAATATCTATGGGGTAACATAATGAAACAGCTTTGCACAGCGACATTTTTCTCAATATTCCTGTTGGTATCGGCGACCACGAGCGCCGACCCGTTCAACTGTGCCAATCATATCGCGGCCGCGGAGGCAGCGATCGAACGCGCGGCCCATGCCATGCACGAGTTGCCCGAGGGAAAGCGGGCACTGCCGCACACCTTGGTCGACGACGCCAAGATGCTGCTACATTCGGCCAAGCACAACTACGAGAAACCGGCTGCCGGCGGTTACGATCTCGCTCGCGCAGCGGCTAAGGCTGATGCGGCCCGTGGTTTTGCAGAAGCCGCTGAAGTTCTGTCGAAGGCTATCCAGTAATTATCTCGGACTGCGAACCGATTGCAGCGCCGACACCTGCCCTGTTTGCTACAGCTGGGGGTCGTGCGTAAGCTGGACAGCGAACCGCTCGATCACGCACGATCATAAGAGCTGGCGATCAACAGGTCGCACAGGACTGAGAAGAAGGACAAGCGGGTGCGCGTGATGCCGCGGCGTTCGGCGTTTGGCAGACCCGTTAGCAGGTAGGCAGATCTCGACAGGCACTGCATAAGCGTGAATCCACCAAGGATGTGTGGTCGCCCGTGGCGGCGTGACGGATGGGTATTACTGGCCCTAACCCTGGGACTTGCGTCGGCTTGGGCGAGCGCGCACGCGGGGCAGACCTGGTTGGGCGGCGCTTATGGCCGCGACATAAATAACTTTGACCCCATGGGCGCGGTCTCAGTCGAGGTCGGCATGTGGCCGCAAAGCAAGAAATTCGGCTTTCAAGCTTACCTTGAATATGCTGACCCGCGTTGCAACTCCCCCGCCTGGACGATCGGTGGGGAAGCTATCTGGCGCTACAAGAAATTCTACGCTGGACTCGGGTTAGCACTAACGGATACGCGGCTGTGTGACATAGCCGGCACAAAGTGGAACTTCACGATTCCAGTGGGGTTCCGGATCACCGACCATATCGATGTTCAGTGGCGTCACCGATCGCATGGCGACGACTTGGGAATCCGCAGTGATACTCCCAATAGTGGCGTTAACCTGATCCAGATTCGTATTTTCGGATATCTCAAGTAACTGAGACAGGGTTGCCTATTGAATCACACACGGTCCGATCCATGTGATCAGTTGATCGTCTTGCTCTGAATATTGGAATAGGCGCTTTCGGCACCGTTGGGGCTGAGCGCGGTCACTGCGAAGTAGTACGTACCAGTAGGCAGGTTGTCGATCACCACGTTCATATCCAGCGGCCCGACCATCCGCACCATAGTTAGATTCACGGCGGAACTGCCTTGGTAGATGACGTACCCCATGAGGTCCACCGGCGAGCCGTCGGTATTCACTGTCGGCGGCGTCCAAGCGAGGACTGCAGTGCCGATGCCGAGAATCGGGTTGCTACTGGAAGGTGGGTTGTGACCCACGTTCGTGCCGGTGGTCGATAAGACAGCATCGCCGTCCCCACCCTTGCAGCCAATCAGCACGGTTAGGGTAAGCACGATGACGAAGACACTTGATACATGCTTGAAATTGCCTGGGTTCATCCGATGGTCCTCTTTCATGAATTCCGCGCTGTTCACACTTGAAAAACTAGGCGATAGCCAGGGGCGAGTCCCGTGACGTCTATCACCGGAAAAATGTGAAAAATTAACGGTCTGGGGGAGGTCTAGCTGCGCAGCCCAAACACCGCTCAACGACGCGCCGGGGCCTTCGGCGCATGTGCGAAGGAAGCAAATTATCGCTGGATCGCGGGCGCCGGGCGGCTACCAGCCCGGCGGCAGTTTCTCCTTAATCAGGATCCGCTTGCCCTCACTGCTAATGTAGCCGCCCTTGGCCAAGTCTTTCATGATCCGACTAACCATCTCGCGCGATGCGCCCACCATGTTGGCGATATCCTGGTGGGTTAGTTTCTCGTTAATCACCTGGCCCTCGTCGTTTTCTTGAGCCATCTGTAGCAACGTGCGCGCGATACGACCGTAGACATCCATCAACGCGAGGCTTTTCACGTTCTCCGTGGTCGCCCGCAGACGTTGAGTCAGGCCCTTGATCAAACGGAAAGCGATCTCTGGGTAATCCGCCAGGCATTTTTTGAACTGCGCTTTCGAAATGATCAGGAACTGTGAGGACTCCAGTGTCATCACCGACGCCAAACGTGGGGCCTCGTCAAGCAGCGCAAGCTCACCGAAGTAGTCGCCCGGTCGCTGAATATCAACAATCACCTCCCTCTGTTGCTCGTCGGTCAGGAAGATTTTGACCTTGCCCGAAAGAATCACGTACAGCGAATCCGTGTGATCACCTTCATTAATGATGACGCTATTTTTAGGGTAGGTTTTAGTGACCGCGTGACTTGCGAGGGCATTTAGCTCGTTTGCCGCGAGCACCGAAAACAGAGGGATGTTTTGCAGCATGACTAGCCGCCTTGTCCCGTTTGCTTCTTCTCGTCTGGCGCTTCCGGTTGTTCTGCCAACCGGCGCTGTTCCACTGAGGTCCTTGCGTGCTCGACGAGCGCATCGCTAACGATTCCATCTACCCTCAGGCCCACTTCGCGTTGATAGGCTCGAATCGCCGCAGCGGTCCTTCGGCCGAAGAGCCCATCGGCGGGACCAGGGTTGTATCCCAGTTCGGTAAGGAGCCGTTGCACTTCGGCAACGCGCTTATTCAGAGCCCGAATCCTTGAGACCAGCAGTCCTTCGATCTCTCTGTGGCCCTTTTCGAGTGCGACGTTTAGCGCTGTCAAGCCAGCGCCGTTCCTTGCCGAAACCTCCGTACCCGCCTCAATAAGTGCGGCAACGACTTGCGTGTGTCCGGCCCCCGTTGCAATGATGAGCGCGCTCGAGCCATCGTTGGCTTTGGCATCGATGTTGGCGCCCGCGCTCAGCAGAATCCTCACGATCTCCCTGTTCCCCTGTTTAGCCGCGAACATCAAGGCTGTCCAGCCGTTGGCGTCCGCTGCGTTGACGTCAACACTCTTTCTTAGCAAGTGCTGGACTGTATCAACATCGCCACTTTTGGCGGCCGTCCACATTGCCTCGGCGCTGCCAATAGTCGTTTGCCCCGCCATGGTCGACGACGTAGCCGCGATCGACGTTCGCGGCACCGAAGCGGTTTCGGCCACTCGGGGTTCTTCAGACTCTGTGCAACCCCAAACGGAAACGAGAATAAGCGATGCAAAAAAAACAACAGACCTCGTAAACGCATCCCGATTGAGACAGGAATTGGGTGAAGGTAAACCGCTGGGAGGCGACGGTTCTCTCATAATCATCCTCCGTTATGGCCCGAGAAGGCTTCCTAAGATAGTGACTTTTTCTTGTATAGGTAGGCGTAGTCTGCGCTTTTCGAGCAAAAAGTCCAGACAGTCCGAGTATGGCCCGATTGCGGCAGCCCGGATTTTCCGCCGCGCATCAAAAAAACCAGAAGCGGCCCATCTGATCGTGTGGTAACGTAGCTTCTTCCCCGCCATCAAAAACAAAAGGACAACGCTGTGAGCGATCCGAAACGCATGTTGATTTGGATGCTGCTGTTTCTTGCTGCCGTGACGATCGTATGCGCACTGCTGTTTGTGCCGTTGCGCAGTGCCTTTGCGGCAAACCAGGTCTTCAATGGCATGATCCTTGGGGTGCTTGTGGTTGGCATTGTTATCAACTTTCTACAAGCGTTCACGTTGGGACCCGCGGTTGAATGGATCGACACGATCAAATCCGGCGAAGACACCCCATCAGCAAAAGCGGCGCCGCGTGTTCTTGCCTCGATGGCCAACATATTCACCGGTCAAGATCAAGATGGCTTCCGGTTGTCCGCCATGTCTATGCGTTCGTTGCTGGACGGCATCCGGTTACGTTTAGATGAGTCGCGTGATATCTCACGCTACATGATCGGCTTGCTGATCTTCCTTGGTCTTTTAGGCACCTTCTGGGGACTGCTCGATACGGTGGCCGGTGTTGGTCACGTAATCGGTGGACTCTCTGCCGGTAGCGGTGAACTCGGTTCAGTCTTCGATGAACTCAAACGCGATCTCCAAGGACCTTTAGCGGGCATGGGAACCGCATTTAGCTCGTCACTTTTCGGCCTTGGCGGCGCGTTGGTACTGGGCGTTCTTGATCTCCAGGCCGGGCATGCGCAAAACCGCTTCTACAACTACCTCGAAGAGTGGCTATCAGAGCTCACTCACTTGCCCAGCGGCGCATTGAGCGTAGAAGGCGACGTGCCGCTTCCGGCTTATATTGAGGCCTTACTCGAGCAGACTGCAGATAACTTAAACAAGCTGCAACGCAGTCTGACACGAGGTGAAGAAGATCGGCATGCGGTGCAAAGCAATCTCGTCAGACTGACCGAGCAGCTGGCGGAGCTGACGGACCAGATGGCGTCGCAACAAAAACTGATTCGCAACCTCACCAGGACCCAGACGGATTTGCAACCAGCCATGGCCGAGCTTGCAGACCAAGTCAGCGGCAGTTTTGCCGGCTATGAAGAGATGCGCGACCACCTGCGAAGTGCGAGCGTGTCATTGACCCGTCTGTTGGAGGAGGTATCTGCAGCGCGAAGCGAGTTTGCCGACGAATTGCGCGGTGAGATCCGTCTACTCGCTCACAGCCTGGGTGAAAAGCCGCGCTCGCGTCGAACCAAAAAGATCGCGGAGCATAGCGACGATTAAACGCTGAGATGTTCGCACTTACACGCCGCAGTCGCCAGGTCAACGTCTGGCCCGCCTTTGTCGATGCGCTCGCATCGGTGTTGCTCGTGTTTATCTTTATGGTGTTGATTTTCGTGTTGGCCCAGTTTTTCTTGAACGAAACGTTGATTGGTCGCGAGCGCGTACTGGACGAACTCAGCGTTCGCGTGAGCCAGCTCGCCGACACCCTGTCGATGGAGCGCCAAAAAAGCGCCGTGCTCGGTGAACGAATCGAGGAGCTCTCAGCCCGCCTACGCGCGACCCTGGCCGAACGCGAAACACTTGCTGGCCGCCTCGCCCTTACGACGCAAAGGGCGGAGGCTGCCGAAGCCGAGGCGGTACAATTGCAGGCCAAACTGGAACAAGCAACGCTTACCATTGCCGCTGATAAAGACCGCATTAAATTACAACTACGCGAGATCGCAAGTTTGCAGCAGGACATCGTTGCGCTTCGTACCTTGCGCAACGAGCTGGAAACCCAGGTGGGCGAGCTCAGTACCTCGCTCAAGCAGCGCGAACGGGAAGTGCTCGCCGCCCGTGACCGAAGCAAGGCACTCGAGGCTCGCCTTGCGGACCAGACGCGACTTGCTCAGGTCGAGATCGAAAAGCGTGACATCCGGCTACAAGAACTGACCGCGCGCATCGCTGCGGTTGACCAGGCTCTCGCCGAAGAAAAGGAGGGACGCAAACGATCGCAGGATCGGGTCGCGGTGCTGAACCAGCAGATCGCTGCCCTGCGTGAGCAGATCACGCGGCTCTCTTCTGCACTCGCACTCGAGGAAGCAAAGGTCAGAGAACAGAAAGTTGAAATCGCTGAGCTAGGAAAGCGCCTCAACGTCGCACTAGCGCGCAAGGTGCAGGAACTCAATCGCTATCGCTCCGAGTTTTTTGGCCGGCTACGTGAGGTGTTGGGCGATCATCCAGGTATTCGCATCGTCGGTGATCGCTTCGTATTTCAGTCCGAGCTGTTATTCCCGAGTGCTTCGGCCACCTTGGTACCGGAAGGGCAACGTCAGCTGGCCCAGCTCGCCAAGACACTCAGAGTAGCCACGCGTGAGATTCCCGATGATATCGACTGGATTCTTCGCATCGATGGCCATACCGACCGCCGACCAATCCGGACAGCGCGTTTCCCTTCCAATTGGCAGCTTTCAACGGAGCGTGCGCTGTCGGTCGTGAACTTCTTAATCGCCCAGAAGATCCCCCCGAGTCGCCTTGTCGCCACCGGCTTCGGCGAGTTCCATCCCCTCGACCCAGCCGACACCGCAGCAGCTTATACCCGCAACCGGCGCATCGAAATCAAACTTACGCAACCGTAGGTGAGTTAAAGAAGCCCAGTGTCAGTTGCGCATGAGTTTTGCGCACGGAATGTGAATGCGACGGACACCGGCACGAAAGTGCCGGTGTTCAAGCTGCCAAGCGCTGGGCGTCGGGCAAACAACGATCGCGCCAATGTATGCTGTTAACGCGGTCGTCGGTGTATTCACTCGGTGTCGCTCTCGGCCACGAGCCCTGTTCGGCTGACTCGATCCAAACTAGAGAGTCGACGAACGCGCGGACACATAGCGGATCGAAGTGACGCCCCTGCTGTTCCTCAAGATATTCCAACGCCCATTCGACCGGCCACTCGGGCTTGTACGGGCGCTTAGAACGCAGTGCGTCGAACACGTCGGCGACAGCGACGATACGCGCAACCAAGGGAATCGCGCAGCCGCGGAGCCTAAAGGGATAACCTTTCCCGTCATATCTTTCGTGATGATGCAGAGCGACTACCGCTGCGTGTCGCAATACCTCCGCAGAACTCCGCTCGAGTATCTGCGCCCCAAGCCAGGTGTGCGTGCGCACGGCCGCGTATTCCTCGGCCGTGAGGCGACCTGGTTTGCTTAGGAGTTCGTCAGACACGCCCACCTTGCCGATGTCATGGAACAACGCGCCAACACCGACGCGTTCGCAGGCTTGTTTGGGCAGATCAAGTCGTTCAGCGATTGCGCGTGAATACTGGGCAACACGCACCGCGTGAGTCTGCAAACCTTCGGTGAGGAATGTCTCGTCGTTATGTGACTGGCGGCATGATGCGCGTGCCGGTGCAGGTACTGCTACCGCTGTTGCCCAGGCCTCCCTTAATTGCCGATTCGCATGGCCCGGACTTGGTAAGGGGCGTAGGTCCTCCACAGTACACCTCCCCGGAAAAACGACCCCAGAGACGCGGCAGTATACGGAAACACCGCGTTTTTTAGGTCACCGCTCGTCCGAGGCAGTAAACCGCTCAAACCAAAGCGACTTTCGACACGACCGCTCATCCGTAAAAAAGGGCCACTCGAGCGCTGGGGGAAAAGCACCATTGCCTCCCGCATCCGTCCCCAGCATCCGCCCCGCTCTTGCCAGTTCGCGAAGATTTGGCCAGCATCGAGACCCTCTAAAGAACGAGCATCGAGCATGGCTGATAGAGCTGTTTTAAAATTCAGTGCCGGCGTGGTCGGCGTTGCGCTGCTGCTCATAGGTCTTTCATCATCTGTTCACGCCGTCGATGGCAAAGAACTAGCAGTACTGTGTGAGGCGAAAGCAGAATCGATCGAGCGGGGCGTATGCATCGGCTATATTTTGGGGGTCGCCGAGAGCCTCACCAGCCTTCTCCGGTATTCCGGGGTTTGTCCGTCGGAGGAGGTAACGCCAGAAGTTCTTGGACAGGTTGTTGTGACACACCTGAAGAAGAATACGAATAGCGCGAATAAGCCTGCGGTGAACTTGATATGGTCGGCACTAACCGAGACGTGGCCCTGTGCGGGAATGGCACGCCCAAAGAACAACAAACCGTGAGCAGCGAGTTAGATGTACAGCTCCCGGGAGCGATGATTGCGTGAGGCTCCGGAAGTGTGCGTCACCGCAACCCGGGAGCCGCACATTGACCCGCTATCCGTTCCCTATTTGTAGACTTCGCTATCGCGTCACGCGCTTGCTTCGGCGCTCGCCGCTGCAGGTTTGAGCTTGGTAACCGTGATTTTTTCGGTCTTCTTCGCCGTCTCCCGTTCGAGCTTACCGTTAATGGCAGCGCCGGCAGCAATGTCAATAGACTTGTAATGGACGTCTCCGGTGATCTCGGCGTTGGGATGGATCCGAATATGCTCTGTGCAGTGCACACTGCCTCGGATCTTGCCGAGTAGAATGATAAATGGCACGGTCACGTTGCCGCCGATCTCAGCACATTCGCTTACAATCAACGTACTGTTTTCTTTCCCCTTGGCTACGATGTCACCCTCGACCTTCGCATCAACACGGAGTCCACCGTCGAATGTAATGTCTCCTTTCACTTCCGCAGTGCCGCTGATCAATACATCGATTGCGCTGCACGGCTTTAACTTCTTGCTTGGCGTGTCGAACATTCATCACCTCCATCGACACCCCCGCCCCACGCTGCTTGCAAAGCAATCCTTATCCTTAGTGGTGTTGTCGTCCTCCGTGTCTGTTCGGTTGTGTCACTACATGAAAAAAATCCCCGCAGAGGCGGGGTGCGCTTACTGAAAAAACGTGGTCTCCTAACCGCGTCGCCCCATCAAATCGGAAATGGTCAATCCGAGCTTTAGTGGAGCTCAGCGAACGTCCCGCGTGCCCGGATTGTGCGGACAGTCTCTCGTATGGTCTCTGCCCCAGCGACCGCACTGGGGGCATTGCGCCTCACGGAGCGCGACCGGTTTCGGACGCACCGTTCGCGTTGCTGCCATAGTTCTCAATAACAATGCAATACCGTGAAGCGTGGTCATAACTGCTACCCCCGTCTATGCAGAACGCGGTGCAAATTTCGTACGCGAATCAAAAAGACTATGGGGGTCAATGTGTTACGGGAAGTTCCGACGATCAGAGCAGAGTGAACTGTAAAGTTCACCGACGCCCACGACAACGGAAACAGTCTATAAATGACCGAAGATCAAGAGCTTACTCGCTCAGCGGAGATGTCGCCGCACAGACCGTTGAAACCGCTGTAAAGTCTTCCGACAAACGTGATGCAGCGAGCTACGCACCCGCTGCGGTGCTGCTGCCGCGGGGCGGTCTTGGAGACAATTAGCGTTTCAGACGGTGAGGACTACTCAAGCGCGCCGAGAACTTTTTCAGCTTCGACCAGCAGGTGCAAGTGTGCTCGACGTTGCTTTATGGCATCGACCGTATCGGCGACCGACACACTCTTTAGGTCGTCGCTTCTTAAGCTGTCACTCACCACGTAAGAGCCGGTCTTGGTTTCGAAGTTGGGTACCAAAACCAGAAAATTCGTCTCCTGCGTGCGGGGAGCAACTTCGATAACAATAAACGAGTCGTACAAAAGTACATTATAGGCCTTTTTGACAACATCGCCCTCGAGCGTCATCAAGAGCTCTCCTTTGTCCTTAAAGAAAGTGGCTGCGGGTGCCTTGTAGCGCGTGCCGTCGATCCTAATTTCGCCGATTTGGTCCGCCTTTACGTGGTTAGTCACACGATATTCCCCAAGAAACCGGGCCCGGTCGCCCACTAACTCCTTTATCGTTCTGCGCTCGCGGACTGCGGATTCAACGCTCTCTTGACGTGCCTGCGCCATTACCTACTCCCACCTGTTCTGAAACCGAAGGATGATGCCCGTTGCCGCCGCAAATGGCTAAACGTAGGTATAGCCCATCTGTCGTCAAATTCTAGGAAGCAAGTTCGAAATACGGCTATTAGCACCCAGACGCGCGCCGGCTTATCGCGATGATTCCTCCTGCCAGCTTTGGCCTAACTCTTGCATCGAATTCGTTCATCGCGCCACGGACTGCCAGATCACGGATATACCTCGGGAATGAGGTCCTTGTTTCAACGAGGTGAATCAATGTCAGGCGAAAATATCAGTCACAAACCGTGCAATACCGTTGACACACTCATCGGGGTTCAGCTCGAATTTCGAGGAGATATTGTCTTCTCCGGCGGGCTCAGGATTAACGGCAAGGTAGAAGGTGACGTGAAGGCGCAAGGCGGGGGCAACAGCACCGTCGTTATAAGCGAAAACGCAGAGGTGCATGGAAACGTCACCGCCCCCCATCTGATCATCGCCGGCAAGATCAAAGGAAGCGTACACTGCAGCGGGCGCATTGAGCTATTGCCCCGGGCTGAGATTATTGGCGATGTGCATTACAAGCTCATCACCATCCCTTTGGGAGCAGTCGTCCACGGAAACCTCACTCACGCCGATGAAGAACGACGCGAAAAAGGCGTGGTAACCAAGCTCAAACCCGTAGCCTCGCACGGCCACACAAGGGCGTAACCATCAGAGTTGATCTGGGGACTTTCAGGGTTTCGCTGCCACGCCTTCGATCTCAACAAGCCAATCGGGATGCGAAAGCGCAGCTACTGTAACCATCGTGACTGCGGGTTGATGGCCGTCCAGCAGGCGGTCGCGGATCTCACGGTTAAGCGCTACGTCCTCAGGACGGGTGATAAAGGTCGTCACCTTAACCAAATGCTCGATCCCCATGCCCGCCGCTTCCAGCACGCCGAATAAGTTGCGCCAGGCACGCTCAATCTGGGCCGCGGAGCCTTCCAAGATCGTACCGTCCGGGTCTACGCCGACCTGCCCGGCGATATAAAGCCAGCGGGCATTTGCCGGGCCCTCGGCGCCCTGACTGTATTTCGAAAACGGGGGGGCAATCGTCGTCGGATTATACGTCTTGATCACGGGGTCCTCCTCAACAGTTACAGTTATTTGTTACTTTCGGGAAGCGAGATGTCGCTCACCCGTTCATAGACCTTGGCCACGGCAGCGTCATCCCAATCGCCCATGCCCGCGGAAGCGGCCATAGTGAACAGTTGGTGCGCCGTGGCGGCAAGCGGAACTGGGAAACGGTGGCTGTTGGCTGTATCCAGGACAATTCCTAGATCCTTGACGAAAATGTTGACTGCACTGTGTGCCTCGTAGTCACCGTCCAGAATATGCGGTACACGGTTCTCAAACATCCAAGACATGCCGGCAGAGTGCGTAATCACTTCGTAGACCACTCGCGGATCCAACCCGATCTTAACGGCGAGTGACATCGCTTCTGCTGCTGCCGTAATGTGGACCCCGGCCAGGAGCTGATTGATCATTTTCATCGAAGACCCCTGCCCTGGACGATCACCGATCTCGTACACCTTTTCTGCGATCGCCTGTAAAACCCCGCGGGCTTTCGCAAAGGCGTTCTTAGACCCTGACCCCATCACAGAAAGCTGACCGGCCGCGGCTTTGACCGCACCGCCACTGATTGGGGCATCGAGATAGGATATCCCCGCTCCCACTAACCGGTCAGCAGTCCGCATCGCAAACTCGGGCGACACCGTGCTGCATGCGATAAACAATGCGCCATCCCGAAGCTTTGGGACGATGCCATTGGTGCCAAACAAGATCTCTTCAATTTGTATGGCGCTGACCACGACAGCGATAACCACGTTGCAATCTTTATCGATGTCCTTCGGCGAGTCTAGCGTATGGCCACCGGCTTGCGCGAATTGCTCAAGCGCCCTCGGGTTCACGTCGCAACCCGTGACGTTGAAGCCGGCACGGAGTAAGGACAGCGCAACGCCCATGCCCATCGAACCAAGGCCAATGACGACAACTTTTGTGTTCTTCGGGCTCATGATCTCCTCTCACTATCTCCTGGGGGACCTCACCCCTGCCTGCTGGTCACATCTATTGTACCTACGTCATAATCGATGCTGGAGGTACCCCTTTTGTTCGAAGGTTTCGAACAGCGTCGCATCGCGACGCCTGAAGTTGAGATTAATCTGCGCATCGGCGGATCGGGGCCGCCATTGCTACTTCTGCACGGTTATCCCCAAACCCATGCGATGTGGCACCGGATCGCACCGGCGCTGGCCGAGCACTTTACGATAGTCGCATCGGATCTGCGCGGTTACGGCGACAGTGATAGGCCCACAAGCACTCCAGATCATATGGCCTACGCCAAGCGAACAATGGCGACGGATCAGGTTGCCGTTATGGCCGCGCTCGGCTACCAGCGATTCGCATTGTGCGGACATGATCGTGGTGCACGCGTCGCCTATCGATTGGCGCTCGACTACGACTGCGTAGAAAGCTTGGCCGTGCTCGACATCGTACCAACCCTAGTGCAGTTTGAGCGCATGGGTAAGAACGGTGCGATGGCCTCATATCACTGGTTCTTTCTTGCCCAGCCCGAACCTTTCCCGGAGACACTGATCGCCAAGGATCCCGACTATTTCGTACGCCATACGTTGTCGAGCTGGGCGCGGACAGATGGAGCATTTAGCGATGAAGCGATGGCCGCATACCTGCGCTGCTTCCGTGACCCGGATGTCATTCATGCGACTTGCGAGGACTACCGCGCGGGCGCAACCGTCGACTGCGAGATCGATGCCGGTGACCGTACACAGGGACGGCGTATTAGCTGTCCCGTGCTCGCGCTGTGGGGTACTCGAGGAAAACCACATAAGCGCCAAGATGTACTCGAGACCTGGCGCGGCTGGGCCGATAACGTTTCCGGGCAGGGTATCGATTGTGGTCATTTCCTGCCAGAAGAGGCGCCTCAAGAAACGCTCGGCGTGCTTCTAGAGTTCTTCGCCCCCTGACCTGCGTCGGCGAACCTTATCGTGAAACGCCCATAATATCGTCGAGATAGTCGTAGAACTCGCGGATATTCTTTTTGTTCCTCCCAAATCCGAAGCCGGATTCGGAGGTCAAATCGACACGGATGCGGCCATCTTTCGTTTCGTGCACCAAAATCGTCACTTTGTCGCCTAGGGAACGCATACTCCTAGACGTCTTCGCGACGATAATACCGGCGTTCTGATCCTTAGATTTGATCTTCCAGTCGAGCATAAAAAGCGTATCGACTGTCCTCGCAAACACGGTTTGGACGTCACTGTCGTATTGATGGGGATGGACCTTGTCTTCAGTCGATTTTCCAAAAGTCGATTGGGCGGCGAAGGCAGGATGGGCGATCAGAAGCAAGGCAAACAAAAACGTGTATTTAGTCTTTGCCATGTTGACTCTCGATTCACTGCGGCACCTCCTAATTCTAATAGTCCTCTGATCGGGCTGGTTCAAGGGGCCTTCGCATTGTCGACTTCGCTTTATCCTCAGCCAAGATAAGCGGCCCACCATAAATACTCACCGGCAGGCCGCCTGCAGACTGCGAGATTCCAACCTACGGTAGCTTTCCGAGGATCGTCCGCATTTCCTCCGCAGAAAACGCCCGCATTGTCTGGGTGCGAACATTGCCAGCGCCGCCCAGAGCTAAGAGCAGGGACATGGCCGTCTCATCATCGGGACCATCGACGATGGCAATGGCGTCATAGGGGCCGAGTGTCCAGTAGATATCCTTGACCCTAGCGCCGCCTTTTTCCGCCATTTCTGCGAATGCTTGTGCCCGCTCCGGTGATTGTTTCACATTGCGAATACCCTGATCGGTGAAGCTGACAAGACTGACATAGGTCGCCATGACTATCGCCCTCCTAGCAGTTAAGGTTTGTAAACGTGGCGCTTGTAAGGACAGCGGAAATTACGACTTGCGCCAGCCCGAGCATGCTAGTCCGATCTCGGGCGCCAAAACAACCGGTGGGGCTGTAGGGCGTGCCCTTCGACTATCGGCACGAGTATACTGCGGGCGAGCTTCAACTGAATAAGCATCACATAAGAGGAATACACATGCCGGAACATGGGGTCGGAATGGGGGGTATGGGCTTTTTCTTCTGGTTAATCGCCGCCGTCATCGTAATCGTGCCGTTCTGGCAGATCTATTCGAAGGCGGGATTCTCCAAGTGGTTAAGCTTGCTCATGCTTTTACCCCTAATCAACTTGATTGTCCTCTACTTCGTGGCTTTCGCAGAATGGCCGGTTCATCGCCAGCGCCCACCGGCACCACAAAATACGCATCTGCCGGACGAGTAAGAAAAGCGCGGCCGAGGGAACGGTCACCCCGTTCATGCAGCGGACGAGCAAGATAGCCATGGAACGTTACTTCGCTTACGGCTCGAATTTATCGACCGAGCAGATGCAGGTTCGCTGCCCAACCGCACGCGCGTTGTCGCCGTGTACGCTTGAAGGCTGGCGTTTTACATTCGTCCAGCCCCATGACGGTTGGGGGGTGGCGGCGTTGCAGGCATTGTGCGGGCAGCGGAGTCAGTCGTGTACGGTGTCGTTTACGAACTGTCTCATTCTGACCTGTGAGGCTCGACCGCATCGAGCCCGTGGCGGAAGGTAGTTACGAACGTAACAGTACATGCGTACGGCTACCAAGCGGCGAGTTGCTTGACTGTTGGGTTCACGTGGGCAAGGTATTTGCCGACGCGCCCTATGCACCTTCCACCCGTTATCTCCAGACTATTCTCAAAGGGGCGCACGAGCACAGCCTACCGCAGGAGTACGTTGAGTGGGTCCGGCGCGAGTTCCCAGCGTCGGAGAGTTAAGGCAACACTCCAAGAACTAACGGATTTTACGGAACGTAACGTTGATCCGCGCACCCACTAATCGACGGGTCTTTGGGAGCTGATGACGCCAGTGATGCTGCGTCGTACCGTCCATGATCAGAACGCTCCCTGGCTCCAGTTCCAACGACACCCGGTTGCGTCGCTTCTTGTGTTGGAGCAGAAAGCGACGTACCGCCCCGAGGCTCACCGAAGCGATCAACGGGTTTCTTCCGAGCTCTGGTTCCGCATCGCTATGCCAACCCACACTATCCTGGCCATTCCGATACAGGTTCAGCAGTGCGCTGTTGAACCGCGTGCCGGCTAATTCGTCGACAGTCGATTTGATCTCAAACAAGGTCGGCGTCCAGGGTAGGGGATGCAAGCGGACTCCCGAATAAGAGTACACGGAACCGGGGTCTCCATACCAGGCGCTCAACCGCGGCGCGGCGAGGGTTCGCCCGTATACCTGCACGAGATGTTGTTCCCAAGGAACGTCATTGAACAGCGATGCGAACAGGCGCTCACCGTGCTCACCGATAAAAACATCTCGGTGCAGCACAACCGAGGCATCGGGCATTTGCAAATGCTCGGTAGCTCTGCTGGCAGCTTGTTGTCTCGGAGACGTATCCAATCGCACGCTCTCACACGGAAATGACGTACGACTTCTATTATAAGACTAAATTACCTTTGGTTTTCAGCCGAGTTGCGCTTCTAGATAGGCGATGAATTTGTTGGCGTCGATGTGGAAGTCGTTGTAAACCACCACACCGGAGGGAGCGATGACAGCGACCCAAGGAGTGCCGCCCGTGCGGTAGTTCCGCATCGTCGAAGGACGGTGATCGCTCTTGGGGTCGCCAGGGTCATGGCCCATGGTGATCGGTAGCTGATAACGGAGCTGCAGCTCCCGCACAGCTGTGCGGGTATTGACGCTAAAACCTTCAAATACCGTTTGCACGCCCACCGCAGCCACACGATCATCGCCATAGAAAGCATCGGCGACCCTCTTAAGCGCTGGGAACCCGTGCGCATGGCACCCCGGGCACCAGTTCTGAAAGCACTTAAGGTAAACCCACTTCTCGCGTGCCTTCGCCATGCTAAAGCTGGTGGCTTTCCCGTGCTCATCAATCCAATAGCCCACCTCGAGCTCTGGCGCCTTTCGGCCAACGATTCCATAGCGCGAATCCGACTGCGCTGACGCCGTGGGTGCCCGAAACCCAGTGATGCCCAGCGCTGCGGCGGCGGCCCCCAACGCCGAATAACGAAGCCAGCCTCGTCGAGTTATTGTGTTCTTACGCTGCGCCATATTCTCTCCTGCAGGATTATGGAAAAACGAGTTCCATCTCGCTTTCGACCTGTGGGGTGACCAGAAATTCCCCACGATTCTAGCACCGAGTGCGCGCCGTGTAGCCCAACGCCAGGGGCGTTGATTAAACTCACGATCCAGAACACGGACAAAATTCCGTCAAGCTATTGGGCACGTGACATGAGCGTTCGAATTTACGAGATCCCCGGAGGCACCGAAGAAGAGCGGGAGGAGGAGCGAGAAGTACGTGCTCTTTTGGATGGAAATGATGTCGACTACTATGACGTGCCGGGCTACTGGCCATGGTCGACCGCTGCTCTCTGGGTCAACCGCAAAGAAGACTACAAAAAAGCGCGACGCCTAATTGACGACTACCAAAGGGAACGCGCATGGATCGTTCGTCAACGCTATGAGCGAGAAAGACGGTTGCTGAGCACCAAACCCTTCAGTGAAAGAGTGGCAATCTACTTCTCCGATCCACGACGACGTTTGGTCGTTGTTGGCGCAATACTCGCTATCGCGGCTATGTTAGTCTTTGGATGGTTAAGGTGAACCTCCGAATCGATAAAGGAGCGCTAACTTGCGGGTAGTAATCTGCGGGGCGGGAGTGGTCGGCGCATCGATCGCCTACTTTCTGTCGTTGCGAGGTATTGCGACCACAGTTGTTGATCGGTGCGGGATAGCGGCCGCAGCATCGGGGAAATCGGGTGGATTCCTAGCGCTCGACTGGTGCGACGGATCACCGTTGGCTCCGCTGGCACACGCAAGTTTCGCGCTTCACGCAGAGCTTGCACGCTCGCTGGAAACCGATTACGGCTATCGCACGATGGACACGTACTACGTCGAAGCCAGGGAACAAGGGCCGGTCGCACGCTCGCGCGCTACCCCCGAGTGGCTCGACGGGCGCTGCGCCGTGCGGCGGGTGTTAGGTACGCCACGCACCACGGCGCAGGTTCATCCCGAAAAGTTCACGCACGCGCTGATAGAAGCTGCCGAGGCCCAGGGGACCACGCTTCAGATCGGGCGCATCGAACGCGTGACGGTATCCGATAAGCCAAACGGTGCTCACAGTGTTATTGTCGACGGTGAAGCCATACTGGCCGACGTCGTGGTTGTGGCAATGGGGCCTTGGTCGACAAAGACCGCGGAGTGGCTTCCGCTGCCGCCGGTTGGCGGCTTAAAGGGCGAAAGCATTACGATACGGCCGATTCGGGACGTTCCTGCCCATGCCCTCTTCGCCGAGTACCAAACATCTCGAGGAGAGCACTACTCGCCGGAAGTCTTCCCGCGCCCGGATGGAGAGGTATATCTGTGTGGCATGCCGGACACCTCTCCTGTCCCTGACGACCCAACGCAGGTCGAGGTTAACATGGACGCGTGCGATCGCTTGCAACAACTGGCCGCCAGCTTTTCCTCGTCGCTTGTCGGTGCGCAGCGAACACGCAGCCAAGCCTGCTATCGCCCGATCTGTGCGGATGGGCTTCCGTTACTTGGAAAAGTACCGACTGTTCGTGGAGCTTACGTCGCGACCGGACATAACTGCTGGGGTATCCTGAATGCCCCAGCGAGTGGCCTCGCAATGGCTGAGCTTATTGTTGATGGTCACTCGCAGACGATCGACCTATCGCCGTTCAACCCCGCGCGTTTGATGGGTCATAGTGCGTCGACGGCCCGGCCCGAATCAACCTGGTAACCGTAGGATAAGAGACAGGTTGTTTGCGGGCATCTCGACCATGCGATCCAACACAAACCGATGCTTGTTCGCGCAGGCCACAACATCGTTACTGTCACGCACACCCCAGTTTGGGTTGCGATGTCTTAATGAGCGATCGAACTCTTTGTTGCTCGGTGCAGTATGCGCGCCGTCTCGCATAAAAGGTCCATAGAAATAAAGAAGCCCGTTCGGCTCCAACAGTTGCTCTGCGCCCGCCATCAATCCCTGACACGCTTGCCAGGGCGAGATGTGCAGCAGGTTGATACTGACAATGCCGCTATAGGGGCCGCCGATGGTGGTGTTCCAGTTCGGTTCGGTGACATCCAAGTCCGCGGGTTGGCGCACGTTGTTAACCCCACTCTCTGCGATCCAGGCAGCGATGCTGGCGCGAGCAAGCGGATCGGGATCGCTGGGTGTCCATTCAACGCCAGGGTGTGCCTGAGCGAACGACACAACGTGCTGCCCGGTCCCGCTAGCAATCTCCAAGACCTGTCCGGCAGACGGCAAGATGCCAGCAAGGACGTTTAGGATTGGTCCCGTGTTGCGTTCCGCAGATGGTGCGACCTGTTTCACGCGCCCGGCAGTCTCCTCGCTAACAGCTCCAAGGTAAGGCGATTTTTCGGACAATCTCTTGCGCACGATTCGCTAACTCCAATTGGTCTAGTGCGCAACGCTACCGCGGGGGCCTGGCCGCTGCGAAATATCCGGCCGCGGCGTTCCCAAGTAGCTTGGGGATATGGGTATAAACGTAGCGGACCCCTTTGTCGAGAATCCCACGGATGGTATCGGCCGTCGCCGGGGTTCCTGGAATTTTTCCAGCCGATACGATCTTAGCAAACGTCGCCTCGATCGCTCGTCGCACAGGTTCGGCTTTGGGATTGCCAGGGTACCCCATCGATTGGGACAAGTCGGAGGGGCCAACGAAGAACACGTCGACATCTTCAACCTGAAGAAGCTCCTCAACATTTTCGATTGCCTGTTGCTCCTCTAACTGAATGCATACCAGGGTTTCGCGATTTGCTGTCTGTACGTATTCGGCTGCAGAACCGCTTAAGTCGTAGCCGCCTGCTCGGGTGCCCGCAGCCAAACCGCGGTGCCCACGTGGATGAAACTTGACCGCGGCTACCGCTTCGCGAGCATCTTCGGCGGTGTTAACGTGCGGTACTTGCACGCCCATTGTGCCACGGTCCATCAGTTGCATGATGTCCTCGGGACGCTTAGTCGTCGGACGCGCGATCGGCGTAATACCACTAGCTTCAGCTGCCATGACCATTGCTTCGACAGTCTCCAGCGAAATCGTGCCGTGTTCACAATCGATCAAGACCCAGTCGAACCCGAGTGCCCCTATTATTTCTACCATCTGCGCTGAAGGAATCATGATCGACACGCCGAGCGTCGGTTCGCCCGCGAGCAACTTTGCTTTCATCCGGTTCGGTTTCATAAACACTCCCCCCTTAAGTACTCGACCGGGTTTGTTGCTAGTTTTGTTTCTATTTCGAGGTTACTGGGTGCCGCGATTATGGTAGCACTGCACTACCCTACCCGTAAGCGAGGGTCCGTGTGGTTGAAGAATCTTTCCGAGTTTTTGAATAGCTTTTTGCAGCCTGAAGTACGCTACTCCGAGGCCTTCAGCAGTCTGAGCAGTACATCGAGAAGGTCAATGTAGCTCAATATTCCAGCAAGCTGTCCATCTTCGGAAACGATGAGACATCCGAAATGCTCGTCGCGGATAAGCTTGACTGCGGCGGAGACGTCATCATTTGGTGCGACACTCACAGGATCAGCAATCATAACTTTGTCGACGGTGGTGTCATCGGTAACGAAGAAATCCTCGGCGCCGGTAATCGGGTCTTTGTACATCACCACGACGTTTCGTAAATCACGATCGGATACGATTCCGGCGACCTTGCTTTCGGAATCCAGCACCGGCAGGTGACGAAACCGGCCTTCTCGCATGATATCAAATGCGTCTTTGACCGACGTGCCCAATGGGACGGATTTCACCTCGGTGCGCATGACGTCCTTGACCTGCATCGGTTTCGTCGCCTCCTCAAAACCGCCGCAACAACATCAGCAGAATGGTATCAAACCGTAGCCCAAAACAGTCACTACTCGTTAGGTGGTTGATGCAGGGCAGGCAATGAAGGAAAGTGAGGCGGAGACGAGGCAATCGAGATCTGCGCCCCACTCTTGGAGAACCGCGGCGGTTAGGCTTTGCCGCCTGGCTGGTAATGGACAGTTACAGTGTCCTCGTTACCCTTCAAATACGTTGATACGGCAGCGCCGCCAATACCGTCCTGGCCGGCTTCCCACTTGGTCTCGCGCAACGACTCTGTGGCGATCTTAATGAGATCTTTGGGCTTCGTCGGCTTATCTGCAAGCGTCGCAATACCGATACTTACAGTGACTTTAATCCGCGTGCCATCGATTTCAAACTTATGATCCCTGACGATCTTGCGTATACGCTGCGCAAGGATAACTGAGCTTGCGTCATCGAGATCGCGTGCCAACACAGCAAATCGCTCCACGTCAAAGCGAGCAAAAATATCACCGGCCCGAAGGATCGGGCTGACGGCGTGGGCGATGTCTTTAAGCACCTGCTCGCCCGTAATCTGACCGTGGGCGAGACTAATCTTTTCAAAATGGTCGATCCCGAAGATGAGCACACCTAGGTGCTGGTCGCGTCTTAGCGCATAGGTAAATTCGGCGTTAATTCGGTCCTTGAAGTACTTGTTGGTGTACAGTCCCGTAGTTGGGTCTTTGGTGCCGCCGGCGATCTCCTTCTGTAGCTGGTACTCCAGATCGTCCTGGTAGGAAAATTTTATGATGCAACTGTAACCAATTTGGACGCGATCACCGTCTTTTAGCGCTTGCTTTCGGACGCGGGTCCCGTTCACATAGGTGCCGTTGCTACTGCCCTGGTCTTCGACCACGACCTTGCCCTTTTCACTGACATTGATCACGGCATGTCGTCGGCTCACGCGTTGCTCCACGACTGGTATATCGGCTTCCATACCACGGCCGATCACCGTCTCCGTTCCGGCAAGTAGCGTATAAACCAAGCCAACGGGACCGCCGTAGAGCACGGTGAGACAGGGCCTTTGCGGCGCGCTGGGCAGGGTCGGCGCTGGCCCGCGCACACGTATGGTCTTATCGTGGTCAGTCATCGATACGGCTATTAGCGTCTTGAGAGGGGATTTTACGGACCCCAGGCTAATTATAGGCGACGAATGGCCGAGTTCTACCGATCTCAAATATACCAAAAGAGGTGAAGATCCTCCCGTAAGTAATTGATCTGGCGTTTTTTCCGAGCCGCTTCGGGCAGCCGTTTGTTGGTTATACTAAGGGCCTGCACAGGCGCGTTAAAGCAGGGTAGAGTCGGCCTACGCGCTTGAGAACGGCCTTTTTGACGCACGCGAGGAGAAACGCTACATGGCCTTGGACGTTCAGCTCGAATCAGGCGTCAACCTAGTGTTTGCGACACCGGTCATGATCCGCAAAATAGCGGATGTTGATCTCGTCAATAGCGGGTTGCGGCAGGCCATCCTCGAGGCCGAGGCAAAGGATACGGGCCTTCCGGGCAGCAATGTCGGTGGGTGGCAATCCAAGCCCGTCTGTCTCCAATGGCCGATCCCTGAAATCGCGACCCTAAAGGGATGGGTGGAAGATGCCGTCGTACACATGGCTTGCCTACCCAACGAGGATGCCACACATATCGAGTACACCGCGGTCGCCTGGGCCAATGTAATTCGTAATGGCGACTACAACCGTACACATAACCACGGCGACATCCACTGGTCATGCGTTTACTACGTAGACTGCGGCGAGCCTGAAGCGGGGCACCCGATGAACGGCCGGATCGAGCTGCGCGATCCGAGGCCTGGCGCAAACATCGCCGGTGAACTCAGATACCCGGGCTACACGTTTGGAGAAGGCCTCCTGCTTGACCCCGAGCCGGGCATGCTGTTGATGTTTCCCGGCTGGATCGAGCACTTCGTGCATCCGTTCTTCGGCAACGGAGAGCGAATCTCGATTGCGGTAAATGTTACCGTCAGTAGTGTAGACGGCGTCAAGCTGCTTGCTAATACAATGTCTGGCTAAGCAAACTTGCGATTTTCCCAGGCTCTTCGCACAAGCGAGCAAGTCAACACAACACCAATACCAACGACCAAGATGTAGCCCGAGGTCGGTAACAAAGCAGCGAGATAATCCTGCCGCAATCCTAAGGATGCCAAGGTTTCGATGTAGTCAGCAGACAAGGACATTCCCAGTTTTCGATCCGCGTTGGCCAGAAGCCATACGGCCCCGGCAAGCGCCCACATTAGCGCGCCGGCACCGACAGTCAGCATAAATAGAAAAACGAGACGCGCTAAACCAAGAGGCATGACATTTGCGAGTGGCGGCAGTTGACCACCCTCGAGCCAGGGTACGATGCCGTCCATGAGCCGCGCTTTCTCTGGATCAACTGACCAGTAAGACGTGTGAGCGGTAACTAGAGAGTAGGCACCGGCCCAGCTAATGTTCGCCAACTCCAATCCGCCTATTCCAGGTGCGGGCTTGCAGACGGGAAATTTGTCAATCTTCCCAGCGACAATGTCTTGAACATCAGCGACATTAACCCACGCTACGTTCGATCCCACAGCTTCACTATTGACGGGCACGATGGCGGGCCACAGGCTAGCGAATTTATTCAGCGGGCTTCCCAGAGTAAGCACACCACGCAGCCCCCGAAACAAACGCCGCCGGTCGATGGCATCGTATCGGCCACGTGTCTGGTCGAGCCAGGAGGGCCGTTGTGGCATTGGACGACGAGGAGGAGGTTTCGCGGTCTTCTTTTTGAGTGATGATGGCAAACCATTCCACTCCGCTTCCGTAAGGTAGGCCGCCAGGGCAAGATTCGTTTCCATCAACCCGTTAAAGGCGACTACGGTTCCGAGGCTATGTGCAAAAATGTAATAGCCATCCATCCGGCCCGCTTCCATCTCGCTAGCCGTTTGCACTAAAACACGAACCATGCGTCGACGAATCGCGACACGTGATTTCTCGCCGATGGTTTCAACGCGATCGTCGGAGCGCGCAAACCAATCCTGGTAAAGCTTGACATCCCCGAGGTAGTTGTAAATCAAGTCGTGGACGCGACCCAGCCAGGCCGGGCTAATCGACACGCGGTTCAGCAACCACCGGAGCACGTTGACGGTGACTAGGGTCAACAAGAAAAACAGAGACACCACGAAAACTGAAGCGCGTACCTGGAAGCGCTCGAAAAAGTTTAGGAGCTTTGGTGCGCACATCTTATTCTGGCGTGGCGACCCGGCCCGGCCCTTTTTATAGAGTCGTACACCGCATACGCCCAGCGACCATCCGATAAGCTTGAACCAACGACCCCAGGTCATTGGCATATCCAGGTCGGCCCAATGGACTTCGCGAAAGCTAGCCTCTATCCACCGACCGCCCGGCTTACGCCAACGCACCAGCGCTGGTGCGTCTCGCCAGCTGCTGCTAAAGGCGAGTCTCGGCGTCTGGTCACCGTAGCGCAGTTGAACGTGCGGTCGGCGGCGGGCGTCCTTGCTCAGCGCCTTGTAGAAATTGCTGGCAATAGATTCCAAATGCTCAAAGCGCCGCTGCTCTCCGACACCGTGAACAACGATAATTCCAATTCTCTCGGGTCTTTTGGTCGCGCGCTTGCGATTAGTAGCTTTCCTTTTCATGTCTATGCCTCCATTCCGCGCAGCTCGGTCAGCTCAAACTGCCGTTAGTGATAAAGAAACGGAGCGTGTCCTCCTATAGCTTTTGATTACGATTCACGGTTCACGACTCACGACTAACGGACGATAAGCTCCGGGGAGTGTACGAGCACGCGCTCTAGCGAATGGGCTAGTCGATGTGCCCAGTGGTACTGATCTTCCTCGGTTTCAATCATGTCGTGGCGGAGCTCGAACAACACGTGAGGGATCCGGCGCCCTTCACCATGCACAGGGATCGTGTAGTCCGTATAGTCATCCACTGCATAGGGCTTGTTATCTCCGACGCAAAGCGTTTCATCTTCTCTCAGTAAATCGCGCAGCAGGTGCGAGAGACGAGCATCGCGATTATATTGAAGACCGATGTGCCAGGGGCGTGCATCTCCCTTGTATACCGGTGTGAAGCTGTGAACGGCCACTAGAATAGTGGGCTGCCGCTTTGCGAGCCGTCTGTCGATGATTGCCGTGATCGTGCCATGGTAAGGGTGAAAAATATCGTTCCTGCGCGCTTCGATTCCCTCCTCCGAGAGGCTGTGGTTGCCTGGTACGACAGTGTGCTCACTCACTTCGGCGATGGAGCTCTCAGCGTCGAGCGGCCGATTGCAATCGATCACCAGCCGTGAGTAAAGCTGCCGCACTAGTGTGGCACTAAAGCGCTGGGCAAACGTTTCTGCGAGACCTCGCGCTCCCACATCCCAGGCAATGTGTTGCACGAGATCATCGTTCTTTAATCCGAGCTTGCCCAGTCTGCGCGGTAACTGGTTACCGGCATGATCGCAAACAAAGAGATAGGGTGAGGTGCTTTCCGGTCGTTCCACGACGACCGCCCTGGGCTCGTCGTCGTCAAGGAGCTTGAAGGCGGCGGAATTCGTTTTCTCTCGCATCATCTGTTCGCAAACGGTCGTGGTCATCCCCGGCGCTTTTGTGAGAAGCGTGTACCCCACATAATGTAGTACGGCTCACGCCAGGAAGGACCATGACACCCACGAGTAGGATCGTAGCAATAAGATCCGCTATGGGCCAACCGCAGACGCGGCCTAGACCTGCGCTAGGTTTTAACCAGCAAGAAAGACCAATGACCAGTCAGCAGCCCGTATTCAGTAGAACAAGGGACGAGTATCACGCCGCAACCTTACCGGCTACCGATAATCGCTAGGGGTAGTAATCTATAGATAGAACACCGCCTAATTCCCATCAGGGTCTTCTCTCCATCGCCCTATGTAGCTCCCAGATCTGCTTAGCTATTGCTGCTGCAGTTTTCTTTTTCATCCAGTACACATTAGCCTCCACCGCACTTTGTCCCTCATAAAAGGGTTTCTTATCAGTCATTTTCTTGTGAATTGCGGTCAAGACTTGTCTCAGATTGTTTGGCAAGGCATCCGCAGCGACATGTTTGACGTGATGGATATACGCAACCTGTAGCCGGTGTTTGATGTCTTCTTGCCCAACTGCCAGAATCTGAACCGCTTGTTCGAGGTTGTGCCTAGCTTGGTCCTTTTCTTTCATTACCTTCTAAGACAGTCAAATGTTGTGCAGCAGCAGCGCGAGGAGATGATGGGACAACGCCGTCGCCGTTGAGATCCAATCGGCCCCATGGCTCTAGTCCAGCGGATGTTATTTTACGCAAACACGCCCAATGCTGGAATCCGCGACTATCCCTGAATTTCTCTGCGCAAGCGTCATAGCGTTCAGCCTCGCCGCGCAGAGCGAGATTGTAAAAAAAGGCTAGCTAAGCGTGCTTCGGTAAGAAAAGGTCTTGCCCCTCCGGCTCCTTGGAAAGGTGCTCGCGGCAATGCGCGCCTCCTTGTAACCCCGCTTTACATACTTGCGAGATTTGGCGGCCGCGCGCTCGGTAAACGTCAGGTAGTTCCATTGCTTGAGCAGCTCCTTGGCCTCCAGCTTGTCTAGTACCTCCAGCTCCACCGCCATCTTCCACGCACCCAGTTGCACATGCTGCCGGATGTAATAGGTCTTTCCCGCCTCCACGCGCATTCTAAGCATTGACGTTCTCGGTTTTGGACCAGAACACATGTTCACCGGGACTGATGTAAGCGTAGATGTAGCTGTCACTCTTGGTAACGCCCGTTAAGGCCTCATCGGAAAACGCCCACATCTTTGTGGGCCAGCACTGTTTGCGCCGAGCGTTGCGGTCGTATAAAGTCAAGAAAGAAAACAATAAGGCGATCTTCCATGTGGTCGCCCACGTGGGTGTTTAGTTGTTGCGCTTGCCGTACGAGGAGCAGGAAATCCGCTCGTACGGCAGCAACCCCTTTGGGAGGGCACACATGGGACGTGACCTTAAACTTGTCTCTGCGGAGCAGTTAGCGCGGTATCGCGCGTCGCTTGACTGGTACGGCTACTCGGAGAACGACTTTCAGCTCACAGAACAATTTAACCCCCCAGCTAAAGCCGATGCCGGCGACAAGTGGGGGTTTGTCGTCGTCACCCGCAAATCAATCCGCGCCAGAAGGTACTATCGTGCCGGTCCGAGTCTCAACTGGATCGACGCGTTCGACGACGACCTCAAGCGTAGTGTCTTTAATCAGCGGGGCACCGGCGCTTCTTGACCAGAGCGTGGCCCGGCTGCGTTCTCGTTAACCGACTTGCGATAATCCACGATCATCCAATCGAGTGTCGGCACCGAGGCAATCGTTGATCAAGAATTCAGAGTGACCCGCAGCAGATCAAGATTCTTTATGATGCTAGAGACGGGTAAGCTATGGCCCAAATGTCCGCTATGGGTCTGACAGCGGTGGACGGTGCAGGTCTTTGTTTTAGTTGGTGGGCCGTGTTGGAATCGAACCAACGACCCTCTGATTAAAAGGCGGACCTTTAAAGCAAGTGTATTAAATCAAATCAACCACTTGCACCGCTTGCCGACTTTCAAAACGTATCTGAACTAGCTGTTTCTCTGCGGTACCCAAAGTGGCTTGGTCACAAATACGGTCACACCTTTAGGGACGCGTTCACTCGTCACGGGAACTGTCTTCACACGGCAGGGGTCGCTGGTTCAATCCCAGCATCGCCCACCAAATCTTTCAATAAGTTATCCGATCAGATTTCGACTTCAAGATGTCGGTGTGCTCGAGACTGTGCTCATTCGTGCGCGGAGTTGATCAATCGAATTCATCGAATGTCCGCTTTCGGCCAATAGCAGACATTACGTGCCGGCCTGCAACGTTAGCTTGGAACAGTGGCAACAAT
>JBHICC010000026.1:0-34582 GCA_046759385.1 Acidiferrobacterales bacterium | reverse complement strand
ACAAGCTTCAGGCGTACCTATTGTGGAAACAGGGCCACACGCTTCATCTGCGTGGTGACTACGACCATGCCATCGAGTTTTTTGGAAAATCGATAGAGCTATATCCGACGGCGGAAGCCTACACTTTTCGTGGCTGGTCGCTGAGTAAGCTCGGCAAGTTGGAAGAGGCGATTGACGAATGCAAGGAGGCCATTCGCTTAGATCCTCACTACGGCAACCCTTATAACGATATCGGCGTGTATTTGATTGATCTCAAGCGTCTCGAGGAGGCCATTCCTTGGTTACAAAAAGCCACACGCGCCGAACGGTACTGCTGCTATCAATTTCCACACTTTAATATAGGTCGTGTCCAGCTCATGAAGGGACACATCTTCGAGGCCAAACGTTCTTTTGAACGCGCACTGTCCTATGAACCCGACTACGCCCCCGCGCGCCTAGCCCTTGAACTTATCCGAGAACAGGGTCTAGAACCGCTTTAGTAAACCAATAACCAATTACTAGTCATCAGTCACCGGTTACGTTAAGCCGGTCATTACATGCTTTTCAAAACCGGGGCGCTGTGTCAGTCTTTCGTACCAGCGTTCTACATTCGGTAGATCTTCCCGTTCGATTTCAAGCGTGAACCAGCGGTAGGTCATGATGCCGACCGGTATGTCGCCGACCGTGAATGCCGATCCGGCCACGAACTCCGTCTTCTCGAGTTCGCTGTCTAGTATCGTCATCGCCGAAGCCAACTTGTCGCGGGCGGCCGCGATGGCTGTCTGATCACGCTTTTCAGGCGGGGTGCGAATCAACCCGAAAAACACCGGATTGATCACGGGGACGACGACACTCAATTGCCAATCCATCCAGCGGTCGCTTTTGGCGCGTGCCCCCAAATCGGAGGGATAAAGCGTTCCGTCGCCGTGCTTTGCCGCCAAATAACGAACAATACTGTTGGATTCCCAAAGCACGAGGTCGCCGTCAATAACCGTCGGGATGGTGCCATTCGGGTTCAAGGCCAGGTACTCCGGCTCTCGATTCTTGCCAAAGGGCCCACCTATGTCTTCCCGTTCGAAGCCTAAGCTCAGCTCGTGGCAACACCACAGTACCTTTTGCACGTTAGATGAAGTGTTTCTTCCCAATATCTTTAGCATGTACGTCCTCCTCCAGTGGCTCGATCAAAAACAAAAATCACGCGGAAGGCGATTCTGTCACCCCAAAACGGTCGGTGACAAGCGATTTGCGCGCGAGGCGAACTTGAGCCCGGTTTCCCTGAGGCGTAGTATGAAACATCGGGGGTGTGTCCAACTCCCTTTGGGGCACGTCGAATTCCCGCCAGATACCTCGTTTCACGCTAGGAGGAAAAGAAAGATGAATACCTACGCAGTCATCCCGCGAGCAGCACTCTTGTGCACACTCGCGTTGGGTATGGTAAGTCTACCCGCACAGTCGCTGGCACTTGAGGACAAGCTTGTTATCGTCACCTCGTTTCCCAAGGACCTGACCTCGAAGTTCAAGGCAGCCTTCGAGAAAAAGTATCCCGGCACCAAGGTCGAAATGGTCAAGAAGAAGACGACCGCCGGCATCAAGTATCTCCAGGAAACCGCCGGCAACAACACCTCAGACATGTTCTGGGCCTCGGCACCCGATGCCTTCGAGGTGTTGAAAGGCGACGGCCTTCTACGAAAGTACACACCGAAGGCCAAGGGCATTCCAAACAAGGTCGGTGCCTATCCGATCAATGACCCGGATGGCTACTACATTGGCTTTGCCGCTGCCGGTTACGGGATCATGGGGAACAACCGTTATGTGAAGGCAAAGAAGATCCCCGCGCCGCAGAAGTGGACAGACCTGGCGAAGCCTGCCTACCACGGACACGTCGGTATGTCGGCGCCGTCGCGCTCCGGTACCACACATCTGACGGTAGAAACCCTGCTTCAGGGCGAAGGTTGGGAGAAGGGTTGGGCGACTTGGAAGGAGATTGCCGGCAACTTCAAGACCGTGACAGAGCGTAGCTTTGGTGTGCCGGACGGCGTCAACAGCGGCAATTTCGGCCTTGGCGTGGTTATCGATTTCTTCGGACTGTCATCTGAAGCTAGCGGGTTCCCGGTCACCTTTATATACCCGCCGGTGACAACACTGGTGCCGGCGAATATCGCGATCCACAATAAGGCGCCACATCCGCAAGCCGCTGCCGCCTACATCGAGTTCCTGTTGTCAACCGAGGGTCAGGAACTTTTGCTCGATCCTAAGATCCGGCGGCTGCCTGTTAACCCGGCAACCTACGCCAAAGCGCCCAAGGATTTTCCTAACCCGTTTAAAGATCAATCCATCGGCGCGGCGGTGAAGTTCGATGTCCGCCTCTCGAAAAGCCGCTACAACCTGGTCAACTCCATGTTCGATGTCATGATCACGTACCGGCTAGATGATCTGCGGGCGGCCACGCGCGCGATCCAGAAAGCCGAGGCGGCGTTGGCGAGAAATCCTAACCCCAAGGCGGCTAAGTTGGTCGAGGAGGCCCGTGGTCTAGTGGCAGCACTGCCCATTACCGAGCAGAAGGCGGGTGACCCAAATTTTTCCGGTATCTTCAAGAAGAAAAGGAAAAAGAGAGCCGACGTCGTGCCTAAGCGCCAGGCCGAAGTCGAGGAGCAGTGGGATTCATTCGTCAAGAAGAACTACGCTGAAGCCTTGGCAAAGGCCGAACAGGCGCGGTTGATGGCGAAGTGATTCTCTTCTGAGCGGGCTCGGGTTTGGCCGAGCCCGCTCGTTTTCATTTCGGACGCTAATGGGCGCACACTGGGGACAGAGAGTCGTCGCGCTATTGATCGCGGCGTTCCTGGTGCTGTTCCTCGTCGTCCCCGTTGTCCAGGTCATCTTTGTTGCGTTTCAGAGCCCGGCCACGGGCGAGTTCACCCTGCTCAACTTCCAAGATTTCTTCAACACCTCGCTCTTTCGAGAGTCTTTCTGGAACTCGCTCTACGTCGCGGGCATGTCCGTAGTTGTGGCGACAGTATTCGCATTGCCCTTGGCCTACTTTACGACTCGCTTCGAATTCCGCGGTGCAATCTTAGTCCAAACGCTCGGCATCGTGCCGCTGATCATGCCCCCGTTTGTCGGTGCAGTGGCGATGCAGTTGCTATTCGGCAGCAATGGCAGTGTAAATCTTCTGCTCGACGAATGGTTCGGCATCAACATCCCCTTCATGGAAGGGCTGAACGGCGTCATTTTCGTGCAGAGTATTCATTACTTTCCTTTTATCCTCATCAACCTTTCGGCCAGCTTGAATAACATTGACCGAGCGATGGAGGAGTCGGCGCAGAATCTGGGGGCGTCGGGAATGCGTTTGTTCCGCCGCATTGTGTTCCCGCTAGCGATGCCAGGTTATGTGGCCGGTGCTTCTCTGGTTTTTATTAAGGTATTTGACGACCTTGGAACGCCGCTGCTACTCAACGTTAACAACATGCTCGCGCCGCAAGCCTATCTAAGAATCTCATCAATTGGCATCGATGATCCTATGGGCTACGTGATCTCCGTGATCATGGTTATGTTTTCACTGTTGGCCATGTGGGTGGCAGCATTGGCACTGCGAGGTAAAGAGTATGCGACGGAACAGCGTGGCGGCGGAGGGCTCTCTAAACGGCAGATGCGTCCTTGGGAGAAGGTGTTTTCCTACGGTGTGATCATACTTATTTTGTTGCTCGTTCTGTCGCCACACGTCGGACTCACACTGCTCTCGTTCGGTACCATTTGGTCATACAGCGTCCTCCCGGACGGCTATACAACTGCACACTACCTCGAAGTGTTCGAAACGTCGCCACAATACATCACGAATACCATGCTGTATGCTTCAATCGCGGCGCTGATCGATGTGACCATTGGCACTGGAATTGCGTATCTTGTGCTACGTACTCGGCTTGCTGGGCGACAATGGTTGGACTACACGGCGATGGCCGCACTTGCAGTGCCGGGCGTCGTGTTGGGGATCGGCTATTTGCGGTCGTTCGTCGGATTCGACCTGCCGTGGAGCGGACAGCCTCTTGCCAGTTGGTGGGTAGTCCTCGTGATCGCGTTATCCGTCAGACGGTTGCCCTACGCTTTGCGCGCCTGCACCGCTGGTCTGCAGCAGTTAAGCATCGCGCTTGAGGAGGCAGCGGAGAACCTCGGCGCGGCGAAGTTGACCACTGTGCGGCGAATCGTTGTGCCGCTAATGGTGGGAGGAATCGTTGCCGGTTTTGTGACGAGCTTTGCGACAGCCGCGGTCGAACTGTCAGCGACCATTATGCTGGTGTCGGTCGAGTCCGACGCACCCTTGGCCTACGGCCTCTATGTTTTCATGCAGACTGCCGCAGGCCGCGGTCCGGGTGCGGCCCTTGGAATCATCGCCGTCTTAATAGTAGCTGTCGCCACCTATCTGTCGCATCGGGTAATCGAGCGCGGCCAGCGCACGCGCGGGCTAACCGAGGACTTTTGAGCGATCGGAGCCTAGTAATGAACGATGAGTTAACCACAATCGGCAAAAAAGCCGCGGGTGTCCGGATTGAAGGAGTGAATCTGGCGTACGGCAAGAACCACGTCTTGAAGGAGGTATCGCTCGAGGTCGAACCTGGGGAATTCTTCACGTTCTTAGGCCCCTCAGGGTGCGGAAAGACCACGTTGTTACGCCTCATTGCCGGTTTCGGCAAGGCGCAGACAGGCAGCGTGTTTATTGGAAACGATGAGGTTACCGCACTGCCCCCATGGAAACGAAACGTCGGCATGGTATTTCAGAGCTACGCACTGTGGCCTCACATGACAGTGCGTAGGAACGTAGCCTTTGGTTTGGAGGAACATGGTGTACCAAGGCCTGAGATCAAGCAAAGGGTTGGGGCGGCACTGGAGCTGGTTGACTTACTCGAGCTCGCAGACCGACGTCCTTCTCAGCTATCCGGTGGTCAGCAGCAACGCGTGGCGCTTGCCCGTACCATTGTTGTTGAACCCCGGGTGTTGTTGCTCGATGAGCCGTTGTCCAACCTCGATGCGAAGTTGCGCATTCAGATGCGACAGGAACTTCTTCAATTACAGCGTAAGCTTTCGTTGACAACCATCTTCGTTACGCACGATCAGGAAGAGGCGAATACCACGGCCGATCGGATCGCGGTCATGAACGAAGGCGCCATCCAGCAGATTGGGACGCCGCCAGAGCTGTATGACAATCCGGCAAACCGTTTTGTCGCTAACTTTCTCGGTACAGCGAATGTTCTCGAAGGCTTGTTGGCGGATGTAGATGGGCGAGCGGTTTTTCGCTCAGCAGATGGTATTACGTTCCCGCTGAACCCGGCGCAGGTTGAGACTTTGGAGAATATCGCTACGGATGGTGTCAGCATCATGTTTCGCCCCCAGAGCTTGATGATTTTGGCGGCGGAGGAAACCCTGCAGTCGAGTGGCGTACACATGCAGGGAGTCGTACAACATCGCGAATTCCTGGGTAGCCTGATTCGCTACTCCGTGTCGGTAGAGGGTAGTGTGATTCTAGTGGATGATGCGCATCAGCGTGGTCAGCCGGCATTCTCGATAGGCGCCGAGGTAAGACTCATTCTTGCCGGCGAGCAAGCCGTGTTGCTCTCGAGTTAACGAGTAGCTAGCCACTCATCATTTCCAAATAACGCGTGCCTCCATCGCAATGACACCGTCTGGGCCGGAAGCCCACACTTGTGTGTCATCGTTAGCCGTGTTAATCCCAGCGAGGGTGATCGGCTCGTCGCAGAATAAGGGTGCGGCACCCCGGTATGCATACGAAGCCGGCATTCGGTGTTCATAGCGTGTTGCGGCATCAAGCAAAAGCAGCCCCGTTAAGGGGCCGTGCACCAGCAATCCCCGATAACCCTCGACCTGCGTCGTGAAGGGGTAGTCATAGTGAATGCGGTGCGCATTAAACATCAATGCCGAGTAGTAGAACAAAACAATCGCGTCTGGCAGGAATGTTTCCTTCCAATTAACTTCTGTGGGCGCGAGCGTCTGCGGACCTGGTTGATCCGATCTCGGGATTTCGCAATATACGATGTCCTGCTCTTCTTTGACGCAAGCCTCGTGTGCGCTGGAGATGACATGCTTGACAGTTATCACCACGAGCTCTCCGCTGCGGCCGCTTTTTTTATCGACCGATATGATCTCTGAGGTGCGCTCGATTTCTTCCCCGATAATGATAGGGTTGTGAAACTGTAAACGTCCACCCGCCCACATTCGTCTAGGGAGTTCTACAGGCGGAAGGAAATCACCACGGTGTTGGTGGCCATCCTCGCCTAACCGGGAACGACGCACGATCGACTTAAAGTAGATCCAGTGCCAGAATTCGGGCAGCGGCGCACCGGCAGAATACGGACTTGGATCACGGTCGAGCAGGGCGGCCATAGCCTGCGCTTGACTGGGAACAACGGTATCGTGTTCGGTTCTCCTTCGTCCGACATACGTGTGCAGTTTTTTCGCGTGTTCTTTCATCGTGTCACAATGTCTTGAGGTGTCACACAACTGTTAATTCTGCTTTCAAGAGGATTGTGCGTTGAGTCGTGCAGATCTGGAGTTTTGCTTCAAGGTCATTCAGCGCCTATTTCCTCAAGTCTGCCAGCAATGCATCTATGCCCGCCTGTGCGACATCTTCGTCTTGATCTGGGTGGCCGGAGCTACAGCCGACACCACCGACAATCTGCTCATCGACAAAAATAGGTAGGCCGCCGGCGAATACCATAAATCGGCCCTGATTACTGACATGAATCCCATAAGAAGACCCCCCGGGGCTGCTCGTCTCTCCATAAGCGCGTGTGGATTTTCGTGCCGCCGCGGCCGTAAACGCCTTACTAATGGCGATGTCGATGCTAGTCACGCGGGCGTCGTCCATGCGGTGAAACATAAGCAAGTGTCCACCATCGTCCGTGATAGCAATATCCATATCTACGCCGATCGCGCGCGCCTTTTTCTCCGCAGCATCCATGATTAAGCGAGCGTCATCTAACGTTAGCTTCGTAGTTGTTCTCATGATGAGACTTCTCCGGTCTTTCGTATTGTGTACCGATTTGTCGGCTACGTGCTAGGTCCGCAGACTACGAAACCTAATACGACAAGGTAACCCGTCGCCTAGCTTATCCTCAACACGACCAACAACAATGAAACAGTGATTACAGACAACATTGTCGACAAAAGAATTGTCGAAGAGGTCGGTGCTACAAACACCCGATAGCGCTGGGCCAACACGAAGCAGTTCACGCCTGTGGGTAGCGCCGACATCAAAATAGTCGCCGTGGCCCAAGGCCATTCCAATACGAACACATGAGTGACTAACAGCCAGGTGATCAGAGGATGAACAATAAGCTTCAGAAATACGAGAACGCTAACTTGCCCCAGGTCTTCGCGAACGGACTGACCGGCTAAGAAAAGGCCGATCGCGAACAGCGCACATGGCCCTGCGGCATTGCCAAGAAGATCACAAAAAGCTTCTAGTGGCGCAGGCAGCTTGAGCCCGAACGCAGGGATCATCACACCGACAACGACTGGAACGATCAGCGGGTTCTTTATTAGAGCTGCCGCAACGTCGCGTCCGATACCGATGGCACCTACCTTTTTGCTTTCGCCCGTCTCGACTAGAGCAATTGTCAAACTGATGAAGACAATGTTCATGAAGGCGGTTCCGATGATCGCGGGCAAGGCCGCTTCCTCGCCGAGCGCAGTAATCACAAGCGGAATACCCATATAGCCGCTATTAGCGAACGACGTATTCATCGATCGTAGTGCCAACACCGCTAATTGATCCCGGTACAGAAATCGCCCGAGGATAGCGGTCAATGCGAAAACCAACGCGAGACCACCACCCCAGCCTGCGAGAAACGGCCAGTAAAAAATCTGCTCTAAAGGCGCGCGCAACGAAAACAAACAGCAGCGCGGGTAGCGCAAAGTAATAAACGAACCGATTTAGCGCCTCGCTGCTGTCTGCACCCAGCACCCGAAGACGGCCCGCCAGGTACCCGCAGAACATAAGACCGAATACCGGCAGCGAGACCGTCAGCAGGGATTGCATTCAGAACTCAGTTGCGAGTGGCTCGTAGGAAGAAAACGTATCTCTTGCTATTGGACGTTGGAACGGGCTACGAGTGGTGCGCGCTACGATATCGCAGCGGTGAGTGCGTGTCACGGACGCCGTGGCCGCTACCCTCGCCCGCAATCATCGACTTAACTTGTTATAATTCAATCACTTGGATGATTTCTAGGATTGGCGCGTGGCTCGCTTCTCAGTCCTTATAAGCAAATCGAATATTGATATTTGAATTTGTTATTTCTGCGGAATAAGCCCTTCATTTATCTTCTCCGTTCCACGGTCCCGAGCTATCGGACCTACCGACTCCCGTTCGACTCGCAGTGAGGCGAGCGTCGCTTTAGCGGCCGAGGACGGTGCGCCCGCTGAATCCGGACCAGAGGGTGGAGAACCGAATGCGTTTAGGGGGAACTCATTGCGCTGGAAAGAAATACTCGCTGAACGGATAGATCCCGAACTCGCTACTGAGATCGATCAGTACGAGCGGCAAATGGGACTCCGCCAGCAAGGCAAGATCGAAGACAAGGTGTTTGCCGAAATCCGCCTGCGTCGTGGCGTGTACGGCCAGCGATATGACAATGGCCAGCGCCACGACGGCGAGAGGAGTCAAAACATTGCATTCCCATCGAGCGATTTGCTGAAGGGGCCTAACACCAAATGGGATGCTCCCGGGATGCAGCGTATCAAGATCCCGTTCGGAGGGTTGACGGCGGATCAGCTGGAAGAGCTGGCCGATCTCGGGGAGGAGTATTCTGATTCCATCCTACACGTCACGACGCGTCAGGACTTTCAGTTGCACTTCGTTCATATCGATGACACACCGGACATGCATCGACGGCTCGCCGCTGTCGGCATCACTACGCGTGAGGCCTGTGGCAATACCGTACGCAACGTCACCGCTTGCCCACTCGCAGGCGTGTGCCGGGACGAAGTCTTCGACGTTACGCCCTACAGCAAAGCGACGGCGTACTATTTATTAGGCCATCGCGATACCCAAGACTTCGGCCGCAAGTTTAAGATCGCGTTCTCCGGTTGTGCCCAACACGCTTGCGGACTGGTGTCTATGCATGATATGGGCGGAATCGCCAAGACACGCATTGTTGACGGCGTGGAGAAACGCGGCTTTGAGTTTTATGTCGGTGGGGGGTTAGGCGCAATTCCCCATCAGGCGAAACTATTCGACGAGTTCCTACCCGAAGAAGAACTACTGCCGACAGCACAAGCGATTGCACGGGTGTTTGCTCGATTCGGCGAAAAGCGCAATCGCGGACGCGCGCGCGTCAAATTTCTGGTGGCTAAGCTCGGCATCGAGGAGTTTCGCCGATTGGTATTGGAGGAGCGTCAGGTGCTCGAAAGCGATCCGAAGTGGACCGCATGGCTTCAGTCTGTTAACGACGCAGCCGAGTCACCGCTGGAAAAGCCTAGCACAGCTGAAGCGGTTGAGCCGGCAGAGGGCTTCGAGCAATGGCGTAAGACCAACGTATATCGCCAACGTCAGCCCGGTTTTGCCACGGTTACCGTGACACTCCCTCTCGGCGATATCACCTCGTATCAACTGCGTCAATTGGCGTCGTTTTGCCGGCGCTACGTAAAGGACACCATTCGCACTACTGTGGAGCAGAACATCGTGCTGCGCTGGGTGCACGAGGCTGATCTGATCGCACTTCATCGCGATCTCTCGGCGATCGGATTGGGCGCGCCTGGCGCCGAGAGTATAGTCGACGTTACTGCGTGCCCAGGCACCGACACCTGCAAACTCGGTATTGCCTCCTCGCGCGGTCTTGCAGCCGTATTACGTAAGCGCTTGGCGGCTAAGCATTTGCAGTACGACGAAGCAGTCAAAGATCTACGCATCAAGGTGAGCGGCTGTTTCAATTCTTGTGGCCAACATCACCTAGCCGAAATCGGCTTCTACGGCGTTGGCCGGACGGTTGGCAATTACAAGGTGCCGCACTTCCGCGTACTGCTGGGCGGGCGCTGGAATGAGAATGGCAAGGATTTTGGTCTCAGCATCGGCGCGGTCCCCTCGAAGCGAATTCCCGAAACAGTCGACCGACTGCTCGACCTCTATGTGAGCGAGCGGCGCGACGGCGAGCACTTCAGTGAAGTGATGTCGCGCGTTGGCAAGAAGCAGGTTAAGAATATGCTGCAGGATCTTATGGTCGTTCCCCCACACGAGGTCGATCCCAGCTTCTATGTGGATTGGGCCGATGCGCGGGCGTTCACGATAGGCGACATTGGTGTGGGAGAATGCGCCGGCGAGGTTGTAAGCTTGGCCGACTTCGGGATGGCCGCCGCGGAAAACGAGGTATTCGAGGCCCAGCTTTTCCTCGACGATGGGAATGGGAGCGCCCGACGTGCTCGAGACAAGGCGCTTCAAGCGATGCTCACGGCCGCTCAGGGGTTAGTTAAGAATGAGAACCCCGACGTTTCGGATGAACCCGGACAGATCGTGACCGAGTTTCGTGAACGGTTTTGCGAGACTCAGCTTTTTTACGATCCATATGCCGGAGATAAGTTTGCGCGTTATTTGTTTTCGGCGTACGAATCACAAAACCACGATCCTTCCGAAGAAATTGCGCACCAGCGCGTCGAAGAGGCGCAGCTTTTTATCGAAGCCGCCTATGCTTGCCATGCACGTATGCTTGAAACACAGCGCAAACGACGTCCGGCGGCGGTGGAACCAGTTTTGACATCGGTGGCGTCATGACGACGCAGGCTGCAGCTGTCGAGGCTTTTAACGCGGTAACGCTTCAGCGGTTTTGCGTTAAGTTTTTTGCGCGCCCGCCCACGAAGATTGATGACGCCAAATTCATAGAGATCTTTCATGAGTGGATCCGGCGACAGAACCTACCGGGCATCTTGATCGATGTGGCCGATTACCAACATGTTCAAGACGGCCCGGGCATCTTGCTAGTTTCCCATGATGCAAATCTATATATGGACCGGGCAGGCAGCGAACTGGGGCTGCTGTATCAGCGCAAGACCGAGCAGACGGGGACCCTAGCTGAGCGCATATTGGGCGCGCTTGATGTAGCATTGACGGCGTGCTCGCTCCTTCAGCAGGAGATGTTGCTGGAGGGTAAGCTTCATTTTGATGGTGGGCGGTTTTGTTTCATCGCCAACGATCGGCTGCTGGCCCCAAATGATGAAGCGACAGCGACCGTGTTGCGCGAGGACATCACGGCAGCCGCGGCGCGCCTGTACGGCGGTGCGGCTTGTGACATTGAAAAGATAAATGGAGACCCGCGAGAACGCCTCACCATTCAGGTCAAGGCTAACCTTGGACCCACTGATATCGAGACGCTTTTGCAGAACATACGCCGCAAGCCTCATTGAGCGGCGGTAAGCGCTACCCACCCGCTAGCGTTAGCCCTGATGCTAGGCCCTCAACCTCGTTGCGGTCGTTTCGGCTGCGGTGGTGCATTAGCTTACCCCGGAAGCGGCTAACACCTTGACCTATCAGTTAGAATATGGACTGAAGGATCAGACATTGGAACCCGGAATGAGGCGAATCCCTCAAGGCGCAACGACACCCAGCCCAGAGCACCTTTCTTTGCCGCTGGGCGTCCAGGGCTTCGAATATCGTCATCTGTACGAACCGGAGCGCCTTAAAGATCTACTCGACGTCTTTGAAGAAGAGCTAAGGCAAGCAGACCAAGGGTTGTTTGCGCAGTACCAATCTTACCGCAGCTCCCAGGGCGAAGAGCTGTCGCCGCAGGCGCTGTCGGACCTGCTCGTTCGCCTCGCACCGCATGTGGGCCTGTTTGTGGCGCGGCTGTTCGGGGTCGAGGATGTGCGCCAGGCTCAAGCGCGGGCCATCCGAGACGAGGTCGACACGATATTCAGATTCCGCAACGGCGTCGTCACACGAGCGGCCAGCAAGCATAAGCGTGCCAACGTTGCTGATTGGAACCTTACCGAGCTGGACGACGCGCTTTCTTTGCTGCGTCGAGTAGCGTTCCCCGAGACCGCTGACGATACCGACACCGAGCATACGGTCGCACGTGTGGGCGCGACGCTTTATGGGCTGGCGGAGCACTACAAGCGCCTGCAAAAGGGCAAGGACACCGATTATGCGGAAGCCGATCGTGACCTCGCCGCGATCCGCGACAAGCTCGCTGCCGACAAAGCCGCCAAGACAGTGTTCTCTGAGGTCTTAGTGCAGCAGGAAGCGCTGGCTGTCGCTGAGGGGTTGTTAGATTACGTTGAGCGTTGGTGCTATGCAGCCGCTAACGATCCGGAAATGAGAAAACGCGTGGCTAGCTGGGCCAGCTTCAAAGTGCCGGCGAAGACAGATTCTCAGCAGCTGGTGCCAGTGGAGACTATTAAGCGCAACGGCCATTCTGCTTTGGTCGGACCGACAGCCACACGTCGGCGCAGAGACGGCTTCGCTCTGACGGATAGGCGGTTTAGCGAGCGCAACGTTCTCTATGAGATAGACCACTGTATCTATTGCCACCAGACCGACACAGATTATTGCTCAAAGGGCATGCCCGATAAGAAAGCGGACACCTTCAAGGTCAACCCCCTTGGCGTGAGTCAGACAGGTTGTCCGCTGGAGGAAAAAATCTCCGAAATGCATGTAGTCAAAAAGCAGGGCGACAACATTGGCGCACTTGCTTTGATCATGATCGATAACCCGATGTGTCCGGGAACCGGTCATCGCATCTGCAACGACTGCATGAAGGGCTGCATCTATCAAAAGACCGAGCCGGTTAATATTCCCCAGATCGAAACCAATGTGTTGACCGATGTACTTTTCATGCCGTACGGATTCGAGATTTACAGTTTGCTGACACGTTGGAACCCCTTAAACGTTAAGCGCCCGTACGCGTTACCCTACAACGGCAAGAATGTATTGGTCGTCGGTCTCGGGCCCGCCGGGTATACGTTGGCGCACTACATCCTAAACGAAGGTTTTGCTGTGGTGGGTATCGATGCGCTGAAGATCGAGCCGTTGCCCACCGACCTGACTGGCGATGCAAGCAAGATACCGGCGCCGATCCGCGACTTTAAGGAACTCTACGAGGATCTCGACAAACGCATTATGGCTGGCTTCGGCGGCGTTGCCGAGTATGGCATCACTGTGCGCTGGGATAAGAATTTCCTTAAAGTGATCTATTTGACCTTGGCGAGACGTAAGGCGTTTGCTTGCTATGACGGCGTCCGCTTTGGCGGCACGTTGACAATCGATGATACGTGGGACCTCGGGTTCGACCACATCGCGATCGCCAGTGGTGCTGGCAAGCCGACGATTATTAACATCAAGAACAATCTCATGCGCGGTATCCGCAAGGCGTCAGATTTTCTCATGGCTTTGCAACTGACGGGCGCCTCCAAGGACTCGTCACTAGCTAATCTGCAGATGCGCTTGCCGGCAGGGGTGATCGGTGGAGGCCTGACAGCTATCGACACGGCGACAGAATTGATGGCCTATTACCCAGTACGTGTTGAGAAGACGCTACGCCGTTATGAAACGCTCGTCGAGCGATGCGGTGAGGAACAGGTGCTCGACAACTACGACGAGGAGGAAAGAGCGATATTGGAAGAGTTCCTGGCCCACGGCCGCGAGGTACGCACCGAACGAGAGCGCGCGAAGGCACGTGGAGAGACACCGGACTTTCAGGTACTCATCGAGAAGTGGGGCGGTGTCACGTTGTTTTACCGCAAGGGATTAAAAGATGCACCCGCGTATCGGCAGAACCACGAAGAGATCATTAAGGCCTTAGAAGAAGGGATCGCCTGGGCGGAAGGAATGAATCCAGTCGAGGCCGTGGCGGACGAGTACAATCACTTAAAAGCCGTGAAGTTCGACAAGATGCGGCAAGAAGATGGAAGATGGATCAATACCGGTGAAGAGATTGAAGTGCCGCTGCGCAGTCTGCTCATTGCTGCCGGGACTTCGCCGAACACTATTTACGAGCAGGAGTATCCCGGAACCTTCGAGCTTGAAGATAACTTCTTCCAGCGCTTCGACCTCGTGCCGGAAAACGGCTCACTTGAACCCAGGCATGACACACGGTGGCCGAAGATCGGCAAGCCCGCACCACTAACGTCATACCAAAGGAACGGCAAGTACATTAGCTTCTATGGCGATAATCATCCTGTGTATGCGGGCAACGTGGTAAAGGCGATGGCAAGCGCGCGTGACGGTTATCCGTATATCGTGAAATTATTTCGATCGGACCTTAGGGGACTTGATCCAGCCAAGCAGACCGAGCGTGACAGCGCCCTCGTCACCTTCAGAGACCGTCTGAGCTACGAGCTTAGCGCCACAGTTGTCGAGGTCAATCGCCTAACTCCGACCATTATTGAGGTTGTAGTCGAGGCGCCAATGCAGGCGAGGAAATTTCACCCTGGCCAGTTTTATCGCGTGCAGAACTATGAGACGTATGCGCCCACTGTGGACGGCACGACCTTGGCGGCCGAGGGCATCGCGTTGACAGGAGCGTGGGTCGACAAAGAGAAGGGATTGATCTCACTGATTACTCTGGAGATGGGAAGCTCTTCGCGCCTCTGTGCGTTGTGGCAACCAGGAGATCCGATCGTTGTGATGGGTGTTACCGGTACGCCGACGGAGGTGCCAAGGGGTAAGAACGTGCTTTTGGCGGGTGGTGGATTGGGCAATGCTGTGTTGTTCTCCATTGGCAAGGCTATGCGTGCTGCCGGCAATAAGGTCGTTTACTTCACCGGCTATAAACGGCCGGGGGACGTTTTCAAAGTCGACGAGATCGAAGCCGCATCAGATATCATTGTATGGGCGGTAGACCCGGCGCCGGATGTGAAGAAAATCGCGACGACGCGATCGCAGGACAAGTCTTTCGTGGGCAACATCGTTGAGGCTATGGTGGCATACGCTGAGGGAAAGCTTGGCGATACCTCGATACCGCTTCAGAGCATCGATCACATCATCGCCATCGGCTCTGATCATATGATGGCAGCTGTCAAGGAGGCACGTTACAGCGTGCTCAAGCCTTATCTAAAACCGGACCATGTCGCTATCGGCTCGATCAATTCCCCGATGCAGTGCATGATGAAGGGTGTTTGTGCACAATGTCTGTGTAAACACGTAGATCCGCATACAAACGAGGCTTACTTTGTGTACTCATGCTATAACCAAGATCAGTCGCTCGATCTAGTAGATTTCTCCAACCTTCACGAGCGACTTCGGCAGAACTCTACGCAAGAGAAACTGTCGGATCGATGGTTGGATTACCTACTCGAGCGACCGTGCTAATCGTGCTATGAATCTCTTTGCGGCGAGCGCAGATTTATCATGAATTTACGACAGCTCCGTTATATCGCTGCTGTGGCCCGTAACGGGCTCAACATTTCCGCTGCGGCTGACAGCCTTTTCACCGCACAGCCTGGCGTGAGCAAGCAGATCCAGCTGCTCGAGGAAGAGCTCGGTGTGCAGATATTCGAGCGCAGCGGCAAGCAACTCACCCGCATCACACCGGCAGGTCAGGCCATCATCGATATGGCCGAACGCGTGCTGCAGGAGGCGGAAAGCATTCCGCAATTGGCGAAGGAGTTTAGCGAACCAGACACGGGCACCCTGACTATCGCTACCACGCACACACAGGCGCGCTTCGTACTGCCGCCGATCATACGAGATTTCGTTGAACGTTATCCTAGAGTGGCGCTGCATATGCACCAGGGCAGCCCGATACAGATCGCCGAGCTAGCGGCGTCGGGCGCAGCCGATTTTGCAATTGCGTCGGAAGCGCTCGAACAGTTCGAGGATCTCGTTAGTATGCCTTGCTATCTATGGAATCGCGCCATCGTTACACCCAAGGGACACCCTCTGTGCGCGCAATCACTGACGTTAGCAAAGGTGACTGAGTATCCGATCGTCACGTGCGATTTCGACTTCGACGGTGGTGCTAAGGAAGGCGTGACATGCAAGACGCCGGCGTTGGAGCCAAACGTCGTATTCACAGCGATGGATGCTGACGTGATCAAAACGTACGTTAGGATTGGCCTGGGAATCGGTATCGTCGCGAAAATGGCCTACGATCCACGCACGGATACCGACCTGTGCTCACTCGATGCGAGCCATCTATTCGCGCCGAGCACGACCATGATGGCGTTTCGTCGAGGTGCATTTCTACGTGGCTACATGTATGACTTCATAGAGCTATTCGCATCACACTTGAAGCGAGAGCTCGTAGACGCGGCTTCACGGGCGCACTCGCAAGAAGAACTCGATCGCTTATTTGTCGACGTGCAGCTACCGGTCCACTAGCGCTCAGCTTCCGCTGGCGTATTTCTCCTCGCCCTTGTAGTACTGTGGAAAGCCAACTGCAGTCTTGAGCTCTTCGAACTGGAGCAGTCGGTCCGGTGCTTGACCGTTTTTCAGGCTGCATAATGTTTCACGCATGGCGTGGATCGATGCGTTCAGCAAGGTCAGCGGATAGACGGCGATCTTGTAGCCGATCGACTCAAGCCGTTCCGGTAGCAGCAGCGGTGTCTTACCCTGCTCGATCAGATTTGCCATTTTTGGGCCTGGCACCGATCGGCAATACTCCAGCATTTCCCCCTCCGACGTTGGCGCTTCCACGAACGTTATGTCCGCGCCAATATCAACAAACGCTTTCGCTCGGGTGAGCGCTTCATCCAAGCCATCCGTTGCGCGGGCGTCGGTGCGTGCCATGATGAGGATATCGGCATCTTCGTCACGTGCATCTACCGCGGCCTGCAGACGCATAAGCGCTTCATCGCGCGGTATGACTGCCTTACCCTGCGTATGTCCGCAGCGCTTAGGTGCCACCTGGTCCTCGATCATGACGCAAGCGAACCCTGCTTGTGCATAGCCACGGACAGTGCGCTTGACATTCAATGCGTTGCCGAACCCGGTATCCCCATCGCCGATAACCGGAATTGATACGGCATTACAAATATACCGCCCCTGTTCGACCATCTCGCTGTAAGAGATCAAACCCGTGTCCGGCATGGCAAGTTGCGCACCGGATACGGCAAAGCCGCTCATAAAGACGATCTCGAAACCCGCCTCCTCTACGAGTTTGGCAGACATGGCGTCGTAACAGCCGGGCATGATAAGGAGACCTGGGCGTTCCAAGAGCGTGCGGAGTCTATCTGTAGGTGAAGTCATAGCTGACACCGTTCGTCGTTGTTTCGATTCACATTCGTTTGCTCGCGCGAGGAGCAAATCTACCACATTCTGACTGCGCCGGATCCCTAGCCTGCGATCCGCAAGGTAATAACGCCGACAGCCACGCCGACCGCGGCGAGCATGCGCCGGCGGCCGAAGCGCTCGCGAAGGAACACCGTGCCAATTACGGCGGCGATCACAACGCTCGTCTCACGCAGCGCAGCGACCGGTGCCATCGCGCCCAGGCTTAGCGCCCATATCACCAGTCCGTAAGCACCGATCGCCAGGATTCCGCCGAATATACCCGTCCGCCACTGGTTTCTGAAGACTTGGCCCAGGGACCGACGCCTCCTGATGGCAGCCACTGTGAGCAAGGGTAGGCAATCGAGCGTGAACAACCAAGCGATGTAGGCGAGCGCGTTATTAGATAAGCGTGCCCCGGTGCCATCGGATAAGGTGTAGGCGCCGATCACGAATCCCGTTGCCACCGCGAGAACAATCGGCTTCGTCTCGTGTGGCTGTAGCCAGCGTCCGTTCCAAGCGAGGCTTGTGATGCTTATGGAAACGATGAGCACACCAGCCACTTGACCCGTTGTTAGAACTTCGCCGGCGACAACACCGGAGAATAACGCGACGACCAAGGGCGAAACACCACGAGCTAATGGATAAACTTGGCTGAGATCCCCGACGCAGTAGGCTTGAAGGAGTAAGTAGTAATAAGCACTATGGATGACGATTGATGCAAACATATACGGCCAACTGGCGGGATCCGGTACTCCAACCCATGGTATTGCGCACGCTGCAATGACGGCGCTTGCCAGGTTGACCAACGCCAATTCGACCAGTGGGTCATCACTTACCTTAATAAAGGTATTCCAAACCGCGTGCATCAGCGCGGCCAGTAGCACCAGCAGAGTAAGGTGAAGTTCCATCAGACGACCATCAGATCGCGAGTGAGTGCTTTATACTACTCAACGCAAAGAATTCTCCCGGCTTGAAAAGCCTTAGCGCCTTGGCGTCTCTGCGTTGGGCGGTTTTAGATCGCCTCAGCGATGGCCTTGCCGAGTTCTTCGGTCGTGGCGGGACCACCAATGTCAGGCGTACGCAACCGATCTTCCCCGAGCACCGTCTCAATGGCCGCTTCGATCGCACGTGCAGCGTTATCGTGGCCAAGGTGATCGAGCATCATTGCGCCGGACCAGACTTGGCCGATCGGATTAGCAATACCTTTCCCGGCGATGTCCGGTGCTGAGCCGTGCACGGGCTCGAACATGCTCGGAAACTCGCGTTCGGGATTGAGATTAGCAGAGGGTGCGACTCCAATTGTTCCCGCCACAGCCGGCCCAAGATCGGAAAGGATGTCGCCCAAAAGGTTACTTCCCACGACAACGTCGAACCAATTAGGATGTAGCACGAAATGTGCGGTCAGGATGTCGATGTGATATTGATCCGTACGGATGTCGGGATAATCCTTAGCGACCGCCCTGAATCGTTCATCCCAGAAAGGCATCGTATGGATGATCCCGTTTGATTTCGTTGCCGATGTTACGTGCCGAGCCTTACGCTTACGCGCGAGCTCGAATGCAAAGCGCACCACACGGTCCACCCCTTTGCGTGTGAAGATACTTTCCTGCACGGCCATCTCTGCGTCGGAGTCAGGGTATAAACGGCCGCCGATTTCCGAGTATTCTCCCTCGTTATTCTCTCGCACTACGTAAAAATCGATGTCCTTCGGACCGCGATCACGCAGTGGGGACGGGATTCCCTTCAAAAGGCGCACCGGCCGGAGGTTCACGTACTGATGCATCTGCCGGCGGATCGGAATTAATAGCCCCCACAGTGAAACATGGTCGGCGACGCCGGGAAAGCCGGCCGCACCGAAGAAAATCCCATCGTACTCTTTCAATCGATCGATACCGTCCTCGGCCATCATGCGCCCAGTTTTCGTGTAAGTCTCACAGCTCCAGGGAAAATGGTCCCATTGAAAACCAATGTCGAAGCGCCGGCCAGCCGCCTCGACAGCGCGAATCCCCTCCGGAACCACTTCCTTACCTATACCGTCTCCAGGGATAACGGCGATCTTATAGCGCTTCATTGTTAAGGCTCTCTTCCTCATAGTGAGTGATTCCTCCCGGTGCCAGAGTTTAAATCAACGCCTGCAGATGACACCAGGCAGGTCTGCCGCACGCGTTGCGCGCCGAGGTACATCAGTGTAGGTTCAATCGTTCTTATAAACCGCTCTTGGACTTCGAGCGTAGGCCACCACGGGCAAAGCGCTGTGTCACCCGAATCTTTCGGTGCGTTAGCTAACGAACTGCAAACCTTTATCCCTCAGCCGCGGCTGATTCGCGACCCGCTGCGCCGCCTCGCTTTCGGTACCGACGCAAGCTTCTACCGGCTAGTTCCGCAGCTGGTGGTCAAGGTGGAAAGCGAAGGTGAGGTATCGCGCATCATACAGGCGGCGCGCAAGCACCAAACGCCGATCACTTTCCGGGCGGCCGGAACCAGTGTCTGTGGTCAGGCCATCACCGACTCGGTACTGGTTGTCCTGGGCGAAGGCTGGCAGGACTATGAAATCAGCGCCGATGGATCTCGCATCCGATTGCAGCCTGGCGTTACGGGTGGCCGCGCCAACCAATACCTCGCACCGTTTAACAGAAAGATCGGTCCTGATCCAGCGTCGATTAACGCCGCCAAAATTGGCGGTATCGCGGCGAACAACTCAAGTGGCATGTGCTGTCTCACGACGCACAACAGCTATCACACCCTCGTTAGTACTCGCTTGATACTGGCCGACGGCACCCTGCTCGACACGTCAAACCTTGAAAACCGAGCGGCGTTTGCTAACAGCCACGCGGCGTTGCTGGAACGACTAGGTGCGTTAGCTCGCGAGACCCGTGCCAACGCAGTACTGGCGACACGCATTCAGCACAAGTTCAGGATGAGAAACACAACAGGCTACGCGCTCAACGCGTTGCTCGATTTCGAGGACCCGATCGATATCTTGCAACACTTGATGATTGGTTCTGAAGGAACGCTGGGTTTTATTGCCGAGATCACGTTCCGCACCATCGAGGATCCACCGAACAAAGCAAGCACGCTGATCTTATTTCCCGACATCAATGCGGCCTGTCAGGCGGCGACGCAACTGCAGGGCGAGCCAGTGACGGCCGTCGAACTCATGGACCGCGCGTCGTTGTGTTCTGTAGAGGACAAGCCAGGTATGCCGATCGAGTTGAAGCAGTTATCAGGAGCCGCTGCCGCCTTACTTGTAGATACGCGTGCGCTTGACCGAACGTCACTCAAGGATCGTGTTCATCAGATCGAACGTGCGATTGGCGGGATAGAGACGCTCACGCCCGTGCAGTTCACCGATGACATCGGTGAGTACACTCGACTGTGGAACGTGAGGAAAGGCTTGTATCCGTCAGTCGGCGCGATACGTGACGCCGGTACCACCGTCGTCGTTGAAGATGTTGTGTTTCCACTCGCTCGGTTAGCCCAAGCAACGGCGGATCTACAAGAACTACTCAATAAGCACGCTTATGACGAAGCGATCATTCTAGGCCACGCAATCGAGGGCAATTTGCATTTCATTTTCACTCAGGACTTTGGTAAGCGCGAGGAGATCGATCGTTACGCGCACCTGATGCGCGAGTTCGTGGAACTCGCAGTCGAAAAATATGACGGTTCGCTGAAAGGGGAACACGGCACAGGCCGAAACGTGGCTCCGTATGTCGAACGGGAGTGGGGCCATGATGCTTACCGTCTGATGCGTGATATTAAGTCGATTCTTGATCCCGACAATGTTCTTAATCCAGGTGTTATTTTGAACAACGACAAGGATGTCCACCTTAAGAACCTAAAGCCGTTAGTACCAGTCGATCTCACGATCGACAAGTGTATCGAATGCGGCTTTTGTGAAATCACGTGTCCATCCAATGAGCTCACCCTTACGCCAAGACAGCGTATTGTCGGATTGCGCGAGCTTGCGCGGCTTGAGGCGATCAACAAGCGAGACGAGTATGCGCAGACGTTGAGGACGCTTTATCAGTACCAGGGTGTTGATACCTGTGCAGGTGACGGGCTGTGCGGAGTTGTGTGTCCCGTCGGCATCGACACCGGAAAGATGATGAAGATATTACGTGGCCGTAGCGCGAGCAACACAAGTAAGCGTGCCGCGCACTGGATTGCCAATCACTTTGCGGCGACTTCCCGTGCCACGCGGGTGGTTTTAGGTGCGACCAACTTGATGCGCACCATCCTCGGTCGATCACTCACGCAGCGCCTCACGAACGGCATGCGCAAGCTCTCGGGCAATCGTTTGCCGGCATGGAATCCTTACCTGCCCACGGCTGCGCGAATGCCTTCGGTAACACCAAATAACGAGCAGGCGCGCGTGGTCTATTTACCAAGTTGCGCGAGTCGTACTATGGGGCCGGCCAGAGGCGACCCAGAGTACGATGCGTTGCCGGCAAAGATGGAGGCGCTGCTGCGTAAGGCCGGTTATCAGGTTGTGATTCCTGATAATTGTGACGAACTATGTTGTGGACTGCCGTTTGAAAGTAAGGGGTTCAACGTTCAGGCGGACGCAAAGGCAGCACAGGCCGAAGGCGCACTACGACAGGCCAGTTACGACGGTCGTGACCTGATCGTTTCGGATACGAGCCCATGCACGCTCCGATTGCGGCAGGCTATGCAGGCAAAACTCCCGCTTCTCGATATAACCGAGTTCGTTCACGACGAGCTAATGACACGACTACGTTTTGACAAGCTCCCCGAAAATGTCGCCCTTCACGCAACATGCAGCACACGTCGAATGGGGTTAGAACCAAAATTGCGCGCGATCGCTGAAGCTTGTGTCGAAACTGTCATCGTTCCGGATGATATCTACTGTTGCGGCTGGGCAGGTGATAAGGGGTTTGAACAACCCGAGCTGAACGCGAGCGCATTACGTCATCTTCGCGATTCCTTGCCACACGCGTGCGTGTCTGGCTACTCTACGAGCCGCACTTGCGAGATTGGACTGTCGTTGCACAGCGACCGCCACTATCGTTCTATCGCCTACCTTGTAGATCGTTGTACACGATCCGGATCATAGCCCTTAAAGCGAACTACGTAACGGACCGCGTGCGAACGAGGTCGACAACGGTCTGCGTAATCGCAGCGGTCCCGTCGGGACCGCCGAACTCGATGGGTCGAATGCGTTTCGAAGCGAAGCCATGCTCGATCACGGTTCGCAGGTGTGTTCCTGCTGCCGAGCAGGGCGCTTCACCATGTCGGTCGCCTAACCAATCAAGCATCATCGCGGCAGACAGAAACATGGCCGTGGGGTTGGCTTTCCCTTGACCGGCGATGTCGGGCGCGGTGCCGTGACACGGCTGAAACATAGCGTGCTGGTCACCGATGTCACCAGACGGCGCCATACCCAGGCCTCCGACCAAACCCGCCGCAAGGTCGGACAAGATATCGCCAAAAAGGTTCTCGGTGACGATCACATCAAAGCGCCACGGTTGGCGCACCAGATCAAGTGCCGTCGCGTCGACATAGGCGTGTCCTGCGGACGCAGCGGGAAACGCATGGCAGCGCTCATCAAAGATTTTTCGGAAAAAGGCCATCGAGGTCATGACATTCGCCTTGTCTACACAGGTAACGTGACCGGGCTTGCCTTCCGCATGCCGGCGCTCTGCGAGACGGAAGGCAAAGTCAATGAGGCGCTCGGTTCCCTTACGACTGATCACACAGCGATCGATTGCCGCCTGGTCATTTTCTAGCCGGCCCTGCTGAAAATCCGTGAACATGCCTTCTGTTTGTTCGCGAATGACGACAAGGTCGATCTGTGCTGATCTCGGGTCCGCGAGTACGGCGGAATCCGTCGCCATCGCTTTGACTGGCCGTACACCAGCATAAAGCTCGAGTTCCATGCGCAGGTTGATCTGAGGGTTGATCTCTGTCCCTTCTTGTGTGCGTACCTCAGGCAATCCCATTGCCCCGAACAGAATGGCATCGGCGGCGGGGACGCGTTTCAAAGTTTCATCGGGCAACGCAGTGCCTGTGTCCCGGTAGTGAGCGGCGCCACCCCGTAGCACGTCGGCCTTGAGTTGAAAGCCACCAACATGCTTTGTTAGCGTTTGCAGCACTTCAAGGCAGGCGTTCATTACCTCAATGCCAATACCGTCGCCGGGTAGCACAGCAATGTGAAACTCGTTTTGCGTGGACATCTTTATCAGTCGCAAAAGTGCAAAGAGTTCGAGTATCGCATAGTTTGTTATTGTTGACCCGATGCGCACCGCTGTCGACAATGGAGTTAGGAAGTCGAGATCGTCCTGTAAATAGAGAACCGGAGCAAATAGCGATGAGCGTAACGATCGGTTTCATCGGTTTCGGGGAAGCGGCCTATCACATCGCCAAAGGTCTTCGAACGGCGGGCGCGCCACCGATCTTCGCTTACGATATCGCGCGCGATGATCCTGCCCGACGTTCGGCGATCGAAGCACGTGCCGCCGATGCGGAGGTCGGTATTACGGAGTCTATCGAGGGGTTGGCAAAGCGCGTGGAGGTAATTCTGTCAACGGTGGTGTCGTCGTCCGCAGTCGCTGCTGCGGAGGCGGCTGCGCCCTACCTCAAGAGGCACCATTTCTACGTTGACCTGAATTCGACCTCACCCGAGGTCAAACAACAAATCGCTGCCGTTACCACCAAGGCAGGCGCACGGTTCATCGAGGCCGCTGTCATGGCGGGTGTGCCCCCGCTAGGCCACAAGGTGCCGATGCTGCTTTGTGGTAACGCTGTGCCAACGTTGGTGGAGAAGCTTGCACCGTACGACATGAATCTTGAGAACTTCGGCCGGGAGGTGGGGCGCGCTACCGCGACTAAGATGTTTCGCAGCATTGTGGTAAAAGGCCTGGAAGCGCTGTTTATCGAATGTGTACTAGCGGCCTCACGTTATGGTGTCGCCGAGCGAGTGTTAGAGTCGGTGCAAACAGGTTACCCGGGTATCGACTGGAACAAGCTCGCCAGTTACTTGATCGGACGCACAGCGATTCACGGCAAGCGCCGTGCCCATGAGATGGAAGAAGTCGCCCGAACGTTGGAAGCGATGGGTATCGAGCCGATCATGGCTGATGCTGCCGCACGACGAATTCTCGATGCCGCTAATGCTGGCCTGAAAGCTCGGTTTGGAGATACGCCGCCGGCAAGCTACCATGAAGTCGTGCAGGCGATCGTTGACGCTCGCCTCGGCGCAAAGACTGAATAGGATTTCCGCCTCTCATCACCCTTCAAGGTCTCGGTGTACCGCTTCCAACGAGAATGCGGGCACACAAATGGCGATGTATTCAGCTCCGTCAGAGCCAGGCGTACTGTATTGTATCCATTCGCCAGCGTGGGCGATGATGGCTTCACCTTCCTTAACATCATAAGCGTTAATCTTTGATGTCGCGCGCAAGGTGCCCTTAAGGACAATCGTGTACTCGTCGAACTCAGGTGCCTGACCGGGCTCGATCCAACCGCTCGGGCTACGCATGCGCGCAATACTCACGGCCCTGGTCTTCGAGTTCACCCGCCCGATGAATTCTTCAATGACTTTTGGCTTGTTCCCGGCGGCCCGGATCGTAGAAGGCTCTTTGACAATCGTGGGCATAGTTTTAACCTGTATCGTATAGACGGCGTTAAGACAAGAATCGCACTACTGCCGAAACTCTATCAGAACGCCGAAGGCGTTGTCTGGAGTCACTCGAATCGAGTCTGAAGAGGTTTCGAATGGTGCAAGGTTCGCTAGTAAATGCGTAGCGACTCGGTCCAATTCGGGCACGCGGATAACGAAGCCCAGAAAGAAGGGGGAGCGCGGAAAACCGGAAAGATTAAGGTTACCATAACAATGATGGGCATCGGACGGGGTGATTACAACGATTCTCCCACGCGGCGTGCTTACCGTTAATCGGCTGTCTCTTGTTGTCACGCTCGCCGGTTCTTGAATCTTAGAAAAAAAGTCCGCCAGCATGGGTGGATCTTCGGCAACCATTATCACTTCATGGACGGTATTCGCGCCGTTAACGTGTGACTGGTATTCCGACTTCCAAAAGTGCTCTGGCACATGATGCTGGCAACAGAAAAACGCTGCCTCGGGCAGCCGCGGATCTGTCACGAATGCCATGGTAAACGCAACACGCGCTTGCGATCCGTCCGGCAATGTCGTTGATCTCTCAAAGTGGAAATTTTCATATGCCGGTAGCCCGCGCGAAATGAACTCTTCTCGATCCGCCAGGGCGTCCGTGCTCTCGAACACCAACATCGACATCCCTTCTCGTTGTGATAAGAACTGCTGGTTGTAAGCACCGAAGCTGAAACGTTTCTTGCTTACTGCTGTAATCAGTGCAGGCCGAGCGACCGTTAGCAGTTCCAAAAAACAGTTGTTCAATTGTACAAGACTATTATCGGTGCCCCAGGGATGCTGGGCGCGTGGTGTCGTGGTGAATCCAAGCCGTCTGTAGAAAGCCGCCGCCGCGTCAAGATCGGACACGCAAAGCACGAGGTGGTCGATACCGCGTTTCACCGTCGCAGAAACCGAGATGAGAATGCCTCCTCGACCTTCTCACCATTCGCCTTCGTGTGAGTAACGACTATCTTGTTCCCCACGATTCTCACATCGTCAATGGTGAACCGCGCATCGGAAACATAGGTGTATTCCAGATCGAGCTTGATCTTTTCGGGCTTTAGCTCCCGCTCCGGGAAAGCTCTCCCGACTTCGATCCCAGCTTTATCATCGGTGAAAAACGATACATAAACATCCCACTGCTCATCATAGAGGAGCATATCGTCTATCCGTTTCCCATTTTGAGGGGCTGCCACTCGGAATAATTGGCTCATGCTATAGCCCATACCGCCCCAGAAAACTTCGAAGACGCTATTGCCATGCCAGTTAACCGTTGTGTGGTTGCCAGGTTTGGATGGGATGCGGATGGGTCTAGTCTTGGTCTCGGTATCGTACAGCCAAAGATCTACCTCTACTCTGTATCCTGACTGAATAACGATCCGCTTGCTATTGGGCGAAGCGTGGAAGGCAATGACGCGACCCTCATAATCGTCACCGGGAATCGGATACTTTGGGTTTAGCACATGGCCGAATACTGAGAGCTTGCCGTCGAGTACTTTGTACTCGATGTCTCTCTCCGATGAAACAGATGGCGGGGAGAAAGCACTAAGAGCAAGGCTGACTCCGATTAGAAAACCAATGGGTCTCACACGCACTCAGTCTGCGAGCTTCTTTGGGTAGTCGAACTCGAGCAACTTTGCCGTTCCGGTTTCCACAGTCGCCCAGGTATCTGTCTCGAATCGCAGCACGGCGACGCCACAGGTCGGCATGTTCTCGATATCAGAGCCGGCAAGCTGATTCACAAGGTCGGTCAGAGCAGGATTGTGGCCCACCAGCATGATTTGTTGATACTGGTCATCAAAGCCTCGAATCACTTCAATCAACTCGCGTGGCCCCGCCGCATAAATGTCTTCATCCACAGTGACGTCGGCCGGCTCATAGCCGAGCTCTGTGGCAAACACCTGCGCTGTCGTTAAAGCGCGGCCTGCGGGGCTGGAGACGATAAGCTCGGGTCGATCAGTGCGTTGGGCGAGGCGCATGCCCATTCGAGGCGCGTCGCGCTCCCCGCGCTTGTTTAGCGGACGACCACGGTCAGGCAGGTTGGCATCCTTCCAACTGGCCTTGGCATGACGGACGAGGAAAAGGAGCTTCATAGCGGACACAGAGTTTCGCTTAACGAAATCACTCTCGTCCTACCGTGTCAGCCCGATCGACCGGTTGTGTAAATGCGTCATTGGACACCATAGTTATCTTGGCGACTTTCTTTCTAGGTATTCCTTCAATGCCACTGCGTTGTTGAAACGCTCTTCCTTGGTTGCGTAAACGAACGTTACGGTACCGTGCCGCATCCGCCCACGAATCGGTTCGAGGACCTCCGCACGCGAATCAAGCTCCTTGAAATAGCGGCGTTTGAACTCTGGCCACTTTTTGGGTTCGTGACCAAACCACTTTCGTAACTCGGTCGATGGCGCAGCCTCACGCGGCCACCAGTCAATCTTCGCCGCGTCCTTCGATAATCCACGCGGCCACAGGCGCTCCACAAGAACGCGGAGGCCGTCGGCCTTCCTCGGAGGCTCATACGCGCGCTTGAGACCAATCGGCATAGTGATAGCTGTCTAACGGCTCGCGCAAGCTGCCGCGCGCGGGCACAGCCCATATCGAGAGTCGACGGAACAACACCTAGGTCGTAACCAGCTCGCCCGATTCCTTCATTTCTTTGATTACCTTGTTAGCGATCTTGAAGGACTCGACGCCCGCCGGTATGCCACAATAGATCGCGATCTGGATGAGCGTATCCTCGAGCTCATCAAGCGTCATTCCGTTCTTGAAGGCACCGCGGAAATGCATTTCAAACTCGGGTCCCCGATTTAGCGCGGCCAGCATACCCAGGTTCAATAAACTGCGCTGCTTGTGATCGAGGCCGTCGCGGCCCCAACAAAAGCCCCAACAGTATTCCGTAACAAGTTGCTGAAAATCGCGGTTAAAATCATCGGCGCCATTGAGTACTTTCTTGACGCGTTCTTCACCAAGTACCTTTGTGCGAATCTTGCGACCGGTTTCGAAAAGCCCGTTAGACATCTATTGGCCTCCTATATAGTTGTCGTGAGTCGTGAAGACGATGCCGTGCAATGGTTGCTCTTGCCGTCGTTTGATCACCGGCATTCGGTTGTTTTATGGTAATCCCCGGTACGGACCTTCTATATTGCGCGTATAGACGTCGCGGCCGGCGGCCATCCAATTGCTAATGTCGTAGTTAATCATATCGAGCGGCTCGCAAAGACTGTAGCGAAAATTTCGTCCGTTGAAGTGGTACTCCATATACCCCACCCGTCGTCGCCCACCAAGCTTGGGGCCTCCGATACCATTGACAATGTAGGCAATCGCTGGAGCCCACAGCATCAGCGTCCGTCCCAAGCGGCGCACTCGATGTTCATGCAGATGACCGGTTGATATGAGCCGAATGTCATGGCTCTTGATCATCTTCAAGATCTGCCGCCGCGGGTTTGGCATTACACATGCCTGCGTGATGCGTTTTTCGGCTGGCGTTTGAAGATAAAGCGGCTTATGAAAGAACATCGCCACGGAGCGAGCGCCCTTGTCGGCGAGTGTCGATTGCAGCCATTCGTCCTGCTCAGTTTCGCTTGCCAGGCCACTATTAAACAATATTGAGTCAATGCCGATAAGCCGCCAATCACCCTCGTCGACTGACCAATAGTCCTGTCCCACGAGACGATGATATCGTTCGAGTGAAGCATTGTTGATTGAATATTCATTGCGGATATTCGGTAGGTTATTGCCAACATCCCTATTGCCTGGAACAGCAAAGACTGGTGCGCCGATGCGGTCTAACTGCTCGCGAACATAGCCAAGATCATCGTCGCTGATTGCACCATTCAAAGTGAGGTCGCCGGTGGAAAGTACCAGATCTGGCTTGGCTCGATTCACGTGTTCGAGTACCACCTCCCAGTTGTGAACGAAATAGGGGTGTGTTCGACTCAAGTGCATGTCCGAGATTTGAATGGCATGGAAAGTGCGCATCGGCCTGTTATTCGTGGCGAAGGGCTGTAGCTAGATCAAGGGTCGAACCGAGGAGCTGGGCGGGTCTGCGATGGGAGAGCACGGGGCCATTGAACGAAGGACTTGCCGCGTGAAAGTTATCCTCATCCCATCTGCGACACAAATGTACGTGTGAGCGAGGAGTTGGGATCCGCGAACTCCTCGATGATCGTATAATGGTTGAGATCCGGTCGTTTCATCACCTGGCAGCGCGCGCCTTTTTGGTTCCACATGCCAACGAACTCAATGCTCTGACGCTGGAACTCGTCGCTCTCGGCACCACCGAACGCGACGATAAACGGCGCCTTGGAGGGCGGTGTCAATCCCATAGGGCTGTTACGCGCAGCCTGGTCGGGTGTGAGGTCGATAGTGTCATTGATATAACAAAGCCGTACCGGTTCTAGGTCGTAAACGCCGCTGATTGCACAACCGCCCTTGACGATATCTTGCGGTAGGCCGGCAAACTTTACCCAGTCGGTCGCCATCAGCATCGCGACAATATGCCCGCCGGCTGAATGACCGGAAACAAAGACACGATCAGGATTACCGCCGTATTCCCGAATGTGAGAATAAACCCAATCCAAAGCAGCGCGACATTGCCGCACAAGCTGGTCCATGTCGATGTCCGGTAACAAACCGTAGTTGACTGAAACAAAGGCCATGCCCCGTGGTACAAATGTCCTCGCGAGAAATCGAAAGTCGCTCTTATCGCGACTCATCCAAAAGCCGCCGTGAAAGAACACGTGCACGGGTGCAGATTCACCGCCACTCGCAGGGAATACATCGAGCTTTTCGAGGGGGCTTGCACCGTAGGCTAGGTCCAGATGATGCGTATGCTCAGTCGTTGCCCTTACACCATCTTGTCGCCAACGCTCAACGATCTCGACATGCTCGGGTACCGCCGCGCGATTGTTGTACTGCGCATCGAGTCCGGCGCGATCATAGCCACGAAACAACCCACTCATGGGGCATACCTCGAAAGGAAAGGTGTGTCTATTTAATTGGCTGTCAAGGTCTGGTCACAGCTTACACCAATGCTTTGTGATTAGCACATTGGCCTCGACCGCCTGGTCGATTCGATCCAACATACAATACTCGTCCGTTTTGTGCGCCATTGTCGGCTCACCCGGTCCAAGAACTACAGTGGGTGCTCCACCATAGGCCGGCTTTAGCGCGGCGGCATCGCTGAAGTAACTCGCACTTCGAGCTTCCATGGGCTCGCCCAGCAGCGGTGTCATGATTTCGAACACCTGCTGCACCCATGTATCATCGGGATTGGTCCACACGCTACCCACGTCAACAATTGAGGAGACCTTAACTTCTTCCCCGACATAGTCATCGACACACTGTCGCAAGGTGTCGTGGTTCTGGCCTGGAACGGTCCGGATATCAATGCCTATCTCCGCCCTGTCGGGCACCGAATTCACGTTCATTCCCCCGCGCACGGTACCAACGTTGATTGTCGGTGGGCCTAACACTTCGTGTGGGGTTACGTCGAACTTAAACTTCTCGAGCATGCAGATCGCGCGAGCGGCTTTGTAAACTGCATTGACTCCGCGTTCAGGCATCGACCCATGCGCCGTTACGCCCTGTGTTTCAGCTTTGAGCCAAAGTGCGCCCTTGTGCCCCACGAACGGATAGTTAGCGGTCGGCTCAGCGACCACGATCGCACCCGCCTGCCCCAACTCGTTCCCGAGGCCGGCTAGGTGATAAGCACCTTCACTGCCGGTCTCTTCGGCCGCGGTGATAACGAGCACGACACCGGGGCCGCGTTCCAACTTGGGAGCGAGTTGCATCATGGCTACGACAAACGCGGCCACGCCGCTCTTCATATCGCTCGCCCCGCGTCCGTACAGTTTGCCGGCCTCGCTATCAGCGGCAAAAGGGTCCACCGACCACGGCATCGCGCCCAGCGGTACGGTGTCAATGTGCCCTGTGAAGCACAACGGGGGTCTATCTGCATCACCGCCAATCCGGGCGATTAGGCTGGTGCGACTGTCGGCAAACTCGTGGTACGTGACGGAAAACCCAGCGCCCTCGAGTATGCGACCTAGGTGCTCGGCGCACCGGCGCTCGTTACCTGGCGGATTCAGGGTCTCGATGCGGATGAGATCACGGGTGAGTTCGATCGCTGACCTTGCCCCGCCCGTAGAATGCTTCTTAGCCAAAATAAGCTTGATGAACCTCTGTTGTTTGACTCAACGCCTCGGGCTCGCCAGCGGCCACAACTTGGCCTTTTGACAAAACATAACCGTAATCCGCGATCGCCAAGGTTTGGTGGACATTCTGCTCAACGAGGAAGATGGTGATACCTTGTTCGTTGATTCGTCGGATGATGTTGAAATTCTCCTGCACGAGCAGCGGTGCCAAACCTAAGGACGGTTCATCGAGCAGCAGCAGTTTGGGGGCGCCCATGAGACCGCGACCAATAGAAACCATTGCCTGCTCACCGCCCGACATCGTGCCGGCAATCTGATCCCTGCGTTCCTTGAGCACTGGAAACGTCTGGTACACTTGCTCGAGTCGCCGAGCAAGCGCCTCTTCTGATCTCTCCTGAAAGCCACCAAGGCGAAGGTTCTCTTCTGCTGTGAGCTTGGGAAAGACCTTACGGCCTTCGGGAATGCAAGCAACCCCCGCAGCGATGACCTTATGCGTTGGCAGGCGGGTGAGCTCCGTCCCGTCAAAAATAATGCGCCCGCGGTTCGGTTGCGTAAGCCCGAGGATGGACCGGATCAGTGTCGACTTGCCGGAGCCGTTCGAGCCCAAGAGACAAGTGATTTTGCCGCTTTCCGCCGTAAGTGAGACGTCTTCTAATACGTCAGCCCTGTCGTAAGCGGTGTAGACGTTTTCGACGACCAGTCCGTTTTGAGATCGTGCGTTCATTTGATACCCAAGTAAGCTTCCTGCACTATGTTATCGGCGGAAACTTCCTTGTATGTACCCTCGCAAATCTTTCGGCCGAAGTTCAATACCACGCAGCTGTTAGTGATACGTTCGATCACGCCCATCTCATGCTCTATGATAATAACCGTCAAATCCTCGAAACGGTCCTTGACCTCGAGGATGTCGTCCATTAGTTGGGTCGTCTCTTCGCGGGTCATCCCAGCCGAGGGCTCATCGAGCAACAGCAATTTCGGTCGGCTGATCAGCGCACGGCAGATCTCGATCCGCCGGCGATCTATCATCGGAAAACCACCGACCGACTCGAACATGCGACCGGCGAGGGGTGGGTCGAAAACCCCGACCAGATCACGAGCGCGCTCGAAATTTTCTTCGAACTGCTGCTTGAAAGCACCACGCTTCACAAGATTGAACCACAGTGCCTGGTCAAGCCGCTTGTGGTTACCAACCATGATGTTGTCGAAAATCGACAGTGAGAGCGACAGACGCGAGCGTTGAAACGTACGTGCTATGCCGGCCCGGTAAACAGCTTGCGCCGAGAGGTTAGTGATATCGTTGCCGTTGAAGGTGATCTCGCCTTCATCAGTGGGATAGATACCGGTCACAACATTAAAGAATGTCGTTTTGCCTGAGCCATTGGGGCCAATTAGACCGAGAACCTCGTTGGCTCGAACCTCGACATTGAGCTTATCGACAGCGATCAGTCCGCCGAATCGTTTAGTCAGCTCTCGAGAAGTGAACAGGTTTGAGTTCGTGCCGTTCATCTCGGTTGCCAGCCCGGAAAGTACGTCCGCAGCGGCCGTGGCAACAATCCTTCAGGGCGAAACCGCAGCATCAAGATTACGAGCGCCGCGAACAACAAGAACCGGTATTCCTGAATCGCCTGTAGTTTTTCCGGAACGATGACCAAAATCCCAGTCGCCACCACCAGTCCCCAGGGATTACCCATTCCGCCCAATAAGACGATGGAGACAAGGATTAACGAGTCACCGAATGTAAAGTTTGTGGGAGCGATGAATCCGACCATCATGGCATACAGCGCACCGGCCATGCCGGCGAGGAAGTTACCTAAGGTAAAGGCGGTGATCTTCCAGCGGATCAGATTTAGGCCGAAACACTGAGCGGCCGTCTCATCGAGGCGAATGGCGTCTAGATTCAGTCCTATCCATGAGCGTTCTAACCGTCTGACAAAAGTGAAGGCAAGCACTAGGAGTATCAGGCCGATTACGATGTAATTAAGGTAGAACGACGCCTCGAAATCTTCGCCGGCCTCAATGTTGTTATTGAACTCCCAGCCCAGCACGTTCATACCGTCGACGCGAAGTCCCTGCGGCCCACCGAGCACGTCATTGACCTCAAGAAAGATTTTAAACAACAGGCCAAACGCGATGGTTATGACAGCAGAGTAATGGCCGCGCGTGCGCAGGACCGGCAGGATCAGCAGCGAGCCGATGATAGCAGCCATGACACCGCCAACCACCAAGATCAAAAGATGCGGCACGGGCGTGTTCTTGGTAAGCACTGCTGCCGTGTAGCAGCCGACGCCAAAGAATGCCGCGCCGGCGAAGTTCAGCATACCGACATAGCCGAACTGAATGTTTAGACCTAATGCGGTGATCACATAGATGATGACCGTAGCCAGGAGCAACAGCTCAAAGTGGTCCTCATAGAAGAAACCGGAAAGCACCAAAACCGCAAGAACGGTGAGCACGTTAAATGCGTTTTCGCGGTCAACGAAGCTGCGCCCGATACGAGCTGTTACGCCGAATCTGGCAGCGATGACGACAGCAGCCATGCCGACCACCAACAGTACGGCGATGCCGACCTGCGATTCCACCTTTAGCAATAAGATCAGGTAAATGGTCACCAGCGCAGCGCTGAGGACGCCGGGCAGCAGCGGGGTGAGCCGCGAGAGCGCTGTGTTCATCTACCTAGACTCGTTCGCTGACCTTTTCGCTAATCAGGCCAGTCGGTCGCCAGGCCATAATGAGGATAACAACGCCGAACGCAAACACATCCTTATAGGCGCTGGCAAAGGGGAGGGCGATAGCGCCGAGGGTCTGCAGTGTGGCGAACAGAAAACCACCGATGATGGCGCCATAGATGTTGCCTAGCCCACCGACGATCGCGGAGCTAAAGCCAATAACGCCGAGAAGAAGTCCCATGCTGAAATTGATTTCGTTGTAGTAGAGCCCATGCATGATGCCAGCGAAAGCCGCAAGCCCCGAGCCGATGGCGAAAGTGATCAAAACAATACGAGTGAAATTAATGCCCATGATCTTAGCTGTTTCTTCATCCTGGGCGACGGCGCGAATCGCGAGCCCAAGCTTGGTCTTATTGATCAATAGATAGACCCCGATAATGATAACCAGTCCACCGAGGAGCATCAGTGTGTTGTCGAGTCGCAAAGTAAAGTTCCCAAACGTATAAGCCTCGGTGGGCAACAGCGGGGGAAAACGATGCGGATTGGCTCCATGTGGATAAAAAAGTCGGATCGCTTCGTGCAGCACGATGCCGACCATCAATGTGAGCAACAGGGTGTTTAAAGCTGGGGCAGACTTTAGTGGCAGCACCAGATAGCGGGCGATAAGCGCGCCTAGCGAGGCCATACAAATCATCGCGGCTAGTAGCACGGCCGCCACAAGCCCTGGGGCCCAGACTAGCCCGAGCTCGCTTAGCCCCAGATAGGTGGCGAGGCCGGTGAATGCGCCGACCGCCAGAACGTGGCCATGCGAAAAATTAATGACATCCAGCACCCCAAAGAACAACGTAAACCCGACTGCGACCAAGGCGTACATCATTCCTAGCATCAGGCCATTCATGACGTATTGGCCTAGTAGACCTACGTCCATAGGGATTCCTCGTTAGCGCT
>JBHICC010000025.1:0-37074 GCA_046759385.1 Acidiferrobacterales bacterium | reverse complement strand
AGCCTATTTCTGCTGTTTCTTATCGCCTTCTTTGCTTGGCAGGTGCGTAACGTTAATGCAGGAGATAGATAGGTGAGTACGATTTCCACTGTGCTCATTGTCAAGAACGAAGGCGAGCAAATCATCGACTGCCTGAAGACGGTAAAATGGGCAGATGAGATCGTCGTTATGGACAGCGGTAGCACCGACGACACGATTGAAAAAGCGCGTGAACTCAATGCTCGCACGTTTGTGAATGCGGATTGGCAGGGATACGGCATACAGCGGCAACGGGCGCAGCAACAGGCTACGAGCGATTGGGTGTTCATGATCGACGCGGACGAGCGCGTCACGGATAAGCTGCGAGAGGAAATCAGGAGGGCCGCGAAAGCCAATGATCAATCCAAGGTCTACGCGGTGCCGCGGCTATCCTATTGTTTTGGGCGCTACATAAGGCACGGCGGTTGGTATCCAGACTACGTTGTTCGGTTGTATCCTCGGTGTAAAGCACAGTACGGACCGGAACAAGTACATGAGAAGCTTCACAACAACGGTCTAGCAGTCGTCAGGCTAAAGGGCGATTTACTGCACTTTACGTATCGCGATCTAGAGCATTACTTGGTTAAGTCTGCCGGCTACGCGGCCGCTTGGGGTCGGGCGCGGGCACAGCAGGGTCGACGGGCAACCTTGTGGCAAGGTTTCCTGCATGGGGTCGGATGTTTTTTGCGCATGTATGTCGTGAGAGCGGGGTTCCTAGACGGTAAGGCGGGCCTGCTGCTGGCATTGTTGTCCGCCCATTCGACCTTCGCCAAGTACGCGGATTTGTGGACGCGTTACCAGCCCAAACCTTGAATCTAGCTCAGCCGACGTCATTCCTTGCGCACCGCTTTGTCCTTTAACGTCCGTGTAAAAACTGTGTGCTGATGGTCTCGGCCGCCGCAACAAGGTCGACACTCCCCATGTCGCTTTCTTCGGCGCGATCAGGCGGTGAGAAAGTCAACCGCCGCTCCGGCGCACTCAGGGTTTGCCAGCGTAGCGCCGTCGCCGAACGCCGTCGTGGATAGAACGCTGCTGTGGGTCGATTAAGTGCGCCAGCGATGTGCAACGGCCCGGTGGACCCGCTAACGAACAGGTCCGAGAATTGGATGTGCTTAGCAAAACGGCGCAACCCTTCGCTCGAATGATAAACCGTGTGTGTCACACCTTTCAGGTGTGCTGCCAAGCTATGCGCAATCTGTTCCTCGCCAGGACCCGCGGTGACGACTACGGCATGGCCGTCGGTAGAACTCAGCAAATGCACTAGCTGACTGTATTGGGCGAGGGTGAGATTGTTGGCTGAGCCGCCGCTTCCGGGGTGAACGAAGACAAGCAACTTTCGGGAATCGAGGCCGTGCTGTTGACAGAATTGTGCGCGTAACACGGCAACCTGGTCATCCTTGAAGTGTATATACGGCGGTGTCGGAAGCGTTGGCTGTTCTGTGCCCGCATCTTTGAGGAACTTAATACATAGGTCGAGGTTATATTCGTACTCTGGCTTCTTCGAGCGCGAGCGCCGCTGTTTTAGGCGATTGTTGTAGAATATTTGTGCGAGCTTGGTGGCAGGGGCTAGGCGATAAGGAACGCCGGCGAGCAGAGTGCAAAGTCCGATGCGAGTTGTTGAATAAAGGGTAATTACCGCATCGTAGTTGTTTCTTCGAAGTCGACGTAGGAGGTCGAGTTGCTGAGCCATGCTAGCTTCTTGTCCTGGGTCAACAACTGTTTGATCGATGCCCTCGCAGACTTCGGCGATCTCCTCGGTATAGGCCGGCACCAGAGCGTGGATCTCCGTATTGGGCAGCGCGCGCTTGAGTAGAACAAAGCTGGGGAAGGCAAGGACAAAATCTCCCAGCCTGTCGTTTCTGATGACGAGAATCCTGCGGAGCGGATTGCGCATACTCGAAAACGGCGTCGCCCGTGGCGCACCTAACTATAAGGAAACATTAGCTGAAAGCAAACACAGCTCTAGAGGGACGAGGAACTACTAGGAACACGCAGGCGGTACTACACCCGCGCACGATATGATGAATATTTTGCACCTGATGTCACAGACCCATCTTACGGGTCCGGAGGTTTACGTAGCGTCTCTGTGCAAGCGGCAGTTGCGTGACGGACATCGCTGTATCATCGTCTCCGACAGCTTGACGGTGCAGACCCTAGCACGGCATATAGTGATGTCAATCCATAACCGGTCCCCGCTCAGCCGGGTGCGTAACATCATTAAACTTACGCGTTTGTGCAAGCGAGCGCACATTGACCTGATTCACGCTCATTCGCGCGCGGCCAGCTGGCTAGCGAATATCGTGCGCTTGCTCGTTCCGGTAGCCTATGTCTCGACTGTGCATGGGCGACAAAGCGTGCATGCCTCGAGTAAGCGATTTAATGTGTATGGTAAACGTATCATTACGGTCTGCGAGCATTTGGCCGACCATCTAAGGGGCGAGCTCAACATTAAGGATGCGGAGATCAAGGTTGTCCGAAATGCGATCGATTAGCATCGCCTGGGTGGGGCGGCTGACGGGGCCGAAGGGTGAACTGGCGTACCGCATCGTTAAGGACGTAGCGCCCCACTTCCCTGACGCAGCATTTACGATGGTCGGTGAGCCGATTACACAGGAGTTTCGTGACGCCGCTCCGGTGAACGTAAGCTTACGCGGATTCGTCGATGATGTGGATGCACTGATCCGCGAGCACGACCTAGTTATTGGCGCCGGACAGGTCGCGCTGGAGGTAATGCGCGCGCGCGTGCCGGTGATAGCGGTGGGGGAGTGTGTCTACGTGGGGCCGGTTACTGGGGCTACGATTGCGCAGGCCAAAGCAACAAATTTCGGGGACTGTGCTTCGCCACCGAATGTGGACATAGACCGTCTAGTTGCCGATCTTCGACTTATCCTCGCAGGCGAGAAGGAAGTGCCGGTGGAACGTTACGCCGATTACCTTCAGGAGTATGACGCGGAACAGGTGTACGCCAATGTGATGCGCATCTACCAGCAAGCCGAAATTGACGCTTATCTCGGGCGGTTTAGCGAAATTCCCGTGCTCGTATACCATCGTGTGGTCGAAACGCCGCCGACGAATTCCCGCTTCAATATCTTTGTCACTCAAGCCGATCTTCGCTGGCAGCTTGGAGCGCTGAAGAAACGTGGCTTTCAGGCAGTCACTTTCAGGGACATTCTCAATGGTGCGCGCCCACCGAAGCCAGTGATGTTAACGTTTGACGATGGGTATGAGGACAACTTGGAGAAGCTTTTGCCCCTGCTTGACGAGCATGACGCCAAGGCCGTCGTGTTCGTGCTTGGCGATCGAACGATGACCAATAATGCGTGGGATATGGCTCAGGGAGAACCGGAGGCACGGCTCATGAACGATACGCAGGTGCGTGCTTGCCACACGAGCGGAAGAATCGAAATTGGCTCTCATGGTCTGTTGCACAGGCGTTTCCCAAAGTTAGAAGCCGTGGAAGTCGAGCGCGAGGTCGTTGACTCAAAGCATGTGCTCGAGGACCTCATCAGTGATGAAGTGGTATCGTTCGCTTATCCGTACGGCGAGTACGGACAGCGCGAGGTAGCGGCAGTACGCAATGCTGGATATCGGTTTGGCATCGGCACCTCGAACGGACCGATGCGCATGATCGATGACCTTTACCGAATCCGCCGCATTCCGATATTCGCACGGACGAGCCGGGCGGCGTTCTGGAAGAAAACCTCCGGCTACTACCTGAGGTACTGCAGATTGAAGAGAAAAGACTTCTAGGGTAAGCGACGCGGTAAGCCTGTGCTTGCTGAGAAGATCGATACCGATAGCATCAAAACGATCTGTGTGCTGTGCTGGGGCCTTTTGGGCGATGTCTTGATTCGTACCCCAACGATCGAGGCGCTGAGAAAACGGTTTCCGCACGCGCACATCACCGTTGTGGTCGATCCGTCCGGCCGTGAGGTGTTAGCGAATCATCCAGACTGCTCCGAGCTGATAGTCTACCGCAGAGAAAAGCGCCCTTTACTCGTCTACCTTCGCGGGTCGTTAAAGCACATCTACAATCTTCGCGGCCGTCGATTCGACTTATGTGTGGACCTTTACTCAGGAGGCTCAAGCCCACTCGTCACTTTGCTGATTAATGCACGAATCCGGCTCGGTTTTGATCATCTGTGGGCGCTGCGCATCGCAAATAACGTACAGGTGAAGTACCCATCGATGTGCAACAATTGGGCAAAGGCTTTGGGTACGGTGCTGAAGCCGCTTGGGGTTTCGTCAGAAGAGGTTAGACGTGGCACGACGTATCACTGCACGAGCGATGCTATCGCGCATGCGGAGCACTTTTTGCGAGATATGGCGGACGAGTATGTTGGCTTCAATTTGGGCGCGGGCGCGGCGGAAAAACGTTGGCCGGTAGACCGTTTTGTCGATCTGGCGATTCGAGTTGCGGGCAAGTACCATTTTGTTCCGTTGGTGTTTACGAACCCGGGTATGGATGATCTCGCGGACGAGTTCGTGCGTCACTATGCGTTGCATGGGCGTGTGGTACGGTCGCCGATGCTGTCGTTTGACAGGGTGGCAGGTTTGATGACGCGCTGTGGCTACATTGTGACTGGTGATACGTCGCTGATGCACCTTGCGTTCGGCTTGAAAAGGCCGACGTTAGGCCTTTTTACCCATACGCGACCGGAAGTTGTTGCACCCGAGGACTGTGCTCACACCGATTGTTTCGTCGAAGATCCGTCGCACTTTGATCTCTGCGGGAACCCGCTCGGCACGACCGATATTCCTGTGGACTACGCCGAGACACAATTCGACGAGCTGGTCCGTATTGTGCGCGGTAGGGCGGTCCAGCGCCAATGACAGGAAAGGCGAATCTGCGCGAGTGCGACAATGTTGAAGCAGCTTTATAGAAACGTCAGATATCATCTTTTCGCCTCAATACCGGAATCTCGTCACTCGGAGAAGAAGGTCAAGGACCGGATTAGGAAGATCCGCTACAATCTGTTTGGCCACCTGCCCATACTCGGTAGACGGCGCTCGCACGGTGAGACCCACAAGGCGCGCGAACGCCGCGAACGCGAACATTTTTTTGAGTGCTACTGTCAGGGCCAAGGTCTGGACATCGGTTACGGCGGCGACCCGGTAGTCGCGGAGGTCACCGGTTGGGACTTCGAGCACGGGGATGCCCAGTATTTGCAAGGGCTCGAGGACGAGAGCTTCGACTTTGTATATTCAAGTCACTTGCTTGAGCATCTCACTGATTGTGGGCTTGCGCTGCGTAACTGGTGGCGCGTGCTGAAGCCAGGCGGATTCCTGATCCTGTTGTTGCCTCACCGTGACTTGTATGAGAAGAAGGTTCGGTTGCCCTCCCGCTTCAACGATGATCATAAACATTTTTTCTTGCCGGATCGCGATGACCCGCCTGACACGATCGGGCTCGTGCCGTTGCTGAATCGAACGCTGGCCGATCTCGAGCTCATATACTGCAAGACCTGTGACAAGGGCTATGTCAATCCTGGTACGGAACTACCCAGCGAGGGCGAGTTCTCCATAGAGGCCGTTGCGAGAAAAGCCTCCAGCAGCGGCGCTTAAATTGACCGGCTTGATTGGTCGATCGTGAATTTGCGCAATGATCTGAAGATCTGGTGGCGATCGGGTTCGTGGGATTTCGCTTGGACCCGAGCGCACAGCGTTAGACCCGAAGATGCGCATGTTTACACGTGGGAAGACATTCCGATCCACTATCGCCCGGGTACGACGGACAAAGGCGCCATCTACACAGTACTTGTATTACCGGATAGCAAAGCCGAATATCGCGTACCGGCCGACATTGAGGCCAACGTGATTCTCGATATCGGCGGACACATCGGCGTAGCTGCCGCATATCTGGCCCATCGTTTTCCCAAGGCCAAGATCTACAGCTTCGAGCCGTTTTCGGACAACTTCGCGCTCTTACAGCGCAACACTGCTAGCTTGGCTAATGTCCAGGCGCTGGCATACGGTCTGAGCTCGAAAACGGGAACTTTTGACATCTATCCCAGTCAGGACCCGCGAAACGTCGGCAATTATTCTTTGTTCACGCTTGCGGGCGACGGGCTCAACGCAGTCGGAGATCCTTCACGGCCGACAATGGCCGACATCCGGGCGGTGCCTGACGCGTTTGCCGAGCTCGGGATCGACCGTGTAGATCTCATCAAGATCGATACCGAAGGTGCCGAGTACGATATCCTCACATCCATGGACCGGTCTGTGCTCTCAAATGTCTCCTGGATCATGGGTGAGCTTCATGGCAACCGAGACTTCGAGCTGCTCGCCTATCTGTCGGAATGGTTTGATCTCGAGGTGCACAAGAAAATGGAGAGCCATCTGTTTCTTTTCAATGCGCGAAACAAGTCTCTAAAGGATCGTGCGCGAGAAACCTCAAGTGAATGATTTCGACGGGGGATAGCCACGCCCATTCGGCGCCGTGCCACCCGACAAGAGTCCATAGTGGGGCGGTTGGTAAAGAAGCGACGGCTCCACCTCTGTAAACTCTGCGCTCACGGCACAGGAATGGTGGACAAAGAAAAGATTCGCGCCTGATAACTCGCTGTACACTAGTCGATAACCTTTGGACTTGCCTAGCTGGTACAGCGATAGGAAGCTGGCGCCTTCCCGATCGGTGCCTCCTCGGGCGAACGCCTCCTGCGCCGGAACCACGTACTCTCGCTCAGGAGCGATAGAAGAGTTGTATTCGATAATTACGATCTTCGGACGATACTCTGTCAGCCCTTGCCACACATAGTAATCGGGGCCGTCAATATCGATAGATAAGATGTCAAAATCCTTAGGTACCTCCGCCTGCTTGAAGAGTCTGTTGATGTTTGTCGGTGTAACAGCGGCTCGCAATGTCGTTACCTTCTCGTTTTCCGCGTAAAGAGACGCGAGGCGCTTGTAGAAGCGGGAGTCCAGCTCGATGAGAAACGCTGACCAACCTTTGTCCTCGATAAGATAGCGGCTATTGCTCATGGTAATACCATCGTAAGCTCCAAACTCTACGATGTAGTCATACGTTGCCGGGATATGCCTGAGCAACGCTTCGATAACGCCATCTTCACCATGCTGTGAATAGACGCTCTTTTCCGCGAGTTCGAGTTCCCGAACCAACGGTGCCCGGCTAGCGTTCTTGTTCCATCGCTGAGGTTCGAAGGTGAAGCATTGGCAGTTGCCTTTGATATGGTACGGAGCGAATCTGGAATCGTTGGGCACGACCCTAAACAGACTGCCTTCGGGGAATACCGTGCAGGTTCTTGAGGTAAAATATTCTTCCCATAGCGGCAAGTCGCCGCGGTTAACAGCTATTACTTGATTGTTTCGCGTGATCAATTTTTGGGGCCGTTTGAAGATGCCGGACGATGCCATCAGCGCCCGCAGCGGGTTTTGGAAGTACTTCTTGAGTAGGTTGTATCGCCTAAAGCTGAACAGCTGACCTAATCGGCGCAGTTTCATTGTGGGTGAGCCAAAGTTTGCTTGCTACATTATGCTGACAAATCCGACACCTTCAAAGCACGCCAAGGTCGATCAGAAAATCTAATCAAAGGGGGGGTAGTGAAGGTTCTTGTTGTGCGTGTGGGTAGAGTAGGCGATATCGTCATGATCACCGCCGCGTTAAATGCCCTGCTCAAGCGTTATCCTGAAGCGGAGATTCATGCCTTGACCAGCCCAGACGGCAAGCGCGTATTAAGGGGCTTCAATGATCGGCTGACGAAGCTCATCATTCACGACCGCGAGGCCTTCGGTGAGCGTTTCCGACGACCACGGGTTCGGCAGGAGATCGCGCGAGCGGGATATGCCCATATTTACTGTTTCGAGACCAAGCAGAGTTTTGGACGCCTGTTTGGCGGTGCGACGGCGCAGATACACCAGATAGAACAGAGTGACGAGCTGATCAACTACGCAGAGCGATGCTTGCGCCTCGTGTGCAGCCAAGAGCAGGAGATTCAATCACAGTGGATTCGTTTGCCTGTGACCGATGAAGGGAGAAGGAAAGCGCTCGAGATCTTGCGTTCCGCGAACGTCGAGGATGATGCCTTTCTGGTGGGAATTCATCCCACGTTCAGCGGCCTTACAAAGGCATTCTTTAGAGCTCGACAGAGCCGACAGCAAAGAGGTTGGCCATTAGAGTCGTTTGCTATGTTAGCCCGCCTGTTGACCGAGTACGCGGAGGGTAAAGGGATCCGATTGACGACCGTGATGGATCTGTTGCCGGAAGAGCGACCGGTCGGTGAACGTATCGTGCACGCAAGTGGCAACACGATTAAACTGCTCACTCCGCCGCCCGACTTCGAACGCTATAAGGCAGTTTTAGAGCGCATGAACCTGCTGATCACACCTAACACCGGTCCGATGCATATCGCCGGTGCGGTGGGCACGCCGATGGTGGCGCTTTTCTCAGTCTTGCATCCGGGAGACAGTGGTCCCTACATACCGCCGCAGCAATGGGTAGCGCTTCGTTCCGAGGACACCGCAGCCCCACATTTAGGCCTGTCGGCTATCGAGCCGGGAACCGTGTTCAAAGCTTGCAAGCAGTATCTCCCGGCTTGAGCAGCGTGATGGCAGATCCGTGCACGAAGAAGTTGCCCTCTCGACTGAACCAAATTAGGCACGAACGCTCATGAAGGCCTTGATTTCCGGAATATCTGGTCAGGATGGCGCGTACCTAGCGCGCCTCTTGCTGAGCAAAGGTTACAAGGTTTATGGCGCTTCACGCGACGCACAGGCGTCCTCGTTCAACAACCTGAGGCGACTAGGAATCTTCAATCAGGTCGAGCTCGTGTCGATGGCCGTCAACGATTTCCGTAGTGTGCTGCAAGCTTTGACAAACTGTGAACCGGATGAAGTGTATAACTTGGCAGGGCAAAGCTCGGTGGGTTTGTCTTTTGGGCAACCTGTCGAGACGATGGAAAGCAATATCATCGGTACCTTGAACCTACTCGAGGCTATACGCTTCTTGCGGTTACCGATCAAGTTCTACAACGCTGGCTCCAGCGAGTGTTTCGGCGATATCTCGGTCGAGGCAGCTGATGAGACGACGCCGTTTCGCCCGCGAAGCCCTTATGCGGTTGCTAAGGCAGCCGCTCACTGGGAGCTGGCTAACTACAGGGAGGCATATGATCTGTTTGCCTGCTCCGGGATTCTCTTCAACCATGAATCACCATTACGACCAGAACGTTTCGTGACGCGCAAAATCGTCGCGTCTGCTTGTCGAATCGCGACCGGAACGCAGAAAGAACTTTATCTGGGCAATACAGACGTGCAGCGTGATTGGGGTTGGGCTCCTGAGTACGTCGAGGCAATGTGGCTAATGGTGCAGCAGGACCAACCAGACGACTACGTAATTGCGACCGGCGAGACACATTCCTTGGAGGAGTTTGTCAATATCGCTTTCTCGACCGTAAACCTAGAATGGCGTAGGCATGTAGTTATCGACCCTGACCTTGCGCGCCCGACGGATCTGTCCGTCGGGCGCGCGAATCCGGCGAAAGCGTCTGAGAAACTCGGTTGGCGTGCAAAGTTCAAGATGCCAGATATTGTCCGCATGATGGTCGAGGCAGAGCTGGACTGGCAGAAAAATTCATGATTCAGCAATTTGTGAGATCGAGCGATGGCGCGGAACTGTATCGTCTGCAATGACAATGCGTATGCAGCAAAGTACTGCGTGATCGATCATTACGATTATCTGCGGTGCAAGAGCTGTGGCTTGATTTATGTCGATAAGGTTGAGCGCACGGAGAATCTGTACAGGTCTTATAGCGGTGGCAGCTTTAAGTCGTTTCGGCGCCGAGTGCTAGCTCCGATACGACGGTTCTCACACACACGCCATTTCGAAGAGTCCATGGGGCGTGGTCGCCAGATATTCGAGTTCGCGTCCTCCCATGGAAACGATGAGAATGGGCAAAGGTGGTTTCTCGACATAGGTTGCAATAAGGGATTCTTGCTCGCTGCAGGCATAGAAAGGGGTTGGAACGTTTACGGCGTCGAAATCGTGCCGGAGCTGACAATGCCGTTCAAAAATACATATCACCGGTTTAGAGACCAGGTGTTTGTCGGCCGGTTCGCGGATTGTCGCGGGAACTTCGAGCCTGACACGTTCAGTCTCATCACCGCAATCGACGTGATAGAACATCTCGAAGATGTGATCGAAGACCTAAAGGGGGTCTACGAGATACTTAGGCCAGGGGGAACATTCGTGATTCAGACGCCCGACACTGCTTGCGAGCGAGCGGCAGCATCGGGCTGCGATTGGGGTGCTCTGAAGCCACTTGAACATTTACACCTTTTCAACTCGGCAAATCTGGCAACCCTGGCTCATCGGGTGGGCTTTATTGATGTCCAACACTTCTCACCGTTTGAGGAGGCTGACGGTAATTTTACCGCCGTACTTAAGAAATAGCCGTGTGACCAGGAGCGTCTCTGCACAAGCGAGCTGCCGCCATACAGCGGTCGAGAGAAAGCTAATGACTTCGGTGAAGCAGAAGATAAAACGAGAAGTGACAGTTGGGTTGTCAAAGCTATGTTTGAAGCGTGCGTCGGTAGATTATATGGGACTAGCCTTACGCTTTCCGATGATATATGGAATGGGCCGAGACTATATCATTCCGAGAGAGTTCTGGATGCGAAAGTCTCTAGACGCATTTCTAAAGATGAAGCCTGGTGTGGTTATAGACGTCGGCGCGAATATCGGCATTTACTTGGTCAACCTGCGAACTATCGAGAAGGACCGACCATACTACGGGTTTGAGCCGAGCCCGGCGGGTTTTTTCTATCTTCATGAGCTGATCAGGCTGAATCGTTTCCACAACTCGTACGTATTTCCTTTTGCTCTGTCCGACGATAAGACAGTAAGGACGCTTTTCGCTGGCAAGAGGGGGGATTCTGGGGCCTCTATGCACGAGTTCATTAAAAGTGATGAGGACTTCTCGGTGCAAATGTTAACTTTTCGAGGTGATGAGATCGTTGAGTCCTTATGCCTTAAAGAGCTGGCCGCGATAAAGATCGATGTTGAAGGCGCAGAGTTGGAAGTTTTAAACGGTCTGCAGGCGACGGTAGAAAAGCATCGGCCGTTTCTCTATTGTGAGATTTGGCCTCTACCTGATAGCCACGCTCCCCTCTATGATGAAAAGAAACGAAGGCTAACAGAAATATATCACCTGCTAGCGGATATGGACTATGCCGTCTTGGGTGTGGGTCGCCAGGATGGTTGGGAGCAGTTGCGAGCCATTGAGGATTTTGGCGACCCCTACAGTTCTGAATATGTGTGCTCGCCGAGTGAAAGCGCACAGAAATTGATACAGGAGCTGTCGCAAAAGTGGATGAGTCTCGCCGATTAGGACACGATTAGCATATGACCACACGGGCGACATAAGCGGCCTTGATCTGTATGCCACCGCGTTAGAGCACAGGTAATGTCACCAACTTAGGCATGACGCTTTTTGAGCGATTACATTTCCTTCATCGTGCATGGCGACTTCGCTTTATTGCTGAAAAATTTGGCGTCGGCTTTCTGCTCGACCGTGACTTGGCAGGTAAAACGGCTATAGACATTGGTGCGAATCGCGGCGTTTATTCTTATTGGATGCACAAGAAAGTCGGTCCTCGAGGATTCGTCATCGCCTTTGAACCTCAGCCTGAATTAGGTTCGTACTTAAGAGAGGCAAAACATGATTTTCGGCTTACCCAATTAGAAATCGCTAACGTTGCCCTGTCATCGGTCACTGGAGAAACGGAATTACTTCGCCCTAGACATCATTGGGGTGGGGCGAGCATGGCGTGGCACCCGAAGGGAGAGCTGGATATCTTGAAGGTTAAGGCAGTTACACTAGACGAGTATTTCCAAAATCACGAGGCACGGCCGATAAGTTTCATCAAATGCGACGTAGAAGGCCATGAATACCACGTCTTCAAGGGAGGAGAGCAAATATTGCAGGAAGATCGTCCGGAACTGCTATTTGAATGCGGCTTCGCCCGCGACCCAGAATGCGAGGCGTTTTCGTATTTGAATGGTTTAGAGTACGATGGTTTTTGTTTCTATAAACAAGGATTTGCGCCGATAGCAAAATATAATTTGCTGCACGATTCACTGCATCGCAGGGCGCTTGTCGACTTTGTGTTTGTTCCCAAGGAAAAATCACATGCTCTAACGAGGTATGATACCTAGCGGGTCGAGGACCTTCACTCCATAGAACAGATGCTGTTCATTCATTGCTGCTTGGCGAGTACCGTGTCGAGCATGCGGATTACGTCATTGGGCGATATCCGTTCCATTGTTCCGCGATCGCGGACACGGGTACCCCAAGGTAACTTCTCCGGAGGTACACCGTACTTCGCCATTACCGCTTCCGGGTACTTATTAACTACAAACTCAGCGCTAAGATACGGACACGCGCGGTCCGGATTGGTCGTGGCGTAGAGTCCGATTACGGGTACCCCGACTGCAGTCGCCAGATGTGCGGTGCCAGAGTCGGGTGCAACTACGACCCGTGCCCGCGTGAGCACAGCGAGCAATTGCTTGAGGTCCGTTTTACCTATTAGGTTCGTCACTGGGTGTCTGACGGCAGCGGCGATAGCGTCGCCGTATCTGGCCTCAGTCGCGAATGGCCCGCCAGTAAGCACGATATTCATGTCGTAGGTCTCGGCGGCGTAATTTGCCAGCGTGGCATAGCCTGTCACACTCCAATTACGATACGACATACTGGAGCATGGGCTGATCACGAGTTTTTGCCTGTTACCTCCCAATTGTCGGTCGGCGAACGCTTGCGCATCGCCGGGTATCGGAATATCCCAACGCAAGACACGCTCGGTTATGCCCAGCGCTTGAGTGAAGCCGAATAAGCTATCGATAACATGCTTATGTTCGCCAGCAGCGATCCTGTGGTTGGTGAACAACCATTGGAAATCTTTTGCTGCGGGGCGGCCGAAGCCAAGCTTGATATCAGCAGTGATAAGCAGACTGGCAAGGCTTGCTCGCATTGACATTTGCATATGCAAGAGCACGCCGAATCGGCGATTGCGCATGCGTTTCCGAATGTTCGCGTAGGAGTGCCATCGTTTCGTTTTGTCAAAAGTGATAAATTCAATCCCGGGAATATCTGCCACTAGAGCATACTCTGTTTCGCCGATAATCCATGTCAGCGCAGTGTCAGGCCAACTCTGTTGGATCGTGCGAACCACGGGTAGCATGTGACTGATATCGCCAACGGCGGACAGGCGCAGCATGCACAGGCGTTTCGGCGGTGACTCAAGAGGCAGAGACTGCATGAGCTTATGACGCCTCGTTGTGAAACTGTAGGCAAGGCCCACATCCTATACGACGCTGATGTGGCCGGCAAAGCAACGAAGGACTGGTTCGACCCGCTTTACTGGCCGCAGCAGTGCGCCTTAGTCGGGGTTGGGCGTGGCCGTGGCGGTACCTGGTTTGTAAGCGATAATTCCCGGAAACTCGTGCTGCGACACTACCGCCGTGGCGGTTTGTTGGCGGACCTGTGGGGTGATCGCTACCCGTGGCTGGGGCTTAGTCGCTCGCGGCCGTGGCGTGAATGGCACTTGCTTGCAACGCTTCGCGGCGCCGAGCTCCCGGTTCCAGAACCCGTGGCGGCGAGAGTGGTTCGCGAGGGAGCTTTCTATACCGCCGATATCATAACGCGAAGGTTAAATGATACCGTTTCGCTTGCTGATCTGTTGACGCAGACAAGGCTGGACGAGCCGCACTGGCGAGCAGCGGGAGCGTGCATTAAACGCTTCCATGCCATAGGCGTCTACCACGCGGACTTAAACGCGGCCAACATCCTGCTGGGGCATGACAACCGCGTTTACCTTATTGACTTTGATAGGGCACGATTTCGTCGTCTAGACGGCGGTTGGCCGCAAGCTAACCTGGCGCGGTTGCGACGCTCACTCGATAAGCTGGCTAAAACGCACAGCGCGTTTTATTTTGATGATTGCGACTGGAAGAATCTGCTTGCTGGCTACGCCGACGTCATGAGTTAGCCGATGATCAAGCGTGTCGGTTCGTCAGGTCGCGCGGCCTGCTCTGGGTGGAAAGCAGTTCCTCGAAGTAGGCGATCGTCTTCTTAAGTCCTTTTTCCAAGGGCATTTTGGGTTGCCAGTCGAGATGCGCCTTCGCTCGTTCAATGTCTGGGCATCGACGACCAGGGTCATCCTGCGGCAGGGGTTGGTGAATGATCTTAGACTTGGAGTTGGTCAGCTCGATCACCGCTTGCGCAAGCTTGAGGATCGGCGTTTCCGCAGGGTTGCCTAGGTTGATTGGGCCGATGACCTCAGCAGGACTCTCCATCATCCGAATCAGCCCCTCGACCATGTCGTCAACGTAACAAAAGGAGCGTGTTTGTTCACCGTGGCCGTACACGGTGATCGCTTCGTTCTTTAGTGCTTGAATGATGAAATTACTGACAACGCGGCCATCCTGTGGGTGCATCCGCGGGCCATAGGTATTAAAGATGCGCACGACCTTGATTGGCAGCTGGTGCTGACGGTAATAGTCAAAGAACAGAGTCTCGGCGCAGCGCTTGCCTTCGTCGTAGCACGAACGCGGACCGATCGGGTTCACGTTTCCCAGGTAGCCCTCACTCTGCGGGTGTACCTCCGGGTCTCCATAAACCTCCGAGGTCGAGGCCTGCAGAATGCGCGCTTTCACTCGTTTCGCGAGCCCTAGCATATTAATCGCTCCGTGCACGCTGGTCTTGGTTGTTTGCACCGGATCGAACTGGTAGTGCACTGGAGCTGCCGGGCAGGCAAGATTATAGATCTCATCGACCTCTAGGTAGATCGGGAACGTGACGTCGTGCCGGATCAACTCAAAGGTCGGGCTGCCGTGCAGATGTGCGATATTGCGCTTGTCGCCCGTAAAAAAATTGTCTAGGCAAAGGACTTCATGACCTCTTTCCAGCAGCCGCTCGCACAGGAACGAGCCTAGAAAACCACCACCGCCAGTAACTAGAATGACCTTTCGCATCGAAGGTTCCTGTCATCGGACCAAGCCACATTCTATTTATAGCTAGGTCGTCTGTGTTATCCAAATACTAATGGCCGACCGCTGATCCGCACCAACGCGTAATCTCGTCAGTATAACGTTCAGCAACGTCCGCATACCGATCCAAGATGGCCTTCGCGCGCTCGCCCATGGCCGATCGCTCATCAGGCGACTCGAGTAGCCGGGACATTACAGGCTCTAATGATTCCTCATCGGCTACTTGTACGGCCGCCTGATTCGCCAAAAGGATACTGGCCTCGTCGGCAAAGTTTTCCATATGAGGGCCGAACAAGATAGCTTTTCCCAAACGCGCCGGTTCTAACACGTTCTGGCCGCCAATAGGAACCAATGATCCGCCTATAAATACAAGGTCTGCATCGGACATGAAAACGGAAAGTTCGCCCAAGGTGTCGATCATGTAGAGATCAGTTTGCTCTGTGACGCTATCGTCGCGGCTGCGCAAGGCGACTTGTTTGACCATTGGTTGGATCTGCTTGAGGATTCCTCGCACCCGTACTGGGTGGCGCGGTGCGATCACCAGCAGATGAGAATCTCTTTTGCGTTTTTGCCACATCTTGAGGAGAAGGAGCTCCTCATTATCATGCGTAGATGCAGCAAGCACGTAACGGCGCTTGATCGGCACTACTTCGGTGTCAGTTTGTGCATTGCTGGCGGCAAACTTTATGTTGCCGATGGCTTTAACGCGCTGCGGATCGGCTCCGAGCGCAATAAAGCCTTCTTTGTCCCCGGCAGAGCGCGCAAGTACTACGTCGACGTTATCCAGCACCCGCCGATAGAGCCTTTTGAAGTAGATGCCTGCATTGAGTGTCCGCGACGATAGCCTCCCATTTACTATTATTACGGGGATCTTTCTGCGCGCACAGGTGCTATAAAGGTTTAGCCACAGCTCAGTCTCCATGATCAAAGCGCAGGCAGGCTTCACGGCAGCCAAGAATCGGGCGACAGGTCCGGGCAAATCGATAGGAAGGTAGTGATGTTCCACGGCCTCCGCATATCGCGTACGTGCTACTTTGCCGCCAGTCGCTGTTGCGGTTGTAACCACGATCGGTTTACCGGGGAAGCGTTTCGTCAGGCTCTGTATCAACGGTCCGGCGGCTAGCACTTCCCCGACCGACGCGGCATGAACCCAGATCGGGCTGCGGTTGGAGCTGGAGCGGTAAAACCCGAAGCGTTCCCTTAGGTAACGATACTCGCCTGCACGCACGGATTGCGCAGCGGTATGAGCGAACAGTAGCGGGGCAATGCAATAAAGTGTCAAGGTGTAACTAAGCGGTAACAACGAAGCGCGACCTCTCATGCTCTAGCCAATGCGAACAGTCACTATCCTGATGGTATCTAGTGCAGTGTCGGCTCCTTAACGGACCTTGGGTCCGGCGAGGCATGGTGTAGGATCATGCACCAGCCCCCAGCGGTCAGCCGGTAAGCATTGGTTGCTATCACCGTGTGACTCTGTTGTTCGCCGGTGACCTGTATGTGTTCATAGACGACGTGTACAGCGAGACTTCCATCCTGTGCTTCACACCGACGTTCCACCTTGAATTTCATGCTAACAGATTGACCAAAGATTGCTTGCCAGCTCTGTTCAATAGCGCCACGTCCAACGAGCATAGGACCAAGCGGATGGATGCACGTGATCGACTCATGTTGGGCCCAAATCGCCATCATCGCGGCCAGATCGGCGGCTTCGAAGGCAGCGTAAAAGGCTTCCTCTGCTTCTACGGGAGTCGCGTACCTAGATGTGGTCATTGTAACCAGCGGTTGAACGCAATCAGGTCTTCTTCAGAGAGAAGGCCGGCGGACTGCTTTAAACGCAGCAATTCCAGGATGTAGTCGTAGCGCGCGCGCAAGGCGTCGGTCCGAGCGATGAAAAGATCGCGTTGTGCATCCAACACTTCGACATTGGTGTTGATGCCGGCTTCAAAACCTTCGCGTCTCCCTTGCACGGTGATCTCAGATGCAACGACCGACTGACGTGTGGCCTGGACGCGGCTGGCGCCTCCAACTACGCCGAGAAACGCCGCGCGGGTGGTGCGTTTAACGCTACGCCGCTGACTCTCCAGGTCTTGCTGAGCAGCACTGTAGCGGTGACCGGCCTCGCGCGTCAGCGAACTGATCAATCCTCCTTGATAGAGCGGCACCGTGAGTTGCACGCCGATCTCGGTGCGATCGGTCTTCACCTCGGGTCCGGTTATGCTGCCCCGATCGTCGGTGCTCGTATGTGAGCCAAACAGATCCACAGTTGGATAATGACCCGCGCGCTGACGTTTAATTTCTTCAAGCGCGATCTGCGCCGTCTCTAGTGCCGCTATGATATTTGGATTCTGCTTCAGCGCGATCTCAACCCATTTCTCAATATCGGGAGGGTCCGGTTCGATCAAGGGTGCTTCACGATTCAGCGTCGCGACATCCTTGATATCCGTACCGGTAATTTCAACCAGGCCTTCGCGTGCATCACGCAGTAGATTGACCGCTTCGATCTCGTTGGCAACATCAAGCTCAAAGCGCGCTCGCGCTTGATTTGCATCGGTGATTGTGGACAGACCCACCTCGAGGCGTCCCTCGACGATCTCGCGCTGGCGACCGTTGGCCGCTTTTTGCGCGCCCGCGACCTCGACGTTGTCCAGAGTCGCTAGCACGGCGATATAGGCTTCGACGACACGAACAATCAGATCCTGCTTTGCGGCGACGAACTGAGCTTCTGCGCGCCGCGCTTCCGCGCGCGCTTGCCGCAAGCCGGCAAACAACGAACTGTTGTAGATCGGTTGGGTTAGGCTGAGTTCGAACGCTGTGCTATTGAAGTCGGTTCCGCCCGCGGGCGTCGAGAGGATTCCGGACCCGGTAGTGACCTCTATGTCTTTCCGACTGGCGTCGGCTTGGGCGCCAATCCGTGGCCGCAATGCAGCACGCGCCTGCGGCAATTTTTGCAAGTCGGCACGGTAAGTCGATTGTGCCGCCTGAAAACGCGGGTCGTTATCGAGTGCGAGACGGTACACATCGAGTACGTTTTCGGCGCGCGCCACCGCTGCCAAAGAGAGAAGGCAACAGAGGAGAGCGGCCAGTTTAACAGTTGTTGACCGAGCGACAGGCATCAGCATATACGGATGGGATCTCGAGCCTATGTCTGATTCAAACGGTTCGTACTGATTGCTGTGTAAACCGCGTCCGTAACGCCTTTCCCGGGGCCGTTCGTAGTAGGTATTGGGCTTTGTCAAAAAACGAACTTGTCAGGTTGTTCTGCATTGATCAGCGGCGGCAGGACGGTTTCGAACAACGACACGATGGTCCAGCTTTCGTCATTCAGCCGACGCAGCAGCAAGGCATCCATCGCCGGTGCATTGCCGACGATAGCTACCAAGCGACCGCCCGGTGCGAGGGCGTTCTTGAAACTCTCAGGTGGCAGCGGCAACGAGCCGGTGATCAAGGTGACATCGTACGGCGCGTGCTTGTCCCATCCACGCGCGCCGTCACCGATGTCGACCGTTACATTGTCGATTGCATGGGCAGTAAGCTTTTCCTGCGCATGTTTCGCTAACTCTGGAATGATTTCGACAGAATAGACATGTCCCGCTAAGGCCGCAGCGAGTGAAGTCATGTAACCGCTGCCGGTGCCGATCTCAAGCACCTTGTCACCCGCGCCGATCGCAGCCTCCTGAAGCAGACGGGCTTCGAGCTTCGGTGACATCATGACCTGATGGTGCCCCAGGGGAATGTTCATGTCGACGTAGGCGAGGTTGCGATATTGTTCAGGCACGTAATGCTCACGCGGCGATGCTGCAATGAGATCCAGAACGCGTTGGTCGAGCACTTCCCATGTTCGAACCTGCTGCTCGACCATCGTGTGGCGGGCAACTTCAAAATCGACTTGACCCATACAAACGCATGAACTTGAAGGGATTCCAGAGAGCGGTAAGGGTAAGCGCTTTGTATGCGATCCGCAAGCAGCCACGGCTGGGTGTTGCAGGAGTATTTACATATGGTGAGTGTATCGGCGTTTCGGGTAAGCACGCGGTTGCAATCACTTGGCGAATGCTTTAGTTTGACTGTCAGACGGCTAGGGGTGTTCGCCTTGTAGGTCGAGAGGCGGACTGAGACACCACCCTTTGAACCTGATCCGGATAATTCCGGCGTAGGAAAGCGTCTGCCCCCGCCGCTCCGCGTTCCTGCGCCTTTCACAACCCGTTGGGTAAAGGATTGGAGAGATGAGTGCGAATCCCAATCACCTCTTGAGTCAGACGGCGACTGTCGACAGCGCTGCCGTGCAACCGTTTCCCAACTCTCGCAAGATCTATGTTAAAGGCAGTCACGCCGATATCCGCGTGCCAATGCGAGAGATTGCGCAATCAAATACACGCACGGAGTCCGGCACGGAGAAGAGCCCGGCGATCCGGGTCTATGACACCTCGGGCCCCTATACTGATCCCGACGCGCGTATCGACGTGCGCCGAGGTCTATCCAGGTTACGCGAGCGCTGGATCGAGGAACGCGCCGACACGGAGCGCCTGAGCGACGTTAGTTCGAAGTACGGGCGCGCTCGACTAACTGATCCGAACCTCGCCCAAGTTCGTTTCGCCCACGCACGCACGCCGCGACGCGCTAAGGCTGAAGCGAACGTCACGCAGATGCATTATGCGCGACGGGGCGTTATTACTCCGGAGATGGAGTTCATCGCTATACGCGAGAACATGCGACTCGATGAGTATCGCGACACCATGCTCAAGTCGCATCATCGGGGTGAATGTTATGGCGCCGAAATCCCGCCCGCGATCACACCAGAGTTTGTTCGCGATGAAGTCGCGAGAGGCCGGGCAATTATTCCAGCCAATATCAATCACCCGGAATCCGAGCCGATGATCATCGGCCGTAACTTCTTGGTCAAGATCAACGCTAACATCGGCAACTCCGCGGTAACGTCGAGCATCGAGGAAGAAGTTGAGAAGATGACTTGGGCGACGCGCTGGGGCGCCGACACGGTCATGGATCTGTCGACCGGTAAACACATTCACGAAACGCGTGAGTGGATTGTACGCAATAGCCCGGTGCCGATCGGGACGGTGCCAATATATCAAGCGCTGGAAAAGGTTGACGGCAAGGCCGAGGCGCTTACCTGGGAAATATTCCGTGACACTTTGGTGGAGCAGGCAGAACAGGGTGTCGACTACTTTACGATTCATGCTGGCGTGCGCTTAGCCTATATTCCGCTGACGGCCGGCCGCGTCACGGGTATCGTTTCCCGTGGCGGATCGATCATGGCCAAATGGTGTCTAGCCCACCACAAAGAAAACTTTCTGTACACGCACTTCCCCGAGATGTGCGAGATCCTTAAGAGCTACGACGTTGCATTTTCACTCGGTGATGGGTTGCGCCCAGGCTCTATCGCGGATGCCAACGATGAAGCGCAATTTGCTGAACTCAGGACATTGGGCGAACTCACTAGGATCGCATGGGAGCATGATGTTCAGGTCATGATCGAGGGGCCAGGACACATTCCGATGCAGCTCGTTAAAGTGAACGTGGACAAAGAGCTTGAGGAATGCTTGGAGGCGCCGTTTTACACTTTGGGGCCGCTGGTGACGGATATCGCGCCTGGGTACGACCACATTACCTCAGCCATCGGCGCCGCCATGATCGGTTGGTACGGCACTGCCATGCTGTGCTATGTCACGCCCAAGGAACACCTGGGACTTCCCAATAAACAAGACGTCAAAGACGGCATCATCACATATAAGATAGCGGCCCACGCCGCAGATCTGGGCAAAGGTCACCCGTCAGCGCAAGTGCGAGACAATGCACTTTCAAAAGCGCGTTTTGAGTTTCGCTGGAACGATCAGTTTAATCTTTCACTGGATCCGGATACGGCGCGAGAATTTCACGACCAGACCCTTCCTAAAGAAGGGCACAAGGCCGCACATTTCTGTTCCATGTGTGGCCCACATTTCTGCTCTATGAAAATTACGCAAGACGTGCGCGATTACGCCAAGCACAAGGGCATTGCCAACGTCCAGGTCGCCGTGGACGAGGGCCTCAAGGAAAAGGCTGAGGAATTTAAGCAGCAGGGCGGCGAGATCTACAAACGTCCTTGAACGCGTACCTACTTGCGCAGCGCGAGTGGGTCAGCCGGACTTACGTCTTGCATAAAGGGCAGCCCGCGCTCTATGTTGGTGACCTGGTAAACTTTGCCGATCCAGTTATTGATGACCGCTTCCGCCGTATCATGCCAAGTGTTGTCCAGGTTTTTCGCCACGAGCTCCTCGGGTAGTGCGGGAATCGCGTCGCCATTCATGCGCGCTGCGAGCACGTGCTCCTCATGTTCGTCCAAGACTGCCTGCGTCCTAGGGGTGAAGTAGTTCTCGGGGAACGGAGGATAGTCTTCTCGCTCGCCTTTGCCGAAGCGCATCACCTCTCTATGGTATTCTTTAAGCAGGCTGATGGTGTCGTATTCGGGATGCCCCTGAAAGAACACCAGTCGAAAGAGGTCCTCACTTACCGCCAAGTGCGGACCCGCTTTTTCGCTTTCAACCAGTACATGAAGCCCGGCCGCTTCGAACTGCGCTCGGGTAATCTCGTTGAAACGCGAATGGGGTACGTCGAAGCGAGTATTGACGTCACTCACTAGCGGATGCGTACGGTCCATCACCCGATGCGAAAATACCCCCCAGCACTTGTCGAACAATCGTTGGCGCTTCTGCTGGTACCGGAATTGCAGCACTGCGTGGGTTGCTAGACATGAACATAAAATAGAAGTCACATTCTCATGCGCCCAATCGATCACGTCGATAAGCGGTTGCCAGAATGGCTCGAGCGAAAGATCCGGCTGGGTCACGTTTGCACCGCTGATGATGAGCGCATCTAGACCTTGTGCCTTGATCCGATCAAAGCTCTCGTAGTAACGCTCGACATATTTCATGGCCTCATTACTGCGCGCCAACTCCTTAAGAGTAAACGGGTGCATGTAGAACTGGGCGATCTGATTGCTTTCGCCCACGAGACGGAAGAACTGCCGCTCGGTCGCCGCCAGCGCCGCATCTGGCATCATGTTGAGTAGACCGATGTGCAGCTCCCGGATATCCTGATGCAGCGCAACATCGCCCGGCACCACAGTTTCGCCTTCTTGCCTAAGGCGTTCGAACGTGGGAAGAGCAGTGCTGGCGACTAATGGCATCGTTATGATCCTGTGTGCATCATTTCGTCATAATCATGATTGTCTGTCTATTACTTCTTCCACTACAGCGAGGAAGCTCGCCTCATCGGTCGCCCTCAACAGCTCGTCTGTGCCTACGGTATAACCGTACTGATCGGCTATCGCCTGATAGCGCGGTAATCGCGAGTAGAACAACCGCGGGAATATCCAGCGTACGAAATCGTCAGGATCAACAAGAGCCACGTAGGGCACACCCTTTTCCCGCAAATAGATGGCGAGCTGTTCATCGAGAAAGGCCTCGCGATAATAAAGCGGTTTCGGATCCTGTTCGGTTCGGCGGATCAACTCCTGCTCGTCTTTGTCAGTAGCCTTGATGTAAAGGATGAGTGTATGATCAGCTAAGCTCCGCACTACGCCGCTATCATCGAGCTCGCATACGCTTCCACCAGCGTCATTGACAAAGTGCTGATAACCATAGATGTCGTGCGCCTTACGGATGAATACCGATACATCCTCGAGTGCCGCAATCTCTGCTTGACGATGCAACTCTTGGCGACGCTTAAACTCCTTCAATCCTAACCCCCCTCGCTCGGGGTTCCCCAGTTTGCCGAGAAAGCTCGATAGCGGCTTCAGATGATCGACCGTGATGTTATTGGCAATAAAGATTGAGTCAGATCGCAACAGGTCTCGCAGGAATGGCACTTGCATCGCTTGTTGCTTGATATTGTCGAGAATAGCCTCATCTAGGTAACGCGTTCCGATACGGTAGTCCACCGAGTAGTGGAACCAATTGCGTTTACGCAAAACATTAGCGACCCGCGTCTTGCCAACGCCGGACATGCCAAGCAGGGTGATTGACTTGTTCGCCCACGCTCTGAACTCTTGTACAGTCAGTTTCACTCCTGCGCTCCACGGCACGACTTGTATCGCCTTATCGACAAGATAACCCATCCGCCGTGATTGCGCAGCAACGCGACGTCGCAGCAGGGGCGAAACGAGCTGGATTCTCTAACGGTGCAAGCTGGCTGGCTGCGCCAGAGCGGGTAGGGTTACCTGCGCTCGACTCCTTGAGGCGCCTTCATCGGCGTCAGCCTTGGGTCGCTCGAAAAGAAGATACAGCAAGTTGTCCGTGAACGCAGGGTCCTTGGTGATACCAAGGTGGTCTCTGAACAGGAACTGGACGTTCGCCCAGTCGATCGGTGAGTCCAAACGCCCTTTCCGGTCAGTGCCGACGCGCTCGTCCAATAGCGCACTGCTGCGCAGCACGCGGCCATCACCCGGTGTTTGTTTGACCACTTCGATTTCGCCCGTATCGGGATCGAGTTCGGCTACGGCGTCGGTGGGTACGGCGTCGCCAGCCACAAGGAACAATGCTACTCCGGCAGGGGGTGAAGCTGGGGTGTCCATGGCTCTCGCAAACTGCTCGGCGCGCGCTAGTGCCTTACGCTGGTGATCAAGTGCGATTCGTCGCCGACTCATCCGATCTTCGACTTCCGGGAGCAGCTCTTGCAGCACTGGATCCTGGGCCGGATCGGCCAGCCCCCAACGCATGCGCTCCCACAGGTCTGGATCGTAAGGGTCGTAGAAAAGCTTCTCATTGTTAGCATCCACCAGCGCGCCGTGGCGGTTGCGTGGCAGCAACTGGTAGGCCGCCGGCATGGTGCCCAAAATCGCAGCTTCATAAGTAGGCACTAACGGAGCGAACTTCTTGCCGTTGATCAAATTGACAAGCGCGTCGAGCGCACCGGCGTTGGGTGTAGCGACGATGACGACGTTGTCGATGTAACGTGCACCGGCCCAAGTAACGGGCGGCAGGGACCCATCAGCGGGCAGGTCGGCAGTGCCGTAGCGCACGTAGTAGCGCGCCACCAACCCCCCCATAGAGTGGGCAACGATGTCGAACTTTACGCGGAGATTCTTGATGCCGTAGCGTCTCTCGGTTTCCTCCTGAACATAGGCTCGTTTATCCAAAATGAACGCATGTAACCGCTGCGCGCTTTCGACGATGTCGCGGCGCCAATCATAGTCATACTGAAAGCAGGTGTAATGCCCCTTACCGTAGTGCACGGCCCCGGAGCGAGCGAGCTCCTCGTCGCGGTAACCCGCAGCACCAAGAGTGCTCAGCATGTAGAAGTAGGCCTTGAGCTGCACCCGTAGGCCAGCGAAGTTTATGCGTACACGGTCGAGCGCGCCGTTCGGTCGCACGCTGTCACGAAGTTCAACTAAAGTGGCTCCTTCCCGCATTGGTAGCGCGATCAGACGGGCTCCCTCAGGGTCCTTTGGGCTCGCACTGCCGGGGCCGAACGCGCCCCAAACTATCTCACCGGAGTCAGCATCTTTTAGTCGCGATCCCAAGATACCTGGGATGGCAATCACTGGATTTCGGTAAGGATCCTCTTCTTGAACAAGTTCGTTATAGAGTCCGCCGAGATCGGGTGTGTAGAGTTTTGATACACACCCATTCATCACCAGCAAAGGGAGGGAAAGACACACGAAGACGATAAGATTTGCGCTCGTGCGCGCTCGCATTGCAACAACCTCGCTTAAAGCCTTCATCAGCCGCGCGTACTGGAGGGCGCGGCGCAGCGGCCAGTATAGCACGCGGTTATAGCGACTGATGCCGGGCGCTCAATCAGGCATGATGTCTCTAAATGACCGGATGGATGGAAAATCGCTTACATCCTTTTGTGGGCGACGCGAGTCGGGTCGTTGTACCGCTAGCAGTTGTCCGATTCCGTAGTAACGCGCAGTGCGTAACACCGACAGACTGTCGTCGATCAGCAGCGTGCGGTCCGGCGCAAACGGCTCGATGCTTTGCAACCTCTTCCAGAAATCGACGGACTCTTTAGGTACCCCGAGTTCATGTGAGCTCAGCACGGTATCGAAGTGGCCGCCCAGTTTCGTTCGCTGCATCTTCAGGTCCAACACCTTGCCGTGTGCGTTGGTCACAAGCACGATACGTTTGTGCAACTTACGTACCGCCTCGAGAAACTCGACCACGTGTGGGTGTACCGAAATTAGGTGGTTGACCTCCTGCTTGAGTACGGGGATATCCAGCTCCAACTCGCGGCTCCAGAAATCGACGCAGTACCAGTCGAGTGTGCCTTCGACCGCACGATAGCGCTTCATCAGATCTACCTTGGCCTCGTCATAGGGCAGCCCATGTTTCTCCGCAAAACGGCGCGGCACGTGCTCGAGCCAGAAGTGATTGTCGTAGTGCAGATCGAGCAATGTGCCGTCCATATCGAGCAGGACGGTAGCAATATCGTGCCAGCGTATCATCGTCGATAGTTCGGTGAGCGCGCGGCGACTACTGTTGGCGGTCGTGGATCCAATCGGCGGCGGCGGTCGTGTCGTCGAAAAACCGCACCTCGGCGTCGGTAAACGCGGTTCCGAGCCAGCTTGCCCAAGAGGTCCATTGATCTGCCGTAACGACTGCGATGCGCTCGAAGTCGTGTGCATGAGCACGGGTGAACTTGATATCCTCCCAGGCTACGTCGACGGTAAAGCGCGACATATTCTTTAGATCCAGTAGGAGCTTAACCTTGGGGACGGTTTCAAGCTCATGGGCTACGGCTTGCTCAAACTCTCTGTAGTCCAGAAGGGTGAACTCTGCATACACAGTGACCTTGACGAGATCCTTTTCCTCTTCAATGACAATCACGATCGTAGCTCTTGCAGAACAGACACGATGTGGCATTTTAGCACGTGGCTGAAGGCTCCCCGAACGAACAGTTTTCAGCGCCTCGAAAATGGCGCTAAGCTTGGACCAAAGCCCACTCCGGGACCGGTCCGATGACGATAAAGCCTACAGTGGTCCACGTTGAAACAATCGCACGAACCCGGATCTTTCAGATCGAACAGGTTGATCTGCGGTTTGCGAACGGGTGTGAAACGCGCTTTGAGCGTCTGCGTACCACAGCGGGGGGCGCTGTACTAATCGTACCAATGGCCGATGACGACACGGTGCTGCTAATACGCGAGTACGCTGCAGGTGTCGAGCGTTACGAGCTTTGTTTGCCTAAGGGTCGCATCGATGAGGGCGAGTCTATGTACGAAACTGCGAACCGTGAGCTCATGGAAGAAATCGGCTACGGCGCGAAGCGGCTGGAGCATATCAAATCACTCACGCTCGCCCCCGGTTATGCAAACCACACCACCCATATCGTCCTGGCGACCGAGCTTTACCCGGAAAGGCGCTCCGGTGACGAGCCCGAAGCAATCGAGATTGTGCCTTGGTCGCTGAGCGGTCTCTCGCAATTAATAGCTCAGCGCGATTGTACCGAGGCGCGAAGTATCGCTGCGCTCTTCATGGTAAGAGACCGCCTGATCCGCAAGTAAGCAAGCGTGAACAGCTCCTCCGATCCTTGCGCCTATCTCGACGAGACTAAGCGTATCGCCGGCGACGCCGGCAGGCGCATTCTCGACGTTTACGAACGCGACTTCTCTGTCGCGCACAAGCAGGACGGCTCGCCCTTGACAGAAGCGGACCGCGCCGCGCATCAGCACATTGTTACCCAGCTAAGGGCGCTAACGCCGGAGGTTCCCGTCTTGTCTGAGGAATCCGCTGCCGTGGATTACACTGAGCGCGCACACTGGCAGCGTTTCTGGTTGGTGGACCCACTCGATGGGACGAAGGAATTTGTCAAGCGCAACGGTGAGTTCACAGTGAACATTGCGCTTGTCGAGGGACACCGACCGGTCCTTGGCGTGGTACTCGCACCAGTGACGGAAACCTTGTACTCGGCGTGCGTAGGCCTCGGCGGGTTCAAGCAAGTCGGTCATGGAGAGCCAACACCGATCTGCGCGCGTCGCTACGACGGCGGTGTCGCCACGGTAGTCGCTAGCCGCTCTCATCCTGGCAAGAAGCTTGCGGGTTTCCTTAGCAGTGTTACACGCCAAGAAGGGCAACCGCGAACGAGAAGCATGGGTAGCGCGTTGAAGATGTGCTTGGTTGCCGAAGGTGTGGCCGATGTGTGTCCGCGCTTTGGTCCCACCTCAGAATGGGATACGGCCGCCGCGCACTGTGTGCTTGAGGCAGCGGGCGGCAGGCTGGTCGATCTCGGCAGACACCCTTTGCGTTACAACAAGCGTGAACTCGTCAATCCATGGTTTCTCGCCAGCGGTGCCGGCGACTACGATTGGACCGTTCATGTAGATGGCGACTGATCGGGCGGCGTTGTACCTGGCGATTGATCAGGGCGGACACGCCAGCCGCGCGCTTGTATTCGACCAGGAAGGTCGCGCTATTGCTCAAGCGCTTCACGAATTTGGGACCATTCAACCGGCGCCAGACCGCGTGGAGCAGGATGCGGAGGCGTTGGTGTCTTCGGTGCTAGCCGCCATTAGGCATGTGGTCAGCCGCCTAGGCCAGCGCCGCCGTGACATCGCCGGGGCCGGTCTGGCGACACAACGATCGAGTATCGCCTGTTGGGACCGGGGCCGCGGGACCCCGTTGTCACCGGTTATCAGTTGGCAAGACAGGCGCGCAAAGGATTGGTTGCACCAGTTTGAATCGCACGCTGACCACATCCACCAGATCACCGGTCTCTTCCTGAGCGCCCATTATGGAGCGAGCAAGCTACGCTGGTGCCTGGATCATTTGCAAGAAGTTAAGGCCGCCCATAAACAAAGGTGCCTAGCATACGGTCCGGTGGCGAGCTTCCTGCTATTCAGACTCCTCCTCGAACAACCGCTGGCGGCCGATCCTGCCAATGCGTCGCGTACACTGTTATGGAATCGCTGGACCAACAACTGGGATCCAGTGTTACTCGAGCTCTTCGGAGTGCCCGTAGAGCCGTTGCCAGATTGTGTACTCAGCCGCCACGCTTTCGGTACCCTGCGTGTTGACGACTGTGAGATCCCAATGGTCGTCGCCACTGGCGATCAGTCCGCCGCGCTGTTTGCGATGGGCGAGCCTGACACCGGAACGGCGTATGTGAACATCGGGACCGGGGCATTCGTACAGCGGCTATCCGCACGCGACCCCGGTTGCGTGCCGGATTTCCTCACCAGTCTGGTGTTTGCCGACAAAGTCCACCGTCGTTATGTGCTCGAGGGTACAGTCAATGGCGCTGGAAGTGCCTTACGTTGGTTTGAGGACCGGCATCACGTAGCGGACTTGGAGTTGCGGCTACCACAGTGGCTCGCGCGCGACCAAGCGCCGCCGCTGTTTCTAAACGGCGTATCAGGGCTGGGGTCGCCGTATTGGATTGCGAACTTTAAGCCACGCTTTGTTGGTGACGGAAGGGTTTGGCAAAAGGCCGTAGCCGTGGTCGAAAGTATCGTATTTCTGCTGCAGACCAATCTCGACGGCATACAGGCGGTTTGCGCATCGCCGGCCAGGATTCAGATAAGCGGTGGCGTGTCACAGCTGAACGGTATCTGCCAACGGCTTGCGGATCTCAGCGGCATGCCGGTCTACCGGCCGGCACATTGCGAGGCCACGGCGCGCGGGCTCGCTTTTCTTGTCGCTGGCGCGGGGCACGCATGGCCAGAGCCAGTCACTGGTGATACGTTCGAGCCGCGTGATAACCGTATACTGCTAGAACGATATCAAACGTGGCGCGACGCTATGGGTGAGGCAAGCAAGGGCTAAGTGATACGTCCTCGCTCGGCCACTCAAGGGGCAGCCTCAAGTAACTCGAGCCGTTCGAACATTTCGCCGATGGCGAAGGTTTCGACATAGTCAATACCCCGCGAAGCGAGCGCTAGTGCAAGCTTTGGGTCGGTTACTTCGTACACCATGAGTTTCGTTGCGCTTACCCGTAGCCGGCCCCAGCGCGGCAACCTGTCGACGTCGCAGATCACGTAGTCTGGTTTGATCTCCTGCACGATCACTTGCTTGCGTTGACTCCACTGCTGGAGTACAGCGCCCAGGTTTGTCAGCCCCTGCCGGCGAGCAGCAAGCAAGGTCTCGAGAGAAAAAGAAATGAGCACGATCTGCTGGGCGACCGAGGTCAGTTCCCGTAAAACTCTGTTGAGTACTACCGCCGGGCCGAAGTGAGCGAGGCTCGATTGCTTGAGTTCGACAAATGCAGTGACGCCCGGGTGGGCTTCTAACAGGTCGCGAAACTCCGCTAGGCTTGGTATCTGAACATGCGCGAAGCGATACCCGAACCGCTCGAACTCGCTAGGGTGAAGTGCGCGCAACTGATCGAACCGCATATGGTGCACTGTACCCTTTACGCCGCAGACGCGCGTCAAGCTGCGATCGTGGAACAATACGGGTACCTCGTCCGCGCTCAACTGCACGTCGACTTCGATCAGTCGAGCCCCCGCGCGGATGGCGGCCTCGATGCCGACGAGCGTGTTCTCCGGATAGTGCTCGGGATAGCCTCTATGTGCGACGAGTTGTGGTTTGATCATTCACGATTTTGGCGGCGCCGTCGGTTTTCGTTAGCTGTGCGCCCAGATACCCACAGGTTGACCCTCAAGGTAGCAAAACTTCGAAATTGGCGTAAGTGCAAGCGAGCGCATATAGTTTAGATACTACTGTGGTCTATGGAAGGAACCATGGTCAGCGGGACCGCGAAGTTGCGCATCGGACGCGTATTGTTTACTTCAGTGGTCGTCATCCTATCGGCGACCCCGCTTTGCGTTTTTGCCGGCGAGCATTACCGAAGCCATTCACCCGTGTACTTTAAGGCCGCGTCCAACCGAGCGCTGGTGTACTTCGTGAATGATCTCACGGACGAAACCGTACGAGTTCACGTTGACGGTGTGGCCATCGGCTATCTCCCTACTGGCGCATACACTGCGGCGTCGGTTCGGCCCGGACCGCGGCTTGTCTGGGGAACCAGCACGGCCCGGTGGCACCGGTTCAAGCCCGGGTGGACCTACGTACTTCGACTCGTAAGCGTGGGCGCGATCGCGCGCGCATGGGCGAGCGAGAACCCCGGAATGATTGGCGCGCTTGTCGCTGATAAGGGTTTGGTTTACGTGACCACAGACCGGCGGACGCTCGAGCGACTTCAAACCCATGCGGCGAAGGCCTACCGGGACGCGCTGACAGAAGCAGGTGACCAGTTTGCGCTACCGCATCAGCGGCGCTTTCACCGCCTGGATCCCGGTGGGAAACCGTCGGTGATGACACGGGCCGGCCATTAGCGCTGCACAGGCCATTCAAAACTTCGAATGGATCTCGTCCCAACGATCTTCCTTGCGTCGGCCGGGTTTGCGGCGCGGGTCCCCTTGCTTGTCCCAGCGCAGCGATACTCGCGGGTCGTGCCCCTTGCGTCGCTGGTACCGTCGCCGATCGGGCCCGCGGTAGCTGGCCGTTTCTATTATCTTGCGCACGATTTGAATCATAGGGCGTTCGGGCGACAGATAGATACGTACGAGGCCGATGCACAGCAGCACGACCCCACCCACGATAAATAGCCTGATCTCGCCAGTGATATCGCCGGGTTGCTGCGACTGCACGACCAAAACGGCGCTGTAGGCGATGAGGCTCGTGCCTGATAGGAAGAAAATACCGTTGACTAGCTTTGCCAGTACCGCTCGCACGTTTGTGTTGACCTCCTTGGCTAGCAGTTTCTGCAGCTACCGCTGGAAAGGCGCAAGGCGCATCAAAAAAGGCGGTGCAAGGATCAGGCCAATCACTGCTGCGCTAAAGAAATAGCGCCGTTTAGGGCTCAAGGAGAGAGGGTGACCGCGCGTTCTTCGCAAGGTCGTCCGGGGTCAGGTTTCCTCGTTGGTCAGTTCAGCGGCGTGGCGCAACTCGGTAGGCCTGGATCCCATGCGCTTTAGGAAATACAGGCCCGTTATAGTGACGGAGACGTACTCGACTAGGTGGTAGAAGATCGATGCCGCAAACGCATCTGCCGCGTCCACGCCATAAGGCCTAAGCGCGAGCACGTAGCACAGCTGAATCGTGCCGAAAAACCCAGGGCTACTGGGCAAAGTCTGAGCGGCGATGCTCAGGGCGAGCAGTACGAACGCGGCCGACAGCGGGGCATCGATACCCAGCGCCAGCACCCCGATATACATAGCCGCGGCCTTCAGCACGCTCTGAGCGGCTGAGGTCGTGACAACTCCGAACAAGAGATTCGGCTGTTTTAACGCATCAAGGCCCGCCGCGCCGAGCTCTACGTGCTGGACCACGCGCGCGTGCAAGGGCGTCGGTAGAAAGCTCGTCGCCCACCGGAAGGTAGTAACGAACAGGCTTGTCCACAAGGTGATGGCCACCGTCATAGTCAACAAGCCCAGCTCCATCCCGCCGATGAAGTAGCCCGGTTTGACTAGACCTTCAGGAACGCGCGTGGCCACCACGACCAGCGCAAGCAGCCCGAGCGCAACCAGTAGATCGAACAAGCGCTCGATCACCATCGTGGCCAGGATTGAGGTCTTGCTCAGTTTGTGTCGGCGTCCAAGGAGATAGACGCGCACGAGATCCCCCAGTCGCGCCGGCAGCAGATTGTTGCCCGCAAAGCCAACCATCATTGCCGGAAAAATGCTTTGTGCGCGCAGGCGACGCATCGGCGCCAGCAGCAACCTGATGCGAACTGCTTTAAACCAGAAGAAAAACGCGAGCGCCGCTAACAGCGGCAGTACATAGAGCGGTTGGGCTCGGGCCAGGGCGTGCCCGATGTCCGCGAAGTTCGTGCCCCTGAGGGCAAGCCATAGAAATAAAGCACTTAAGCCGATCCCAATGGCGAAGGAAATCCTGTATTTCTTCTTACGCACTCGTTTTCGTTGGGTGCTTACAGAGTAGCTAACCCTACGGGTGAGATAGGTTTCACGTCAAGGTTAAGCTCGGGTGCATGAACGCGCGCAGTACATGCACAGCGGCGCTGCGCAACCGCACGCGCTGAGCGCTGCTTAGCTATCGTAGCGAACGTCGATCGAAGTAAACAGTCTTCAGTATCTTGCCGTCAGCGAGCACATTGCACGCTACCATCGGATAGGCTAGCGCTCGACAGCGAACGGTGACGTTACGGTTCTGATAACGGCTGGTCAATGTAGGGTCATTGGCCAAGAGCGCGCTCGCCACTTGGTGGTCGTTGATTTCGAGCACCACCTGACCGTTAGCGACTCCGGGTCGGATGCTGCCTGAAATGCGCCAATCAGAAGGGTTACCGCCGGCCCAGGCAAAGCTTGGAATCAGCAAAACCGCTAACAATAAAAATCTCTTCATCATAAATCTCCCGAGTTAGTGTCAAATGTCCGTCATGCCAGGCCGGTTTGTAGCGCAAGCGACTGCAGGGACTGTGCCAACTTTTCGGTATGGAGTTTATTGTTTATAGTCAATAACTTATTCACAATGACGGATCGCGCGACCTTCTCGCACAATCACCCTGTCTCCGGTTGCGGCATGCCTGCGCCACGGCAAGGGCCCTTGGGTGGTGCTGGAAAAGCCACCCCGATCTGGGTCAAGATGGGCGAAGCGCGAGCACGAGGACACAACATGGGCTGCTGCCAGTACTTCATCCCTACTGAGGGGGGTGCTAATGCCTTCACGGTGGAGATGCCGCGGATCACCTTTGGCCGCGGTGTCTTAGGTGAAGCTGGCGAGCGCGCGCGCTCTTTGGGGCTGAGCCGCGTGGCGCTTTTCACGGATCCCTATCTCGTGGATTCTGAGCACATTGGACGAGTGCGTACGGCGTTCGCCGAGGCCATGATTGACCATGCGGTATTTTCCGATGTGTGCATCGAGCCCACGGACCGTTCGGTACTCGAGGCGACCGACTTCTTTAAGGAAGGTAATTTCGACGGTGTGGTTTCGATGGGCGGCGGGTCAGTGATAGACACGGCCAAAGCGGCGATGGTCTATGCGCTTTATCCAGCGAGCTTTTCGACTTACTTTGCACCGCCGGTGGGGGAAGGCCAACCCGTGCCTGGCGCCGTCAAGCCGCACTTAGCCTGCCCGACCACATCGGGTACGGGTTCAGAGACGACAGGGCTGTCGGTGATTCGCTTCGAGTCGCTCAATACGAAGTTCGTGCTCGGCAGCCGCCGTATCTTGCCCGACGAGGCGCTCATTGATCCGGCCTGTACGGATACCCTGCCGCCGACGGTAGTCGCCTCCAGTGGCTTCGACTTGTTGAGCCACGCAATTGAGTGTTACACCGCCCGTGCCTACACCCACTGGGGCAAAATCCAGAAACCCGGCGCACGGCTGATGATTCAGGGGGCCAATCCATGGAGCGATTTACATGCTCGCGAGGCATTGCGCATTGCTGGCGAGTACCTGGAACGCGGGGTAGCGGATGTTTCGGATAACGAGGCGCGTGACAACCTCAGTTGGGCGGCCACTCTTGCCGGAATGGCCTTCGGCAACTCGGGCACGCACCTGCCGCACGCACTTTCCTATGCTGTTTCACAACAGATAAGCGCGTTTCGGGCCAAGGATTACCCCGGCGAAGGCCCGTTTGTACCGCATGGCATCAGCGTCATCATTAACTCGCCAGCCGTGTTTCGCTACACCGCGGAAGCTGCCCCCGAGCGCCATCTCGAGGCAGCCGAGTTTCTCGGTGCCGATACGCGTGGCGCGACGCCCGCAGACGCTGGCGAGATTGTGGCCGGACGCATTATCGCGCTCATGCGCACCACCGGAATGCCGAACGGCATCGGTGGTGTCGGTCTCACCAAGGAAGACGCGGCCACCCTGGCCGAGTCGGCTTGTCGGCAACGCCGCGCCATCGGCAACGCCCCGCGTGACACGGAACTCACCGACGTCGAAGGCATCTACGAGCGCGCGGTAACATACTGGTAGCGCTACGCGCGAAAAGAATAGAACGAGGGGGGGTAGGGGCAGGTAAGACGTCTTTCTTTGCTACCGCCCGCGTGGCTGTAAGGGGCTGCACCACCGGCGCACGGTCAGCCAGCGATAGGCCCTATGTTTTAACAAGCGGTCGCTGAGGCCCGCAAGATAAGTATTCCTCTTAGCAATGGCGGCGACGAGCTCCCTTTTCCGGTCAGCGGCTGAGCCTAGCGCATGACCGCTTCGCACTTCGATTACATCGTCGTTGGCGCGGGCTCCGCTGGCTGCGCGCTCGCCAATCGTCTGACAGCTGACGGCAAGCACAAGGTGTTGTTGCTTGAAGCTGGCCCCAAGGACGACTACCCGTGGATCCATATTCCCATCGGCTATGCCAAGACCATGTTCCACCCAAAGTACAACTGGTGTTTTTACACTGAGCCCGAACCCGATATGAACAACCGCAAGATCTACTGGCCACGCGGCAAGGTCCTTGGGGGCTCAAGCGCGATCAACGGTCTGATTTACGTTCGCGGACAGCCGCAAGACTATGATCATTGGGAACGTCTCGGGAATCGCGGTTGGGGGTGGAACGATGTGCTGCCCTACTTTATTAAGTCAGAGCGCAACCAGTGGGGTGCGAGCGAATTTCACGGTGCGCGCGGCGAGGTTGGTGTATCGAACGTCGGCGAGCCGCATGAACTCGCCGAGGCGTTCATACTTGCCGCCGAGCAAGCCGGGATTCCGCGAAACGACGACTTCAACGGCAAAACGCAAGAGGGTGCGGGTTACTACCAGCTAACAACTTGGCGCGGTCGCCGATCCAGTACCGCGGTGGGTTATCTAAAACCTGCGCGCAGACGGCCAAATCTCTGTGTCGAGACCAACGCGTTTGTAACCCAAATACGCTTTGCCGGTAAACGTGCATCAGGCGTTGTTTTCAACCGGGACGGCCACGAGGAGCAAGCGTCGGCGGCACGTGAAGTCATTCTATGCGCCGGTGCACTGCAATCGCCGCAGCTGTTGCAGCTTTCCGGTGTCGGTGATACGCAGCTACTAAAGCAACACGGCGTTAACGTTGTGCACCATCTCCACGGTGTCGGACGAAACTTGCAGGATCACTTGCAGGTTAGAGTAATACACCGCTGCGCGAAGGCAATCACGACCAATGACGACATGAAGAGCATATTTCGCAAGATCAGGATGGGCATCAAGTACGCGCTATTTCGCAGCGGTCCGTTGTCGATCGGCATCAACCAGGCCGGTGCATTCGTGCGAACGCACTCTACGCTCGCAACGCCTGATGTCCAGTTTCACTTTGCCGCATTGTCGGCCGATATGCCAGGCGCCCCGTTGCATGAGTTCTCGGGTTTTACATCTTCCGTCTGTCAGCTCAGACCGGCAAGTCGTGGCACGGTGACAATCAAGTCACGCGACCCGCGCGACCCCCCGGCAATGCAGCCGTATTATCTGTCCGCCGCGGTCGATCACCGTACAGTCGTCGCCGGACTTAGGATCGCGCGTAAGATCGCCGCGTCGCCCGCGCTTCGACCCTACGTTGTCAATGAGTACTTGCCTGGGAAAGACACGCAGTCGGATGACGAGTTGCTGGAGTTCGCGCGCAACACAGGCGTGACGATCTTTCACCCTAGTGGCACCTGCAAAATGGGCTCGGACCCCGAGGCAGTAGTCGATGACAGACTGCGCGTGCTGGGCCTGCGGGCACTGCGCGTTGTCGACTGCTCGATCATGCCCACCCTCACCTCGGGTAATACGCATGCTCCGGCGGTGATGATAGCGGAGAAGGCGGCGGATATGATCCTTGCTGATGCAGTTCATTGAGGCGCACCCCCGCGAGCCGCAACCCCGCTTACTATGCCGGTTGCTATACTGAAGCTAGGTGTGGAGCACGTTCGTTCGACCTACAGAACGAGCAATTGCGCGTCGTTTACGTTAGAGAGGTGGTTCTATGGGCACCTTAACCAAGCAGCAGCTCGCCGAGGGCATCATGATGAACACCCTCGCGGATCTACTCGAGGCGAAAGAAGAGGGCCGGGACACGAACCAGCTCGCCTACTTCGCCGCGCTTTTTTCCTATGCGTTGCACGAGGCATTCAGCGCCGGCGGCGACTGGTATACATTGAGAGACCGTGTGGTGGCTGGATGCCAGCAATTCGAGGCCGATGACGCTCTGCCAATGGCCTGTTTTCGCCTCGTTAGCCCGTCAGATGGCGCATCGAGCGAAGAATACGCTAACTCGACGATGCAAAGCGTGATTGACGGCCAGATCTAAAGCACTTAGTCGGCCGCACGCATCATCCTTCTATCTCGGGCTCTTGAAATCCCCTGCGTCTTCTGCTCGGCGACGGCCGATGTCATTGAATGTCGCGTCGTGAATCAAACACCAGTAGCGATAAGCGGCTAGCAGAAGTCGTATTAGTGGGGGTCAGAATGAGGTGCGTGCGGCCACCTTCCCAAGGAAGGCGGCCGCATCCGCAAAGTCAGCCTAGAAACTGGGGAGTGCGCGTTGCTTCAGCGCTCCGCCACGAAACTACTGGCGCAACTCCGTTATCGTTATCGACGAGCACAACGCACCGCCTAACAGTTGGCCCTCTGGTTGTCGACCGTTCATGACCACCGGGACGGAACCAGTAGATGGTCCAGCGTAAACCTTAAAACGCAGCGGGTAGTTCGCCGGATCTGTGGTGTTCACATCGATTTGGTGGCGTACAACAATTTGGCCGACATAGAAGCTGTTTGTAGAGTGTGCCCAACCGGCCTTGAGCGCGTCGCTACGCGATTGTTCGAACAAGGCGACCACTGTAGCCCGCCCGGTCGTCGCCAAGCCGAAGTTAAAGTGCACATCGATCTGCAGCAAATTGGTGGCGCTAGTAGGCGTGATCTCCGGAAGCGGGTTTGCGGGAGTCCCGGTATCCCCCGGTACCGGCAGGAACTGGGTCCCCTGGGTATCTGTTGCGGTGCTTGGGATGCCGTTTAGAGGAATAGTCTTTACTTGGGCGGCTTGAGAGAGAACATCACAGCTCTCATAAAACACGCGCTGAACAATCGCGGGATCGCCCTGTGGCCCCTGAGGACCGTCTGCACCGTCTTTGCCGTCAGCCCCGGCGGGTCCCGGTAGGCCGTCTGCACCGTCTTTGCCGTCAGCCCCGGCGGGTCCCGGTAGGCCGTCTGCAC
>JBHICC010000024.1:0-40427 GCA_046759385.1 Acidiferrobacterales bacterium | reverse complement strand
TACTTGCCGTGTGCGCATTGGCGGCGATGCAGTCCACCGGCGCGGCCTACATGTCTACCGCTGGCGGCATGCTGTTGCGTGATCTATTCAAACGCTATGTGGCGCCGAATGCCAGCCATGCGGCACAGAAGCTCGGCGGGCGCATTGGCGTGTTGCTCATCGTGCTAGCTGCGCTGGTAGTCGCTACCGTGTCCAGTGATGCGCTCGTGCTTCTCGGCGGACTGGCGGTTGCCTTTGGCTTCCAGATGTGGCCACCGCTGATGGCAGTGTGCTACTTCCCGTGGTTCACCCGCCAGGGGATCACTTGGGGTCTGGCGGCCGGCATCATCGTTGTTATTTTTACCGAGACGTTCGGTCAGACGATCGCGGGAGCGTTGGGTATCTCGCTGCCGTGGGGCCGCTGGCCGTGGACAATCCACTCGGCAGGTTGGGGCATCATCTTCAACCTCGGTATCGCCATCGTCGTCTCCGCCATGACCCAAGACGAGCGAGAAACCGAGCACCGCATGCAGTACCACAACTTCCTCGCCGAGCATGCCGCTCTGCCGGCCCACAAGCGCGGGCTGGTACCGGCGGCCTGGATCATGACCTTGGTGTGGTTCTTCTTCGGTATCGGTCCGGGTGCGGTGATCGGCAATACTATCTTCGGCAATCCGAACGACTACGCAACTTGGGTGTTCGGCATGCCGTCGATTTGGGTATGGCAGATCATATGGTGGGTGCTTGGCTGTTTCATGATGTGGTTCCTGGCATATAAGCTGGAAATGTCCACTGTTCCGGACAGGGAAATCGTCGCGTTGCAGGAAGACATCGGCGACATCCGCTTAGACACAGACCAACCGTAGGTTTTAACTTTGTCCTCGAGGGGGAGGGCTGTGCCCCTCCCCCTTTTTTGTTTTGAGCTAACGAAGCCTTTGCCGCCCGCGAAGCCAGGGCGTCGGTGTTCGCCTTCTTGACAGCACCGCCGCGCGTGTAAAATGGTCGGCGAGGTAAGTGTATGTCGCCTGCCTTTTATTTCTACGGATCAGTGTTACTGCTGGCGGTGCTGTTGTTTCTGCCGGTTAGCCGGCTGATCTGGGTGTTGAGCGTGCGGCGCCTGGAGCGAAAGACGAAGCGCAAGCTGTCCGACGAGGAGATCCAGGGCCAACTTAAACGCGCCCGTGTGATTGCCGTGGTTATCGTTGCAATCTTCTCGTTCCTGTTTAATGCCAGAATGCTAGGCGTACCCACTGGTGGATGATCGGCTTTACAACTTTCTCAAGGCCACCGCTATCTTCATGGCGCTCGCCTGGCTCGGCTGGGCGTTCTATGACGGGTTCGTTCGCGATACCGCGCCGGGAGAGATGGCCTATCACGCGGCCAATAAGTATTTCGAGGACGGCGACTACGAACGGGCGCTGGATGAGTACGAAGAGGCCTTGCGCCAAGACTCTGAAAACATTCACGCGCTCCGCGGTCGTGCACGAACCCTGATGCAGCTCGGCCGCCACGACGAAGCACTGGCCGAATTCAATCGCTCGATAGAACGGGAGCCTCAATTTGCAGGGACATATGCCAATCGGGGGATCCTGTACGACCGGATGGGGGACTACCAAAAGGCAGTGACCGACTACGAGCGCTCCTTGGCGCTTGATGACGGTGTTGCTGACGGGCCGCATTGGCTGACGCGTTTCTTGCGGCTGCAGCCCGAAAAGCCGCCGACAGTTGCTGATCGTGCGCGCTATTTGCGCGCAGAACTCGCCAAGCCAGAATCGCAGCGCATGCTGCGAGTGCCCGAGCAAGACAAGGCGCAACGGCCCTACAAGCAGTAACGCTTGGGCGACTCTCCCAACGTTCCAGCCAGGGGCGCCTTACCACACTTTGAGGATGTCGACAAAAATCACGCGTACGCAGAACAACAACGCGATAGAGCCAAATAGCAGGTGCCCAACGTCCGACTCACCGTGCTCGTCGCGATAAGTTAGTCCGTGATAGGCGATAGCCCCCGTGATAAGAACGAAAATGTAGTCAAACACCCGCCCGTTCCGCCGCCTTTAGTGCACAAAGCTCAAATATACCGGAACACGACAAACGGCGCGCAGCCAGTATGGCTTAAGGGACTCCCCGCCGTTCATTTCAATAGCACGGTGGGAACATGCAGTGGGAGAACAGCTCACGGGAAAGGTGGGCGACAATGACTAATGCGCTCAGCACGGTGACCAGGATAATACCGTAGCGGATCCCCTGGGAGACCATGCGCGCGTCAGCCGGCAATCGTTGGACGCCGAACGCATCCGGGTCTAGGCGCCCCTCGGCCTTGAGCTGCAGTGCCATACGCGTGAACTGACGTACCCAATGGGGAACAACGGAATCGAACATGTACCTGACAAAAAAGGGTTCGATCTTCGCGTCGGTCGGCTTTGTACCGTGCCACCAGTTGTACGCTAGGTGAAACACATCAAATTCTCTGATGTCTAGATGCGCCGCCACGTCCAACACTTCCTCGACGTCGCCCGGAATGTCTTCGTCGAAGTGCTTCTTGCGCTCGAACTCCCGCATCTTATCCTTGAGGATCTTCATGGTGGCCAGCCTTGTTTGCGCGGATCGGTAGCGTTGGAGATAACTAGAACGCGTTCGGTACCCATAGCTACTCAAGAATATATAGACAGCTCATCATACATGAAAATTTCATGCCTCCAGTAAATACCCCATCGGTCGAGATGACCACTTCAAGGCAAGTGGGAACCGGCGCGCTGATGGCGGCGATGGTGCGATTGTTTGGCGGCCTATGTTACGATGTGTAACGCAAGCACAGGGAGGGCATTCGCAGTTGCAAGCAACTATAGAGAAAGATTGAATTTTTTTCCTCTTAGGTCAGGCCTGAAATTTGCAGTGTCTTTGGACCGCTCATGCGGTAGGAGGATCATTTCGCCCCTGAGGACATCGACGTGAACGTCGACCTGAGCCCGATCACATCCAAGCCTGTCGTCCGGTGGCTGATCTATCTGCTCTTTGCCGCGGTGTTCTATCGTGCGGGTGAAACATTCGTCATTTGGATTCTCGAGCCCGAGCTTTTCCGGGGCGGGGGCCAGTGGCTATGGATCTTGTTGTTTCCATTACTCGTGCCCGCGTTTTTCGTGGTCAACCGACGGTTCGGTTGCGCCAGCGGCTCCTGTTCGGGCGGTGGGCGGTTCCCCGAGCACTAGCAAAGCCTTGACTCTAGTCAATGCCGCGATTTCTATTCAGGTGTGTTTACAATCGCCTCTCCTGACCGGGGTGAGTCATCGAAGGAGGAGATTCTATGTCTGACGAAAAAGTCTACGATGTTCCAAAAGACGTCGCCGCGAGTGCATACATTAACGATGACCAGTACAAAGAAATGTATGCCCGTTCCATTGCTGATCCGGATGGTTTCTGGGCCGAACAGGCCGAGAAGTACGTAAGCTGGTACAAGAAATGGAACAAGGTTCAGGATTGGGACTTTGGTGGCGAGGTGTATATTCGCTGGTTCGAGGGTGGCAAGCTGAACGCCTGTTACAATTGCGTTGACCGCCACCTCGATAAGCGCGCCGACCAGATCGCAATCATCTGGGAAGGCGACGAGCCAGGCCTCGATAGAAAGATCACCTATCGCGAGTTGCACGAGGAAGTCTCGAAGTTCGCCAATGCGCTCAAGTCGCGCGGCGTGAAGCGTGGCGATCGGGTGTGCATCTACCTGCCGATGATCCCGCAGATTCCGATAGCGATGTTGGCATGCGCACGCATCGGAGCGATCCATTCGGTGGTGTTCGGTGGCTTTTCGCCCGAGTCGTTAAAGGACCGCATTCTGGACTCAGACTGTCAGACCTTGATTACGGCGGACGAAGGTCCGCGCGGCGGCAAGCCGGTGCCATTGAAGAAAAACGCCGACGAGGCGCTGAAGTCGTGCCCGAACGTACACACTTGCGTCGTCGTAAAGCGCACCGGTGGCGATATCGGCTGGAAAGACGGCCGGGACGTCTGGTATGAGGACCTGATTGCCGGTGCCTCGCCCGACTGTCCGCCGGAAGAGATGGATGCCGAGGATCCGCTTTTTATCCTTTACACGTCCGGATCGACCGGCAAGCCGAAAGGGGCCGTGCACACCGCCGGTGGGTTCATCCTCTACACGGCGATGACCCATAAGCTGATATTCGACTACAAGGATGGGGACATTTATTGGTGTACGGCCGACGTCGGCTGGGTCACCGGGCACTCCTACATCGTATATGGGCCGCTCGCCAACGGTGCGACCACCTGCATGTACGAGGGGCTTCCTGTTTATCCCACGCCCTCGCGTTTTTGGGAGATTGTCGATAAGTACAAGATAAATATCTTCTACACAGCGCCGACGGCAATCCGCGCCTTGATGGGCCAAGGCGACGATCCGGTGAAGAAGACCAGCCGTGCAAGCTTGAAGCTGCTCGGTACAGTCGGCGAACCGATTAATCCCGAGGCCTGGGAGTGGTACTACCACATCGTCGGTGACGCAAAGCGCCCAATCGTCGACACCTGGTGGCAAACAGAGACCGGCGGAATCTTGATCACGCCGCTTCCCGGCGCCACCAAGCTCAAACCAGGTTCCGCTACGCGACCCTTCTTCGGGATAGAGCCAGCGATTCTCGATGCCGACGGCAAGGAACTGGACGGCGCCGGCTCAGGAAGCCTGGTGATCAAACGCCCCTGGCCGGGGCTTATGCGTACGGTCTGGGGAGACCACGAACGCTTTGTTGACACCTACTTCAAGGTCGCCCCGAATTACTATTTCACCGGCGATGGATCGCGGCGCGACGAGGATGGCTTCTACTGGATCACAGGCCGTGTCGACGATGTGATGAACATTTCGGGACACCGACTCGGTACCGCGGAGGTTGAAAGCGCGCTCGTGCTGCACGAGGCGGTGGCCGAGGCAGCCGTGGTCGGTTTTCCGCATGAGATTAAGGGCCAAGGTATCTACGCTTACGTGACCTTGATGACGGGCATAGAGCCCACGGAGGAGCTTCGCAAAGACCTTGTACAACAGGTACGCAAGGAGATAGGACCGATTGCCACGCCGGACGCAATCCAGTTCGCGCCAGGCCTGCCGAAGACACGTTCCGGCAAGATCATGCGGCGGATCCTGCGAAAGATCGCCGAAGGCGAGCTAGACAATCTTGGCGACACCACAACGCTTGCCGATCAGGCCGTTATACCGAACCTCATTGAAAACCGAGTATCGCGTTAGCGGCGATTGGCGTAACGCCAGCTGGATCAATCTGGGCGTGGCGAAACAGATCAAGAAGATGGAAACTGCGTAGTCAAACGCGCGGGAATCGCGCTGTTGCGCCTTATTCGCTGTGCCGGCCGTTTTGCGGCCGGTTTTTTATTGCGTACAGCTCGGTGTGTAAAATATGGGTGTGCATACGACATGGTGCGATGAAGTGGTGGCCAAAGCCGATCTGTATATCCGCGTCCAGTGCCATGCTGGCCATCGCGGCGACGAAGAACCACGAAGCTTCTTCGTGGGTGAGCGTGAAGTGGCTGTGATCGAGATCGTTGATCGATGGCTTGCGCCGGATTACCGCTATTTCAAGGTCAAAGGCGATGATACCAGTGTGTACATCCTTCGCTACGACGTGGAAATGAGCACCTGGGAGCTGACAATGTTCGAACGCTAAGCGGATGTGCTAATATAGTATAAGCCTGCTCGGAGACCGACACGTTACGCGCGCGTAACTCTCACACCGATCTCTATTTATCCCTCACCTATCAAACACACTTTCCTAGGGAGAGACCATGCCGACTAAAGCTGCAAGCGCAGTCGCCGATCATGTGCAAGCGACAATCCCGTTAGTAAGACGCTTTCAGGATGTACGGGAGGTTACCGAGGAGCTATGCGAGCCATTGACAACCGAGGACTATGTTATCCAGTCGATGGCCGATGTTAGTCCCTCAAAATGGCACTTGGCTCACACGACCTGGTTCTTCGAAACGTTTATTCTGAAACCGCGCAAACCAGGTTATCGAGAGTTCCACCCGCGCTACGATTTTCTTTTTAACTCATACTATGTACAGGTCGGTGCGCGCCATTGTCGGCCTAGGCGAGGTTTGCTGTCACGCCCGACAGTTGCCGACATCTACCGTTATCGCGCCTATGTTGACGAGCACATGGCAGAGATGTTTGAGAGTGCACACAGCGACGAACTGAGAATGATAGCACCACTCATTGAGCTTGGTTTGAACCACGAGCAGCAGCACCAAGAACTCATTGTCACCGATATCAAGCATGTATTTTCCTGCAATCCCTTGCGTCCTGCGTATCGGAACCGTGCCTTGAGCACAAAGGGCAAGATGCCCGCGCTCACTTGGGCCGGCTTTGACAGCGGCTTGCGTGAGATCGGGCACCAGGGAGAAGGGTTCGCCTATGACAACGAGATGCCGAGACATCGCGTTTTTATGCCACCGTATGAGCTCGCATCGCGGCCGGTGACCAACGGCGAGTACCTGCAATTCATTGAGAACCGCGGCTATGAGCGCCCTGAGTTGTGGCTATCCGACGGCTGGAACGCGGTGGTGGCAGAAGGTTGGTCAGCGCCGCTTTATTGGGAAAAGGAAGATGATCGTTGGGTTATGTTTACGTTGGCCGGGATGTGTAACCTTGACGAGGCCGAGCCGGTGTGCCACCTCAGCTACTTCGAGGCGGACGCGTACGCGCGTTGGGCGGGCGCACGCCTGCCGACTGAGGATGAGCTTGAAATTGCGTTAGATACGCAAAAGATTGCCGGAAACTTTGTCGAAAGCGGACGGTTTCATCCAACGGTCAGTGGCCATCCGACTAATAATAACGAACTAGAGCAGCTATACGGGGACGTTTGGGAGTGGAGTCGTAGTGACTACTCGCCGTATCCAGGCTATCAGCCACCGTCGGGTGCCATCGGTGAGTACAACGGTAAGTTCATGTGCAATCAGTATGTTTTGCGCGGCGGTTCGTGTGCCACGCCACAATCCCATATCCGACCCACCTATCGTAACTTCTTTTACCCCGACCAACGCTGGCAGTTCAGCGGTGTGCGTCTCGCCCGCGACATCTAGCGTTATGGCTTCACGGCGGTAAGAGTCGAGGTAACAACTCACCCGCGGGTGCGAGAAAGCTAACGTCGGCGTAGGGTGTAAGCGCGGTTTCCTCTGGATTGATCTCGATCACGCGCGCACCGTGTTGCTGCGCGGCGAAAGGTAAGCTGGCGGCTGGTTGCACCAGCGCTGAGGTACCTATTACGAAGAAAAGCTCCGCTTGGGCAGATGCTTCAGCGGCTTGCTGAAGCGTGTCAACAGGTAATGCTTCGCCGAACCAGACCACGGCTGGTCGCAGTAACGCGCCGCACGCGCAGCGCGGCGGCAACGTGCTAAGCGGGACCTCGGTGTTCCGGCTCTCCTCGCCGCAACTCGTGCACCGCACCCACCATAGGTCACCGTGGAGCTTAAGTGTGTTCTTTGAGCCTGCTTCATCGTGTAAACCGTCAACATTCTGCGTGATCAACGTAAAGTGCGGCATTGTGCGCTCGAGTCGTACGAGCGCGTAATGACCAGCGTTCGGCTTAGCTTCGGCCACGCGCGAGCGGCGCCAGTCATACCATTCCCAAACGAGATTAGGATCTCGCGCGAACGCGTCCAAGGTCGCAAGATCCTCGGGCCGGTACTGCCGCCATAGTCCACCCGGCCCGCGAAACACCGGGACCCCACTTTCCGCGGAGATGCCGGCTCCCGTTAAGACTGTTACACGCTGCGTTTCGCGCAACCACGCTTGAACTCGCTCAATGTCAACCATAGTCGCAATCTTATGCGAAGCAGGAGGGGAGTGGCCATCCTGCGATACGCCCGGTCGCAGCAAAGACGGTCGACGGCTATAATGCGTCCGCTATGCGTCTCGCGTTGCTCGCTGTTATCGGTGTTGCTGCTTTCGGTTTAGGCCTGGGCGGTGGTTATCTGCTGCAACAGTCGACGCCGAATGTCGTGCTGCAGCGTGCTACCTTGTTAGGAGACCGAGGCACACCGCTGCCGGACTTCAAGCTCGAGTCTGCCGGGAGCCGGGTATTTACGCGAGATCAATTGCGGGGTCGGTGGACGTTGCTGTTCTTTGGCTATACAAACTGTCCTGATATCTGCCCACTCACCTTGAGCGAGATGAAGGACCTTTTCCAACAGCTGAAAGGTACGCCCTACGAGCAAGACACCCAGGTCGTTTTCGTGTCGGTTGATCCCAAACGCGACACACCAGCGTTGCTGAAACGCTATGTCCAGCATTTTCACAAGGAGTTTGTGGGTGTGACAGGCAATGCGGCAGAACTAAAACGCTTGGCCCAAGCGCTGGGTATCATTTATTTCATTCATGGCGAAGGTGATAACTACTTGGTTGACCATTCGGCGGCGGTTCTGCTCGTTGATCCTGAAGGTCGTCTGTACGCCACATTCAGTGCGCCCCACGAAGCAAGTGTGCTCGCGACAGACTATCTAGCATTACGCGATGCCGCATCGTGAGTTTATCGCATTACCGTTTGACCCTGCGCGTGGTGTAGGCGGCTTGCTCGCGCGCGCATCTTCTTCTTGTTCGCTTGGGCCCTAGCTATGCAGGCGCCATACGCGGCGGATATCTCAAAGCTCGTAAACTCGTTGAAACCAAGGTCGATCTTGGTCATTGATCCAAAAGTTGAAGGACTATTCGCAGCTTACAGTAACGAGTACCCTGAATGCCGTATCGACTATTTAGCCGCTAAGGATATCACGACGGAACCTCGGGAACTTGGACGGTACGATCTCGGTTTCGTGGCAAATGTTCTTGAACACATGGATAAGGGCGACGCTGGCCAACTCATCGCACGCCTGCGGGACGTGCACACCAAGTGCTTGTTTGTGGTGCTTCCCATGGGTCCGAAGCACGAAGGGCTAACAAGCACGTGGGAAATGGCCGATTTGATCGGATATGGAATGCGGCTCGCTACGACCTACGAGCGAGGCGACAAGCGTCTACAAATGTACGGATTCGATATCGCAGATTACAAGGACACTCCTGATTGGTTAAGCGCACGCTATTGGGCTAATCCTGAGCGATGGGATAAGGAGCGATGGTGATCCGCGACCACCTGAGCAATGCAACAGCACAAACACATACTGCTGTTAACCGGTGCGCCCGGCGTGGGCAAAACGACTGTGATTCGGCGTGTGGCCGAGCGTCTATCCGGTCGACAGCTCGGCGGATTTTACACGGAGGAAATACGTGGCGGTGGAACGCGCCAGGGCTTCCGTCTCGCGACGTTTGATGGCGAAGAGATTGTGATGGCACACATCGATTATCCCAACGCGCAGCGGGTGGGCAGATATGGCGTGGACGTATCTAGCATCGACGATGTCGCAACACGCGTGCTGGGGCCCGATACCGACAAGGATATCTACGTCATTGACGAAATCGGAAAGATGGAGTGCTTGTCTGTGTCGTTTGTCAAAAGCATGCGAGTACTTTTCGGTAGCGGCAAACCGGTCGTCGCCACGGTTGCGGCGAAGGGGAGCGGGCTAATTGCTGATGTAAAGCGCAGGCAGGATGCGGAGCTATGGCGAGTGACCTCGGCAAATCGAGACGATCTGCCCACGAAGGTTGTTACCTGGCTTGATCTGCTGCAAGGTTAGCGGGCAATAAACTCGGCAAATCCCTTCATATACTTTACAAGCCGATTTCTAACGTCGTCATCGATAATCTTTCCTGAGGCATCAAAGACTTTGGAAGCGCCACCGACGTACAAGGCGCTGCCAAACCATACCTGTGATCCCAGCGCCCTAAACACGGGTAGCCACGCCGTTTGCGCCATTCGCGTGCCCATCCCACCCGGGCTGGTGCCAATGATGCCAATCGGTCGCTTGCCGAAGACGCGCGGAATGTCCGCTGGTGGGCGGCTGAGCCAATCAACTGCGTTCTTCAACACACCCGGAACGGAGTTGTTGTACTCTGGTGTCGAGAGTAACAGCCCATTGCCGTTAGCGATTGTATCCTTAAGTTGCGTTACCGATCTCGGAATGCCCTCGTTTGCCTCGAGATCGCCGTTGTAAAGCGGAATGTCCGCAATCGAAGCGATGTCAACGGTACATCCGTTCGGCGCAAGCGCCGCCGCCGCATCTAGCAACGCGGCATTCATGGAACCGCTTCGCACACTTCCCGAGACACCAATAATGGTCGCCATGTCCTGCTCCTTCTTGGTTCTTGATCGTTTGGTGTATGGGCATAGTTAGGGTTCAAGCCCAAATATACATCGTGCGCGCACCTTTCGCAGAATCGGGGGGATCGGCGCCGCTTGCAGCGACACGATGAGTCGAGATCGAAGGGTATGGAAAGTGGCGCCGCGGCGCCAACAAAAAGACCAACCGGCGTTGGGACTTACGGTTTTAGCGGACAGTTAGCGCGGGGCTAACCGCCAAGCCGCGATTAGCTGGTGACAGTGTGTGCGTCTTCGTCGTGCAGCAAGGGAACCCGTGCACCCTTGGCACGCTTGCGCTTGCTTCTGTGACGTTGTAAACCGGGATAGTCAATCGGCGCGTCAGCTTCCTCAGCTCGCTGAGGGTCGTGATCATTGAACTCGTTGGCTTCGCGGACAATTTTGCCCAAGGCCAGGGCGACGAGAAGTCCCACCGCCAACCAGCTAACAAGAAACATCACAATATTCATACCAACCTCCCTTTGCACACCCTTCCGGACGAGAGCACCCTCTATATATTAAGAATCGGTCAGATCCAGCGCTGTCGCAAACATGGCTCAGGATGAAAGGCGCGTAACTACCGATGGATGGTTACAAGATAGGCTCTGGCACAGCTACATGACACACGCTAGGTGTCGGACTAAATGCAGCCAAACCAACCTTGGAGGATAAAACCCGATGGGCTGAGCCAGCCCGTGAAGACTTTTAGGCGGATTCCGCCATCCAGTTTCTAATCAGCCCGAGCGCTCCTAGGCCGATGCACCAGATGAGCACCCATGAGGGCATGCTCAAGCCCACAAACGCCCACGTCACATCGGCGCATTCACCAGAACGGGTAATCACTCTCTTAATCACTTCGACGAGAGGGAGCATCTCGAGCAGGTATTCGAGATCAGCACCGCAATCGGGGATTTGCCCCGCAGGCAAGTTTTGGATCCAGACGTGGCGCGCGGCGATACCGGCACCGGCCAGGGCGACTATGCCGATGATAGTCCCATAAACGCGTGATCCTACCTTACTTGCGTCGTGTAAGCCGGCGACCAGAAAGGCGACACCAATGGCTGCTACACCGAAGCGCTGAAAAATACACAGTGGACAAGGTTCGAGACCTTGAACGGTCTCAAGATAGTAGGCATAGCCCAACAGCGCCACGCAGATGAAGAAGCCGCCCAGATTAAACCAACGCTTCGGGATGTCCTTGATTAGATTCATCCTAACGTCATGCGACGAGATCGTTTGTTTTCGACAGCGCGCCGACCAGAACGTTCAAATGGCGCAGGCTGTGTCCTGGCGCCACTGTCGACAAAAGCGCGGGGGTCGTCAAGCGCTCGTCGGTGAGTCGGGAAACAGTGTCCGGTAGCTGCAGTAGCAGCTTGCTGCAAAAAGAGGCAACACAAACGCACCTCCGACGAGCCAAACCACGAACGTTGCCAGGATGTGCACATACGAAAGGAGAGCCCCGGCAGCCAGCAGTGCAACCGGGCATCCGATTAAGACGGCTAACCCGACCATGTAGCGCCCGCCAGCCCCGAGACTTTCTGCGAGAGCCGGTAGCAGCGCTTGATTCTGAAGCAGCGTCAGAGGAAGGGCGTATATCAGCGATAAGGTGACCGCCAGATAAAGTAGGAAGGCGACAAACCAGCTGCCGAGCGCCTTCAGTATGAGGTCAGGGTCTAACGTACGCAGGTCGCCTGCCCACGCCCCGCCGCTTATGACTTGGGCAAGGATATTAATGAGCAGCGCGGCGCCTACAGCGTAAAAGGCTATGAATACAATTGTCATGGTGTGTTCGTTGCTTTTGAGCGGCAGCATTAACATCATCGGTGAGCGCCGCAGCGCGGCCAGTCGCAACGACTTTGGCAGCGCCACCTTTTGCCTGGCGAGTTGATCGACTGTAAGGAATGCGCTCGACATAAACAGCGGCAAGAGGAGGGCGGCGGCAAGAGTGCCGATCAGTGGGATACGTGTAAGCAGGAAGAGGATGAGCATGGCGATGCAGCCCATCCCTAGCAATAACCATGGGTTGCGTTGAAAGAGGCGCCAGCCGCATTTGAGCCAGCGCGTTCCCAACTTCACCTGTTTTTCCAGCCGCGCCATGAACTAAGTCCGCTGTTCCGCCAGGCCTCCGAACGGTGGCAATAGACAGGTGATCGAATGGCCTTCCAATTGCCTTTTATATCAAGGCTAGTACACTGCTGCGAAAATGCACCTTCTAGCTAGTCCGATATGGTTGGCGAAAACAGCATTGATATCAGGTTAGCGCCACGTGAACTGGAGGTGCAGATAAAGCGACTATTGGTCGAATGTGAGCTTCCAGACGAAGACTTTCCGCTACACCTGGAGCATTTCCATGTAGCCCTCAAGGACGGAAGCTTAGTGGGTACGGTAGGATTGGAAATATACCAGCGCGTCGGCTTGCTTCGTTCTCTGGCGGTAGCGAGGCCATATCGCAACCATGGCCATGCGCGGCGGCTTTACGCGGCGGCAGAGTTGCATGCGCGCAAACACGGAATTGACGTGCTTTATCTATTGACCAATACGGCAAGCGAATATTTCGCGAAGCTTGGCTTCGTCTCTGTAGAGCGCGCAAGCGTGCCCAACGAGATCAAGGCAACCCAAGAGTTTGCAATATTTTGCCCAGCGACGGCGACCTGCATGATGAAGCATATTCGCGGCGACATGCAATGACCGCCAGCGAGGCAAGTAGTTTGGACGGGCAGTTGTTCGAGCTCGGAGTTGGCCGCGGTTATCAAACTGAACTCCGCGCTATGTTGCAAGGATCCAATCTTTTTGGCGATCTCTCCGAGCGCCAGATCGAAACCCTTGCAAAGTACCTGCGTGCTTACGCCGTGAAGCAAGACGCATCGATCTTTGTCGAAGGCCAACATGCCCGCTTTATGTGCATCATCATGCAAGGTCGCGTCAAGATCCTCAAGGATAGCGGCGGTGGGCGGACCAAGGCGATCGCCGAGGCCGGTACGGGCAAGAGTCTTGGTGAGATGGCCATGATCGACGATTTACCCAACTCTGCCACCGTAGTCGCCGTCGAGCCGGTAAAGCTCGTTACATTGACGCGAGAAGATTTCACGCGGCTCGTAGACGAGAACCCGAAGCTCGCAGCGAAGATTCTATGGAGATTCGCCAAAATCATGAGCGAACGTTTGCGCGACACAAGCGGCATGCTGGCCGACTCGTTGGATCTACTGACCCAATAGAGCAATGACGCTACAAGACATCACAGTGAGGCTCGGGCAAGAGCACGATAGCGGCGCGCTCGTCGAATTTAATGTCGCGATGGCTCGAGAGACCGAAAGCAAGGTGTTGTCTGTTGAGGTCGTCGCCGCCGGGGTGCGAAGTCTCCTCAAGAATCCGCAATACGGTTTCTACGTGGTGGCCGAGAAGAGCGGAATGATTGCCGGATCGCTAATGGTCACCCCGGAGTGGAGCGACTGGCGCAACGGCGAGTTTTGGTGGATTCAGAGTGTCTACGTAACGCCAGCGCATCGTCGTCAAGGCGTTTACCGGCGACTCTACGAGTACGTGAGAGCGAGAGCGACCGAAAAGGGCAACGTCTGCGGCTTTCGCCTCTATGTAGAGGAAGATAATCTGATCGCGCAGAGTACATATCGAAACTTGGGGATGGGAGAGACCCCCTACAAGCTGCTCGAAGAACTCGTTGTTTTGTCGTGACTTTCCACCCGCCTCACCGTATCCCCGGACGAGCGGAAAAGAACCCCTCCTGACCTCTCCCGATAAGCGGGGGAGGAACATGGGTGCTTATACTTAGGGGGTATGAATCGCATCGTTGTAATCTGGATATTAACGTTTGTCGCTTGCGCCGCCTACTTGGACGCAACGATGAGCGAGCTTGCGGAGCGAGTTCCGGCGCGGTTTGACTGGGACGGACGTCCCGTGGCGTGGTTTGAGCGCTCGTTTTTCATCACTTGGGTCGTTAGCTTTCTCGTAGGGTTAAACGGGTTGTTTGCCATCTTTTGGTTCTATTTCGGAAAAGCCCGTCCGCGCACTCTCGTTAATATTCCCTGGAAGCGTTATTGGTTTAGTGCACCCGAACGCCACGCCGAAGCCATCGAACGCGTGCGAAACCTCATGGCGATCTCGGGGATATTTAGCAATTGTGTTTGGCTCATGGCGTACCATCTTTGTGTGCAGAGCGCATTGGCGGCCCCCGTCGTGCGGGTGCCCGTCAACCTTGCCATAACTTTGATCCTAGGGGGGACTGTCATCTTTGTTGCTGGGATACTGCTCTATATGAAACCATCGCGTGCGTCTTAGCTAGGGTCACCACGGCGATAACGCTGCAGGATGCTGCCCGCGACGATGAAGGTGAGCCCGATAATAGTCGAGATCCGAACGTATTCACCCGGTACCAAGAAATGAATGAACACCAACGACAAGAATGGAGAGAAGAAAATTAAAGTGCCGACCTTTGCGGTGCTCGACGAGAGCCTTAGCGCATTAAGCCACAGAACAAAGGTAATGCCCATTTCAAAAACGCCGACATAAGCAGCACCGAGTAGCCCTTGGGGTGCATCCAAGCGCAGCTCAGAAAAAAACAGCGTCACCGCTAGAACGAATGGGAAGCCAAACAGAAAATTGAGGAACAAACTCGCGACCGGATCGTTTCTATCCTTGGTGTTGTAGATCCAATACAGGGCCCAGATGACTGTGCTCCCGAGTGCCAAGGCCACACCGGTCGTGTTACTGAACTTCAGCGACAACACGTCGCCGTGAGTGGAAATAACGACAACGCCGAAGTAGCTGATGAGAATCGCAAGGAATTCCTTTAGTCCCAGGCGTTGCTTGAGCAGGGGAACTGACAGAATCGCGAGCGTGATTGCCCAGGTATAATTCAGCGGCTGTGCCTCCTGAGCAGGCAGCAGGTCGTAGGCTTTGAAAAGAACGACGTAGTACAGGAACGGATTGAGAAAGCCGAGCACCGCGCAACGATAGTAATCCCGTCTTCGATAGTGTGCGAGGAGATGCAGTTTCTTTTGCACTACGAGAGCAAGAAACAGAGTGAAAAGTGAGACGATATTCGCGTAAAAGAGTAACTGGATTGGCTCCATATATTGAAGCGAAAGCTTGAATGCCGTTGCCACTGTGGACCACAGAAGCACGGTAGCGGCAGCGTAAGCGTAGGCCTTTTGTTGTTGGGTCATTATTTGGTTGAAGCGTGGTTAGCTGGCTTTATACATTTGATACCACAGCGAGCACAAGGCTCTTGCCTTAAACCAACATGTTCGATGCACAACTTCTTGCTTTCATCTTTGTCGCCGCAGCGCTAACGATTAGTCCCGGCGCGGATACCCTGCTCGTGATCCGGAACGTAGTCGTCGGCAGCCGTGCGGATGGCATACTCACAGCGGTTGGGATCTCCTCGGGTTTGTTTGTGCATGCGACACTGTCTTCTCTTGGTTTGTCAGTCATCGTTACGCATTCGGCTCTTGCATTTAGCGTACTGAAGATTGCAGGCGCATGCTATCTCGTTTGGTTGGGTTTGCAGTCACTCATGCGGGCGCGGAGGGGCACGGGCAGAATGGCGCACGCGGCTGCGACGAGCGCGCGGCGTATACGGCGATCGTCGCGGTCGTTCATGGAAGGGCTGCTAACAAATGTGTTGAATCCAAAGGTCGCAATCTTCTATCTGGCGTTCTTACCCCAGTTCATCAATGTCGATGACCAGGTGCTTGTAAAGGCACTTCTACTTGCAGGTATCCACGCGGCTATGGGACTCGTATGGTTAATTGCGCTGGCAAGTTTGCTAGATCGGGCGCGCACCGTCGTGACCACACCGCGCGTCAGGCGATGGCTCGAAGGAATTAGCGGGACGATTCTTGTTGGTTTGGGCGCGCGACTTGCCTTATCGCAGCGCTAGGGTCGATGTCACGCTTTCTTGATGATCCCGACAATGAACAGTAAAACAACCGAGTATGTCCTTGTAAAATGCGCGCACTCGGACGCGGTCCCGCGCCTGAACCGTAAGCAGCTAGTGTGTGCCAAGCTCAGTCTTCACAGCAGTCGATCTTCTTCTTGGAGAGCGCTTGCTAGTCTATATGTAGGTTGCATAATTGCAGTATAGTAATCACTGTCTTCCGCAATGTTAGCAACGCTAAGCGAATAATAATCAGTTCACATAAAAAGCCGATTGGTTAAGAGTAGTTCGGTTACCCAGCGCTACCCAATCGGTTTAGGCAATCCAGCCGCCGACCAGGTCTCCGAATTAATGATGAAGGCGCGCCTTGCAACCATAGACGACACTGATGCCATCGCCAGGATCTATAACCAAGGCATCGAGGATCGGGTAGCGACGTTCGAGACTCAGCTGCGCACTGCGGATGATATGGCGCAGTGGTTCTCGGGTGAATATGCTGTCGTCGTAGTGGAAAACGATGGAGCGGTGGTTGCGTTTGCGGCGACGTTTCCCTACCGGTCGCGCGAGTGTTACTCAGGCGTTCGCGAGTTCTCGGTCTATGTCGATCGAGACCAGCGTGGCAGGGGCGCTGGACGGCTTGCTATGGAGGCGTTGATTACCACCTCGAGAAAACGTGGTCACTGGAAGTTACTCTCCCGCGTGTTTCCAGAAAACACCCAGAGCCTGAAGCTTCTTTACTCTATCGGCTTTCGTGAGGTCGGGTTTTACAAGAAACATGGCCAACTTGATGGTGAGTGGAGAGATGTCGTGATAGTCGAGTATTTGATAGATAGCTAGGACGTCTATTTAAAGGCAGCCAGGTAGGCAATAAAGGACTCGCAGTTTTCGCCACGCCGGGTTCTGCGGAATACGCCATTGCCACTTTCGCCATCGCTATCAGTGCCTTCCCAGTAGCAATCGACCAGCGGAAAGCCAGCCTCGTAGAGCGCGTCCTTCAATTCGGTTAAAGACCACAGGCGCCAGTCGTATACAAAAGCTCGTCGCATTTCAGTGCCATCACGGAAGCGAAAGTGAATGTAGCACTTGGTCTCGCCCGTCACCGGCCAGTACTCGTGCTGATCCCAAATGTATGTGAATCGACCGTTGATCTTCGTCTGTTCCTCCGTTTCTTTCATGGATTCCGGCCCACCGTGCAGATCAAGTACGAACATACCTTTCGAGGCGAGATCTTTGTACACGGCCTTGAAGTAATTCATGAGATCTGGCCGCGCTTTGAACACACAATAGGAAAAGTTTTGAGCGCACCTTATATCGGGCGATCGACGGCTCGGCTCACGCACATCTTTCTGGTGCAGGTGACCGCGATCGGCATTCTTACCAAGCGGCGCGAAGTTGTGTGTTCGGCCCCAACCCAAGGGCGTAGGGTCGATGTCAAAACCTTCCCCGGTATACTCCATACCGCGTTTGATCCAGGTTGCCGTCAACAGCGCGGTGCCGCAGAAATCTTCGCGAAAATGATAGGCGGGACGCCCACGCACGGCCTTGTAGATGCGCGCCAGAAAGCGAATATCGGCGTCAGCTGACTGCACGGCGCGCTGGTAGAGATCATATTTGTCTGCCGTTTTTGCCGTAAGCGCCGATTTGCGCCCCTTACGATTCTTCATGACGCTGCGTTACCTTGAAGCTGTTTGAGGAATAAAATCCGGTCAGCACGTGAGGTGTAAGGCCGCGACGATCTTGCCCGTCTGTTTTTGTAACTTGTTGAACTCCTTGACCGCATCGCGTGTTTCCATCGCCCGCACTTCAATGCCTTGCGACTCCAGAAATGATCGCGTTTCAGACGGAACCGCCATATTGCCGTAGTAACCCGTGCCAATGACCAGGACATCAGGCTTATGATTCATAACTTCAGATAAGTCGGCGACATCGAGACGGTGTCCTTTCCGTCGCCACCAACCGTCCATCACGTTGTCGGCCGATATGATGACGTCCGAGGTGTAGGTCTGGCCGTCAACGTCTATCCTTCCGAAGTCGTACCATTCGATTCTCATGGCCCGGTTACCGACGTCTGGTCGCGTCGAGGCTGACAACAGGCTCATCGCCGACGACCTCTGCGCTGTGGACGGCGCCGCGTGGCACATACAGGCAATCACCTGCCTCTAACACGATTTCCTGATCACCCAGAGTCATCCGGAAGCGACCGGAGAGCACGGCATCGAGCTTATCAACCTCATGCGTGTGGTCAGGGAAGAATGTGCCCGGAGGATAGACATAGCGCGCGACGTGAAAGCCACGGCCGGCCAGCTTCTTGCGCAGCGCATCTTCCGACAACGGCCCATCCGTCTTTGGGTTCCAACGCTCGATTTGCATCGCCCTGCTCTCCAGTTCCGCTCCATGGCGGAGGGCAGAAAATTCTAACACAGCCGCCGCACCGTGAATCCTTTCGTGGGGCACGGCCGCGACGGTTGGGCGACTGAACCTTGAAACAAAGCCGATATAATGAAGGGCGGAAGGGTATAGCTACAGTAGCTCCTTGATCTCGCGGTGGCGGCGCGAAATATATGTTGCCATCGCCTGCTCTGCTTCTTCTGGCTGGCGATGACGCACGGCGTCGACGACCGCCTTGGTCATCTCTTCGTGGGAGTGGGCAGTGGAGTGCCAGCCGCCGGTCTTTTTCGAGATAAAAAACCACAAGCGCAGGTGCAAGTTAAAAATCCGTGGAACCACTTCTTCGAGATAACTATTGCCCGACGCTCGCGCTAGCGCCTCGTGAAAGCGATGATCCAACGCGACATAGTGATCAATGTTATTCTCCTCGGTAGCCGCAGCTAACTGTGTCTGGAGCCTGTCCAGTTCGAGGATGTCCTCCTCGGAGCTGCGTATGGCGGCTAGCCTTGCCGTGAAACCTTCGATCAGCGCCCGGAACTCGTAGATGTACTGAACGCTAGTCGCGCTGACATCGGAGACAAACATGCCTCGATTAGGCTGGTGGCTGGCGAGCCCTTCGATGGCCAGCCGTTGCAGGGCCTCTCGGATGGGGGTTCGGCCGATGCCCAGATTAGCCATGAGGGCCTTCTCCGCTAAAACCGTACCTGGGGCGAGTTCCAGGCGCGTTATTTTCTTAACGAGAATCTGATAAGCCTTCTCCGATAGGGACAGGCGAGTCGGCTCGTCTGTTGCCACAACGCTGGCGTCTGTCATCGCGTTTTGTCCCCGGATACGTTGGCAATCCCGCCTTCGTTTCCGGCAGCCCGAGCAAAAGCAAACTGTGCCTCTATGGTCGTTTGATCCAGGTTCCTACCAATGAAAACCATCCTCGGATTTTGCCGATTACCAGCAGGCGTGATATCGAGCTGACCGGTGGCGAATTGCACAAGACAGGACTGGCCTTCGATATTCATGAACCCCTTAACGCGCCATACATGCTCTGGCAGCTGCGCGAAGAAGTGCTCGACATCGGCGCGCTTGGCATCGCCACTCGAGTCCAACACGAACGAGTCAACATGTGGATGCGCACGGTGAGTATGCGCGTGGCCCCCACCGTCATCTCTGCGCTCTAAAGTCTCGCTGTCCTCGCCATCGAGAATCAATCCGACGTCGGTGTCGCATTGCTCGGTGAAAAGCACCGCCGCCTTAGGATTCATGGCTTTTATCTCCTGATGCACGGCTTCGAGCTGTTCCGGCTCGGCGAGATCGATTTTGTTCAACAGCAACACGTCAGCGCGTCTTACTTGATCCGTGTAAAAATCGCCCAGACCCTGGCGAAGGACAGAAAACTTTGGTGCGTTAATCACAGTAACCAGCGGGCCTAAGTCGATGGTCGAGCGCAAGGTCGAATCGGAAAAGGTTTCCAGCATTTCCTCCGGATGGGCAACGCCGGTTGCCTCGACAACGATCTGGTCTACCTTGCCCGCCTGTTCGAGCTCTTCGATCGCGTTTAGCAGCGAGCCTTTGAGCGTGCAACAGAGGCAACCTGAGGTCAGTTCCACAACATCCACATTGCGACCCTCGAGAATGACTCCGTCGACGCCGACATCGCCGAACTCATTGACAATCACGGCCAGTGATTGCTGCTTTGCGCGCTCGCCGAGAATGTGACGAACCAAGGTCGTCTTGCCGGACCCAAGAAAACCAAAGAGCAGATTGACCTTCATTTAAGATCCGCCGGCGGCCGACGCACCCTTTCCCGTTGTGGAGGGTTTGTATGGCGAAGCCGTAAGATTTATCGCATCGACGAAGATATCCTGGAACTCAGGCCGTGTCGCCAGCGCCACGTGCTCGATTTGCCTCGCCAGCTCATAGGCGCGATTGCGCTCCATTTCGGACAGCAGTGCCATCTGCGCCCCCAGGTGGGCGGCATTGCCCACGTAGCTGATCTTTTCCAGTGGCAGCGGCGGTAATAGCCGGATGCGTACGGCGCTTTCGGTGTTGATATAGTTGCCAAATCCGCCGCAGAGCATGACTTCCTCGATTTGCTCATCGCTTATCTCCATCACCTTCTGCAACATCATGATGCCCGCATAGATTGCCCCTTTAGCGAGTTGAAGCTGACGGATGTCGGTCTGTGTCAAGGTGACGTGCTCGTCTTTACCGGCCTCATTAGCCCGTACGAGCACAAACTCGGACCCACCTTCTCCGTCGATGAACCGCTCGCGCACCGCAGGAGGTAATGCTTCACGCTCTTTCCGCATTCGCCCTGACGGCTCCAGCACGTCTGCGTCGAGCATTTTCGCCACAGCATCGATGAGCCCAGAGCCACATATACCGATTGCCGGTGCATTACCGATGACATCGCACTCAACGTCGTCGTCGATCGCGACTTTCTCGATAGCACCCACCGCACCGCGCATGCCGTGCCTGATCTGTGCGCCTTCCAGCGCAGGGCCGGCAGGCGCCGAGCATGCCATGAGCTTGCCACGCGAGCCCATTACCACCTCGCCGTTTGTGCCGATATCGACCATCACGCGGATCTCGTCACTGTCGTAGATACGTGTCGCGAGCACGGCGCCCATCGTATCGGCACCGACAAACCCTGCCACAATGGGAAGGAAACAAACGTGGGCATTGGGTGTTGATTTGAGCGGTAGATCTTTCGCAGGGATAACAAGCGGATCGCGCACTGCTGCTGCGTAAGGTGCAAGACCCACATAAGTGACATCGAGACCGAGGAAAACGTGATGCATACAGGTATTGCCGACAATGACGACCTTATAAATGTGTTCAGGCGACACCTTCGCCTCGTCGCATGCCTCTTGCACAAACTCATTGATCGCAACAAGTACGCGACCCCTCAACTTGTTTAGCTTCTTCTCGTCGAATTGGGCGAACGCGATGCGTGACATCAAGTCGCCCCCATAGACCGCCTGTGGATTGACGTTGCCGACCGCTGCGAGCTGTTCGCCAGTGCTAAGGTCGATGAGATTTCCAACGATACTCGTCGTCCCGATATCGAACGCCATCCCATACTTGTGTGCCGTGGTATCACCCGGTTCGACGTCAATGACAACATCGTTAAAGGTGGTAACTGTCACCAACCCCTTCTGCTTACGGATCACCTTCGGGATCTTGCGGAGCACGTCGAGCGGCACCTGGCGCGAGACCTCCCGCGTCAGCGCCGAAAGCACCTCCTCGGTGTCGGACGTTTGGTGATGTTCTTCAGCCGGCGCCTTGGCAGTGACGACTTGTTTCTCGACTCCCGAATCAAGGCCGACATGGTCGGAGTCGACGCCCGGGCCGGCAGCGAGAATCTGGTGGCCGACCTCCGCTTTCGGAGGCGCGATCAGTACCGTGGCGTCCGTATTTACGCGAGTCTGGCAGGAGAGTCGGAAATGCTCGTGAACTTCCTCATGGCCAAGCTGTATGGAATCTTGAACGGTCGCTGGTGGCACATCACCTTTCAGGATCTTGACACGGCAGTCACGGCATCGTCCGCGACCGCCACAGGTGGCGCCGATGTCGACATTGGCGCCCTGCGCGATTTGCAGTAACGTGGCGCCGGGCGCGGCTTGTGCCTTCTTAGCATCCGATTCCGAGTCAGAATCGACGAATATGACCTGGACGAACTTCGTCATCCTATTCCCAGGACTCTTTCGGTTCCTTCACACGCGTGACCGCAAGCTTGACTGCCGCGACCGCATCCTTTCCCCAGCCATCGGCGCCGCACTCATCAGCCCAATCCTGTGTGGTCGGTGCCCCACCGATTAGGATCTTTACCTTGTCGCGGAAACCGGCTTTTTCGAACTCTTCGATCGTAACTTTCTGGTAATAAACCGTCGTCGATAGCAATGCCGAGAAGCCAACAAGGTCTGCCTTTTGCTTTTGTGCGGTCTCGATGAACCGATCCGGGTGTACGTCGGTGCCCAGATTGATTACGTTAAATCCGGCGTTTTCCAACATGATCGTAACGATCGATTGCCCGATGTCGTGCATGTCGCCAAGCACGGTCCCCATGACGAAGGTACCGACCGGCTTCTCCGCTGCCGCCGCTAACAATGGCCGGATCAAGGCCAGCCCCGCCTTCATCGCACGCGCCGTGATTAACATCTCCGGGATAAAGATGATCTGCTCGCTGAAGCGGTCACCCTGGAGGTTGAATCCAGGAAAGAGGCCGTCATCGAGGATGATCCTGGGATCGATGCCGGTATCGATCGCCTTGCGCACAAACTCGTCAGTATAAGTGTGATTGCCTTTCTCTACGGCGTCCCACAACGTGCTCCACTCCCAGCCGTCTGGCGCGCGTTCTTGCCAACTTTCCGGGATTTGCAAGACTGGCTCTGCCATCTTTTTCTCTGCCTCCCCTAATGCTGGTTAGTTCAGCGGATATTTGCCGTATACGCCAAAATCTCTCTGTGCCTCGATCATCGCGTAGATGTTCTGGATCGGCACATCGGCCAGAATGTAATGCGACGGCGAGAAGATATAGCCACTGCGCGGCGCTAGGTTCTTCATCACATCGAGCACACCCTGCCTCACGTTCTCGACCTGGCCGCGCGGCAACAAACGCTGAACATCGAGACCGCCGACAAAGGCGATCTTGTCGCCGTACTTTTTCTTCAGGCCTTCCTGATCTTTGTTTCCCCCAGTCGGCTGCATTAACCCCGACAGGTGCACACCGAGATCGACCTCGTCGCCAATAATCGGCGAATAGTCGCCGCAGGAGTGGAGCTTGATGAAGATATCGGGGTTCTCCTTTCGAAACTCATTAAACATGGACTCGAAGCGCGGCTTGGCGAGCTCACGCCATTGGTCCGGGGCCAACATCATTGCCTGCTGCGCTCCGATGTCATCACCAACCCGAATCATGTCAATGCCCAAGCTAATAGCGTTTCTGCCGAGCGCGGTGTAGTACTCGGTCAAACCGTCGAGCACGCCGTTGATCAGCTCAGGTTGGTCGAACAAATAAAGAAAGAAGTTTTGCGTCCCGACCAGATGCGCGTAAGCGGCCTCGATGAGAGTGGAAGAAAGATCCACGATAATGAAATAGTCGTCTTGGTAGTGCTGACAGAGTTCTTTGATCGGATCGAGTAGCCTCGGGTCGGCGGGATCGGGCCACTGATAGTTCTTCAGGTGCTCCATCGACGTGATCGGATGCGCTTTGGGAAAGTTCTCCGGCACCACCTTAGCCGGTCCCCAGAACTCCTGTGATTTCACGAACTCTTTGTGCTCGTCCTCGGTGCGGCCTTTTAGCCCGCTCTTGCCGTAAACGACGCCGAAATGGTTAGTCCAGGTCTCACCAATCGGGATCGGCCGATGCGAGAACTCAGCGTTGATGCCGATTTGGTAGATGATCGCGTCATTGCCGAGCCGCAGCTCGAGCTCGGGATTGTGTTTGAGGCCGGTGCCGGTCTTGTCGATGCCGTAGACACGTGCGATTTTTTCCTTAGCCTCGCTTTTCATGCGGTAGAGCACGGGTACCCGGTCGACTTTTTCATGGCGTAGCACGCGGATGACCCGGTCGCGGGGTTTTAGCTCTTTCATCGTTTCCTCCGACCTCGGTGGTGCAGTAGAGAATATATTTCTAATATATTACCCACCTGCTAACGCTCGTCAACCCGACAAGCGACAAGGTTTTTGCTAATAGCAGGTATAGCGAGCTCGGTCAGCGTACCTGTCCGCGGCAGTACTTCAGGTAGCGCAGCGCATATTCATCTGCCGCGATTAACGCTTCGGCAGCATAACGGAACTCAGTGAACCCTTGTGGCGGATTCATAATCGGGTCGACCATGATCGTATCGCACCCCGCCATAATCGAGAGCGTCACGAACGCCTGATTCATTACCTTGCGGCGCGGCAGCCCGAAGGAGACATTGCTGTGGCCGCCAAAGATGTGGACAGTGGGAAAATCCTGGCGCAATTGCCGAACGGCGTCCAGATAGTGGTTGCCGAAGTCCGGTCCAGCACCTATAGGAAAGACCAGGGCGTCGAGGAATCGATCCTCGATAGAGATACCGCCTTTATCCATCAGCTGCATACATTCTGTGAGATTGTTGACCCGTTCCTCGGCATTTTGTGGCATCCCAGATCGTCCACTGGCATTTGCGAATATCATCGCGTTTCGTTCCTTTGCCATGTCGACTAAGATCTGACGACCTTCCTCGAGGTTTAAAGAGTTAACAACAGGCCGGCTCTTGCTGCCATCGTGCGCCTCGAGGCCGGCCCGGATCGTTTCGGAATCTGAGGAATCGATCGCAACCGCCGAGTCGGTGATCGACTGTGCGGTCTTGACGAGCCACCGCATCCATTCGAAGCGCTCCTCCGGGTAGACCGACATCTCGTCAACGCAGAGATCGATAATGTGTGCGCCTGCTTGCTCTTGAGCCCGTATCGCCCAGGTGATGTAGTCCATATCTTTTTTGCGCATCGCTTGAGCGATGTGCGGAATCATGAACGTTTTCTGTTCATCGCGGTCCTCGGGCATCACGTCCGTACAATCGAGCATGCGTTTGGTTCCGTCGAGATCGGTGTAGCCGATACCGACCTTGCCGTCGGCTCGCACCACTCGGGGGTTGGTGGCTTTGATTTTACGGGTAGCGTTGAAGTTTTCGCCGATGACGATGAGGTGGCTGGCATTGATAGTCATAGCTCCTCCTGAGGAGCACAGTTCTTCTAGAAAACAACAGCCGGGGAGACCGACCGAACGTAGGATGATCGTGTACGTTGTGGATCGGTGCCGCTGACAGCGCAGGTCCCGCACGCCCCGCGGTCCACGGGCGCCTTGTTTTCTCCTGCGCTGGGCGGTGGTAGCCCTGGAAGTCCGCTAATGGATATATTTTGAAAATATCCTAAGTATATGTTTCGGTCAAGTGTCAACACGGTCAAAAGCAGCGCCTAGTCCTGCGGGGAGGCCGGCAGCTTAGCCTTTAGACTGCTCAAGGGCGGCTTTCTTGATGCTCTCAAACTGCGCCTCGAGCTCCTCTTTTACCGCCTCGGCCACGGCTTCGGCGGTACCTTCGCGCTCAACCCGGTCTCCGCGGCGAAATCCCTCCAGGTACGCATCCGTTCCTGCGAGCCCCCTTTTCATCGCAATCAAGTCGATCAGGTGTTGGAAACGGCCGCTCAGCTGAGCCTTGTGGGTCGTGCTTCTGTCAGTGGCCTCGACCATTGAGGGGATCTCGTGCCAATAGAGAATAGAATACTCTGCCATTACATCTCCTCCGCGTTTGTTTCTGAATAACACGAGCGACCGGACCGACCCTGGTAGTTATTGCAATGCTTTACGCGTGGGACCGACACCATATAATTATTACCGATTCACGCTGTCACGACCGCGCACTGATTGCGATTCGATGCCAGGTATCTAAAGAAATCGTCGCTATCAGACCCGTTCGATTATTTTCCAATCGCTATCGGGCACGCTGAAGCAGACGGATCGTCGGCGCTGACTTATTCATGCAATAAAAGTGGATACCAGGCACGCCACTATCGAGAAGTTTCTTTAGGACACCGGCCATATGATCCTCGGCGATTTGCTTCTGGTCTTCTTCCGGCGCGTTCTGGAGGTCAGCTTCGAGCTTCGCCGGCATCGAGACTCGGTACTCCTCGCCGACGAAGCGGGCCACTTGTGCGTAGCGTTCGAATGGGAGCAACCCGGGAATGATCGGAACGTCGATGCCGGCGTCTCGCGCAAGTTCGGCAAAGCGAAAGTGTAGATCGGCGTCGAAGCTCATCTGCTCGACGATGTACTGCGCACCTGAATCAACCTTGATCTTCAGGTGCTCTATGTTCCGCTGCATGTTGAGCTCAAAGTCTTGGTTCTCACGGTAGTCATCGGGGTGAACTTCGGGAAAACCGGCGACACCGATGCCGAATTGTGTTTTCACCCCGACCTTTGTGTAGCGCCCGTGGCCGTCCATCCACAGACCGCCGTTCAAATGGACGATCTGCTTGACGAGGTCGGAGGCATACCCATGACGTAACTGTCGCGGAACATAGTCGACCCGGCCAGCGGGGGGATCACCGCCGAGCGCCAGCACGTTGTGCAGTCCGTCTAAATGAAGGCCGCGAAGGATGCTCTCGATATCCTGCCTGGTCTTGGCCTGGATCGGCAAGTGCACCACGGTTGGAATCTGGAAATGGTTGCGGATGATCCGGCATACAGAGGACGTACCACCGCGCGTGCTGCCGAGGGCGCCCCAGGTGGTGGTGACGATCCGGATGTCGTGCGGGAGCAGTTCCTCCACTGTCTTTAGTATCGGATCGATCGGACGGAAGTTCTCGGTGGGGAAAGTCTCGGCCGACAGCACAGGCCAGTTCTTCGGGTCAGCATATAGCGATGCGGCGTCCATAGCGATGCTCCTAACGGACCGTGCGATACTGGGTCAGGTTGCTGAGGTTCACGCAGCGAAGGTGTGCATTCTGACACTCGCTTCCACAATAGGCGAATCGGCCGTCGGGCGTAACGAGCGTGATGCCGCTAGCTTGGGCTTGCTTGCACTGCCACCGCTGGCTTGATGTCCACGGTGATCTTAATGGGACCCAGCAAACGTTCGATCACTTCGTATGATGGCGGTGACTCCTTAGGACGCGTTTTGAGCGCTTCGACCATGACCTTAAGGTGCGCTGGCGTGGTCCCGCAGCACCCGCCGATGATTCGCGCACCGGCGTCGCGGGCCAAGCACGCATAATCGGCCATGATCTGCGGTGTACCGCTATACTCGATCTTCCCGCCTTCGCCAATTTGGGGGATCCCGCAGTTACTCTTGGCGACGACGACCGTACCATTCGACGCGCCTTTCCCGAGACCGACAACAGAGTCAAGCAGCTGCGCGGGCCCGACGCCACAATTGGCACCGAAAGCAACCGGTCTGGACGTGAAATCCTTCGTGAGTTCGATGGCATCGTGAGGTTTGACCCCCATCATCGTACGACCGCCCGTATCGAACGTCATGGTTGCAACATAGGGCAACCCAACTCGCTGAGCGGCTTTCACGGCGGCGGCCAACTCATCATGGGCGAACATCGTCTCGATCCATGCCACGTCTACCCCGCCTTCCTTCAGGGCCTGCGCTTGTTCTGCGAACGCGTCCTCGGCTTCCTGTGCTGTGCGCTCACCGAGCGGCTCCAATATATCACCAGTCGGTCCCATGGAGCCGGCGACGACAACGGGTCTTCCGGCGGCATCGGCGATTTCACGCGCAACCCTGGCCGCGGCAGTATTGATCTCTCGAACGCGATCCTCGATCCGATGCAATTTGAAACGATAACGATTAGCGCTAAAACTGTTCGTTAGTATGATGTCCGCGCCCGCCTCAACGAAGCCCTGGTGAACCGATCGAACACGATCTGGATAATCAACGCACCAAAGTTCCCCGGCGGCGCCATTTGCCAACCCGAGTTCGAACAAATTTGTCCCCATAGCACCGTCGGCGACAACGACTTCTTTTTGACTCAGTAACTCTTCAAGTAGGTTTGACATGACTGCTCTCCAAATTTCGTTCTGTTCCCTCAGGCAACTGCCAGGCGACGGTGCGATGGTGCGTCTCGGTGTTGCACGCTCGACCACAGTGACACAGTAAGTATGTCATTATTATGCTCACTCGACGCTGTCAGATGCCGGACACACACGTCGATCATCCCGACTGATTCACACCAGCGCATGACCTCCTCATCGGCAAAGCCGAGACGGCGATGTGCATATTCGTTTCGCAAGAACTCGAGCGCATGGGGCGCGAAGTCGACAATCAACAACCGCCCGCCCGGGTGCAAAGTCCGAACCGCTTCCGCGACCGCATCCGCGGGGTCATCAAGAAAATGAAGCACATGATGGATGATCGCCACGTCGACCGAACCAGTCGGGACCGGCAAGTTGTAGATGTCGCCGTGTCGAACTTGGCAATGAGAAAGGTTCGCGGCCTCGAGATTGGCGCGGGCTACGACCAGCATCTCCCGACTGCAGTCAATCCCCAAGCCGCGCCGGATTTTGCCGCCGAACACCTGCAGAACACGCCCGGTACCAGTCCCAAGGTCGAGCAGCTGCTCGATGGGCCCATCTCCAGCCGCTTCGAGCATCGCTTGCTCGACATCGGACTCTGCGACATATAGCGATCGGATCGCATCCCACCGCGGTGCGTTCTTGCGGAAGTACTCCGACGCCGTTTCGGCATGCTCTTGCTTTATCGCTTCGACGCGCAGCAGATCGCGCGCTACCTGCGGGTTGTCTTCTGGCATCAGCCCGAGCAACGCTTGCGCGAGCTGAGCCCCCTGGCCCCGGTCGGCCAGCCGGTAGAAGACCCAGGCGCCCTCTTTTGACCGATCTAGCAAGCCTGCGTCGCATAACAATCGCAAGTGACGACTAACACGCGGTTGGCTTTGCCCGAGCACGCGTGTTAGCTCCGATACGGTCAGCTCGGCGCGACCGAGGATCGCCAGCAAACGAAGTCGCGTTGGCTCGCCGGCCGCCCTTAGCGCAGTCAATAATATGTCCATGAAAGCAAATCGTGCTCTATTAAACATATAAACATATGTTTATATAAATGGCAAGTCCAGGTCGTCGGATCATAGGCGCTCTATCGTATGACCCGCTTACAGTTGAGGGCGTCCCCAGCCGCCTATCTAGTTACTTGATGTGGGTAGTCGGCACGCCCACCGCGTTCAGATGCGGCCCGTTCCCATCGTCCGTCCAATGCTCAGACGTCGGGAACGCCCTACCATGTGCATTGCCATCACATCTTTCTATAGGCATTACATTCGCGTTCGCCGCCGCTTTGTTTGCGCAAACTAGGGGCGTTGCTAAAATGCGATGCCGGATTGCAGTAGCGCCGTAACAACGCAATAAGAAAGCACCCAACCGAATCTTTGCTGGAGGAGAAACACGCCATGTGGGCCAAAAGATTCCCGCTCCCGGAGTTTCATCATGAGGAACTAAAGGACATGCAGTGGGTGCCGCCCACGTACTTGTCAGAGAGCGAGATCAATAAGCTGATCGACGGTCAAAAGGCGGGCGACCCCAGCATCTACGGTTGTTACCCAGTGCAAGCGAGCGACGAGTTCTACGGCAAACTAAACGTCCGCGGGGATAACAAGCACGCAGTGATGTGCGTTATGCCGGACAAAGATGTGCGGGTGTTGGGGCGTTCGCATGCCTGGAAAGTTCAGCGCGCCTTCGTGCTGGATTCACTCGACCCTGAAAGCTTCAACGCTGAATTATTGTGGAAGACTGGCCGGCCCATGGCGACGCGGCTCGGTCCGTGGGACGGTACGACTATAAAAGGCGGCGTACTCTATGTGGTCTGTTGTCATGCCATAAAGGATTACTTCGTTGGCAATCGGACGATACTGCAAAAGCAATGGCAGGAGTCGTCCAGCGGGCACGGTTTCGCCGTTCTCTCCAGTTCCGAGGAAGATCTGAACGATTTTCACGACTGCAATCTGTACTTCGAGTGGTCAGAGTAAATCGATCGCTACCTCGATCTCTAACGCAATCAACCACGGTTTTCCGGCGAACTGCTTTGGGCGTTCTCGTGCACAACTTGCCACTGCTATGTTGATCCTGAATGGTTCGTACCCGCAGAGCAGCTTTAGCCGTTCTCGTAGACCTAGGCGCGATTTTGGACATCTGCCGAAGCAACCACACTTGGTCTGTGGAAACACATGCTGGCCTTCACTTAATCTCGGCAACTTAGATAATATGCAAGTCTTGTAACGTGCGCCGTGTTCTATCGGCGGCATCGGGGAGGCAGTGCTATGAGTTCTGACGATTCCAATGATGCGGGCGGCGCTACTGTCTGGCATCGAGTCGCAGACCTTAACGAGCTAACAGATGGGTCAGTCAAGACCGTCATGGCTGGAAAGCGGCCGATTGCGCTAACGTATTTCGAGGGCAAGTATGGCGCGCTCGATAATACATGCCCGCACATGGGCGGACCGCTTGGGCAGGGTGAGATCGAGTATGGTGTACTAATCTGCCCTTGGCACGGTAGGGAATACCATCCTTTGACTGGCAAGTGTGATGGTTACGAGGAAAGTGTCGCGACATTTCCTATCGAGGTACGAGATGACGGCGTGTACGTCGCAGTCAACGAGTGAAGGGCGAGGTGCTCAATGCTGAATCGCCGTGATTTTATCAAAGTAGGCTGTTCCGGTGTCGCCGGCATGGTTGTCGGTCATGTACTGCTGCGACCGTCGGTTGCCTCTGCGAGCACGACCGGCAACGTGTACCCGGTAATTGATGTGGCGCCACTGTCAACGATTAAGCGGGGCACAGTCATTAATTTCAGTTACCCGGATCGCCACTCGCCTGCCGTTTTGGTTCGTTTGGGCGAATCGGGGCTTGGCGGAATTGGGCCCAACAGTGAGATCGTTGCCTACTCATCTTTGTGCACACACAAAGGTTGTCCACTTGGCTACAAACCCGAACGAAAAATGTTCATCTGTCCTTGCCACTGGAGTACATTCGACCCGGCGAAGGCGGGTACGTTAGTGATTGGCCAGGCGAGCCAATCGCTGCCTCAGGTTCATCTTCGCGTTAATAATGGCATCGTACAGGCCTTCGGCGTGACTGGGCTGATATACGGCCGCTACACCAATATTGTCCGGGCTGGGCAATAGTATGGCCCGTGTGCCGCTACCGCCCCCGGACGCTCAGCACTTCAATACGGTTTGCCAGTTCTGCATCGTGGGATGCGGCTATCGGGTATTTAAATGGCCCATTGGCCGTGACGGCGACCCTGCGCCGTCAGGCAACGCGCTCAACGTTGATTTTCGACGCCAACTACCGCCACTAGGCGATTGGATCTCCACTGCCATGCATTCGGTCGTGACCGAGCGCGACGGCCGCCAGCACAACGTCGTCATCATCTCCGATAAGACTTGCAGTGTGAACAAAGGGCTCTCCTCAGTACGCGGCGGAGGTCTGGCACAAACGCTCTATGCACCGGACCGGCCAACCAAAGCGCGACTAGCGACGCCACTTGTCGCATCCGGCGGCAGACACGCGGGCACGACTTGGGCGGAGGCCGTCGATCTCGGTGCGCGGGTTGTTAAGGCCGTCATTGATCGCTGGGGTCCCGACGCCGTGGGTATGAAGTTCTTTGATCACGGGGGTGGCGGTGGTGGCTTCGAAAACAATTGGGCGATAGGGCGTTTTTTTTTCTCGAGTATCGGTACTCGCACCGCTTCAATCCACAATCGTCCTGCCTATAACAGTGAGATCCACGCCGCCGGTGATGCAGGACTAGTCGCGTTAACGAATGCCTACATCGATGCACAGCTGGCTGACACGATTCTCATTGTTGGGGCCAACCCCTACGAAACTCAAACGAACTACTATCTTGCTCACATGATTCCGAATCTGACTGGGGCGACGCTTCAACGCAAGCGTGAAACCTTTGGCTCGGAGCCCGTTGAGCGTGGGAAAATGATCATCGTCGACCCGCGAAAGACTATGACCGTCGCCACAGCAGAAGCGGCGGCAAGTGCGGAGAACGTACTGCATCTGCAAATCGAGCCCGGCACCGATATTGCCTTGCTCAATGCGATTGCACGAGTCGTATTGGAACAGCACTGGCATGATGTCGGGTTTATTCGTGAAAACGTGGAATGGCAGACATTTGAGGCGTATCAACGTTCCACCTTGGCGGTAGATCGCCCGGTGGAAGCAGTGGTGAAAGAAGCGGCTGGTATTGCCGGTGTGCCCGCCGCGCAGATCTATCAAGCAGCAGAGTGGATAGCGGCGCCGAAAGTCGACGCGATGCGTCGGCGCACGCTCCTACACTACGAGAAGGGCCTGATATGGGGGTTTAAGAACTACGAGAATATTGCTGCCATTGTCGGCCTCGGCTTGTTGACGGGTAACGTTGGCAAACCCGGAACCGGGATCAGCCGGTTAGGCGGTCACCAAGAGGCGTACGTGCGTCCACCGTATCCCGGTGGCCGACCCGCGCTGAATGTCGATGAAGCCGTGCGGCGCGGCGAGGTGAAGTGCTACTGGGTCGGTGGCTGCAATCCGGTGCTGACCACCTTGCGAGCCGAAGCATTGGAAACCGCTTTACGAGAGCGCGGGGCACCGGTGCGCGCCGCGCTCGAGCGAACACAGGGGCAGCCTGTCGGCGAACGGGTAGTACAGATCGTTGAGGCGCTCAAGCAGGGCGGCATGTTCCTGCAGGTACAAGACATCTACATGACCGCGACGGCGCAGCACGCCCACGTGATACTACCGGCCGCGCAATGGGGCGAGATGAATCTGACATCCATCAATGGCGAACGGCGACTGCGACTATACCCGCGTTTCATGGATCCGCCCGGCAAGGCTGTCCCGGACTGGGCGATCATGGCCCGTTTTGCGCGTCGAATGCGTGAGCTTTATTTAGAAGACCGCAATCCGCTAATGGCGAACAAGTTCCTCGACTACGATTGGGAAACTGGTGAGGACGTATTCATTCACGCGCGTTATCAGTTCAAAGGTGATGGCAGCGATCCGATGGAGGGTTACGCTGGAGTCACCTACGATCTGTTGCGCAAACTAGGAAACAACGGCATCCAGACACCAACGCAGATCGTGAACCGTGTGCCAGTGGGCACGGTACGGATGCACGAGGACGGCCGGTTCTTTACGCCCTCGGGCCGCGCACGCTTTATCCCGGCACCCCGCCCATGGCCGGGTTATGCAGCCAAGGTGGCCAAGCAACGGTCGCGCTTCCCGTTCTGGGTCAACAACGGCCGCACGAATCACATCTGGCAAACCTTGTACCACCATCAGCACATCGCCTTTTATCACGACCACAACCCCATGCCGTATATCGAGATGCACCCCAAGGATGCGAAGAAACTCGGGATCGCGCCGGGCGATTTGGTGGAGCTGAGCAACGACATGGGAAAAGTGCGCGCGATGGCGTACGTGACTGACGCCGTAAAGCCGGGTCACACGTTCATGGTGTTTGGCCAACCACGTGGCGCGGTCGGCGAACTCGTCTCGGATCACGTCGATCCAGCGACCACGATACCCTATTACAAAGGCGCCTGGGCCGCGATCCGGCGGGTTGGCCCGCAGCCTGAGATCGCAAAGACGATTTCTTTCCTACCGCAGAACGTTGCCCGTTGATCCGATCCTACCGAACCGTGGCCGCAGTTTTACTTACACTCGCGTTGGTGGGACTGTCGTTGCAGACGGCGAGCGCACAGAATGGACGTGATTTCACCGGGCAAAACCTGTCAGGCGCGGATCTGCGTGGTGCCGACCTCGCAAACGCTAAGCTTGATGGCGCGATCCTCGTAGGTGCGAACCTTGTCGGCGCAGATTTGACCGACGCAAGCCTGCGCGGTGCTGATCTGCGGGAAGCGTACCTGCGCGAAGCGCAAGCGCGCGGCGCGGACTTCAGCGGCGCAAAGCTTGGCCGCAGCGATCTGACGCGCGCCGACTTACGAGAGGCGAAACTTGAGGGCGCGAGCCTAACGCTTGCTGTGCTCGAGAGCGCGCGCCTTGATGGTGCAATGTTGCGCGCGGCGTTTCTTCCCGGTGCGCGCTTAAGCAGGGCGAGACTCAACAAGGCAAACCTCGAATCCGCCACGTTGGCCGCGAGCGACCTAACCCAGGCGTTCTTGCAGGGCGCGAATCTTAAAAATGCTGACCTTGGGGCCGCTGGGCTCGGAGAGGCCGCACCGCGTGCAGCGCGTCTAACCGGGGCTGATCTAACCGATGCCAACCTCACCGGCGCGAACCTGAGGAGCGTGCGTCTGCGCGAGGCAACCTTGACGCGTGCCGTGTTTGCGGGAGCGCGCTTGGGGCACGCGGACCTAACGTGGGCACGCGCTCGCGAGGCCGATTTCTCGGGTGCGACGCTCGCTTGGGTGCGCGCTTATGGTGCCGATTTGAGGTCTGCAAACTTTCGCAAGGCGATCTTGGCATCGGCGCAATTGGTTGGCGCCAATCTGAGCCACGCCGATCTGCGGGAAGCGAAACTCAATGGAACGAATCTCAATCAGGCAAACCTCGATAACGTCAATGTGACTGGCGCCGAGATCCAACATGTTCTTGTCAACGCGGCGCACAATGTGCCGATTGCACTTCAGGGAGGCAGTAAGCCATGACCGATGAAGTTCAAACCGATGCGAGCGACATGCTCGAAACGGGACATGATTCTGCAAAGGATGCCTCAAAGGAAGACAGCATCGCGTTACCCCAATTTTGGCCCGCACTCGCCGGCGAGTACGTGGGTACGTTTATTCTCGTATTCTTTGGTGTCGGTGCGGTCAATGCCGCCGTAGTGACGGGTGCACAAGCAGGTCTGTGGCAAGTCGCTGTGGTCTGGGCGTTCGGCGTAAGCCTTGGCATATACGCCGCCGCCGCGCTCTCAGGCGCGCACATCAACCCAGCGATCACGGCCGCCTTTGCTGTCTATGATGGCTTTCCGTGGAGGCGGGTGGTGCCTTATTGGCTCGCGCAAACGGCCGGTGCCGCGACCGCATCCTTGGTGCTGTACGGCATGTTTGCGGAGGCGATTATTGAGTTCGAACGCGCACACGGGCTGCTGCGCGGTGGGCCCGGCAGCGAGCTGAGCGCTATGGTGTTCGGTGAATATTTTCCCAACCCCGCCATCTTCGGCACGGCAGAGGACGCTTGGCGCGTTGTGAGCCTACCAGGTGCATTCCTAGCAGAGGTGGTCGGCACGGCGATGCTGGCTTTCTTGGTGTTCGCGCTAATAAGCCAGCGCAACCCGGCGCGGCCGCCGTCAGCCGGAGCGGCGGTATTGATCGGTGTAGGTGTTGCCGCGATCATTTCGGTGATTGCACCGTTGACACAGGCGGCGCTGAATCCGGCACGCGATTTCGGACCGCGTGTCGTATCGTATTTTCTCGGGTGGGGAGAGATCGCCATACCGGGTCCTCGCGGAGGATGGTTCACGGTTTACATACTTGCGCCGATTGTCGGCGGGTTGATCGGTGCCGGCATCTATCGCGCTCTGGGCTCACTATTACCAAAACCTGGGAAAGATTAGTTATCCGCCGTCACGCGCCCCAAGGTCAGAATGCGGAGGAGTCAATGTCGCCCGAAGAGCTTGAGTTGCAAACTTTGTTATTCGAACGGCGCAATGGCGTCGCCATTATCACGCTCAACCGGCCGGCACAGCTGAACGCCATAAGTCGGCGCATGATTGCGGAGATACATGAGCTCTTGGATGCTGTCGCTCAAGACGATGCGCTGGGCGCGGTCGTCTTAACCGGCGCGGGACGAGCATTCTCTTCCGGCATGGACTTGAAGGACGATGCGGCAGCAGGTCCCACGGACGTTGCCGGCTGGCGCAAGACCTTACAGGAGGATCTCGACTTGTTGCTGCGCTTCTGGGATTTCGAGAAGCCGACGATTGCCGCGGTCCACGGCTATTGCCTGGCTGCGGCCTGCGAACTCGCGATGTGTTGCGACGTCACTATCGCCGCCGAAGACAGCTATCTGGGTGAACCCGAACTTAAGTTTGGCAGTGTGATCACCGCCATGATCATGCCGTGGTTGACGGGTCCGAAGTTGGCGAAGGAACTAATCTTATCTGCGGATGATCGCATCAGTGCGGAACGCGCCGAGCGCATTGGCCTTGTTAACACAGTAGTGCCGGCAGGCAAGCACGTCGACGCTGCCTATGAAATGGCGCGCAAGATGGCAGCGATGGACCGCGCGGCGGTGTCGATGACCAAAGAAGCGATTAACCGAAGCTTCGAGGGCATGGGCTTTCGCGAAGCATTAAAGGCGAACCTCGATATCGCTGTCCAGCTTGAAAGCCTGGAAACGCCGTCGCGGAAGAAGTTTAAAGAAATTACCGAGCGCGAGGGCCTGAAGGCAGCGATCGCGTGGCGCGACGCGCGCCTAGCTTCCAGCGATAAAGACGGTTGAACAAACCGCTCCACCAGTGAATGGCGATCTTGTAAACACAAGAGCGAGTTATGATCAATGGGATTTTGCTGCGCGTGCGCGCAGCTCGTTACGGCGTATCTTGCCCGAGCTCGTGAGCGGGAAGGACTCAACGAACTCGATCGCACGTGGGTACTTGTAGGCCGCTAGGTTTTTCTTGACGAACTCTTGAAGCTCGCGCTTTAGTGCATCCGCCGGTTCGCTACCTTTGGCGAGGCGCACGAAGGCCATCACGATGGTTCCGCGTTCCGGATCGGGGCGACCAACGACTGCCGCCTCTGCTACTTGCGGATGCCTGACCAGGGTGTCCTCGACCTCGGCCGGCCCGATGCGATAGCCCGCACTCTTGATGAGGTCGTCGTTGCGACCGTGGTACCAGACGTAGTCGTCCTTATCTCGAACTGCAAGATCGCCGGAGCGTAACCAATCGCCAAGGCGCATTCTCTCCGGTACCCCTGGGCTTCCCCAATAACCAAGAAACAAAGTGGGATCGTCTGGGCGCCATGATGCGATCTCGCCGACCTCGCCGGCCGCTTGCTCGTTGCCGTACTCATCGATAATTGCCACGCGTCGTCCAGGCATCGCCCGCCCCATCGATCCAGGCACAATCGGGTAAAGTGCCTGGCAGTTACCAACCATATGATTGAACTCAGTGAGCCCATAGAACTCGTTGCACACGATACCGAAATCGTGCTGTGCCCAACGCACGACATCACCCGGTAGACTTTCGCCCCCTGTGCATATAACCCGCACCTTCAGGTCCCAACGTTGGCGCGGCTCGTTGATCTCCGCAAGGCGCTTCAACGCGGTGGGTGTCATGAACGAATGCGTGACGCCGTGTCGTGCCATAAAGTCAAACGCCCACTCCGCTTCGAATCGATGTTGTGTCGCAACGACGGTCTGACCCAATTGCCAAGCAGGCAGCACCAAATCAAGCAATCCGCCAACCCACGCCCAGTCAGCCGGGCTCCAGAACACCTGATTCGGTTTGTCGAGCTCGAGGTTGTAGACCATGGTTAAGGTGGGTAAGTAAGCATGAAGGATACGATGCGCGTGAAGCATGCCCTTAGGCATGCCGGTGGACCCGGAGGTGTACATCAGCAAGGCGGGATCGTCCGCTGTCGTGCGTACCGGCTCAAGGCGTTGCGAATCTGACGTCAGGCAATCTTCAAACGGGACCTCGCCGGGTCCCGCGTCACCAACAACGATACAGTGCTCGAGCGAAGAAAAGCGTGCTCGGTGCGCACGCAAGTCTTTCCACGCAACCGTGTCGCTGATCATGACTCTACACTCAGCGTCATTGACGATGTGCTCGACCGTATCGGGGCCGTAGAGCTGAGATAAGGTCAAGACGATCGCCCCGAGCTTATGGATGGCGAAATGGGCGACAGCGGTCTCTGGGCGCTGTCCAGTATGTACGGCGACGCGGTCGCCACGACCGACGCCTCTTGCTATCAATCCTTTCGCGAGTTGGTCGGAAAGCGCGTCGAGTTCAACAAAGGTATAACGATCTACAGCGCCGTCGCTGTCCTCAAACACCAGCGCCGTATGATTGGCTCTGTCACTTTTCGCATGCCGACTTACCGTGTCGAGCGCGATATTCGCATAAGTCGGTATAGCGATCTTCAGTCGCTGCTCGACCTCGTCGAAATAAAGATTAGTCTTGGTGACGACGGGATCGTAGAGCGCGCGATTCATGCCTCGTTTTCCTTTGTAGGGTCATCAGCAACGAAATAGGCCGCTTGCGCCGGGTGTGGTGCTTTTTCGGGTGCTTTCGCTAACCGTACGCGCTGGCCGCGCGCAACGGTCGTCTCACCCGACGCAACGCGTCCGAAGGCGACGTTGTCAGCACCATCTAAAGCGACGAGCGCGAAGGTATGGTGCTCTGTCGCATCGGCTAGCGGCAAGCGGCTCTCCCCGGACGTCACGCTAACGATATGCCCAGCTCCACTAAGCTCGGTCCACACCGTATCCGTGTAGTCCTGGGCGCAGCTTAGTCGCGGTGGAAACCACACGCGTTGGCACGTTGGGCAACGGCTGGCGATGGCGCGCCCGCTTGCAAGTGCGTCGAAATAGGGGCGCAGTGCACCCAAGGGATGCGTGTAGTGCAGTTGCAGATCGATTGCGAAGTAACGAGGCTCAGCCATTGGCTCAATCCATTCGCTCAAGCACATGAGTGACACTAACCGTGCAGATGCCTCCATGCGCGTCGATGACGCCGCAGCGCAGATCCCGGGCCGGCTGTGCGGCGGGCCAGTAGCGCCCCGTGAGCAGCCGCTGCATGGTCAACGCCTGCACCACACCGGTCGCTCCCGGTGCCCCGCCTTGGCCAATCAGGCCACCGGATACGTTTACCGGCAGGCGCCCATCGCGATTGAATGTGCCTGACGCGATCTCGGTGCCCGCTTGACCTACGGCACACAGCCCAAGCGCCTCGACACCCTGAAGTTCAGTGCCAGTGAACGGATCATAGACCTCTGCCGCATCGATTTGACGCGCGGGCTCGGTAATGCCGGCCATCGTGTAGGCTGCGTGCGCCGATCGCTCCTTAGCGGCAAATCGGTACCGCTCGGCGCGGTCACCGAGGCGCACATAATCCGATGCGCAGCCACTACCGGTAATGCGCGCGCGGACACCAGCGGCTGACGGCGCACGCTCGGGATGACACAGCACCACAGCGGCAGCGCCATCGCTGATGATAGAGCAGTCAAACAAACGGTAAGGCGAGCTGACCATCGGCGAGTTAAGGACGTCGTTAACGTCGAGTTCCATAGGCTTGTGTGCCCATGGATTGTTGCGGGCGTTCGAGTGATTCTTTACCGATACTAGCGCCAGCTGTTCGCTCGTCGCACCAAAGCGCGCCATATACTCTTGGATCGAAAGCGCGTACAAGTTTGCCGCAGAAGCGCCTGCCATTCCGTCGATGTCGGCATCGAATGACAGTGCATAGATCATGCGCACATCGTCACTTAGGAGATGGCTAGCCGCGTGTTCAAATCCGATCACTAACACGCACGACGCCTGTCCCGAAATGATGTGCATGAAAGCGGCACGAAGCGCGTTCGCCCCACTTGCGCCACCACTTTCTACGCGCATGACCGGACACGGCACCAAGCCAACGTCATCCAGCAGCACCGCCGCCGGTGCGACTTGCAAAGACAGAAAATCACTCTCTGACGCGATGACGACAGCATCAATGTCCTTCGGCTCGATGCCGGCGTCCACGATCGCGTCCGCGGTAGCGGCGCGCACCCAGTCGCGAAACGATGACCCATCGTCGTAACGGCGAAACGGAACCGCCCCGCCGCCTAAGACTAACGGACGCGCATCCGTCACACGCGACTTCAACCGGCGATCATCTGTTGGGGCAGCCATGTAGCGATCTGCGGATAAGCAATAAGCAGTGCGAGCACGATCAGATCGAATATGATGAAAGGGACAACGCCGGTAATAACGTCCTGGAAGTTCGCCTGTTTGCCTACAGCACTCATAACAGCGAATAGATTGATGCCAACCGGCGGAGTAATAACCGAGATCTCGATCAACTTTACCAGCACAATGCCGAACCAGATCGGATCGATGCCAAGCGCCACTACGACAGGGAACAAGAACGGCAGCGTAACCACCATCATCGAGGTGGTGTCAAGAAAACAGCCAAGGAGGATATACAGTATGGACGCCATGATCATGAACTTGAAAGGTGTATCTGCAACGCTGGTAATGGCCAGAACTAAGTCGTCGATCACGCCAACGACTGCCAGCATTCGAGAAAGCAAAAGACCGCCGATCAGAATCACGAAGATCACGCAGCTGATGGACGCCGCATCTTGCAGCGCCGGTGGCAACCAACCCTTTAGGCTGCGTTTGCGCGCCAACGCCAAGCAGAAGGCGCCGAATGCTCCCGCGGCACCGGCGGCAGACGGCGGAAAGAGGCCCGTATAAATGCCGCCAAGCACCAAAACCATCAACACCACAATCGGCCAAA
>JBHICC010000023.1:0-41048 GCA_046759385.1 Acidiferrobacterales bacterium | reverse complement strand
AACGATCGCGTGAGATTATAGGTAGTCCGTCTTATGGGCTGAATGGCCGCTTTGGGTCGGAAGCGGACGCTTCTCCTGTGAAAGGACATGCGGAGGGCACGACATAACGCGGATAGAATTACATGCAGGGATTACAAACGGATCACGTCATCTTGACCCCGTAAATCTTTTCGGCCGCGTCTGCCGACACGAGATCATTCTTCACATCGCTTTCCACCTTCGCGCGATCGCGATCCTTCGGGTCACCGAGACCACCGCCACCGGGTAACTCGAGACGCAAGCGCTCGCCGGGAGGAATCGTCTGCTGGCCCTTGCCGCGCATCGGTTTGCCCGAAGCCAGTGAAACCGTCCCGGCGGCGCCGGGGAGCCCGCCGTCGCGCCCGCGCGCCGGGTGATCGATGCGCTCGAACATCGCGAACACGGAAAACGGCGCGTTCTCAGCACTGGCAATCTCCATGATCTGGCCGAGCCCGCCGCGGGTGCGGCCGGCACCACCGGAGTCGGTGCGGTACTCCTTGCGCCAGATGGTCACGGGTGCAATGGACTCGATGATTTCCACGGGCACGCTGCTCACGCCGCTCGGAAACGCGGTGGCCGAGAGCCCGTCTTTGGTCGGCCGTGCGCCGGTACCGCCGGAGTGAAACGAAAGCACATTAAAAGGTGTGCCGCCATCGGCGCTGTCGCTCACCCCGTGCCCGCCACGCAGCTGCGGCACCCACAAGGCTGAGGCGCCCTCGGCGGGCGCGCCATCGCTGAGCGCCTGATGCAGACAGCCGAAGACCACGTCGGGAAGCACCTGACCGATCACGTGGCGGATCGCCACCGCGCATGGGCGCGGGGCGTTGAGAATCGAACCTTCCGGCGCACTCACCGTAATCGGCGTGAGCGAGCCGGTATTGTTCGGAATCGCGGGCGCGACCAAGCATTTCACACCGAACGCCGTGTAAGCTGTCGTGTAGAGCATGGGTACGTTGATACCAAAGCCGCTTACGGTCGAGGTGCCGGTGAAATCGACGTGGATGCCGTCGTCCGAAATGGTCAGCGCTGCCTTGAGCTCAATGGGGTGATCATAACCATCGATGGTTACCGCGTTGTCGTACACGCCGGCCGGCAGCTTACGTATCTCTTCCAATGTGGCGGTAAGCGAGTGCTCGACGATGTGATCGGCGAGTGGTCCGACATCGTCGATGCCGAACTCCGCGATCATTTCGCAAAGCCGCGCACTTCCCTTGTCGTTACAGGCAACGAGCGAGAAGAGATCGCCCTCGACCTGTACCGGCTCGCGCACGTTGATGCGCACGATATCGAGCAGGTCTTCATTCATCTCCCCCGCGCGCGCGAGCGGCATGATCGGAACGCAAAGACCTTCTTCATAGACCTGACGCGCGTCCGGACCAAAGCCGCGCCCACCGACATCAACCACGTGCACCGTCGAGCAGAACAATGCAACCGCCCGCCCTTTGTAGAAAGTCGGCGACACCAAAGTGAAGTCGTGCAAATGACCGGTGCCAAGCCAGGGGTCATTAGTCAAATAATGATCGCCTTCATGCATCTGCACGACCGGATAGCGCCGCAGAAAATGCCCGACCGCCTCGGCCATGGAGTTGACGTGACCGGGCGTGCCGGTCACGGCCTGCGCCAGCATCCGGCCTTCGAGATCGAATACGCCGGCGGATAGATCCCCGGCCTCGCGTACACTCGCGCTGAACGCCGTACGTATAAGGGTTTGCGCCTGTTCCTCAACGACGGCGATCAATCGATTCCACATCACTTGAGCGCGAATGCGGGCAAGCGCATGGTTTGTAGTCATGCCGTGTGCTCCTGTTGCTTGCGATTCAGTACCAGATAACCGAGTGCATTAACCATCGCTTCGAACGCAGGCGAAACCACGGTTGTGGTTTCGTCTTCAACAATCAATGCCGGCCCATCGATTCGCATCCCTGGTGCCAGCTCAGCGCGCCGGTACACTGTGGCCGCAATGAACTCGCCGTTATTCGGTTCGAAAAGTCGCCGCGTGTCGCCAGCCGATGGTGCTTCCCGAACGGCTGTTTCACCTATTGTTGGTGGCCGTTCGCTCTTCGTGCTCACGCTAAGCGCCCAGCTCAATACCTCAGCCTCAAGCCCAGGAATTACACGTCCGAACTGCCGCTGATACTCGGTCTCGAAACCCGCGCGCAGTGTTTCGCGATCGGCAAGCGAGAGTGGGCGCACATCGAGCGGCACCGGCACCTCGTGGCCTTGTCCGATGTAACGCATGTAAGCAGTGCGAGTCTCTACTACGGGGGCGTCGCCCGCACTGGCTTGTACAATTTCATAAGCCTCGGCACGCATGGTATCGATATGCGCATTGACGGCTTCCGGATCGAGCTGCGCTAGTGGCTGGTAGAGACTGCGCGCGACCTCATAGGCCACCGGCGCGGCGAGAATGCCAACGGCAGAGCCAACACCTGCGCCGGTCGGCACGAGTATACGCGACATCCCGAGCTTGTCGGCCACCTGCGCCGCATGCAGAGGCGCCGCCCCACCGAAAGCCACTAAGGTACGCCCATCGAGTGCTTTACCATGCTCAACGGCATGTACGCGTGCGGCGCTGGTCATATTCTCATCGACCACCTCGCTAATCGCTAGCGCCGCTAGTGGCGTGGATAACTCAAGCGGTTCACCGATGACGTGATTGATTGCGTTTTCAGCCACCGTAGTATTGAGCGTGAGGCTACCACCGGCAAAGGCGTTCGCATCAATTCGGCCTAGTACAACGTCACCGTCAGTCACTGTGGGCTCTGTGCCACCGCGCGCGTAGCACGCCGGCCCCGGCACCGCGCCCGCGCTCTGCGGTCCAACGGCAACGCGCTTAAGCGTGTCTATCCTTGCAACCGAGCCACCACCGGCACCAATCTCCACCATTTCGATAACCGGGATGCGTAGCGGCAAGCCGCTGCCCTTGAGAAAGCGGTATGCACGCGCCACCTCGAAGCTACGAGAAGTTTGCGGCTGTCCATCGTCGATTAGACAGATCTTTGCGGTGGTGCCGCCCATATCGAAAGAAAGCACCTGCTCAAGACCACACTCGGCTGCCACTTTAGATGCCAGGATCGCTCCGCCGGCGGGCCCCGACTCGACCAGGCGAATGGGAAAGCGCTGCGCCGCCTCAAGACCGATAACACCGCCACCCGAGGTCATCAACAACAAAACGCCGCTAAAGCCACCCCCACGCAGCGCTCGGTCGAGTCGCGCAAGATACCCCGCCATCAGTGGCTGCACGTAGGCATTCGCACAGGCGGTCGAGAGGCGCTCGTACTCGCGTAGTTCGGGCGAGACCTCGGATGACAAGGTGATGGAAAGTTCGGGCAATGCCGCAAGCAGAATCTCGCGAATGCGCCGCTCGTGCTGCGGGTTGGCATAGCTATGCAACAAGCCCACGGCGACGCTTGCGACCTCTTCGCGCTCGAGTGTGGGCGCAAGTTGCTCGACTGCGCGCTCGTAAAGTGGGTGAAGAACTTTGCCGCGGGCATTGACACGCTCGGGTACGGTGTAGCGGCGAAATCGCGGCACCAAGGGCTCGGGCTTGTCGAGGTAAATGTCGTATTGCTCGAAGCGGTGCTCGTAACCGATTTCAACCGAGTCACGAAATCCCTCGGTGGTAATTAATGCGGTGACAGCGCCCTTACGTTCGATGAGCGCGTTGGTGGCAAGGGTCGTGCCATGCAGGATGAGGACAACGTCATCGAGCGTACAGTCCGCCTTGGTGAGCGCTGCCTCGATGCCCTGCATGACACCCCGTTCCGGTGCGTCGGGTGTCGTCAACACCTTCGCGGTCACGCGTTCGACTGGCGTGTCCAGGGCCACATCGGTAAAGGTACCGCCGATATCGACGGCCAAGCGTCTGATTTTCTTAGCGGGCATTGAACGAATTCGACACAGAAGCGCGCCAAGGGTACCCGGTTTCACCCTAGCCCGCGAGGCGACAGGCGCGACGCCAGCACCTCACCAGCGCATATTGATATTCTTAACTCGCGTGTAACTCAGCAACTCGTCGAGGGACTCTTCTTCGCCTATTCCGCTTTGTTTCCACCCCCCATAAGGCGCACCCAGATAGCGACCCGTGGAGTTGATCCAAACGTAGCCGGCCTCGATACGTTCGGCTGTTTCCATCGCCTTGGCCAAGTCGTTGGTCACAATCGCCGCAGTCAGCCCATATATCAAGCCGTTCGCTTCAGCGAGCATATCCTCGTAGTCGCGCCATGGCATTATTGACATGACCGGTCCGAAGATCTCCTCGCTGCCGATGCGCATGTCTCGTGTGACGCGATCAAACACCGTGGGTAAGATGAAAAAGCCGTTCTCAAGTGATTCATCTTTGGGCGACTCACCGCCGGTCAGCAATTGCGCGCCTTCGGACTTTCCCGATTCAATGTAGCGCATCACCCGTTGGTACTGGCGCTCGGATACAATTGGCCCGACCTCGTTGCCCTCCAACCACGGTAAACCGACAGGAAGCGCCTCGGCCTGCTTGACCAGCTCATCGCACACTAAGCCATGTAGCGATTCGTGGACGAACACCCGCGAAGTCGAGCTACACGACTGCCCCTGGCGGTTCATGTTCATACCCTTGATGGCGGCGCTCGCCGCTTTCTTCGGATCTGCGTCCGGGAAGATGATGATCGGATTTTTGCCGCCGAGCTCCAGAGTCAAGTGCTTCAAGCCTTCGGCCGCTTCACGCGCAATCGCCCGGCCCGTTGGCACCGAGCCGACAAAGCCGATGCGCGCCACGTCGGGGTGGCGTACAAGCGCCGAGCCTGCCACCACGTCGCCGGTGATAACATTGACCACGCCGGGCGGGAAGATCCCATCGCACAATTCCCCCAGCCTTAGGCTCGACAAGGGCGCCTGCTCGGAAGCTTTGATTACCACACAGTTACCCGCGGCAAGCGCGGCGGCGGCCTTCTCGGCGCAAAACCGAAACGGATGGTTGAAGGCATTGATCTTGGCCACCACGCCGTAAGGTTGGCGGCGGGTTAAGTTCAGATGCCGCCCTTCCTGAGAGGACGTTTCACCTTTGATTTCTGATATCAGGCCAGCAAAAAATCTCAGGGTGTCGATGGTCCATTTCATATCGCCACGCATACCCGAGAGCGCGTTGCCAGAGTCATACGCGTCTAGGGCCGCGAGCTCTTCGGTATTGTCGGCGATTCGCTGGGCGAGTAGCTCTAGAGATCGGGCGCGATCCTTGACCCGCATCCGGCTCCATTCGGGAAAGGCCTTCTTAGCCGCTTGCACGGCTTGATCGACGTCTTCTTCCGTGGCGTAAGGAACTTCCCCCAGTGTCTGCGAATTCGACGGATTGATCGACCCGAAGGTCTTGCCGCCCACACTCGGTAACCATTGGCCACCGATGTAGAGCCCTCTTGGAATAAACTTCACCTCAGGGGCATTCATGTCTCGGTCCCCGAGTCTCCGGTCGGCTCTTGAACGGAATCACGGAACTATGGCAGCGCGCAACACGCTGCGCTCGGCGGCACGCTTGAAGGCGGTGTCGAGCTCGTTCAGTGTGAATTTCGAATCGACGAGGCTCTTAAACGGAAAGCACTCGCGGTTTGTCATTACGAAATCGAGCGCCTGGATCAAGTGGCGCGGGTGGTAGTTGTGAGCACCACGCAAAGTGATCCACTGCTTAATCAGAATGCTGGCATCGATGGTGATGTTAGATTCTGGATTGATTGCGCCAGCCAAGGTGTAGCGACCACCAGCACGCAACATCTGAAGGCCCACGGGAATCACGTCGGGTATGCCACAAACTTCGATCACAACGTCGACGCCGTCTGGCGGGCTCAGCGTGCGCACGACCTTGACCAGGTCGTCTTCATTGAGCTCGCTAACGTTGAAAGTCCGATCAGCACCAAACTTCTTTGCGATTTCTAGCCGGCTCGGGACCGAATCCAGACCGACAACCAACCGTGCCCCACGCGCCTTCGCCATGGCACAGCCATAAAGACCAAGCAGCCCTAGCCCCTGGATGACGACCACGTCGCCAATACCGATCACCGCGGCCTCGGTCGCTGATATCATAGTGGCGACGCCGCAATTTAACGGCGTCGCCTCTTCGTCACTCAGTTCAGCGGGGAGCTTGAGGATGCCAGTACCGGGAACGATGTAGCAGTACTCTGCGAAGCCGCCAAGAAAGTGTGGCTCCTCGTCGGCAAAATCGTGGCCATATTTGCGCAAGCCGTGGCACTTTTGCGGCATATTAAGGATGTCACGATGGTAGCTTTGCCCGTCATAAAAGTACTCGGTCCAGGTAACCCGGTCACCAACCATTAGCGGGTCACCCCGCATGTCCCTTTCGATCCCGTCACCAATCTGCTCCACCACCCCGATGATCTCGTGACCGAGGATGCCCGGGCAGGGATTGGGGCGCTTGCCCTCATACGAATGAATATCCGACCGGCAGATCGTCGACATGGTGATGCGGACTAACACCTCGCCTGGTCCAACATCGCGCAACGGATATTCTTTGATAGCAAAAGGCGTGTTCGGCGCCTCGTAAACGGCCGCCTTGGCTGTACGTGTCATATCGGGATTTGCCTCGAATCGATCAGCCCTTCGTCCCGTTGATCGCAAACTCAAATATTTCGTGACTCTTTAGCGTGCGACGCGCAGCTCGAGATCTATATTCGCCATTCATCGGTTCAGAGATGATAAAGGGCACTCTGCGCTCTGAAACCCCACCATGGGTACGCAAACGATGGCCCTTAAGGCCTTTCAGATCATGTGCAGCCTCGGCTGCCCCTAAGCAGGTGCTTGCATCGCTAATCACGACCACGTCTCCCTCTCGATCGGGCGGAAGCTCGAATTCAGCGGATGCAGTGACCCTATCATAGACCGACTCCACACCAGGCAACTGTTCCACAAAGTGCAATACGTCTTCGGTTGTTGCGCCCTCATTGCAGTAAACCCGGACGAATCCACCCAACGCACCGTGGTGAGCAACAAAAGGATCTGTGATGGGACAAATCACCGTGGTCGATTCTTGACCAAACTCGCCGTCCAGCAAATCCTGAAGCCAAATGACATTCGGAGAGCCATCCTCTTTGGACTTGTCGTTCATTCCGTGGTCGGCGATTAGGGCAACGACCGCACCGAGCTCCGCTAGCCGACCAAAAGCGCAATCTAAACCCTCGTAAAAGTCATTTGCCTCGCGTTCGCCTGGAGCAAACTTGTGCTGAACAAAGTCCGTTAAAGACAGATAAAGAACGTCTGGCCTACGCTGCTTAAGCAACTGAATGCCAGCCTCTAGAACGAACGTAGACAGTTCAGTGGAGTACATGTCCGGTTGGGGCATCCCTGTGAGCGCCAATGGGTCTTCGATGCCATTCTCTGCCAGCGTACACTGATCCGCGTATTGTGCCGAGAAGCTGATATTTCCGGCAGCGACATTAACACCTTTCTGCAATTGCTGACGCAACTTGTCCTTTGATGTGATGGAAACGATTTTTGCTCCCTTTTTAGAAAACTCACAAAGCACTGTATTGGAGCGCAACAGTTCAGGGCCCGTCATCATCACGGCTTCACGAGTCTCGGGTTCCAGATAATAATTGCCGGAAATTCCGTGCACCGCAGGCGGGCTACCAGTCACAATGGACATGTTGTTAGGACAAGTAAAACTGGGAACGGTCCCATTCGCTATAGCGTAGAAACCCTCCTTTGTGAATCGTTCAACATTGGGAATGATGCCGTCCTTGATGCCTTCTTCGACGTAGGTCGGATCGCACCCATCGATGCAGACCACAACCACGGGTTTTGATGGCCACTGATAGGTAATTCCGTTCAGCGTTACGCTTTCTTTTTTCATCCGCGCTCCCTCATACAACGTGTGCGCTAACTCTTCGTTGGCACCCATGTCATTGTGAGTCAACGAGCTGACAACTATACCATACGGAATCGTGCGCCCCGTGATCGATCCGTCAGTCGTATAAAAACATACTTAATAGGATTAGCGTATCCCTACGCCGATTGACAAGTGAGCCCACCGTCTACGACCAATTCTGCGCCGGTAATGTACTGCGCTTCGTCGGACGCCAAGAACAACGCGGCATAGGCCACGTCCCAGGCATCGCCCATGCGTTTCATGGGGCATTGTGCATTTCGAATTTCAATCATCTTCTCGACATCGCTGTTGGCATAGGCACTCGCCAGTGATTTGTGCACCATGGGTGTGTTGACATGCCCGGGTAGGATCACGTTTGCGCGGATGTTCCTCTCGGCATATTCCAGAGCGATGCTCTTTGTTAACTGAATAATTGCCGCCTTGGTCGCGCTGTAAGCAACATAAGAAACCCCGAGATACCGTATGCCAGCAATAGAGGAAATATTGACAATGGTGCCACTACCCTGTTCCTCCATCAGTGGCAAAACGTGCTTGCACGTCAGATACATGCTCTTGAGGTTGACGGTGTTTACCCGGTCCCAGCTTTCCTCGGACGTTTCTGCGACACCACCGACCTCGAGAATGCCAACGTTGTTGTGTAGAACATCGACGCGGCCGAATTCCTCGATGCAACGCTCGACCATGATCTTGACAGCCTCACTCTTTGACACATCGGCTTGGACCACGACGCAGTTACCACCTTCACTGGCAATGATCTGTTGGGTGTCCAGTACCGCTTCCATATTGCAATCGACCGCCAAAACCTGAGCCCCTTCGCGCGCAAACAACACCGCTACCGCTTTGCCATTGCCCCACCCCGGTCCGATGGAGCCAGCACCGGTAACGATTGCTACCTTATCTCTTAGGCGATCTGCCATGATCATCCTCCTTATCAACGCGTTTCCGACTGATCGTTTTCTTTTTCAGGCAAGGTCTATCCAACACCGTAAGATATCGCACCCGTCAGTTTGCTGGGACCCCGCATCTGTGAGCGATCGCGTGCTATGAACCATTGTTCATAGGTAGATGATCCGTTCCTGACTTACACAGCAAAATGTGTTATCAGAGAATAATCGACGGGGGCTAGTGGGTCGTCATGAGTAAGGTAATGGGTATCAAGGAAGCGGTAGATCGTTTCGTGCCGAACGGTGCTGTTGTCGGCCTGGGAGGGCAAAACATCGGTCGCTGTGCGATGGCAGCGGTTCATGAAATCATCCGGCAGGGAAAACGTGACCTGACCCTCGTAGGTTGCAACCTATCGATTTCCATGGACATCCTCGTGGGTGCTGGTCTCGTCCGCCGCTGCGAGAGCGGCAGTGGCAACCTGGAGCGTTTCGGCACAACGTTCTGCTGGAGACGAAAAATCGAGAGCGGCGAGATCGAGGTCGAGGATTTTAGCCACCTTGGCATGGTCTCGCGATTCTTGGCGGGAGAAATGGGCCTTCCCTTTATGCCCATCAAAAGTCTCCTCGGCTCGGACATTCTGGCTCAAAGCGCACCTTCCACAACCAAGAAATGCAAGATTATCGACAACCCGTGGAACCCAGGGGAGTCAGTGGCCTTGCTCCCTGCCCTTAATCCGGATGTTGCGATTGTGCATGTGCAGAAGTCTGATGTTATGGGGAATGTCATTATTGAGGGTTTCACTACGCATGAGCCCGAAATGATCAGGTCGTCTATGCACACGATTGTGACTTGCGAGCAGATCATCGATGATCGCGAGATCCGCTCGGACGCCGAACGCACTACCATTCCCCATATCTACGTAGACGCGGTCGTGCACCAACCCTGGGGAGCTTATCCGACATCGGCACATCGTTTTTACGATTACGATGTCGAGCATCTCCGGTACTACCAAGAGCGTGCCCGTGCAGGTGGCGCGCAGTTCACAGATTACCTCGATACATTTGTCTTCGGCTGCGATTCGTTCCAGGACTACCTGGATCGGGCGGCTGGGCAAGACCGTCTATCGCAGCTGCAGGAAGCGATGCGACACCTGTGCGGCGACAAACCGAACGCATGAGGGTTGAGCAAATGGAAGGAGCTGCGAATGGGTACGAACTGACGGAGCTGATGATCATCGAAGCGGCGCGGCATATCGATAATGGTGATGTTGTCATGGTCGGGACTGGACTCCCAATGGTGGCTACGACGTTCGCCATTAAGACGCATGCGCCCGATTTGGTGGCCGTCGTAGAAAGCGGTCCGATTGACCCCATCATTGTGCAGACGCCTATTTCGGTTTCAGATCCGCGTGTCATGCATAAAGCGGCGCGTTTGGGTTCGCTTCGTGAGGTGCTCGGCTGCGTCCTCCAGCGCGGCCTAGTCGATGTCGGATTCATTGGCGGCGCACAGATCGACCAGTACGGCAACATCAACAGCACGGTTATCGGCGATTACCTTTCTCCCAAGGTACGGCTGCCGGGAAGCGGAGGCGCGAACGATATTGCTTCTCATGCCAAACGCCTGCTGATCATTGTTTCCCACGAGCAACGACGGTTCCCTGCGCAATGTGACTACATCACCAGTCCCGGCTATCTGAGTGGTCCAGGGGCGCGAAAGAAGGCTGGCCTTAAGGTCTCAGCGCCTCCGATCACGGTTGTGACGAATCTACTAGTGATGGAAGCAAATCCGCAGACCGGTCTTTTCTGTGTCACCAAGTTAATGCCGGGCGTGGACCTAGAGGCCGTTTACGACAACACGGGCTTCCGACCGAGCGTAACACCAGATGTCGAAACGGTGGCGCCTCCGGCTGAACGCGATCTCAGAATCCTGCGCGATGAGGTAGATCCAGAAGGCGCTTACGTTAGGCGGAGCAGAAGCAACTAAAAGGGGAGGAGTCAGCAGGGAGCGTGGGGCTAGCCGATCGCTTGGCCAGGTAGTTCTCCCCTCATCACTCGTGGTTGGATTTCGTTGAAGACTACCTCAGGAAGATCCTTAGCGGCTGGAATCAAGAAATCTGCTCCCGCCTCTTTAAGCGTCTCACGATCATGTGCGCCGGTAGCGTATATACCAACCGTCCAGGCTCCAGAATTGCAACCCTCCTGAATACCCGCGGTGATGTCGTCGGCCTTCACGACTGCGGTGGGTGGGTACACGTTGGCTTTGTGCATGCAGTCGTATACTAAAAACGGTGTTGGCCGTCCTCTCACGTTTTCCGAGTCCGCCGTTACATCGAAGACGATCCCATACTTTTCAGCCAGCGTCTGGTAGATCACATCGCAGGTTTCCCCGGGGTAACCCGTATCACAACCGACTTGGATTCCGGCGGCACGGAACTCCTCGATGGCTTCTTTGACGCCGTCAAACGGCCGTATCAGGTCATCGGTAACGGCTACTTGCGCCATTGTTGGTCGAAACATATCAAACATCTGGTCTAAGTCTTGCTGTGTCCACTCGTGGCCGTGCGATCTTTTGAATTGCTGTGCCACATCGTTGAATTCAAGGATATCGGCGAGGTGTTCTTTCTTGAATTTCCCCATCGGCTTGCGAATAGTCGCCCAGTCGACGTCCATGCCGAATTCGTTAAACATTTTTTCGAACACGATGACCGGCCCCTTCACGGCTAACCCATCATCTCTTGGATATAGATGGCGTAGGTCCTGCGGTCCGTCACACACGGTGCCAGCGATATCCATGATGACGAGCTTAATTGGTCCGATATACCTAAGCATGCGATGCCCCAATTGATTCTCACGGTCTTTAGAACCGCTCGGCAGCGCGCCGAGCGAGGTGTCTAATCAAATGATCTTTGTCCGCAAGTACAAACAGAGCCGGTCAATGATGGTGATCAGTAGGATCATTAGCAAAACCGCCGTCGTTGCCTTCTCGAACTCATATACGCTGATGTCCCAAAGCAACTTTTGACCCAGTCCGCCGGCGCCGACGAAGCCAAGAATCGTCGCCTGCCGGGTGTTATGGTCCCAGTAGTAAAGGGCGTACGTCAGATACAGCGGAAGCACTTGAGGCCAGGCACCGTACAGGAACACCTTCCACGGGCGCGCACCGGTTGCACGCATCGCTTCAAGAGGACCGGGTTCAACAGCCTCTACAGCCTCAGCGATAAGTTTACTCTGTACGCCCACCGCAAAAATGATCAGCGCTAAGATGCCAGCCATTGGTCCCAACCCAACGGCCACCACGAATAGCAGCGCCCAGATAATCTCTGACACCGCTCTGAAGACCGTCAACACCATGCGCACCGGGTAGTAGATTACGGGATGAGACATGTTTGCCGCGGCCAAGAAACCCACGGGGATCGCCAGAATAGAACCAATAACGGTGGCAAGGATGCCAATGTACAAGGTTTCAAGAAACGGCTGCCAGAGTTCCGGGAGAATCTCGATATCCGGCGGTAGCATGTGCCGCCCCATGTCCCATAAGGCGGGCATGCCCTCGGCGAACGCGGCCGGATTGAATCCCGTCGCTTGTACAGCTCCCCAGTAGACACCAATCAACACCACCGCGATGAGAATCCGTTTCGTCGTAAAGCGCGAGGGCATCGCTGGCAAGGGCTGTTCGCTCACTGTGTCACGCTCATGGACCACGACTAGATCACTTTTTTCCTGAGGTAGGCGCTGATGCGGTCAATGACGGCAAGAATGAGGACAATGGCAATCAAGCAGGTCGTCGCCTCATGATAGCTAAAGTCTTGAATCGCGTGCGTCAGGGTTAATCCGATTCCACCGGCGCCCACCAGTCCCAGAATAGTCGCTGCTCGACTGCTGAACTCCCAATACAACAGAGAAACAGCCATCATGTTCGGAAGCACGTTTGGCATGATGCCGTACATGATGACCTTAAACTTGTTTGCGCCCGTCGCCTTCATAGCCTCGATTACACCCGGGTCAGCCGCCTCGATGGTCTCGTAGAAGAACTTTCCCATACTTCCGGTGTTATGCAGCACCAGCGCTAAGGTTCCAGGAAACGGACCCAGGCCGATTGCGGAAACCAGCAGCATGGCCCAAAGCAGCTCGGGAATGGTCCTAAGCGTATGCAGCAACATGCGGATAGCGTTGCCAAGCACTGGATCTGGGCTGGTGTTGGTTGCGGTGAGCCACGCCAGAGGAATCGCGAAGAAGATTGGGATGGTCGCACCTAGCAGCGCCATCGCTAGCGTCTCGAGCACTGGGCCATATAGGTTGTGGACGATGCTAAAGTCTGGAGGAAACATCCGCTTTAGCAGGTTGTAAATGTTTGGCGTTCCCTCGATCAGCTCCGGAATGTCGAAGCCGGTCTGCCAAGCGGTCCACAAGGCTGCCCCTGAAATAATCAGTAGGATGAAGAGCAAGTTGAGCCGCGAGCGTTTGCGCAGCGCCAACGCTTCGGCAATCCGCGGATCTACGCTCACACTAGTCATCTCGGGTACCGACGACCTGGTCGTCCACGATCTTAAAAACCCTATTGATGACTTCGCTGCTCAGGGATTCAGGCGGTCCGTCAAACGCTACGACACCTTCAGACAAACCTATGATTCGCGAAGCATACTGTTTGGCCAACTCCAAGTGGTGCATGCTCATCACGACGGTGATGCCGTCTCGCGAGGCGATGTTGGAGATAAGGTCCATAATCATGTGTTGGTTCTTCACATCCAAACTTGCGATGGGTTCGTCAGCAAGGATGATCTTGGGATCCTGGATCAGCATGCGAGCGATAGCGACACGCTGCTTCTGTCCACCACTCAAGGTGTCGGCACGCCTGTTGTAAAGCTCTGTATCGCGCAGTCCGGCTCGCCGCAACGCATGAATAGCCGCTTCATGGTCTTGTCGCGAAAAGGTGTAAGTTAGGGCGCGAAGAAAACTAAGATCGTGCAGGCGCCCGCACATCACATTGACCAGTACCGACGTCCTATTGATCAGGTTGAACTCCTGGAAGATCATACCCATGTGCGCCCTGAGGCTCAGAAGTTCAGCAGTAGAGAGATCGCCGACGCGTTGACCATCGATGACGACGTCACCCGCCGTGGGTTCAACCAGGTAATTCAAACAACGCAGCAAGGTTGACTTGCCGACACCACTCGGACCGAAAAGGATCGCGAACTCGCCCTTATTGACGCTGAGAGAGATGCCCCTGATAGCTCTTACGTCGCCGCGGAACGTCTTCACTAGATCGTTCACGACAATCATCGGCGCCTGCGCGCCTGAAGCTTGATCAGACACGGTATTCCTCGGCTGTTAGTGGATGAGTATTACCCGAACACGTCAGGTCCCGAGAACCGCGTGGGATAGCCATCACAAACAGCAGCCGATGGCCCGAAAGCGCACGGACCATCGGCTGCCAGACTCGCGAAACGCATACGCCGCGCCTAAGGGATTTACTGCTTTTTCTTCTTCATTTCCGCTGCCAGCTTCTTCATGGCCAACAGATCTTCATAGAAGGCGTGGTCCGTGACTACAAATTTCTCCGTGGGGCCCCAGAACCTCAGCGTATCGACAGCTTGGTACGGCAGCGTAGTGTAGGCTGTCCTAAGCTTCTCGAGCATCTCGGGCCCCAACTCACCCCGAGCAACCATCGGTGTGCCTGGGACCTTCTGGCACCCGACGATGCGAATATCCGGGCTCACGAGCTTATCATTCGGCTCGTCCCAATTGCTGTACGCGAGCATTCCGCGTTCCTTCCACCGCGGAAAGTAGATATCACCAATCGCGCCAGCATCTACTTTATTGTTCTTGACAGCGAGGTACACGGAATCGTGCTTACCGGCGTAGATAATGTCAGCAAAATCCTGCTCTGGGTTAATCCCATTCTTTTGCAAATAAAAGCGAGGTCCTACGCCGCCAGACGTAGAGGTGGGCGTAACGAAGGCGAACTTCTTGCCCTTAATATCGCTTAGCGTTTGGATGTCGCTCTTCGCATTCGTGATTATGCAAGACTTGTAGTATGTACGGCCACGCAGTTTGGCGACGACCAGCGGCACAACGTTCATCCCCTTCATATAGGCGGCCACGTACGTACCTCCTCCCAAGTACGCAATGTCGATCTTGCCAGCTTCCATGGCTTCGATCAGGGCGTTGTAGCTTTGGGACACGAAAATCTCATTAGGAAGACCAACGGCCCCGCTCACATGGTCAGCGATCCCTTGGAACTGCCTGACCATCTCCACAGCTTCCTCTGCTGGAAGAAGGCCGAAGCGCAACTTGTCCAGTTTCTCTGCTGCTAACGCCGAGGTGCTTCCGAATAATAAGACCGGCACCATTAGCGCGAGGCCACACAAGGCTTTAAAACTTCGCATGATGATATCCTCCAGTTGGCGGCTGCAAAGCGGTCGGTCAGCCCGACCGTTCTAACCGCATCACAGTGGCGGCAAACCAATGTTTATGACTATTCTCGCTTGCCGTTTTGCCAGAACTGTCGTCGATTTCTGGCACAAAAATGGTGCCTAATCGCGGGGCATGTGGTCAAGCGTATTTGCTGATAGTCATGAGCTATTGCTCATGCCTCGCGGTGTAACGGGCGAGGACTGCTGAAAGGCTGCCGATGGGCGCCTCTAGTTATCCGCGGAAAAACAAGCAGTACGGGGATAATTTAGCGCTACGGCCCGGCGTGATGGCCCCAGGGACGACACTCAAGCAATACTCGCGGGCATGAATTTCTATCGCATACCTATTTTTTGAAGATATTTATCCGTGCCTCCGTGCATGGGCACCTGGATGCCCTGGGTAATCATGCCCTTCTTCGTTAACTTTTCGAAAGCCGGATGTAGCGCCTTGAAATCCTCGAAATTCTCGAACACAGCTCTTACCGCTGTGTAGACCACATCGTGCTCAATCATTTGACCTGCCGTGACCATCGCCACCGCACCGAAGGTCTTGGTGTCGTTAGGGGTTCCTTTGTACATGCCGCCGGGAATGATTGTGGCAATGTAGTAGTAATGATCTGCCACCAACTTGTCCACCGCGGGTCCCGTCACTTCGACGAGTACTATGTCGCAGAAGTAGCTCGCGTCGCGGATGTGTTGGCTGGGATTGCCTTCGGCGACAACGATTGCGTCAAGCTCATTGTCGCAAAGCGCCGTCACGGATTCAGAGGTGTTCATTTCGGTCGCCTTTGAGAATGAGGAATTGCTCCAGCCGAGTTTGCCCATAAGTACGTCCATGGCATCGCGCTGTAGCGAATTTGGATTCCCGATGTTCACGCGTTTGCCTTTCAAATCCATGACGTGCTTGATGCCGGAATCGGCGCGGGCGACCATAGTAATTGGCTGAGGGTGGAGCGATAAGACGGCCCGAATGTCCTTATTTGGACCCATTGCCTGAAACTGCCGGTAGCCTTGATAGGCAAGGTTCACCCAACGGGACTGTGCCACGCCCATGGTCAGTTCACCTTCGCCACCTCGCCTTTGCAACGTGTTGATGTTCTCCTCATCCCCTCCGGTGACCTTCGTTTTGCACTCAACGCCATGTTCTTTGGTACCCTTGTTGACGAAGCGGCAGATGCCGATGCCGGCTGCATGATAGGCGCTCTTCACATCGCCGGTGCCGATAACGATGATCTGCTTCCTGTCGGCGGAGGCGACAGCCTCCTTAACTTCTGACTCGCGCGCGAATCCCTCCTTTTCAGCCGTGACCTCCGCTGGCTCGGGGGCAATACCGTACACACCGATAAACATGCCGATCACCAAGCCAACAATTCCGCCGTAAATTGCGTTGCGCATTTAGGAACCTCCTAGTGCCAGACAGCGCGTTACTTAGTTGAGCCAGAGTGGGCGTTCGAGTATCCGCTAATCTTCATGACCAGCCCTTAAAAGTGACTCAACCGGGCGGGTTGAGTCAAGCGGTAGCGGGGCGAGGATCGATTGGAAGCTGCCCCGCGACGCCCATCATCTCCTCGAACAAAGCCGCGGCCCTGAGAAGGGCCGCCTCCCCGCGCGGCCTCCCAACCATTTGTAGGCCTATTGGCAATCCACTGGCCGTGAACGCGCACGGTACGGACAGGGCTGGACAAGACGTGACAGTAATGGCGTAACAGATCCAGTACCAGTCGTAGTAGTTATCGAATTTGTGCCCTTCCACCTCAGTGACATAACGCTCATTGACATTGAACGTTGGCACTACTGTGGCTGGTGTCAGCAACACATCATACTCTTGGAAAAATTCTGCTACCCGGTAATACAGCGCGGTGCGCGCTCGCTGCGCTCGCGTAATGTCTGCCACCGTCATTTTCAGACCTTCCTCGAAGTTCCAAATCACCTCGGGTTTAATCTTGTCACGGTGCTGTTCGATTACCGGGGCAAGCTCGGCAACGAAGTGGTGAGCACGCAACACGTGGAAGACTGCGCGCGCGGTCAATACAGAGGGTAGGCAGGGAGTTTAGTTGATCATTTGTCACCTCGATCCGAGCAACAGCGGCATCGATCATTTCGAGCGGGGTCACTTCGCGCTGGCGCAACAGATCCACCGCCTCAGTAGCCGTTAGCTTCGTCAACTCCATCATCCCAGAACTCCACGTGGTCTGGTCACAATCGCGCCGGCAGAGCTCGCGGCATTCCGAACACGCCTAATGCGGCATTAGTGTATAGGTATCTTGGAACGATGGTGCCCAATTCCGCGGCGGTACGAGAAGTGTAATAGTCCTCACCGGCCCCGACTAAGGTTGTGATGCGAAGGCCGCACCGATCAAGCTGTCCCGCGTCACGAGTCTAGTGAGTTCTCGCTCACTCCATCCCTCCGTTCTTACGGGACACGTCGGTAGAACCATGTAACGCATGTCAGCATTGCTGTCATGGACGCGAATGTCAACGTCGTAAGGTACCTCGGTGCCGAACTCCGCTAGCACTATGCGAGGCTCCTTCACGACACGCGACCGATAGGCCTTGCTGACGTACCAAGCTGGAGGAGCCCCTAGTACCGAGCGGGGATAGCAAGAGCAAAGCGTACAAACAATTACGTTATGAACATGGCGCGTATTTTCCACCACGATCAGTTGAGTCTCGAGCGCATCAATGCCGATTTCTCGGAGCGCTGCCTTTCCGTTAGTGAGCAGATTTCTCTTGAAGTTTGCATCAGTCCAAGCATGAGCAACAATTCGGGCTCCGTTCGCCGGGCCAGCCCCTTCCATACGCTCGATCATGCTGCGCACTTCATCCGGTGACAATATGCCCCGGTCAACAAGAAAACCATATATTGCTTCGCTGATAACATCGTATTCGCTAGGTCGTGGCTCATCGTCCTTGATGTCGGCGTGGTCTTGGGAATGGTCGAACTGCCGAGGGAGTTCGCGAATCGCGACTTCACGGCGGCGCCGAATCGTGACAATGCGACGCTCCAGATCTTTCGGATCGACCACATGCTTTTCGATCAGGATATCGCGCATCGCGGCGGACTTTCTTTCGTAGAACGTAAGGGAGTTATAAGCGTCCTCGCCTAAGGATTCTATCCCGCGTCGCATTTCGTCAACTGTCATCAACGGTGGGTCTCGCCTAGCGAGACAGTCGCGCATCGCCTCCATACGCTTCTCCCAGAAAGCCATGTCATGTTCGGTCCTTTCGATTGGCCCGCCGGGCAATCCGCCGATGTCATGATAACCGCGCGTCATCGTGTCGCTTTCTGGGTCCTCATAGGACGTTTTCGGCGTTCCATGGCCTACGCACGCTTTTCCGGTGGTGTCACGAGACAGTCTGGCGACGGAAGGATTGTCGCGAGACTGAGTAAAGGGTCCAAACTCATGATGACGGGAACAGTGTCGTCAACTGCCGGCCAGTTGCGTTTCACCGTGTGGTGCTTGAGCCACACCGGCTGGATACCCACACCGCTCGCGCCGCACACATCGATACGATAGTCGTCCCCGACGTACACCGCGTCTTGCGCCTTGATAACTAGCTTTTCCAGACATAATCGAAACGGCTGGGGATCGGGTTTGGCGTTGATGCCGTTCTCGCCCGAGACGATGATCACCTCGAAGAACCGCATCAGCTCCGGGAATTCCTTCAGCCGATGCCCTTCACCCTCGACCTGCCCCTGCGTGTTGGAAATGAGCGCGAGACGATATTCGCCTCGAAGTCGATCGAGGACCTGCACCGCTTCTGGAAACGGAACGGTCTGCTGATTCACCGTTTGCCAGTACTCACGTTCCCAGCGAACGAGGCTTTCCATGTCGGGTGTGCGATCGAAGCCCTCACACACTATCCGCCAAAGATCGACGCGGGAGATCTGCGACTGATCATGCAGCGCTTTCCGTTTTCGGCGATACAGGTCGATGAACTCATCCCAGGCAAGGTCGCTGAGTTGCGCGAAGAGTTTTCGCTGTGCGTCTCGCTCCGCGGTGCGAAAACCTTCGGCGGAATCCACCAAGGTTTGGCCGAAGTCGAAGAGGATGGCCTCAGTCATTTAGCCACCCCCGTCTCCGCGCCTCGACCTCAATCGCGCCCGTGCTTGGCCAGATAGTCGCCGAACAGCTCCTCGTCCGAGGGGATGTGCTCGGGGATTGGCGTCGATAACCACGTGTAATTCAAGAAATGCCGCCAATCGATGTTGTCGCTGGTCATATTGCCGGCCCAGCTTCCGCACCCTAGGGTATCGGTGGTCGGCTGCCCGTTGAACCAGCTACCGCTATTGGCAGCCGCATGGGGCATGTTGCAGTTCACGCGACCCACTTTCGTTTTAAGTGCCAACGCCACCCGACGCTCGTCCCGCTCACTATGCAGCGACGCCGAGTGACCGATGCCCGAGAACGCCAGGATGGAATTGAGACGGTCACACATTTCCGAAAAATCATCCCATTGCCACACGGTGAGGGTGGGCGAAATCTTCTCTCCAGAGAATCGATCTTCGGGACCGACCTTCTCGCCGATGACTATAAGAAAGCGCGTGCCCTCGGGTACATTAAGACCGGCCCGCTCGGCGATCCAGGTGGCAGGCTTGGCGATCAAGTCGCGGTTTAGCTGCCGGCCCTCGGGCCAGTAATACTTGCGTAACTTTTCGCGCTCCTCGCTGGAACAAAGGTAACCGCCCACGCCCTGGAGCGCATCGAGCATGGCGTCATACACGCTCGCCTCAATGGCGACGGCGTTCTCCGACGAGCATGAGGCCGAGTTGTTTGCACACTTGGATTTGACGATCTTCTCGGCGGTGGCGTTGAGGTCGGCGGTCTCATCGATGATGGAGACCACGTTGCCGGCACCGACAGTGTGGCACGGCGTACCGGCCTCATACACGACCTTGATTAGCGCCGCGCCACCGGTGGCCACGGCGAAGTCACAGCGTTGCATGAGCTCGCGGGTCTTATCGTGGCTTGGCTGTTTAATACATAAGGCTAGGTCTTCGGGTGCACCCACCTTCTTCAGCGCCTTGCGGATATGCTCGACCGTAAGGTAGGAGCTACCCGGCGTGCGCGGGTGCGGCGAGACAATCATGGCATTGCGTGTCTTCAACAAGGCCAGACCGATACAGCAAACCGTTGATTCCGGGTTAGTGCACGGTACCACGTTAGCCACCACGCCGTAGGGCTTGGCGAACTTACGAATGCCCTTAGCCTTATTCTCTTCAACAAGATCACAGGTCTTGGCGTCGAGTTGGTCGCGCATAGTGCCGCGGGTCTTGTTCTGGACCTTGTGGAACTTGTCCTCGAATACGCCGATACCGGATTCTTCCACGGCCAACCTCGCCAGCTTCTCGGCCGTCTCGGGTTTCGAAAGCTCCCAGCCAACGGCCTGGCACACCATGTCTACCTTTTTCTGCGGCCAGCGTTGATACTCTTCGAAGGCTTTGCGCGCCCGTTCGTACAGCTGCTGAATGTTATCGATCTCAGTTTCTGGGGTTTTGACTGTCTGTTGCATCTCTTATCCTCACCGTAAGTTCACGTGAACTGACGAATGTCGGAATGCCGGGAATCCGCTAGATCTTCTTGCCCACTGACTTGATACCCGTCTTCTTGCTCGGGTCCTGAATCTCTTCAACGATCGCGAATCCGCTGCCGTGCAGCTCCTTGCGCTTCTCGAAGGCGGCTTTCCACTCACTCGGGGTTCTTGTCTTGGCGGGTTTGGCTACCTTGTGGCGGTCCTTCAGGGGCGGCACGGGCCGATCACCCGGTCCGTCGTAGAGTTCCTTCGGCGTTAAGGTTTCGCCGAGTCGCGTATAGCCTTCCCGTTCTACTTCCTCAATGTAGTGCGCGCCTGCACCAAAGGACCGCGTGACGGCGATGATTGCCCACGTGGCTTCGGGCGTGAAGCCGAGATCCATCATGGTGGCGCCAGTCGCGCCGAGCATGTCGAGATCCACCGGACTGTCGCTCAACCGCTCCGCCGCATTGACGATTTCCTTCGTGAACGCGATGTATTTGCCTGCCACACCCAGCTTCTCGGCGCGCGCAAACATGCGCTTGGCGGCGGGATCCTTGAGCATCAGATCCGACACGCCGAGAGCCGGATCATCGATTTTCTCCCTGACCAACTCCTCGGCCGCCTGTTTCATGGATTTACCTTGGGATTCGGCTTTGTCGAGCGTCTCAAGCAGCAGGTTGCCGAATGCCGAGTAGGCACCGTAGGCGTGACCGAAAGCCAGTATCGATGCGCCACATGCCTGCGTAAGGAATGTCTTCGAGCGCCCCACCATGCGTGACATCACCGCTGGCATCGACAGGCCGTCTTCCAGGGATAGGATCAGCACATAATTGAGCATTTGGTCTTCTTCCACAGTGGGGATCCGTGCCTGGAAGTTCGTGAACAACACGTCGGTTAGCCCATACCCCTGCTCCATCAGCTCTGTCGTGTCATAGCCACGCGACACGATGCGGTGCGCATTCTTGTACGCCACCGCTGAAGCCCATTGAAACGGTGCACGGGAGTTGTCCATGGGCACCGTGCCATACTCGCGCTTGCCGTAGTCGTACGGGAGCCCCGGATTGTCCAGGTTGCCGATTACTCGTTTCACTTTCTTATCCATCAGATCACCCACTTTTTGTATTCGCCGGATTCCTTTTGCGCCCGCGCGTATTCCTGTCGCTCTTCTTGCGGGGGCACTTCGCGGTCCTCGGGACCGACGTACTTGATCATGGACAGATCGAGCATCTGCACCATGGGCTCGTTCTTCGAGGCGCCCCAGGCACGACCTTTCTTCATCGCAAATATCGCGTGCGCCGCGCAACTATAAGCCCGCGAGACACTGCCGATGCACCAGGCCGCATTGGGCGCAAAACCGAGATCCGATAACGCCGCATTGCCCGCTCCGACAACGTTGACGCCGACGTAAGATTTGCCTTCACGCTTGCGGCGCGCGTGAAAGTGTTTCTCTACCGCGCGCTGGAACTCATGGTAGGTCCCATTGGTCTCGAGCTCTTCTTGCTTTAAGTGAATCGGTTCCGCGCGCGGATCGCCATCGCGGTGCTGGGGCTGGCCCATGCCCATCACCGGCACCCCTGCGTCCATATATTCATCCACCAGGATCTTCGCCATTTCGTCGAGCGTCTTGCCCTCCCTCTCGGCGCGCTCGATGTACTTGTTCATCATGTAACCGTGGGCGGCGCCGGGTCCGTGGACACCACCAAAGGTCATTACCCCTGCCGCCACGGCTGTGGGCAGGTTGGGCCTGCCGCCAGTCACTGAAATCGCTGAGGCGGCTGAGGGCGACATGGAATGCTCGAGAAAACTGCCCATTTCGTAGCGCAGCATCTTTTCTTCCGCTTCGGTAGGGATGCGTCCCTGGAACAGCACGAACATCGCATCGCAGAAGGAGTACCCTTGCTCCGCAAGCTCGCTCAGATCGTAGCCCCGCAGGACGGTCTTTTCGTCCGTTTTGTACGCAATGGAGGTTTTTTTCGGAAGCGTGGACTCTCTGCTCATGGGTAACTCTCCTAGACTGACGCGGCGACGCAAAAAAGGGAGGCTAACTATGCGCTCAAGGTGCATATACGTCAAATCTCTATCTTCTATGAGTATCATAGATATAATCAATACTAATTTTCGCAATAGAATTGTCGCGCGGTTTAACTGACAATTGGCATGAAACACTTCTCCGGCGTCAGCAACAGTACAGAGTGCTTGCAGCCGGGTACCAAAACGATTAGATTTTTCGTGGTTTATAACAACTACTAAACCTCGCGGGACAACGTAGGCTTTCCATCCCGCCCTCCGAAAACGCTACTACTGGAGGAGCTCAAAATGACGACACGCATTTCTTTTCTTTTCAACTACCTCTGTGCGGTTACGCTCGCCCTGTTCGCCCTCGCTTCGGCTGCGAATGCCGGGGAGTGCAAGAACCGCGGCGATTTGGATACTCGCTACTGTGACAACAATGGCGATCTCGTGGCCGATACGCCAACAGACGCGGGCCAGTTGCTCAATCCCGATACGTTGATTTTCTCCTATACGCCGGTGGAGGACCCGTCGGTTTATGAGAACGTATTTGCGGATTTCATGGCTTACCTTTCAAAGAAAACCGGCAAACGCGTCAAATGGTATGGAGCAGAGTCCTATGCCGCTCAGGTCGAGGCGATGCGTTCTGGTCGCTTGCATGTCGCTGGCATTTCCACCGGACCGACGGTGTTCGGGGTGAACTTGGCCGGCTACGTGCCGTTCTCGATCATGTGCAAGGGCGATGGGACCTTCGGGTATAAGCTGCAGCTCATCACCCACAAAGATACCGACATTAAGAAGGTGAAGGATTTAAAGGGCCGCAAGGTGGCACACGTCACGCCCTCGTCGAACTCGGGTAATCAAGCACCCCGTGCATTGTTCAAGGACATGGGTGTAGTCCCTGACGTGGATTACAAGGTCACGTACTCGGGCAAGCACGACAATTCCATCATGGGTGTCGCCAATAAGGACTACGAAGCGGCACCAATTGCCTCCAGCGTGCTCGACCGCATGGTCACCAAAGGCGTTGTCAACCGTGATGACCTCCGCATCATCTGGGAATCCCAAGCGTTTCCCACGACGTCGTATGGGTTCGCCCACAATCTGCATCCCGGCCTCCAAAAGAAGGTGCGCGAGGCCTTTCTGACTTTCGACTGGAAAGGCACAGCGCTCGCCAAGGAATTCGGTAAACAAGCAGACAAATTCTGCGCGATCACCTTCGAAAGGGAGTGGAAACCGATCCGACTGATCCAGAAGGAAAACGGAGTCGTCTATACGCAAGACGCCTTGAAAGGCCTGAAGATCAAGAAAAAGAAGAAAAAGAAGAAGAGCTAAAACTTGCGCCGCGGAGCCCTGCCGGATAGCCTCGCAGGGCTCCCGCGGCATGATTTTTTCGCATGCTTTCTGTCACCGATCTCGCCAAGATCTACTCTACTGGCACCCGCGCGCTTGACGGCGTCGACTTAAAAGTGGAAGAGCCACAGGTTGTGGCTATCATAGGCTCTTCCGGGGCAGGTAAGAGCACCTTGATCCGGTGTATCAACCGGCTCGTGGAGCCGTCCTCCGGGCGTATCGTCTTGAACGATCTGGAGGTCACCGATTTGCGCCGCAGTCATCTGAGAAGGGCGCGCCGGCGCATGGGCATGATCTTTCAGGAGTACAACCTGGTCGAACGTCTGACCGTGATGGAAAACGTTCTGTCGGGCCGACTGGGCTATGTGAGCTTCTGGCGTGCCTATTACCGCCGCTACCCACCCGAGGACGTGTCAATGGCGTTTGAACTGCTTCACCGAGTCGGGCTTTCCGGTTACGAAAACACACGTGCGGATGCGTTGTCCGGCGGACAGCGCCAGCGTGTCGGCATCGCGCGTGCACTGATGCAACGCCCGGATTTGCTACTCGTCGATGAGCCCACGGCTAGCCTCGACCCCAAGACCTCACGCCAGATTATGCGCCTGCTGTGCGAACTCGCTCATGAGAAGGGAACACCCGCGCTCGTTAATATCCATGATGTGGCACTGGCACAGAGCTTTTCCGACCGCGTAGTGGGGTTGGCTGGCGGCAAAGTCGCCTTCGACGGCAATCCCAATAAGCTCACACCACAGGTCCTGACTGAAATCTACGGCGAGGAAGACTGGAGCAAGACCATCCGCAAAGCGGAAGAACCGGCGAAGAAAGGGAAGGATTACCACGCGCTCGATCAAGAATCCGCCGCAGGATGAGTACCCCCACTACCTGGCGCCCGCCGAAACTAATCAGCAATCCTTTCCATCGCTATGGCCTGATAGCGCTCGCCGTAGGCTATCTGGTGTGGTCGCTCGCCACTCTGGAAATCGATTGGAGTCGCATTGGACAGGGGCTACCTCGCGCGGCGGACATGTTCGCGCGTATGGTCCCTCCAAACTTTGACCGCTGGGAACTGCTCTACCGGGGAGTCAGTGAAAGCGTGCAAATGGCGCTCGCGGCGAGCCTTTTCGGCATGATCCTAGCGATCCCGCTCGGTCTCTGTGCGGCACGCAACCTCGTACCGTTGCCAGTGTATCTCGTCGGAAGGGCCATGCTCGGGATTACGCGAACGTTCCACGAAGTCATTATCGCGATCTTTTTCGTGAAAATCTTCGGCTTTGGTCCGCTTGCGGGCGTGCTGACTCTGGTCGTTGCCAGCACGAGCTTTATCGGCAAGATGTTAGCGGAGGACATCGAGAACATGCCGCCTGGGCAGATCGAAGCGATCAGGGCAACCGGCGCGAGCTTTCCCAGAATCCTGATTTACGCGATTCAACCGCAAATGTTGCCGCGTTATCTCGGCGTGTCGATCTACCGGCTCGATGCCAACATCCGGCATTCGACAGTGGTCGGGATCGTCGGTGCCGGCGGCATCGGCCAAGTACTGGCAGCGAGTTTTTCGCGTTACGACTATGACTTCAGTCTCGCGATATTGATTACTATCGTGTCGCTAGTGTTCGTCGGTGAGGTCTTCAGCAACTGGGTACGCGGTCGGCTGCGATGACAGTTGACGAACATGCACAAAAGTATCCAGAGGTCTGGAAACGATTCACGCCTCGCGAAACGGTAATTCGCTACTTCTGGTATCTCTGTATCGTATTTGTCGCCGTCTGGTCACTCGAACGCCTCGAGATCCCTTGGTTTTATTTTCTAGATGCACACGAGCAGGCCGGTGATCTGTTTGCGCGTATGATTCCTCCCTATTGGGCGTTCTTCGAGGACATCGCTGATCCCCTGATTGAGACGATTCACATCGCCACCTTGGGTACCGCGGTGACAGTGATTGTAGCGCTGCCGATATCCATTATTGCTGCTAGGAACACCACGCCAAACGCATTCACCTGGTTTATCGGGCGATTGATCTTGGTTACCTCACGCTCGGTGAACACGGTCGTCTGGGGTTTGATATTCGTTGCGATCTTCGGCCCCGGCCCGCTGGCGGGTATCTGGTCGATTGCTGCGCGCTCAATTGGTTTTGTCGGAAAATTGATCGCGGAGGCGATTGAGGAGATCGATCAGGGCACCGTGGAAGCCATCGAAGCCACAGGCGCCTCACGCATGCAAGTGCTTGTTGTGGGGGTAATTCCCCAAGTGCTGCCAGTCATCTACGGCACCATCGTCTACCGCTGGGACATCAATATCCGCGAATCGACGGTGCTCGGTTTTGTCGGTGCCGGCGGCATCGGCATTATGCTCTACTCGTCGATTAACCAGTTCGCCTGGCACGAGGTTTCAGTAATGCTGATCGCAATCTTCGCTATTGTCATCATCAGCGAGTTTGTGTCGGCGACAGTGCGCAAGAAAATAACTTAAACCTAGTAGCAAGTTGGAAGTATGAAGTGGCACGTAAAACCTATCGGATTTTCCATCGATACTTGCTACTTGCTACTTCCAACTCGGTCTCTTAATAACGCATCGACAACTTCGGCAAAACCCGCACCGCAGGGCTGCAGAGTCACATAGGCCGGCTCCGCCTTAAGACGACCCGCCAAGTCTTTGATGTTGGCCACGCCGACTGCGTTCGGAAAGAACGCGAACATCGGCGCGTCATTCGGAGAATCCCCGATGAAAACAAACTCCGCCTTTGCCACGTCCAAGTCGATATCAAAGCACTCTCTCATCATAAGGCGTGTCATCGTCAGCTTGTCGTAGTCACCGAACCAGCCATTAACGTGTATCGAACTCACCTTCGCTGTGGCCCCATCTTGTTTGAAGATCGCCACGATGCGATCGATCTCCTCCGGTTCCAGTAGCGCCACGTCCTCGCGGTAATCGATTGCAAGATCGGCTTCGCGGTACAGCTGGTCGGACGATACGCCAGCGCCTGGTACTGCCATTAATATCTTGTCTCGTAGGGCATCCAATCGACGACGGTTTGCGGCGCGCTCTTCGTCACCTAACAGAAATCGCTTATGCATCTGCCGCCGATCGTGGTCGTACCGAAAGTAGAACGCCCCGTTCTCGCCTACGACCCCGTCCACCGGCCACATGCGGGCGATATGGTCGCACCACCCTGCGGGACGACCGGTTATCGGTACCACGATCAATCCCGCCTTCTCCAGCCGCTCCACCGCGCTGTAGGCCTCTGCCGTCAACCGCCCGTCGCTCGTCAGCGTGTTGTCGATGTCGAAAAACACACCGCGAATGCGACGGCGCACAGACGACGGAAACGTTTCAAGCGGCTGCATCATCCAAAACTAAACGTAATGGCTGGTGATCTGACGCATTCGTCTTCTCGTCCACATCCATGGTGCGGACCCGATGTGCCAGATCTGTGGTGATAAAAAAGAAATCCCGGCAATGCGCGCTGGACCAATAAACAAGCTCGTATACGCCACAGGTAATTGGATGCTCTTTGCCCGGGTTTGCGATTGTCCAAGCGTCTTCGAAAGCGTGGACTCTATCGTCGAACGGATCCAGCAGTCTTGTATAAGCGGGTTCCGACTTCTCCATGTTGAAGTCTCCACATAAGAGAGTCGGACATCGACCGGCAGGTGGTACGTACGGACCGGAGTCGCCGTGCTGTGCGCTTTCAGGCTGAAGGGAGTGGGTCGACGCATCACGATACAACGAGCGCAACCGCTCGACCTGGGCAGCCCGATGTTCGGCCGAGTGGTACTCGAGGTGAGTGTTGATAATGCGAAGAGGGCTCATGCGCGCCGCGATAATGATCTCCTGTGCTGTCCTTTGCATGTGAGGTGTGTCAGTGGTCGACGGCCGCGGGAGTGGGTGGCTAAACGCTTGTAAGACCGGCAGCCTCGCCATCACAAGATTTCCAAACTCGCGGCGGTGGCCGACGTCGGCCCCAGCGACGTTCGTGCCACTACTGAATATCACTTCGAAATCAGGTAATAACCTACTCAAAAGCGCTGGTTGATCAACCCCTTCACCGTCGACTTCCGGGAAGCTGCGTGCCACCTCCTGAAAGCACAGGATATCTGGATCACCCATCGCCATGGCCGTATCGATGATTCGCGCCAGGTTTACTACGCCGTCGTGTCCTCTACCCCAGCGAATGTTCCAGGAAATGACTTCGATCACTTGATACCGGCCCGCATGAAGGACTGAACGAACTGGCGCTGAAACAGCAAAAATGCGATCAACAAAGGCGCAACGGCGAGCAAGGTACCCGCGGTGATAATCGACCACTCCACGCCCGATTCAGGAGCTCCAAAGATGGCGAGACCCACCGTTAACGGTCGAGTCTCCACGGAGTTCGTTATCACTAGCGGCCAGAGAAAGTTGTTCCAATGATAGCTTATAGACACCAGGCCGTACGCCACATAGACCGGGCGCGCGATCGGAATATAGACCTTCCACAGGACTTGTAGCGGTGAGGCGCCCTCTACACGCGCTGCTTCTACCAGCTCCTTCGGAACTGTCTTGAACGTTTGTCGCAGAAGAAAGATGCCAAACGCGCTAGCCATATAAGGAAGACCAATCGCGAGAATCGTGTCGACAAGCCCGAAGGCGCTCATGATCCTATAGTTTTCGACGATCAACACGTCCGGCATGATCATAAGTTGTACCAGCACCAGGATGAAAACGAGCTCACGCCCGAAAAACGCGTAGCGCGCAAACGCATAAGCCGCCAACGTACATATTACGAATTGTGCGACCAGTATCATCGTCACCAGTATGAAGGTATTCAAAAAATAGCGAGCAAAAGGGGCAACTTCCCAGGCATTGACAAAGTTCGCGAACGTCAGCGGCGCAAAAAGCTCGAAGCGTGTGGAAAACTCAGCGGGGTGAAACGCGCTCCAGAATGCGTAAAGTAGTGGCAATACCCAAAGAATTGCCAATACCCAAGCGGCTACAATCTCGAGCACGCGACCGAAAGAAAGATACTCGCCCTGCGTCACTGGTAGTGTGTCCTTCGATCAAGGTAGTAGAACTGGCTGACAGCGGTGCCAACCAAGATTGCGAGCAGCACAACCGTCAAGGTGGCCGCAAAAGCAGTGTCCCAATAGTCGAACGCAACCTGGTAAATATAATAAAGCAGCAGGTTGCTAGCGTTGTCCGGCCCTCCCTTTGTCAAGATGAAAAGCTGATCTACTAGTTTGAACGAGTTGATAACGGCGTTTATCAGGACGAAGACGGTTGTTGGCATCAGCAAAGGAAAGAGTATGCGGCGAAAGTAGTACCAGCGACCTGCGCCTTCGAGCACTGCAGCTTCTCGCAGCTCAGGCGGGATCGCCTGCAAGGCCGCAAGATAAAAGATCATAAAAAAGCCAGCCTCCTTCCAGATCGTCATCACGATGATGCATGACATAACCGTGTTGGGATCACCCAGCCAGTTATGACTACCGGCTCCAAACAGGCCGCGTACCTGGTCGAGCAGCCCATAGTCGGGGGTATAAAAAAACAGCCAAATGTTCGCCACTGCGACCATCGGTAGAACCGTTGGCGTAAAGTAGGCCATTCGCGCCAAACCCCTCCCCGGAATCTTTTCGTTTACCAACACCGCCATCAGGATGGCGATCGCAATGCTGGCCGGAATCGTACCGACTGCAAAAAAAATGTTGTTTCCTAGCACTTGCCAGAAGAGCTCGTCGTCAAGCATCAGCTGATAGTTTTCGAGGCCTATAAACTTCGCTGAACGGGTACCTTTGGGAGTGGAGAAGAAACTCTTAACGAGCGTTGAAGCCGTCGGATAGTGGGTGAATGCGGCAAGCAATACTGCTGCCGGCAGCAACAAAAGCCACCCATAGATGTGTACGTGGATGCGGGCGCTGCGCATCAGCGAAATGGGGCGGATATGGAGGCCGGTCTGATAACCGGCCTCCTATACCCAGGACGGCTTACCGATAACGCCGAAGGATGCGATCGGCGGATTTTTGGGCGGACGTTAGCGCCTGTTCCGGCGATTTGGCGCCCGTCAGCGCCGACTGAATAGCATCGTCCAGAAGCTTACGCACGCGGGCGTTCTCGTGAGTAGATAATTCCGCTGTCGCATACTCCAGTTGATCGCGCGCCACAGCGGCGTAAGGAAAGCCTTTAACGTACTTCTTTAGTTCCATCGTTTGATAAGCGTCAGGTCTCGTGCCCATATAACCTGTCTTTATGCTCCATTCAGCTGTCCGCACGGGCTCGGTCATACATTTGATGAAGGTCAGGGCCGCCTTCTTCTCTTGCGGCGCAGCCTTCTTGAAAATGTAGAAATTGCCGCCGCCCGTTGGTGTTCCGCGGCGCTTCTTGGCAGGCAGCATGGCTACACCGAAATCGAACTTGGCGTTCTTCTTTACCGCCGTCAAATTACCGGTGCTATGCCACATTATGGCGGTCTTCTGCTCCAAGAAATCGCTGCGCAATGTACCCCATTCGACAGTACCGGTTGGCATAACCTGATGCTGAGCCCCCAGGTCTCGCCAGTACTGCAGCGCTTCGATGACAGCCCGATTGTCAAAGTACGTCTGGTTGCCGTCATTGTTCATCAATACCTGGCCGTTTTGCATCGTGAGCGCTCCGAACATCCAGTATGGATATCCTGTCGATGGAATCTCTATGCCCCAGCGCACGACGTTCCCAGAAGCATCCTTCTTGACCAGTTTCTTGGTGGCGGTGACGAGCTCGCCCCATGTGGCCGGTGGTTTATTCGGATCGAGGCCCGCTTCGCGGAACGCATCCTTGTTGTAGTACATCACAATCGTCGAGCGCTGGAATGGGATACCCCACGTTTTCCCAGCGGTGCGTCCGTTCTCCATCAACGTGGGATAAAAACGCTTAAGCCACGCTCTTTCCTCCGGGGTGGAAACCAGGTCATCGAATGCCTCAATCGCGTCCTGGTCAATGAGCTCGAAGATATCGATAGCGAACATCACAGAAAGCTGGGCCGGTTGCCCGCTCCTAAGTGCGGTCAGCGCTTTGATGCGCGCATCATTGTAGTTACCGGCATAAACTGCTTTGACCTTGATACCGGGGTGCTGCGCTTCACACTGGGCGACCAAACCATCGACAATCTTAGTCAAGGGCCCGCCTACTGCGACGGGATAATACATGGTCAGCTCGACCGGGCCTGCCGTTACAGGTGCTGTAGCCAGCACCGAGAGCCCCAATGAAAGGGCGAGTGCTGCGAACGTCTTTCCTATCTTATGTTTCATGGTGTACCTCCTGCGGTGAGTTTACGTATACACCTCTGCTTACTCGTCGTAATGCAATCACACCCGACATCGATTCTACGTTAAGCCACTTTACCGGCAACATCGTTTGGACGAGCCGCTTTGTCGCGCCGGATACCGGACTCGCCCTCAAACAGGTGTACATGAGCCCCAGACCAAGTGAGCCCTATCTTAGCGCCGCGCGAAAAGTTTGCTCGACCGGGAACCCGTAAGGCGAGCAGCTGACTACCAGCGCGACATGTAATCACGCTATCCGCGCCGTGATATTCGATATCGGTGATCTCGACGGGAATGCCTGCCTTCTCTGATATCGAGATATGCTCAGGGCGAATTCCTAATAACAGATTGTCCGCCTGACCCTGCATCACACCTGGCCCGGTCGTGCCGTCGATGATTGCGCCGCCCGAACGACTAGCGAGCCGAACGAGGTTCATCGGCGGCGTACCAATGAAGCAGGCAGTGAAGGCATTGACCGGATGGTCATACAGTTGCTCGGGCGTGCCGTTCTGTTCGACTTGCCCATCGCGCAACAAGATGATGCGATCAGCCATGCTCATAGCTTCAGTCTGATCGTGCGTGACATAGATCATTGTTATTCCCAGGCGCTGTTGAAGGCTCCGGATCTCGGCACGCATTTCCTGGCGCAGCTTCGCGTCCAGGTTCGACAAAGGCTCATCCATCAGGCAGACCGGCGCTTCAGCGATTATCGCCCTGCCGAGCGCGACCCGCTGGCGTTGACCGCCCGAAAGTTGCGCCGGTCTGCGCTGTAACAAATCCAAGAGGCCAAGCAATTCCGCTATTTGCTCCAGGCGCTTCCCGCGCTCCGTGGCATTGACCCGCCGTACTTTCATACCGAAAACGATATTTTCCGCGACGGAAAGGTGTGGGAACAGCGCGTAGGACTGGAATACCATTGACACGTTGCGCTTCGCAGGTGGAAGTCCGGTTGCGTCCTTGCCGCCGATGTACACCTTACCCGATGTGACTTCCTCAAGGCCGGCGATCAAACGCAAAGTCGTAGACTTTCCGCACCCAGATGGCCCTAAAAGCACAAGTAGCTTTCCTTGCTCGGCCGTAAAACTGACGTCAGCGACTGCTACGTTGTCACCCCAGCTCTTATATACATTGGTCAAGATGACTTCAGACATGGGGTTTTCTTAATATCAGTTGCGAAGCATAAGCGGGCAGTCAATGTAGCCGCGCCATAGGCGGTGTGCCGTCTCAATGGTATAACAACAGTCTCGCCGGATCACTCGTGCCTACTTCAGCTCTGAAGACTCGGCAAGATTAAATAGAGTCGGCTCGCGATGGACAAAAGCAACCAAGTAATTGATTTATTTATTGTTGGAGGGGGCATCAATGGCGTCGGCATTGCCCGCGATGCGGCCGGGCGCGGGCTCAACGTGGCATTATGCGAGCAAGGCGACCTCGGCAGTGCAACGTCTTGGACGAGCAGCAAGCTCATTCATGGCGGCCTGCGATACCTTGAGCACTATGAGTTTCGGCTTGTCCGTGAGTCCTTGGCCGAGCGCGAGATATTGCTGCGAGCGGCGCCGCATCTGATACGACCGCTGCGATTCGTGCTGCCGCACGTACCCACCCTGCGTCCGGCTTGGATGCTTCGGGCCGGCCTGTTCCTCTACGATCATCTGAGTCGGCGAGTGACTCTTCCCGGGTCCGAGGCGCTGAACCTACGCCAAAGTCCCTTCGGGGCCGGACTCAGGCCCGAATTTCGCAAAGGGTTTGCGTACTCTGATTGCCAGGTGGACGACGCCAGACTGGTGATTGCCAATGCGCGTTCCGCCACAGCGCTCGGAGCGAAGGTATTAGTAGGTACAGCATGCATCGGCGCCGAGGTTTTAGATGGCCTATGGCAGGTTCATCTGAAGTCGCAGGAAAGCGGTGCTGCCAATGTAATTCGGGCCCGGACACTTATTAATGTTGCTGGACCCTGGGCGAGTCGGGTGGCGGCGTCGATAAAGGGCGTGAAGCCGCCCCAAGTGACTCGGCTCATCAAGGGCAGCCACATCGTGGTACCGCGGGTGCACGAAGGACAACATGCGTATCTCTTACAAAATGACGATCGACGTCAGGTCTTTGTGATCCCGTTCGAGGATGACTATTCACTCATCGGCACAACGGAGGTCGAGCTACACGGGGATCCCGGGTCGGTTAGCATTAGTGCCGATGAGATTGATTATTTGTGTCGCGCGGTCAATCGCTACCTCGTTTGCCCAGTAAAGCCAGAGGATGTTGTGTGGAGCTACGCAGGGGTACGCCCGCTCTTTGGCAATGGCGAAGCCGACCTTTCATCGATAACGCGGGACTATGAGCTCGAGTTCGATACCGTCGACGGTGCTGCGCCGATGGTGACGGTGTATGGCGGAAAGATCACGACCTACCGCAGTTTGGCCGAGCACGTGCTCACGCAACTCAAGCCTTACTTTCCTAATATGCAACGTGCCTGGACGACCTTGGCCTATCTCCCTGGCGGCGATTTCCCAGACGGGGATCTTGATAGCTTTGTTCGCAGCCTCGCGAAGGATCGCCCGAAGCTAGCACTGTCGTTGCTCACTGCGCTCGCCCGCCGTTACGGCACCTTGTGCACTGAGGTCCTGGACGGTGCAACGGATATCGAGGCAATGGGCCAGCATTTTGGCGCCGGGCTCTATGCGCGGGAGGTCGAGTATCTCGTCGAGCGCGAATGGGCACGCACGGCGGAGGATGTGCTCTGGCGCCGCACGAAGACGGGCTTGCACATGTCGCCGCAGCAACGGACTAATCTGGCTGAGTATTTCAGCCGTCGCCCGGAATCCATGAAGGCAAGATCGATTTAAGCGGCCCACGCACGCGGGCAGCAAATTACGTTAGAATCGCCATTCTTCACGCCTGGTCGCGAGAACTACTCTATGGCCACTGTTCAAAAAACCATCTCGCCGGTGGACGGACGCATATACGTCGAGCGTCCATACGCGACCGACAGCGAAATTGTAACTACCCTTGCCGGAGCCGCTAAGGCGCAGGTCGCCTGGAAGCAGACGCCGATCGCTGAGCGCGCGGCGATCTGTACGCGGTTCGTCGATGCCTTTGTCGCAAAGAAAACAGAAATTGCCCCCGAGCTCAGCTGGCAGATGGGGCGTCCCATCTGTGCAGCGCCGAGTGAGCTGCGTAGCTTTGAGGAGCGTGCCCGCTATATGACCGAGATCGCCGAGCAAGCGCTAGCGGACGTGCCGACCGAGCCGAAAGCGGGCTTTACGCGTTTCGTTCGACGCGAACCGCTGGGAGTTGTGCTCACGATCGCCGCTTGGAACTACCCGTACTTGATTGCCGTCAATAGCGTGGTACCGGCAATCATGGCCGGCAACGCCGTGGTGCTCAAGCATTCCTCACAGACACCGCTGTGCGCGGAGCGTTTTGCTGAGGCGTTTCGTGCAGCCGACTTGCCAGAAGGGGTTTTCCAGGTGCTACACATGGACCATGCTGCCACAGAGCGGGCAATTGAAGACGCGCATGTAAACTTTGTCGCGTTTACCGGCTCTGTTGCCGGTGGGCACACCATCCAGCAGGCGGCGGCATCGCGCTTTGTCGGCACCGGGCTTGAGCTTGGCGGAAAGGACCCTGCATACGTGCGCGCCGATGTGAGCCTATCGTATGCGATTGAGAACTTAGTTGACGGCGCGTTTTTCAACTCGGGGCAATCGTGCTGCGCGATCGAGCGTATCTACGTGCACGAGCAAGTCTACGATGATTTTGTCGAAGGCTTCGCTGCACAGACGAAACAATACCGCCTGGGCAATCCCATAGATCCGGAAACGACATTGGGCCCGTTGGTGCGCACGGCGGCGGCGGACTTTGTGCGCGCTCAGACGGCTGAGGCGACACGCGCCGGGGCGAAGGCTTTGATCGATCCGGGTCTGTTCCCCAAAAATAAACCGGGTACGCCTTATCTTGCGCCGCAAGTGCTCGTCGATGTCGATCACGGCATGCGGGTCATGAGCGAGGAGACCTTCGGCCCCGTCGTCGGCATTATGAAGGTGCGCTCGGACGACGAAGCGATCGGACTGATGAATGATAGCCCTTATGGTTTGACCGCCTCGATCTGGACACGCGATGAGGAAGCAGCGATCGCCATTGGCGATCAGGTCGAGACCGGAACCTGGTTTATGAACCGTTGCGATTACCTCGACCCCGCGCTGGCCTGGGCTGGCGTCAAAGACTCCGGACGCGGCTGCACCTTGTCATCAGTCGGTTACGAGCACCTTACGCGACCGAAGTCTTATCATTTGCGAACGGGCACCTGACATGGGAGAGCCGGCACTCAACGCCAACTGGAATTATCCCACTTCGGTGCGTTTCGGCGCCGGGCGCATTGCCGAGCTTCCGCAGGCCAGTCAGGAACTCGGGATCGCGCGACCGCTATTGGTCACCGATCCGGGTCTTGCGAAGCTGCCTATCGTGCAGCAAGCGATCGAGCGCAACGAACACGCCGGCTTGGCCACCGGCGTTTTCACCGACATTAAGCCCAATCCAATCGGCCAGAACGTCGACGATGGCCTCCGGCGTTACCGTGACGGCAATTACGACGGCGTGATTGCGTTCGGCGGCGGCAGTGCGCTCGACGCTGGCAAAGCAATCGCTTTCATGGCCGGACAGACGCGGTCGATGTGGGACTTCGAAGACGTCGGCGATAACTGGAAGGCAGCGCGTATTGACGGTATCGCGCCGATCATTGCCGTGCCGACCACGGCCGGCACGGGTTCCGAGGTGGGCCGGGCCGCGGTGATCCTCAACGAAGCGAGCACCACGAAGAAGGTCATTTTTCACCCGCGCATGCTGCCGTCGATCGTGATTGCCGACCCAGAGCTTACCGTGGGATTACCCCGAAAGATCACTGCTGCAACCGGTATGGATGCGCTGGCACATTGCCTGGAGGCCTATTGCGTGTCGTTTTACCACCCGATGGCAGACGGCATCGCCGTCGAGGGTATGCGACTTATTAAGGAATCGCTGCCGCGGGCAGTAGAAGATGGCCATGACCTCGCGGCGCGCGCCCATATGATGACAGCCGCGAGTATGGGCGCAACCGCATTCCAAAAAGGCCTCGGAGCCATCCACGCATTGTCGCATCCGGTGGGTGCGCTCTATGACACGCATCATGGCCTTACCAATGGCGTGTTCATGCCTTATGTGCTCGCATTCAACCGCGATGCGGTTGACGGGAAACTGGCTCGGCTTGCGGCCTGGCTGGGCTTACCGAACCCGTCGTTTCAGTCGGTTATGGACTGGGTATTACAACTGCGCGAGCAGATCGAGATCCCGCATACGCTCACCGACCTCGGTGTCGGCAGCGACCGCCTGGATGAATTGTCGCAGATGGCGGCTGTCGATCCGACCGCCCCCGGTAATCCCGTACCCATCGGTGTGGCCGAGCTCAAGTCCCTGTTTGTGCATGCAATTGAAGGACGGCTACCCTAGTCATGCGTGTCAAAACACGTGCTAAGCAGCCTCCGCGTGTTTCGTTAGCGAACACGCCCACCCCACTGCAACTGCTCAAAAGACTCTCCAACGAGATCAATGGACCGCGCATTTGGGTAAAGCGTGACGATCTGACCGGCTCTGGCCTTAGCGGCAATAAAGTGCGCAAGCTCGAGTTCTCGGTCGGCGAGGCGCTCGCGCAGGGTTGTGACACCTTGATTACTTGCGGCGGCCTTCAGTCGAACCACTGCCGGGCGACGGCGCTGGTCGGCGCTCGGCTCGGACTCAAAGTTCATCTGTTCTTACGCGGATTGCCGCAAGGTGTGGCTGACGGGAACCTCTTTCTCGACCAGCTCGCGGGAGCGGCCTTTTCGTTCTTTCCGCCGGAAGAGTATTACGCGCGGCATAACGAAATCGTCGCCGAGCTCGTCGACGACTACGCAAACGAAGGGCACAAGGCGTTCGTCATACCGACGGGGGCCAGCGACGAGATCGGTGTTTGGGGTTATGTCGCGGCCTGTGAAGAAATAAAGCGCGACAGCGAGCGACTCGGGTTCACACTCGACTGCATCGTTAGCGCCAACGGATCTGGTGGGACCCTCGCTGGTCTGATTGCCGGTAACGCGCTGCATGAGCTGGGGGCCGTTGTGTATGGGATTAACGTCGATGATGACAACGCACAATTTTTCGACGTGAAAATCCGCCGCGATCTACGCAGATGGAAAGAGCGTTACGGGCAGGCGCTTGATGTTGAGGGCCTGCCGATCAATATCGTCGACGGATACCTCGGGCCGGGTTATGGCAAAACCTACCCTGCGATGCTCGACACGATACGACGATGCGCACGAACGGAGGGCATCATTCTCGACCCGGTGTACTCTGGCAAAGCGTTCCATGGCATGCTTGCTGAGATCGAGCGTGGCCGCTTTGCGGATGCAAGTGACATCGTATTCATCCACACCGGCGGCATTTTTGGCTTGTTCGCTCAACGAAACGAGTTCGAGTTTGCCAACACGAACGTCAACTGACTGCGGCAGTCGACATGAAGCGGCCTAATAGCCAAAACCACATCAGCTGGCCCGACGAGATCTTCGAGGTCATCAAAGGCGCAGCCGTACGCCAGGTCGCCTATGTTCCCGATGCCGGCCACCGCCGTTTGATCGAACGCTGCCTGACCGATCCGGCGACACGGGCGATACCCCTGACAACGGAAGAGGAGGGAGTGGCGCTTCTGGCAGGCGCGTGGCTGGGAGGCGAACGCGGCGTGTTGCTGATGCAGTCGAGCGGCGTGGGAAATTGCATGAACATGCTTGCGATGGTGCAGGAATGTCGTTTCCCACTATTGATGCTCGTGACCATGCGTGGCGAGTGGGGCGAATTCAATCCGTGGCAGGTGCCGATGGGTCAGGCGACGGGACGGTTGCTGCAAGAGGTCGGGGTTATTGTGCAGCACGTGGACGATGCCAACCGGTTAGCCGAAACCATCAACGCGGCTGCGCACCTCACTTTCGATGCGTATCGCGCCGTCGCTGTCGTGATCTCTCAACGGATCATCGGTTTTAAAGACTGGGCAAGCACAGGCGGAGAATCGTAGGTCCTTAGTCTCTCCTTAAGCCACGCGGAATCGACAGGCAAATGAACAAGCAACAAAAGATTACCCTTGACCGCCGTAAGGTGGTCACCCGTATCCTGGAAGACCGCGGCGATGCGCTTGTGGTCACCGGCCTGGGTAGTACCACTTGGGATGCCGCGGCCGCTGGCGACCATGCCAAGAATTTTTATGTCTGGGGTGCCATGGGCGGTGCCGCCATGATCGGTCTTGGGCTCGCGCTTGCTCAGACCGAGCGACAGGTGCTAGTCATCACGGGTGATGGCGAGATGTTGATGGGATTGGGCGGGCTTGCAACGATCGCCGTGCAACGACCTCCGAACTTGTCCGTGATTGTGATCGACAACGAGTCGTATGCGGAAACGGGTATGCAGGACACCCATACCCATCACGGCGTAGATCTTGCCGGTGTAGCAGCCGCCACAGGCTTCCCGCAAACAGCCATTGTCTTCGATGAGAACGAGCTCGAGGGGTTAGTCCCGTCGCTCTACCAGAACGCCGGCCCCCTATTCGCCGTTGTCAAAGTGCAAGCGACGTCGGCCGCGACGATACTGCCTCCGCGCGACGGTACGTATATTAAGAATCGGTTTCGCCAGGCTGTGCTTGGCGATAAGGCTATGCAGTAATCAAGACCATCCGGAGAAAGGCCATGCATGCGCAAACGCAGGCACTAGAGCAGTACAAGATGCATATCGGTGGAGACTGGGTCGAATCGACCTCAGGGGAGTTCTTCGAAAGCGATAACCCCTATACCGGGCAACCCTGGGCGCTCATCCCCAAGGCAAACCGGGAAGATGTCGATCGCGCCGTCGAGGCCGCGCACCAGGCGTTCACCAGTGGTGAATGGCCCAAGCTAACGGCGTCACAGCGCGGTGCGCTTTTGCGGAAGCTCGCCGACCGTTTGACCGAGCAGGCGGAGCACCTCGCTGCGATCGAAGTGCGCGACAATGGCAAGCTCATCGCCGAGATGGGAGCGCAAACCAAGTACTTACCACAGTGGTACTACTATTACGGCGGGCTCGCCGATAAGATCGAGGGTGCTGTTATACCGATCGACAAGCCCGGTAATTTCAATTACACGCGTCATGAGCCACTCGGTGTGGTCGGCGCCATCATCCCCTGGAACTCGCCGCTGCTGCTCACGGCCTGGAAGCTCGCACCGGCCCTCGCTGCCGGCAATACAGTAGTCATCAAGCCATCGGAATATACGTCAGTGTCCATGCTGGAGTTCATGAAGGTACTCGAGCAGGTCGGTTTTCCGACCGGCGTTGTTAACGTAGTCACAGGCCTCGGCGCTGATGCCGGCGCAAGACTGGTCGAACATCCAAAGGTCGCCAAAGTCGCGTTCACGGGTTCGGACAAGACTGGCGCAATGATCTACCAAACGGCAGCACGCGGACTAAAGCGAGTGAGCCTTGAGCTCGGCGGCAAGTCGCCGAATATCGTCTTCGACGACGCCAACATCGATAATGCCGTTAAGGGCGCCATCGCCGGCATCTTTGCCGCCACCGGACAAACGTGCATCGCCGGCTCACGCTTGCTAGTGCAGCAGAATATACACGACGAGTTTGTCGACAAGCTGGTCTCCTTTGCCAGGACGGCAAAAATGGGTGATCCAATGAGCCTCGACACCCAAGTCGGTCCGGTCACGAACAAACCGCAGTATCAAAAAGTCCTCGACTACATCGATATCGCTAAGCGCGAAGGCGCGGCGACGCAGCTCGGCGGCAGCAAGGCCGATCGAGCCGAATGCGGCGATGGATGGTTTGTCGAGCCGACCATATTTACAGGCGTCAAGAACTCGATGCGTATTGCGCAAGAGGAGGTCTTTGGGCCAGTGCTTTCCGTGATCCCGTTCAAGGATGAGGACGATGCTGTCGCTATTGGCAACGACGTCGTCTTCGGCCTCGCCGCGGGCGTGTGGACGCAAAGCATCCGTCGCGCCATTACCATGGCCGAGCGCTTGCAGGCTGGCACCATTTGGGTCAACACCTATCGTGCAGTCAGTTACATGTCCCCGTTCGGTGGCTACAAACGCAGCGGCCTCAGTCGCGAGAATGGTCAAGAGATGATCAAAGAGTACATGCAGACCAAGAGCGTTTGGATCTCCACGGCCACCGAAGTTCCTAATCCGTTCGTGATGCGATAGCACCGAAAATAGTGGCCTCACGATTCGGGTAATGAAGTACGTCGACGACGGCGAGTGTGACACGAGCCACCTCGACAAAGGTAACGGTGAAGGTTCGACCTAATGGGACACAAGACAAAAAAATCCCCGCACAAGGCGGGGTGAGTCTATCGCTCAAGAAATGATCTGGGTAGTCGAACACAGTTGACTCCCTTCTTTGCGGTCATTCCACCTCAGCGGGGTTCAAATCCCTCCCTCTCCGCCAGTCATTTAAGGTTGAAATGAAATTGCGGATTGCAGCTTAGATTCCCAACACTGCCCAAAGAAGGGGGAATTGTGGCTCTTATTATCCTCCAGCGACACGCCATCAGCGTGCAACAGATGGTGCACGAACTCATGCCGCAACACATCCTCGTCGGTCTCGCAATTACGCTCCCACATGGGATTCGTGTTGACCCGCACATGCTGAGTGCCCACGCTGATGACCCCCATGGGGCCGTTGA
>JBHICC010000022.1:0-45283 GCA_046759385.1 Acidiferrobacterales bacterium | reverse complement strand
TGAGTGTAGTTCCGGGCCGGGGGCCTGTGCTCACCCGGAAATAGGGGTCACCGGAGGGTCTGGGGGAAGCCCGCACCCGCATGCCCAGCGTATTTGACCCAGACCAACAGGTAATTAGGGATGTATCCTCCTGGACAGGTTCAATTCCATCGTCTAACTTGTTGTTTTAACAGGAGCTGAAAAGGAGCTGGCTGGGGTGGCCGGCAGGCGGTGTGATGTTGAGAACAAACGGACAGGGACAAACCGCGAAGACCTTGGATTTCTCGGCCAAGCGCGTCGGTTTGGTGCAGCAGATTGGTGCTCTCAAATGGGAAGGGGCTGACAGCAGCGAGGCGCGTTTTCACAAGGCGCTGCGTACCGTTGCCGTGCTGCAAACGACCTTGGAGCTGGAACAGTTGGCGCGCTTGTTCTCCCGTGAAGTAAGTGCGACCGTGTCTCACAGCAGCGTCCACTACCGAAACGAGGAGGACGACATCAATTTGACGGTGGGGCGCAGCGCCAAGCACGCCCGTACGTTTCGGCTGATAGTCGAAAAACAGGAGCTCGGGCAGCTAACTTTCACGCGAGGGAAGCCATTCACACAGAAGGAAACCGCGCTGCTCGAGTTCCTGCTCTGCAGCCTAGCTTATCCGCTGCGCAACGCCCTGCGGTACAAGAATGCCTTCCAGGCGTCCCTTACGGATCCTCTGACCGGTGTATACAACCGCACAGTGATGGAAGCGGCACTGCCTAGGGAAACCTCCCTCGCCCGACGCCACAAGACATCGTTGTCCTTGGTGCTGCTGGACATCGATGATCTAAAAGCCGTCAATGATCAGTACGGACACAAAATCGGCGATCATCTGATAAGAACGGTTGCCGAGTCTGTAGCAAAGTCACTGAGAAGATCAGACATCTTCGCCCGCTTCGGTGGCGATGAATTTGCAATGCTCCTGAGCAATACGGGTCGCCGCGGCGCAACTGTGCTCGCGGAGAACATCCGTCGCCAGATCGAAGGCGCAGTCTGTGCCGTTAACGGGAACAGAATCAGGTCGACGGTCAGTATGGGCATAGCGGCCCTGACCGCTAGAGACAACGATAAGACGCTCTTTGCTCGAGCCGACGAGGCGCTTTACCAAGCCAAACGCGCGGGACGCAATTGTGTCAAAGCGGCTGGCACCAGCCGATCGTAGCCCGCTGGCGGGTGCATCAAATCGCTTTAAAAACTTTGGCTAACGACTCACCGTGTACGGATAGATCCCATTCGCACGTGTATCCGAACGGGGTCAGCCATACCGCATAACCGGTCGCTCTCAGTCTTTCAGCCACTTCGTTCAGCAAGGATTGCGCAAACCCCGGATCTGCCTTACTCGTGGACAGGTGAGTGAACGAATGCAAGGCGACATTGCGCAAATCCCGCTTGTTCGCAATCCACTTGACGTTCTTGAGTAAGGTAGAGAGTACCTTATCTCGCCGTGATGTATCTTCAGCTTCGGCGTGTACGAAGATTACTGCTACCTCGTGCAGATCTTCCTCAATATCTTGCTCTTCAACGTCCGCCACCGTTTTCAGAAAAGATCTGAATTGAAAGCGCTTCGCTTGAAACATTAATAATTTCATGAATGCGAGTGGCAGTTACAAGTACAAGTGACAAGGAAATCGATAGGACGGACTGGACCGTTGCGACTTGAAATTTGCTACTAGCCGCTATTGGTCGAGGACGATATTAACGCGACGATTGTGCTTACCCTTCTTTTCGATCTTAGAGACTCGCACGCGGCCGATCTCGCGAGTCGACGCTAAATGGGTACCGCCACAGGGTTGTAGGTCTACGCCTTCGATTTCTACCAACCGCACTCGCCCCTGACCCATTGGTGGCTTTACTGACATCGTCCGCACAAGCTCCGGTTTTTCCGCCAGCTCTTCGTCTGTGATCCAACGAAAACGAACTTCATGATTTTCTTCGATCACTCGGTTGAGTTGTTCTGTAACCTGTTCCTTGTCCAATAGTTGGTCTGGCAGATCAAAATCCAACCGCCCGCTGCCATCACGAACGGAGCCGCCGGTTACACCGCCCGGCACGACCGCGCACAGCACGTGCAAGCAGGTATGCATGCGCATCAAGCGATAGCGTCTGTCCCAGTCTATCTCTGCTACCACTTTGTCCCCCGGCTGCAAAAGCGGCGCGCCATCTGCCGTGACGTGGACGATCTGCGCTGGTTGCTCGCCCTTGCGCGTGTCTACGATTTTTACCGTGGTACCGTCGGCGCGTCGCAGTACCCCAAGGTCGCCGGGCTGACCCCCGCCCATGGGATAGAAGACCGTGCGGTTGAGGGTAACGCCACTCTCATCTGCGATCGTAACGACGGCCTCGCATTGGCGAGCATAAGCGTCGGTCCTAAATAACTCTTCTGTCATGTGGATCCTCCAGAGTTTCGTCCCCAGGCGCACCTGCAGAGCCGTTCTGCGTTCCCGATAGTAACGCAGTTTCGCCGATTTGCCGCGGGCTAGTCGACGATATCAGCGAGCGCGTCGACCAGCTTGGGATATTGGTACTCGAACCCGGACTCGAGCAGCCTCTTCGGGTAAACGCGTTGCCCGGTCAGATACAGGTGCGCCATCTCACCAACCAGTGCCCGCACCACCCATGCGGGTGCCCACATTAGCGCCGGTCGGCGCAATGTAGCGCCGAGTGCCTTGGCGAACTCGCGATTGGTTACTGGATGAGGCGACGTGGCATTAAATGCGCCGCTCAAGCACTCATGCTGGATCAAATGTAGATAAACCGCGACAAGATCGGCAATGTGGATCCAGGACATCCATTGCCTTCCGGTTCCGACGTAGCCACCGAGCCCTCGTTTAAATGGCGGCAGCAAAGAACTCAGCGCGCCGCCGCCCTTGCCCAGGACAACGCCCGCGCGCGACAGACATACCCGGGTCCCGAACGCCTCAGCCTTCAGCGCCTCCGCTTCCCACGCCTCACATAGCTCCGTCTGATACTCATTGCCAGGCGTGGCGTCCTCATCGAGAATCGTAGCGTCGCGCGCACCGTAATAGCCGACCGCCGAGCCGCTTATCAATACTTCCGGAACCGCCTTACTCGCGGCGATATACTCCACCACGCGGCGCGTTGTGCCGACTCGGCTGGAGAGAAACGCTCGCTTTAGCCCTTCTGTCCAACGACCGCTACCGAGACTCAGGCCAGCTAAATTAATGATGGCGTTGGGCACCTTGCTTGGGTCTAGCCCATCGAGTGATTCGACAGCGGTCACGCTTGCGCCCAGCCGTTTCTGTGCCCGCGATCCATTGCGCGTTAGTACCGCTACCTCATGACTTTTGGCCAATAGTCGCTTACACAGCGCACTACCGATAAAGCCGGTACCACCGGTCACAAGAATATTCATACTGTTTCTCCATGGTTCACGTGCACTACCATAGCAACCCCGCTTGCCCCCCGCAGCAATGCGTTAAAAAATAGCGCCGGGCACTATGGCAAGATGGCCGATGAGAAAAGCCAAGACACGAACATGGGTTTGGCATTTTGATAGTCCGGCGGAAAAGGTCTGGCCGGTGGTCGCCGATACGGCCCGCACTAATGAGGCAGCTCGCCTGCCGAAGCACGAAGTGCTGGAGATTCCACAAGCCGATGGCTCGGTGCGCTATTTCGGCCGCGCCCGTGCCGGTCCGTTCAAACTGGAATGGGAGGAGCACCCTGTAAACTGGATCGATTACCAGTGGTTCCGGCATTGCCGCTCTTTCAGAAACGGACCACTCAAATCACTGTGCGCGGACCTTAAGCTTGTACCGGAAGCACATAGCTGTCGCTGTGAATACACTGTCGAAATAGAACCGGCCAATTGGCTTGGTCGTCTGATTATGGCGATGGGATTTCTGCATCAAGTAGGAAGAACGTTTGGTCCACTCGCCAATAACGCCCGTGAGTTCATTCAAGGTCGACGCGAAACCGAATTTGATTGTAAACCGCCTAAGCTAACACCCGGAGCGAGTGCGCGCGCCGCCAGCCTTGTGGCAAAGATCGAAGCAACCCCGCACGACCACGGCCTCGCTGCGAAGCTCGCCGAGTACGTGCTTAACCGGCAAGAGGTCGACGTCTGGACGATCCGTCCGCTTAAGCTCGCGCGCAAGTGGCAGGCACCCGAACGCCATGCAATAGAAGTCTGCCTTGAAGCCGCGAAGCAGGGATTGCTTGCGCTGCGCTGGGACTTGCTGTGTCCGCGTTGTCAAGTTGGAAAGCAGTCAGTGCTCGCGCTCGACCAGCTTCCCACGGGCAGCCACTGTTCTTCTTGCAACATCGATTACGACCGCGAGTACTCCAACAACGTCGAGCTTGCCTTTTATCCAGCGACCTCGATTCGCCCATTAGAGGGTGGCGAGTACTGTCTGTTTGGCCCCATGAGCACACCTCATATCAAGCTGCATTTAACTCTCGAGCCCGGAGAGCGGCGCCAAATCGCGATCGATTTGCCCCATGGAAACTATCGTCTACGCACCTTGGAGCCGGATGGTGAGCATACGCTCCAATGGAATACAGGTTGTTTTCCAGAAGTGATTGCCGACGGAAAAACAGTGTCAGCCGGGCCACCATCAGCCCCGGACACGGTAGTCCTTAATAACAAGGCAGGCCGACCGCTCACTTTCATTGTTGAGGAACGAGCGTGGATGTGCGACGCATTGACCGCCCACAGGGCTACAGCTTTGCAGGCTTTCCGCGATCTGTTTAGCGAAGAGGTTCTACGACCCGGTGACAACGTGGACATCGACTACATCACACTCATGTTTACAGACCTCAAGGGGTCAACGGCCCTCTACGAGCGCATTGGCGACCCACAGGCCTACAGCCTGGTCCGGCAGCACTACGCCATAATCGGCAAGGCTGTGCGTGAACACAATGGCACTATCGTCAAAACCATTGGTGATGCCATTATGGGTGCTTTCGCGAATCCGGCGGATGCGTTGCGTTGTGGCGTCCAACTCCATAACGATTTTGACCAATTCAACGCCACCTCGGGCAAGGAGGCAGTTGTCATCAAGCTAGGGCTCCACGTTGGAAGGTGTATTTCAGTTACGCTGAATAATCGACTCGATTACTACGGCACCGCCGCCAACAAGGCAGCGCGCTTGGAAAGTCAAAGCGAAGGTGGTGACATAGTGATTTCACAAGAATTAGCGAGAGACGCGGGCGTTGCGCCCGTGCTCGCAGAATTCTCTCCGCGGGAAGAGGTTGCTGAACTCAAGGGTTATAACGAACCAATGCGATTCCTTCGGATTACCGCCGAAGAGCTTGCTGCCAAACGCGCCCGCCTTACTACCTGACTAAGCGTACCGCCGCTATGTTCCCTTGGGTCACGAAAGTCCCAGCTCCATTCCGAAAAACAACACTAGGACCGCAACCGCTATCCAGAAAAGCCCCTTTATCAGAAACAGCAGAAATCCGGCGATTCCGACTCTCTTGAGCCACGTCTGCCAACGAGGTCTGTTTTGTGCTCTGATACTAGCCACACGGGAAATCGCGTAACAACGCCTCACTCATGGAAGCGCGCTCTAAGCAGTCATGGAGATGAGGATACGCTGCGCACGGCATCAAGATCCTCGATGTTATAGAGCTGCACGCAGTTATCCCACATAATTTTTCGCTTGGACTCTGCGTTGACTCCTGGCAAGTTGAGGAACGTATCTATTCCATGGGGAAACGGACCGTCCGCATGCGGATAGTCTACCGACATAACAATGTTGTCATCGCCGAACCGATCGATCACGACGGACAACAGCTCTTCGTCAACATCCGTAGCGATGAAACATTGCCTTTTGAAATACTCGCTTGGCAATGCTGAAAGCTTGACCACTTCGCCGCCGCCGTATTTCTTCCACTGATCATCAAGCCGCTCTAACCACCACGGCAACCAGCCGCAGTTTCCTTCCAGGAAACCGACTCGCAGTTCTGGGAACCGTTCAAGCACCCCACCTAAAATCATCGCGCCGAGAGCAAGCATAAGCTCAAGTGGAAACGCGGACGCATGGTTCAAGGTGCGAAAACCGGGCAGTCCAACGAATCGATTCGTGACATAATCGTTACACGCCCCACCGCTAGTGCCATGAAAGGTAAGCGGTACGTTCAAGTGTTTTAGTTCTTTCCAAAGCACGTCGCATTCAGGTGCGTTGAAATAACGTCCGTTCGCCGGCATCGGCAATAAAACAACGGCGACGTGACCTTTGTCCCGCACGGCGCGTCGGGCCTCCGCAGCTGCCAGCTCGGGGTCGTGAAGTGAAACGATGGCGGCCGCTTTCAACCGCTGCGGATCGGTGGCACAGTAATCTGCAAGCCAGTCGTTAAACGCAGCACAGTAAGCAATTGCGCAGTCACCCTCGAGGTCATCTATGGAAACCACCATGTGCGCAAACGTGCGAAACAGTACAGCGATATCAATCCCTTCGACGTCCATGGCCTCCAAGGTGGAGGGCGCATCGTAATTGCGCTCGCGGATCGGCCGGTACACGTCCTCGGTGGGAGCGTCCATACACTCCTGCGCGCTTGCGACGATAGGATCTTTGGCCCAAGGTGGAATAATCCGGCCTTGGACATCCCAGTGGGGAAAGTTCGTCGGCCCCCAGCCCAGGTACTTGGGCATTCGCTCCCTGTATCGCTCGTCGAGATAGCCCTCATAAACCTCACGCGGTTCGATCACGTGAAGGTCGCTATCGAAGATGTGGAAGCCGTTTTTCATGAACTGCGCGGCGGCAGCGCCAGGATCAAGTTAGCCTAGCATGGCGATAAATTCCCATACAGCCATGTGCCCGCCGCCACCACGGCGTGCGACGGCCCGTGAAGCTCTGCCCGAGTGTGCACTGCACAACGCAGCGAGCCGCCACCGTTGTTAGATTTCTTTGTGATTCAGAGACTTCGAGCCTGCTCGGCTGCGCACCGACCCTTGGCAGTTCCTGCCCCCTTCCTCCATGGGACGCGAGAACTGACTACTATGGAAGGTAGTAATCGTGGAAGGCAGCCATGGCGCGTTGGTATGACAAACACGACGAGCTTGGAAGATATCTCGATCTCATAGCTCACATGCACGATGACGAGCGCGACGAGTTCGTCAAGGGAATCATGCATCTGATCAAGCAGATTCAACCTAACCTGCTGACCGATCTCGTCCTGGAGTTCCCGCTCGACCTCTTCCGGCGCCGTTGGTACGACAAGGACCCATACCTGTGGCTGGTCTTCAATGGCCTTGAGTACGCTGGTCAGGACTTGATTAGCAAGGTCATCGACTACTTCAAGAGACAGCCCGCTATCGGTCAACAGAAGAAGCGGCAAGCTTAGCTTACAGTTCCGCTCTTATCGGCGGCGCGCGACTGCGTGTTCACTCAGGCCCCCACCCTGCTCAGAGCCAACCACAAGTGCGCTCTGCAACTTCAGCTGGTTCGCCCAATCCCGACGCTTCAGCTGCACATACTCTTCCCGCTCGAGCTTGCCGAGCTGAGGGGGATACCTCTGAGCAAGACTGACCCAGTGATTGATCCGTGCTTCGATCTGATCTAGCGCTGGCAGATGACGCGTCTCCATCAATGCCAACAAGGCCAAGTAAAAACGCATGACGCTGCGTTCTATCATGCCTTTCGTGCCCTTCACGTAAATCGGATCGCCCGCATCATTGACGCCGACAGTGCTGAACCCAATGCGCCCGGCGCCCCGCGTGGCCAGATACGCTTTGGCGGCGAGCCGGCTCATGAACCCTATGCGGTACGAGAACTGAACGCGAACGAGTGTCTTGTCGCCTACCCTCATCGCCTCTAGCGCGAACCGGTGGTCTCGCGTACCCATGGGACCGTCATGCCCTTCCAGTGACACCTTGAAGTTCTCATCACCCAAATGGACGAGCTGATAAAGCAGCTCCAACTTGGATGCGTGGCGCGGCGATTCGAGCGACTTGCGGCCGATATATACAGTCAACAGTACCTCTGTGCCGTGGCGCTTATGCGTACAGGCCCTAATGTTAGGATGTAACGTGCCAAATTCGCACCAGTTCGCTGGTATAGCCAGGGTCTTAGCAAGTGCAGCCAGCGGGTGGTCGACAACCCCGTAAACCTCGGCGTTGAGCAGGTCCTTTTGCTCCTCAGAGCGTACATAGACCGGTATGGCCAGGGGGTGATCTGTGAGGTTGCCCTGGATATTTTTCGATTCGATCTGAAGCCATTGCGGGCCGCCCGCATGGCTCCAAGCGGACAGTACCAACGCAATACAGGTGAATGCGATCGCCCAGGGCCGAGAATAACTGCTTTTCGTCTGCGTCACCGTCACCTCCCCCGCGCTTCAACCCTCATGCAACAGGACAGATCGTAGTGTCGCCAGCTCCCTGTGGCGCCTTAACCGAGTGGTGTCGGCAACTATCCTACCCCAGACGACGAATAAGGCAAACGCGTTTCCTGTTGCCGTTTCCGCGGTGTCGGACACTGCGCTAAGTTGCTGACTTGCTAGGGTTTATTGCTCGGACAGGCCTGCCCTTTGGAGAGCTCTAGCGCGCGGTCCGGATAATCGGTGATCAGGCCGTCGACTCCCCAGTCGATCAGCCTGCAGATATCGGCTGGCTTGTTGGGTGTCCAGGGGATGACCGCGATGCCCTCGGCCTGAAACTGCTTTACGTCTTGCGCTTGTAGCCGGTCGTATCGTGGCGAAAGAATACTCGCGCCGCTCTCTCTTATCGCCCGGGCATACTCCTGACGATTCCTTACTAGGATCGCCCGGGGTATATTGGGATCGAGGTCGCGCATCGCCAGTAGCGCGGGTGAATGGAAAGATTGCACGATGACGCGTGCTTGAAGGTCGTGCTTCTTAACGAGCGCGACGAGCTGCTCAGCGACCTCCCGCACCTTGAGGCCGTCCTTGCGCTTAGCCCACTTGATCTCAATGCTGAGCCTCACCGGGTAATCGGCGCTTCGCGCCAGCACAAGTACGTCTTCTAATCGCGGAATACGCGCGCCGCGAGTTGTCTGCTGATCGCGGAAACGGGCGTTACGGCGTCTGCCACAGTCGACGCGAGCGAGCTCTTGATGTCTAACAGCATACAACGGTTGCTTCGAAACCTCCTTGCCATCGTCGTAGACGCAAAGCTTTGGGTTCAGGCGCGGGTCATGATAGACGACCAGTTCACGGTCTTTGGTTGCCTGGATGTCGAGTTCGAGTGTGGGCACTCGCAGCGCGAGCGCCTTCTTGAACGCTGGCAGCGTGTTTTCGGGCATCAGACCACGTGCCCCGCGATGACCCTGAATGTCTAGGTCCTTTGGCTCAGCGCCAACCCCGATACCGGGGTAGGGCACGAGTAGACCAAATATCGAAAGCAAGGCCGTTGCATAAGGTCGTATCACTGTCTACGCGCCTCTTTGAACGCAGTTCGCGCCGGTGCGCTATGCTACCGCAGCTCAGGTGATACGCGCAGTCGTCGGTCAGTGCGCATGCAGATCACATCGTTCCAGGCGCGGCGAGGCAACGCGCGGTGCACCCTGTCCGCGAGTGGTTGTCGTGGGTTGACCAAAGTGTTTCCTGGCCACCTCTCTCAGGGCACCGGCGAACCCGACGCGAACGCCACGGTGACCCAGTCTCTCGCCCGGTTTGCTGCGGCACACTGGAAAAAATGTATTAGAAACAGATAGGTGCGAGGATCGAAAGGGGTTGAAAGACCCTGAGGAAATAATACAAAATCATGGTGCAGCGGCGTCGTGAGACGCCAAATTGGCCTACTAGAAATACGTCTTTAACCGGGGCCCGCGCGAAGTGCAGTTCTAAGCTGCATTGCGGGTTTGGCCCTTCCGGGGAGGGTCAGTCCCCCCACCCGAAGGTAGTCCCCGCGAAGGATTGTTTGGTTTACCGCCGCCCTGGGCGGCGGTTTGCTGGACTTTGCGCCTCTCGTTTCCCCACAAGGGCAGGCGGGATGGCGGATATCCTCAGCGGAACGCAGTTGGAAGGAGGTGACACATGAACAACATAAGAATTGCAGTCGTTGGAGTCGGTAACTGCGCAAGTTCTCTCATCCAAGGGATCCATTACTACAGAGATAAGACCCCCGACGACGCGATAGGCCTCATGCATTGGGAGATCGGCGGGTACAGGCCGTTTGACATCGAGGTGGTCGCGGCATTCGACATTGACGATCGCAAGGTCGGAAAAGATATCACCGAGGCCATATTCAGTCCCCCGAATTGCACGACTGTCTTCTGCCGTGACATCCCTAGGACAGGCATTACCGTGCGTATGGGCTGTGTCCTGGACGGCTATTCGGAGCATATGGGCCACTACTCAGAGAGCCGCACCTTTGTGCCCGCGCAGGCCGAGCAACCCGACAAGGAACACATCGTCCGTATCCTCAGGGAGTCAGGCGCGGAGGTTTTGATCAGCTATCTTCCCGTCGGCTCCGAGCAGGCGAGCCGCTTCTATGCCGAGTGTGCACTGGAGGCGGGCCTGGGCTTCATTAACAACATCCCTGTCTTTATCGCTAGCGACCCGGCCTGGGCCCAGCGCTTCAAGGACAGAAACCTCCCTATTATGGGAGACGACATCAAATCGCAGCTCGGCGCGACCATCACTCACCGGCTGCTTACAGATTTGTTCAAAAAACGTGGAGTCAAGCTGGAGCGCACCTACCAGCTCAACACCGGCGGCAACACGGACTTCCTCAACATGCTCAATCGCAGCCGGCTGATGTCGAAAAAAGAGTCTAAAACCGAGGCCGTGCAGTCCGTGGCTGAGAAACGGCTCGAGGATGAGAATATCCATATCGGTCCGAGCGATTACGTCCCTTGGCAAAACGACAACAAAGTGTGCTTTATTCGGATGGAAGGCAAGCTGTTCGGTGACGTGGCGATGAACCTGGAGATGCGCCTCTCCGTCGAGGACTCCCCGAACTCAGCGGGGGTGGCGATTGATGGTATTCGGTGCTGCAAGCTCGCGTTAGACCGAGGCGAGGGAGGCGTCCTATATCCCCCGTCAGCCTACTTCTTCAAACATCCACCCCGTCAGTACACGGACGACGAGGCCTACCACATGACTGAGGCCTTTATTAAGGGCACATGGGGTGAGAAGCACGTCGAAGTCGCCGATACGCGCAGACGGCAACGTTGGTAACAAACAGTTGTGGTAGGGGCAGGACGTCCCCGCCTGCGCCTGGCCACCAAACTCGCAGTGGTGGCCAGGCAAGCAGCGCATACCGGCTAACTGGCGAACCGCATGGCCCGTAGCAGCAGGCCAATACAGCACATGTACGACCACTTCTCCGAGGTGGCCGCTTCCTATAACAAGATCCGCACGACCGATCTCGAGCCGATTCTCTATATAAAGAGCAAACTAGAGGGTCACGGTACAGTCGACGCGGTCGATATCGGCTGTGGCGGTGGACGCTACAGCCTCTTGCTCCTGCAGCACATCCCTCGGTTGCATCTGATTTGCAATGACGTCAATGCCTCGATGGTGGCAGAGACTACTGAGCTACTCCGGGCTCACGGCATAAAGAATTTCTCGACGATTCAGTCCGACATTGCCCACTTAACGCTCAGAGACAGCTCGCTCGACTGCATCTTAACGTTCAATGCGATACATCATTTCGATCCGACAGTGTTGTTAGAGAAGGCTACCCGAGCCCTACGCGCGGATGGCTACGTGTTCGTTTACACGCGCTTGCGCAGCCAGAACGCGCGGAGCATTTGGGGTCAATTTTTCCCGGGATTTTCTGAAACGGAAGAACGCCTATACAGCCTTTCCGATGTCGAACGTTGGGGGACCTTGCGAGATGACCTAACCTTGGAATCGGTTGAGACATTTCGGTTCAAGCGCTGTGCCACTCTGTCCGCGCTTACCCATCAGGCCCACAATAAACACTACTCGACGTTTTCGCTTTACTCAGCTGAGGTCTTCGATCACGCCCTCGAGGAGTTCGAACGGCGAATCCGCCAGCATTTTTCAGATAAAAGCCAAGCGGAGTGGTTTGACGAAAACGTGATGGTCGTGCTTAAGAAGAGTCAGTAGCCAGTTCAGAAACCCGCCTCTTTGGCTTTCACCAACGCGGTGATCACCTCGTTGCACGGTGCCGTCAGGTTCACGGCGCGGGCAACAGCCGGAATAGCTCCATTTATGAATTCGATCTCTGATCGGCGACGTGCCATGTGATCCAGCAGGACAGAGGGGCGCGCGTCTGGGATCTTCGAACCGAAGGCGCGGACATACTCGGCAGGATCGTTGATGTCTAAAGTTATACCGCGTGCAAGCGCTGCCTCGTATGCCTCGGTTGCACATCGCGATCCCACATCCCACGCGTATGGGTCTTCGATTATTTCGCCGATAGTTTTCTCGAGTACCGCGCATGGCCCGCTATAGGTCACATTACAGATGAGCTTTTCCCACACGAGCTGATCGATGTCGTCGTAGGTTCTGACTTTGAAGCCGGCGTCTTGCCACACTTGGGCGATGCGTTGGAGCCTAGGTGTCACCGAGCCGCTCAACTCTCCGAGCCGCACGAACTCCCAGCCATTGTGGTGCACGTGTCCAGGGCCACGCATCGAGGCACCGAAACCACCTACAACGCCGATAATGACCTTTTCCGCACCCAGCAGCTGCGCGACCTTATCTGCGCTGCCGAGCCCATTTTGAATCGTTAACACAATGGTATCCGGTCCAATTAAGGGGTTGACGCTGGCCGCCGCCGCTTCAACGTGCATCGCCTTGGTAGCAATGATGACGAGATCCACCATACCGACGTCGGTTGATTCGCTGGTTGCGTTCAGCTTGACGACGCGATCGCCGCTTGCACCTTCGACACGTAATCCGTGCTCACGAATGGCGTCGATGTGCGCCTGCCAACTGTCGACCGCCCAAACCTGATTGCCAGCATCCCCCAGAAGGCCGGCGTAGATTGACCCCATTGCCCCAGTCCCAATCACCGCGATCCTCATTGGTAGTTTCCCCTTAGGCTCGGCGCATTAGCGCGGCAACTTACCGGCAAACTTGACCTGGCTGTCGTCTTCAGGCGCATAGCCAAGCACCCGGCAAGCGTTGGCAAGACTCCAGAATCGGTGCGTATTGCCACTGATACCGTATACCACCAGGAAAGGAATGCCGTTCTCATCGGCAATGTTCTCGGTTTCCACCATCTTGATCACCTGCTGTACCTGATCGCGTTGGCTCAGATAAGCACCAAGTGCTCTGTGCATTTTCTTGGTGTCGCCGGGCGCGACGCGATCGATGACATCGTCCTCCGGCGCCCCAATACGCCATTGCACCACCTCTAGCTTACGATCTCCAACCTGCCCGGTGGCGAACGTAAAGCCGAGCAACTCATAGGCGGCTTTGGCCCAACCATAAAAGTTGTCGGAAAGCGGAGTTACGTCAGAGGTAATCGTGTCGAACTTACCGGCCCAGTACAATCGCTCATAATAATCAGCAGCGTGATTTGAGCTTGCCACGACAACGCGCTTCACGCCCTCCTCCAAACACGTGCGATAAACATTGTAGGCCATGGCAATGTTCTGTTGCTCCGTCCAGAACTTGGCGTCGCTGTTGTCACGCCATGTGTGGGCGCTGCCACCCGGCGCACTCGCATAGGCGCAATGGATAACAGCATCAGCGCCAGCGAAATGGGCGCGATAGGCCGCACGACCCGGATTGGTCAGATCGCAGACTTGCACGCCTGGCACATTCTCTCCTGCCTTCGTGGTCCTGCTCACGTCGATGGGTACCAGGGTGTAACGCCCGGCCAAGGTGCCGAACATACGCTGCGCGACGTAGCCACAAGCCCCGGTGAGAACTACACGTCTCTTCGCCATGTTTACAACCTCTTGATGCCATAGCTGTCAATCAACAGCTTGCGATCTTGCGTGGCAATGCGCAAGCGAATTGTAATGGGACAACCTACGCCTTGGTCTCTTCTTCTTCACGTGGCCGTTCCGGTAAACTGATCAGCATGAGGCTGCAGGACCTTCCGACACCGGCGCTCGTGCTCGATAAGCGCATCCTCACCGCGAATACCAAGGCGATGACGGAGCGTATGCGTTGCCTAGGGGTGCGCCTGCGGCCTCATCTCAAGACGGCCAAATCTATCGACGTGGCTAAGCTAGCGCTGCAGGGCAACTTTGGTGGGATCACAGTCTCGACCCTGCGTGAGGCGGCCTATTTTTTTGAGCATGGCGTCACCGACATTACCTATGCGGTGGGTATCACGCCCGGGAAGCTCGATGGCGCTGCAGCGCTCCGCACACAAAGGGCTGACCTCAAAATCATCACTGACAACGTTGGAACCGCACGGGCCATTGCCGCGCATAACTCCCATCACAAAGTCTTAATCGAGTTGGACACGGGCAACAAACGAGGCGGAGTGACCCCTCACGGCCCTGAGTTGTTGCAGATTGGCCGTGTTCTCAACGACGCGTCTAACGTGACGCTCGCCGGTGTACTCACGCACGCAGGCCAATCCTACGAATGTCGCGATGCGGATGCGATCGCGACGGTGGCGGAAACCGAACGCGCCGGTGTAGTAGCGGCGGCAGACCGTTTACGCGCAGCACGCCTGCCGTGTCCAGAGGTCAGCGCAGGCTCTACGCCAACAGCGCAATTTGCGAAGAACCTGAGTGGCGTCACCGAGATGCGTCCGGGCATTTATATGTTTTACGATTTGTATCAGGCGGGTATCGGCGTATGCCGCAAAGAGGATATCGCGGCGAGCGTGCTTGCAACGGTGATCGGGCATCGGCCTGCCGACAATGTATTATTGATCGACGCCGGAGCGCTTGCATTGTCCAAGGACCGTTCAACCGCGTCGTTGCCGGAGGACGGTGGTTATGGGCTTCTGTGCGATGCCGAAACGGGCGAGCTCAAGCCGGGGCTGCGTGTGCACACGGTTCATCAAGAGCACGGTTTCGTCACCTCGGAAGAACCGCTGCGCTTCGATTCTCTGCCCATTGGCGCGAAGGTGCGCGTGCTGCCCAACCATGGCTGCATTACTGCCGCCGCATATGATCACTACCACGTGATCGACGGCGGCACCGACGTCATTGCGACGTGGCCACGGTGTAATGGGTGGTAAGAGTTCCGGAGTTGCCTTAGTTTCCTTTCCCGGCAGCGCTTAGTTTAAGTGCAGCATAAATAAACGCGTTTGTGGGTGTGGCTATGTCGAGCTCACGGCCCATGCGAGCCACGGCGCCGGAAAGCCAATCGAGTTCGAGCCGGTTACCGCGCTCGAGATCTTGGTGCATCGAAGAAGTCATCTCAGCGGGTAAGGTATCAAAGAAGGCCAGCCTATCGTTTGCATAGTCCAAATCAATCTCGATCCCCTTGGCGTGAGCCACGGCAATGGTTTCCTTCATAGCCGCGGCGAGCAACACACGTGTGTCGTGGTCTTGGCGTAATGGACCCAACGGGTGTCGTGTTAAGCTAGTCACACCGCTTAGGGCAACCAGAAACACAAACTTCTGCCAGATGGCTTTCATGATGTTATCGGAGATCTCGGCATCGATACCGGCGCTCTGCAATGCGGCACGTAGCGATTCAGCGCGGCCGGTGCGTTGACCATCGATTTCGCCGAACACGATGCGAGCCATGGTGCCGGTGTGTCGAACGACGCCTGGCGCAGCGATAACCGATGCGATCTGCGCAAGACCGCCCATCACGTGCTCTTGCCCCAAGCTGCTTATTAGCTGCTCCTCAGCCGTGACGCCGTTCTGCAAAGAGATCACAGCCGTGCCTGACGTGATTAAAGGACGGATCGCTTCAGCGGCTGCTTCAGTATCCCAGAGCTTCGTAGCGAAAAAGACGAAATCAACAGGGCCAATATCAGACGGCGTTTCCGTAGCGCTGGCGGGGTGAATATGCAAATCTCCATTCTCGCTTTCGACCCTAAGGCCGTCGCGTAGAATCGCGCTGAGATGCGCGCCACGGGCGATGAACGTGACGTCGTATCCTTTGGCGGCAAGGCGAGCACCGAAATAGCCACCGACGCCACCGGTACCCATGATCGCCAGTTTCATGGTGAACTAAAGGTACTTGCCGAAGAACTCGAGAGTACGCGGCCAAGACGTCTTGGCCGCTGCCTCATGATGACGTTCGGGATTCGTGAAGTCCATAAATCCATGGCCGGCGTCAGGATAGGTGTAGAACTCGTGCGCCTTACCGCAACGCCTTAGTTCTTCATCGAGCCTCTGCATATCATCGAGCGACGGATTGCTGTCTTCCTCGCCGAAATGGAACAAAAGCGGACAAGCGAGCTCGCCGGTGCGCGCAAACGGCGCCTCGACGCCTTCGCCCCAGGGCACCATGATGTTTCCACCGTAATAAGCCACTGCCGCCCGGAACTGCGGATTTGCCGCGGCCATGAGATAGACCACACGCCCACCCATACAAAACCCGGTAATGCCTAACCGATTCTCATCGACAGCATTATGGGCACGCAAAAAGTCAACGGTCGCATTTACATCCGCGATGATCTCGACATCTTTGAGCCGCTGACGTTTTTCCGTCGACTGCAGGCTCGGATCCAATCGGTGATAAAGATCGGGTGAGACAGTCACATAGCCGGCTTCGGCTAGTTGATCGACCATCGCCTTAACGAACCTATCGACGCCGCCTGCATGTTGGATCACCACGACGGCGGCGTAGGGGCCATCGCCGCCAGGCAGATGCCCGTATAGCGCCATGTCCTCGCCTGCAACCTTGAGCGTTTCCGTAAACGATGGCATGTCATATCCTCCTAGTGAGCTGCTCGGTTTCAATCCATGTAAGGGGCCTGTTATTCATCAGGTTGCTTCGAAGTCTGTCAACACATTCTTCGATGTTCATACCGATCGTCTCGACGGCATAGCCGCCTCCATTACAAAAACACAGGACGACCAGCTCCGCTTGACCGTGCTGCAACGGTGATCCTCACTGTAAGCCTTGATCATTACGCGCACTAGCGCTAGAACCCGGCCTCGGTAATCGCTTCGAGTTCCTCGTCGTCGAGAGGCAGATCAGCGTCACTAACCGAGTCAAGGGCATGGTCAACGGTGCGTGCCCCGGGGATTGGGATGATGTTGGGTGCCTGGGCAAGGAGCCAATTCAATACCACGGCGTAAGGCGATCGACGATGACACTCCGCAATCGATCTGAGCACGGCGTGGTCGGACAAGTTTTTGTTAAACTGACTACCGCCCAATGGGCTGTAAGCAATGAAGGCCATGCCGTGGTCGCGACAATAGTTGACCACGCCGTCGCTCAGTGCTTCGCGGAAGAATAGATTCAAGCGGTTCTGCACGCTCACAACGTTAGCGACGGCCTGCGCTTCCTTGATCTCGTCAACAGACACATTGGACAATCCAATCCAGCGTATTTTCCCTTGGTTCTGCAAATCCGCGAGCACGCCCACGCTATCGACAAACGGAACGTTTGGATCCGGTGCGTGGAGCTGATAGAGGTCAATACAGTCCACTTCAAGAGCCCTCAGCGATTGCTCGCAGGCATCCTTCAATTTATCGGGGCGCGCATCACTTTCCCACCGCCCCTTCGGGCGTGTGAGTCCTCCCTTAGTCGCAATGAGCGCCGCATCGCGCGATCCCGACCAGGTCTTCAACGCCTGTACAATAAGCTGCTCGTTGTGCCCGATATCGCGGTCATCAAGGCAATACACGTTAGCGGTGTCGACGAATGTCACACCGGCGTCAAGTACGGCGTGGATGACGCGAATACCTTGCGCCTCGTCAGGCCGGCCCTGAATCGACAGCGGCATGGCGCCAAATCCAATCGGGGAAACGGCCGACGCGCCGGGGCCTAGCGATCTTCTCTCCATAGTGGTGCTCGTGCTCAAGGGCGTACGCAAGCGTACGGAGCGATGCTCCCTATCTCATTATCACGGGGTCGGCTCAATAAAACAGGCCGCCACCTAGATCATTCCATGTCTGCCGCTGCGGGACAAGTCGACACCAGATAACCCGCCACAGCTGCCGTACGCGAGACCACTAACAGGCTGAAAAGGCTTCTATACTGACAAACGTTTGGGTATAACCGTTGCCCGACCCTGATTTTTCAACGCGCTGGGAGCACCCGTGAACAGTCTAACCACCTTGGACGTTGACTTCGTACGCCACCAGTTCCCCGATTTTGGCGATTGGGCATTTTTCGAGAATGCGGGCGGGACGTTTGTGCCGCACATTGTGATCGATCGAGTCCGTACTTACATGACAGAAACGCAAGTGCAGCCGGGCGCCGCGTACAAGGCGTCTGCTCTCGCCGCGGAACGGATTGCTCGAAGCCAGCAGGTGATGGCCGAGTTCATCAACGCTACGTCGGACGAAATCATTATTGGGCCATCGTCGACAATGAACGTCTACGTGCTGTCGCGGGCACTGCAATCTTGGTTCAAATCTGGTGACGAGTTGATTGTCACCAATCTCGACCATGAAACCAATATCGGCGCGTGGCGCCGTCTCGCCGACCCCGGTATCGTCATCAAGGAATGGCAGATCAACCCTGAGACGGCAGAGCTCGAAGTTGAACAGCTCGAAGAGCTTCTAACCGAGCGAACCAAGCTTGTTTGCTTTACCTATTGCTCGAATATCACCGGCTCGATCCACGATGTCCAAGCGATAACTCGTCTCGTACATGACGCTGGCGCGCTCGCGTGCGTTGATGCAGTGGCCTATGCTCCTCATCGATCGTTGGACGTAAAGGCATTGGACGTCGATTTTTGTTTCTTCAGCACCTACAAGGTCTACGGACCCCATCTGAGCATTCTCTATGGTAAGCGCGAACACCTGCTTAACGCGCAAGGGCAGAACCACTTTTTCTTCGGTGAGCGTGACATCCCACTTAAGCTTAACCCAGGCGGCGTAAATCATGAGCTTACGTCCGCACTCGCGGGTGTCGTGGACTACTTCGATGCCCTCCACGGTCATCATCGGTCTGACGGTGGAGCCGATCTGCACCGCCGTGTGCGTGCAGTCTACGAGCTCGTCGCGGAGCACGAGCAGACGTTGGCCAATCGCTTTCTCGACTTTATGCACTCGAAGAGTGACGTGCGCCTAGTTGGGCGCAAGACCGGCGATAAGCAATGGCGCGCCCCGACGTTTTCGTTCGCCGTTGCCAACAGAAATTCCGAAGAGTTCCCGCCGCGCCTGGCCGAACACAGAATCGCCATCGGTGCGGGGAATTTTTACGCGGCGCGTTGCATCGATGCGTTAGGCCTTGCTCCGCAAAGCGGCGTGGTGCGCGTGAGTATGGTTCATTACAACACGCTTGATGAGGTCGATCGGCTTATCGAGCACCTCAGCCAGGTGCTGTGATAGGCTTTCGCCTGTTCTGAAACAATCACTCTCATGCAAGGTTACTTGAGCCATGGTACGGCGTGGATTTCTGCTGGTTAACTTAGGCACACCGGACGCCCCTAGCGCGTCGGCCGTTCGCCGATATCTCAAAGAATTTTTATCAGACCCACGTGTCATCGACATCAACCCCTTTATCAGAGGGGCTCTGCTATACGGCGTGATCCTCCCGTTTCGGCCCCGGCGGTCTGCCCATGCATACCGGAAGGTCTGGACCGAACGCGGGTCGCCGTTGCTCTTTCATGGACAGGATCTCGTGAAAAAACTTGCTGCAGACCTAGGCGACTCGTGGCGGGTCGCGTTGGCGATGCGTTATCAAAACCCACCTATCACTACCGCCTTGGACCGGTTTAGAAACGAGGGCATTGATGAGATTGTCGTGTTTCCCCTGTTTCCGCATTACTCTTCCGCGGCGTGGGGCTCAGCTATGGAAAAGCTGACTTTGGAGGCGAGTCTGCGATGGAATGTACCTGTGCTTAAGATCGTGCGGCCGTATTATGATCATCCAGCCTTCATCGATGCCTTCGCCGAGGTAGCGCGCCCCGTTCTCGATGCGTTCCGCGCCAACAAGATCATCCTCAGCTATCACGGCCTGCCTGAACGCCAAATCATTAAGGGTGATGATTCGGGGGCTCGACACTGTCTGCGAAACGATACGTGCTGTGAGACCGTGGCCACCGTTAACAGAAACTGCTATCGCGCCCAGTGCTTTGCCACGTCACGCGCGCTTGCGCAAGGTCTTGATTTATCCCCCGACACCTACGAGACAGCGTTTCAGTCGCGCTTGGGCCGTATTCCCTGGATCAGGCCCTATACCGACGAACGTGTCCGTGCGCTGGCAACCAACGGGGTTCGCCGGCTCGCCGTGTTGTGTCCTGCATTTACGGCCGATTGTCTGGAAACGCTTGAAGAGATCGGCATTCGCGCACGTGAGGACTTCCTTGCGCACGGTGGTGAAGAGTTTCGGTTGATTCCGTCCCTGAACAGCCATGACGTATGGGCGCGCGCCGTCGTTCGCATTGCTCGGGACAGCGTTGCCTTCTGATAGCAACCCTTAACTATCAACAACGTGCTCATCGGCAGCGCATGCAACTTGTTCAACGAGCACCAGGAATCCGGGGTGAGCGCCGATATGCGCTAATAGACGTATCGTCAACCCGTGATGCTGTCGTCTTGCCTCCGCGATGAGTCGCGGGATATCGCGGGTTATATGATTGCCGGTGTTGAGAAGCAGCGGTAAGACGTCGATGGTGGTTGCGCCTTCGCGGACCGCTCGACCGAGCGCCTCATGCAAGGATGGCTTGGCGATTTCGAGGAACGCGTACACCACCGGTTGAGGCGCGACGGCACAGCCGACGGACGCCGCTAACTCCGCCAACTCATTCGCCGTCGCTGAGTGACGACTTCCATGGGCGAGTAAAATTAGCACGTTCATAAGTCAAACCGCTTGGTGAGAGCAGGAGTATGATCCTTCATCAAGCTGTTGTCATCCTCGCGCTTCGCGAAGTGCCTGCACGGTCGGGTGTCCCGTCCTGGCAAGTTCGACATGGGTTCAGGATAATCAAGACCGATTGAGCGGCTGCGCTCTCTGAGCCAGTAACGTCTCGCCGATGGTGTTAGTTCCCCAACGCCTGTTCTAGTGACTGCAGTAGTCGGGGATCATCAGGCTCAGTCTGGGTGGAGTAGCTTGCCAGCAACTGACCATCTCGGCCTAGTAGGTACTTGTGAAAGTTCCAACGCGGGTACTCTCCGGCAATCCTGGCCAGCTTGCGATAGAAGGGATGCGCGCTATCCGCGGCGACGTGAATCTTTTCGAACATCGGAAATTGAATGGCGTAGGTAAGCCGGCAGAATCGTTTGATCTGCTGCTCGTTCCCCGGCTCCTGGCCAGCGAAGTCATTTGACGGGAAGCCCAACACGACTAAGCCCCGCGCTTTATATTTCTCGTATAGTGCCTCCAACCCCTCATATTGATAAGTGAAGCCACATTTGCTGGCGGTATTCACGACCAATACCACGCGGCCTTGATAACGCTCGCAAAGTCTGACCTTCTCCTGGCTCGCCAGGGTGCGGAACTCGAAATCGAGAGTCGCTGGGCACGTCGCTGCTGCTGACACGGGCACCGACAGCAAAAGGACCGTTAGGGCTTGGCACTTCCATCGCATCGTTTGTCCTCCGCCACTGGTCTCTATTGTATTCCGAAATGTCCTGATGGTTAAAAGACAAGGCAAGAGATGATAGGTTCGCCTCCTGCTTCGAGGAATAGCAACTGGCGGAAAAAGAACAAAACCTGGTTGTCCTGGGCCACGTCACACACGACATTTTTCTCAATGCCGTGGGCGCTGCTGAGACACGTTTGGGCGGTGCGGCATCATTCGCCGCACTTGCCGCCACTGTCCTCGGTTATCGCCCGACGGTTATAACCGCTGCACCACCCGAAGACGATCTTTTGGCCGCGTTGAAGCAGGAAGAGGCCATTGATCTGCGTATCAAACCCTGCGCGGAACCGACAACGTTCCAGCTCGACTACGCCGCCGATGCCCGCCGGCTGCGCTTGCTGAATCGCGCCCCAACCTTGCAATCTGAGGACATCACAACCGACGTACGTGGCACGCCTTTGGCTTATGTTTGCCCTGTCATGAGCGAATGCGAAGTAAGCATGCTCCGCTTATTTCCCGGAAGCTACGTAATAGCAGCGATCCAAGGGTGGCTAAGATCCGCAGCCGACGATGGGCTTGTCGTTCCTGACGTACTGTTCGATGTGCAGGCGTTCGCGCAAACAAACTTAGTGTCATTCTCAGAGCTCGACCACCCTGAGAGTGAAGCCCTGGCGCGTCAGTTGGCCGAACAGGCGGAGATCGTTGCTCTCACCCGTGGGACTATCGGCGCAACCTTGTTCCGTGGCAAGGATCGCGTCGACCTACCTGCTGCGCCGGCCAATGAGGTGGACCCCACCGGCGCTGGCGATGTGTTTGGCCTCGTCTTGGGGCTCGCACTCCGCGCCGGAGAGCCTTGGATCCAGGCGGGAGAAATTGCGACGCGAATTGCCGCGCACGTTGTTGAGGGACCGGGGCTTGGACGCCTGGACCAGGAAGCGCGTACATTACTCCGCGGTTAGCGCGACCTACGCTCTTCGAATTCGCGTCTCTTGCATTTCCGGCTCTTACAAAACACAATCGCGATTGCTGATCTCCAGGCTACCATGCCCGCTGTCGGGCTTATCTTAACAATAAAACTGCCACAAGGAGGACGTCTACGTGAATAAGCTCGCATTAGCCGTTTCCATAGTGCTGTTGGGGTTTGTACCGATTGCCGCATTGGCCGCTCAAACCGCGAAAGCGGTGATCATCAATGTCGAAGGCAACACTATCGGTGAGGCCTTGCTTCAACAAGCGCCGACCGGCGTGCTCATCTTTATCGAGGCAAACGGGCTCCCACCCGGCCCGCACGCGATCCACATTCACAGTGTTGGAAAGTGCAAGCCGAACTTCAAGGCTTCGAAGGGCCACGTTAATCCCCATAAGCGCAAACATGGCCTGTTAAATCCCAATGGACCGGATCGAGGTGACTTGCCCAATGTTTTTGTGTCCCTAAATGGCACGTTGAACGCGGAGCTCTTTACAACGCGTGTGACGCTTAAAGGTGGCTCGGCACCGCTGTTGGATACCGACGGCTCCGCATTCGTCATTCATGAGAAGCGCGATGACCACATGGCGCAGCCGATCGGTGGTGCCGGCGGGCGCATCGCCTGTGGCGTTATTGAAGCGCAGTGATTAACGTGAGCTGATTAGGCAGCGGGAACTGCTTCTGTTGCCGTGAGACAACCGTCACGTCAGGAGGCGGGAGGTGCGTGACGTACGTGTAGCAGGTGCCACCCGCGGGCCAGTATCTCGATCGCACTTCGACCACCGACGAGTCTGGAAAGCGTAGCCGCGCTATTTTCTCGCGCGTCCAGCCCGACTGCGGGTCCTTGATTAGCAATTCATAGCCGCGGTAGCGCGTTTGCTGCAATGCTAGCAGCTTGTTGAAGTGAATAAGGCATTGTGTGCGCGTGTCCGCTGTGCGGTGACTGCGTACGTACAGTTGTACGTCAACCACGCGACTGTGCTTCACATGTGCCATGGCGGTATACGTGTGGCTACCATCACGACCGCTAAAGGTAACGGCCTGGCGCCCGCCGCAGACCTCTTCGAGAACGGCCTGCGAACCCAGCATGCGGACAGCGTCGCCGGCGTTCATGCCAAACCGCACTTTGCCATAGCCGTCGATGCGGTTCGGCCGCTCGAGTACATCGGCGGACAGTAGCACCGTGAGCAATAAAGCGAAGCTTGCGCGTATCATTCTATAGGGTCCCCTCGCGCTAAGACTTAATCGTAACACGTAGCGGCCCTAGAGCAGCGGGTGGCGAGAATGCCAGGATGTGGCGCGTTCGTACGCATAGGCGATTTGTAAGACGCCAGCCTCGTCGAACGCCTTGCCGACAATTTGTAAGCCTATCGGCAAGCCCGCCGCGGTGAAGCCACAAGGTACAGAGATTGCCGGCAAACTGACGAAATCAAAGGGCAGTGTGTTGCGGCTGCGGAGCGTGACATGGCCGGGTGGGTCATCGACGATGGGTGTTGCCGCTACAGGCGATGTCGGCATCACGATCGCATCAAAGCCGGCTAATCTGCGCTCAGTCTCGGCGCTGATCAGCCGGCGCATGCGTTGCGCCTGAGCGTAATCGACACCGCTGTAGAAGCTTCCCATCTCGAGGGCCGCGCGTAGCTCATCGCTGAAAGAACCAGGCCGCTCGCGTAGATCGACGGCGTGGTAGGCGGCCGCTTCGACAGAAATGATAAGTGAGCCTGCGGCGCGTGCCGCGCGCATATCAGGAAGCACGATTTCTTCCGTTACCGCCCCGAGATCGCGTAACACCCCTACCGCAGCATCGACAAGGGCGGCAACCTCCGGATCGCAGTTTTCGAAAAAATAGTCACGTGCGATGCCGATTCGTCGGCGAAGTAAATTTCTATCGAGGTGGGCGACGTAATCCGGGACAGACCGGTCGATGCTAGTGGGGTCTCGAGAATCATGGCCAGCTAACGCCTGTAACATCAGCGCACAATCGTGCACCGTACGCGTCATCGGACCAACATGGTCCATAGACCACGACAGCGGAAGCGCACCGAACTTGCTCACACACCCGAAGGTGGGCTTGAGCCCGACAATGCCACAACATGCCGCTGGTTGCCGAATCGATGCGCCGGTATCGCTGCCGAGCGCGCCCATGGCCAGACCCGCCGCCACGGCCGTTGCCGACCCGCCGCTGGAGCCGCCAGGATGGTACTTGGGGTCCCACGGATTGTGCACAGCGCCGTAGTGCGGGTTGTTGCTGGTAGTCCCGTAGGCGAGTTCGTGCAAATTGGTCTTTCCAACGATTACGGCACCCGCCTTCATCAGCTGCTCGACTACCGCAGCATCGTGATTCGGTATCCAATCGGCCAACAATGGCGATCCGCATGTCGTCCGCACCCCTCGCATGGCAAACAAATCTTTTACCGCGACCGGAACACCATGCAGTGGGCCAAGATAGTTACCCGCCTGAATGGTTGTTTCGGCTGCCTGCGCCGCCTGCCGTGCACTCTCCTCGGTGACAGTAATGTAAGCATTGAGCTGGTCGTTGTGCCGCGCGATGCGCGCGAGCACCGCATCCGTAAGCGCTACGGGTGAAAGCTCGTGCGCAGCGATTCGTGGTGCGAGCTCGGCGATGCTAAGGAAAGCAAGCTCAGTCTGGGACATCTGACTCTTGCCGGGCTAGCGGCACACGATGCACAGCGGCCGGTTCCGTTTCGCCTAACCGGTCTTCCCACTCCCGGATGATATCGATCGTACGCACCATCCCAGGCAAGCGCTCTTTGTAGGTATCGACGTCTACATCGCTAAGATCGCGGCCAAACGCTTCCTGTGCAAGCTTCTGCAGTTCTTTGTGAGATGGTTGTTTCATCGTATGGGCACTCCGCCCCGGCGTCGCCAGGTTTCCTTTAGTACCTAAGATGCCAGCGTTTTTCCAGAGTCAGCAGTAACGGTGGCAAGAACAGAAAGTCGATAACCAGCGCATAAGCCAACGTGGTGGCAAGCAGAACACCGACGACCCAGGTTGGTGAGAAGTGCGAGGCACCGAGAACGAGAAACCCGCTCACGAGTACGGCCGTGGTAATGAATAGCGCGACACCGACAGTGTTGAAGGCATAACGCATCCCCCCAGCCGCGTCCATCCGCCACTGCCGCCGCGCCATCAGATACTTGCTTAGGAAATGTACGGTATCGTCGACCACGATGCCGAGACTCATGCAGATCACGACCGATGCCGAAAGGTCCACTCGGCCGACTAATAGACCCCATGTCCCGTACGCGAGCCCAGCCGGAGCTAGGTTGGTAATCAAGCTCATGAGCCCGATCTTAACGGAACGCAACGCGACCACGAGCAGCAACGATATCAGCACCAGAGCCAGCGCTATGCCTCCCAGCAAGCTGCGTATATTGCGGTGATTGATGTGCGCAAAGACCATATCGATCCCGGTTCCCTCAGTGACCAGAATCCACGGTGCGTTGGTCTTGAGCCATTCCCTAGCGCGGCGGTCCAGGGCAAGCAGTTGTTCCGAGTCGGTCTTTTTAACGACCGCGATAAACTGCGTTGCCGATCGGCTCACGTTGACTGTCGTTTCAAGCCCTAACCCCCGCGGTAAGGCTAGCTCGTAGAGCAAGAGATACTGCGCCATCAGCTCCCGACTCTCTGGCAATCGGTACCATGCCGGGTCATCGGCATGCATGTTCATGTTTAGCTTCTTGATAACATCACTAAGCTTGCCGACATAGCTGACGCCCGGTTGCCGTCGATACCAATCAGCGAACTGCTCCACCGCCTGCATATACTTAGGCTCGTGGATGCCCTGATCGACACCGGTTTCCAACGCGTACCGAATGACATGGATTCCGCCGAAGTGTTCGTTAACCGTATCCACCGTTCTTCGAATCTCGAACGTAGTGTCGAAGTAGTCATGCCAGCGTTCTGTGAGCTCGTTTTGCGGGATGAAGCTCGCTACCATGGCAATCACTACTCCAACCACGAACAGCAGCCTGCGACGATGATAGATTACCCATTCCGCGAAGCGGCTCATGAGCCGCTCTAGGGTCTGCCCGCGTGACATGCGTCCGCTCGGAGCCCATGCGAGAAACGCTGGCAAGAATGTCATCGACAGCACATAGGCAAACGCGATCCCCACTGCGATCATGTTACCGAGGTCGCGATAAGGCGGCGAATCGCTGAAGTTAAGCGTGAGTACGCCGATAATAGTAGTGACGCTTGTAATAAAAACAGGCATCGCATTGACACGCATCGACTCGCGGATGGCCGCCTGTTTCGGCCGACCACGACGCAGTTCGTAGTAATAGGTCACCAGAATGTGTACCGAGTCGGCCACTGCCAGGGTCATAACAATGCTCGGTACGAATCCGGCGACAGCGGCAAGCGTCGTATCAAACCAGCCGAAAACACCCATTGTGCTCGCTATCGACAAGGTGACGACGACCAAGGTGCCCACGGTGCCACCGACTTGGCGCAACAGCAGCATCAGACCAATCACAATGACCGCGTAGCTCAACACCACTAGAGTGCGCAGATCGCGCTGGACGGCATCGCCGAGTGCAACGTTAAAAGTGGCGCTACCGCCAAGCAGGATATCGACATCGGGGAAACGCGCCCGGAACGCCGACAACTCGGAACGCGCGAACGTAACGACATCGTCGTTTGCGTTCAAATCGCCATCAGGCAGATTTAGGAAAACCTCGATCTCAGTGGCTGTCCCGTCCGCCGCCACCAGACGGTTAACCAGCGCGGGCTCGGCCAGCGCGATCCCCTTGATTCGTGCTCTAGCGAGTGGATCAAGCTGTGCCGGGTCAGAGACTAGATCCGACACGAACAGCTCGTCGCCATCGGCGTGGCTGTACTGAAAATTGGCGAGTGAGTTGACCCTTACCGAGTACGGTACCTGCCAGCCAAACTCGGTCAGTTCCGTAACTAAAGTTAGTGTTTTGTGATCAAAGACATCACCGTTGCGTGCCACTACGAGAAAATGCAAGGTGTCCTGCTTATTGAAAGTATGCTCCAGAGCCTTGAACGCGATGAACTGGGGGTTGTCCTCGCTGAAATACGCACGCATGTCATTCGTGAAAGTGAGCCTGGCCGCGCCGATGCTCAACAAAAGCGCGGCCAACAACGTAACCAAGACCACGATTCTGTGACGACGTAGCAACCAGCCTGTGTAGGTCTCTAACATCCCTGCTCAGTAACGAAGGAGGCGTAACCCAGCGCCGTTGATCAACCTAGCGGTACGGCGAAGTGGGCAATAATCCCCAAGTTAAGGAAGCCGAGAAGCAACACGCATGTGTTCAATAGAACCGAGCGCCGATGCAGACGTTTGAACACAAGCTCCTGCGCTTCGCCGGCATCACGAGCAAGGTTTATGCGTTTAGCCAGCATCAGCGAATACAGCGCAAGCGTAGTCATCAACAGCGTAACACCCGTCTCCGCGACGAGCCATGATGCAAAGCCAGTGCGCGTCGCGAGCAATATCAACGAGCTAACTGCTATTAACACGCCACAGGCTACGCCGAGTTTGTAATAGCGTGGAAAAATCGCACGCACTAAACGCCCAGCCTCTTTTTGTTCGAGCACGCGAAACGCCACCGGAGCCACAATAAACGAGAAGAAAGCTATGCCGCCAACCCAGGTCACCAGGCCAGCAAGAATGATAAGAATCAGAATCGTTTTCATATCCAGCCGTCTACACCATCGAGTCCAATTTATATCACAGTGCTGACACCGCATGGCACCTTGTCCCGCCTTGCGTCGCTGAAGGCAAGCTGCTAATGATGCGCCGTGGTTTGCTCGCTGTTCAATGCAGTTCTTGCTAAAGGATAAGCGATATGGGTCTGCTTCATGAAAGCGCGATTTTTCTCGGCGCGGCGATCGTTGCCGTGCCTTTGTTTCGGCGACTCGGTTTCGGGTCGGTGTTGGGGTATCTCGTTGCAGGCATCGTGATCGGCCCATGGGGGCTCGGTTTAATCAGCAACGTTGACAACATCCTGCGTTTCGCCGAGCTCGGTGTGATATTGCTGCTTTTCATCATCGGGCTCGAGCTGCAGCCTTCACGTTTGTGGGTCTTGCGTAAATCCATCTTTGGGCTTGGGGCGGCGCAGGTCATTGTGACAGGGGCGCTACTGGCGCTGGCGGCGTATGCTCTTGGACTCGATACCCAGGCTGCAATCATCGCTGGTGCAGGTCTGGCGCTCTCCTCGACCGCGTTCGTGCTACAGATGCTCGCCGAAAAGAAGCAGCTGACTACTAGCTACGGGCGTTCCGCGTTTGCGGTCCTGCTGTTCCAGGACCTCGCCGTTATACCGTTGCTTGCGCTGGTCACTCTGCTCGGGACAGTAGGTACGGCGCAGCAAACTGGTGACAGTACCCCGCTGCATGCGGCGCAGATCGTGCTCGTGTTGGCCGCACTCGTTGTCGGCGGGCGGTTTTCGCTGCGGCACGTGCTACGTGCTGTGGCAACTTCAGGCAGTCAGGAGATTTTCACGGCCACAGCCTTGTTAGTGGTGATCGGGGCCGCACTGTTGATGGAGTCGGTCGACCTACCGATGGGATTAGGCGCGTTCCTCGCCGGCGTGCTGCTTGCCGACTCTGAGTACCGTCACGAGCTCGAGGCAAATATCGAGCCTTTTAAAGGACTGCTACTGGGTCTATTTTTCATTGCAGTTGGCATGTGGGCCAATCTAGGGCTCGTCGTCGGACAACCACTGCAAGTTTTGGCATTGGTCGTAGCGCTGCTTACCATCAAGTTCGTCGTGCTGTTTACGCTCGCGCGGCTATTCGGACACAACACCGAATCCGCGCGAAATCTTGCTTTCGTCCTTCCGCAAGGTGGTGAGTTTGCGTTCGTTTTGTTTAGCGTTGCAGTGGTACATGGGTTACTCAGTAAAAGCATCGCCGATCTGCTGATCGTCGTCGTCACCGTAACGATGGCGGCAACACCGCTGCTCGTGGTGTTCAACGAGTCCGTGCTGAGATCGCGTTTTCAGGCCGGTAAGACAAAACCCTACGATGAGATGCAGGATCCTGAGCACGAAGTGATTATCGCCGGCTTCGGGCGCGTCGGGCAGGTCATCGGACGCATGCTGCGGGTTAAGAAGATTCCATTTACCGCACTTGAGGTCAGTTCGACGCAGGTGGACTTTGTTCGGCGTTTCGGCAACAAAGTTTACTACGGCGACGCGTCTCGACTGGATCTACTGCGCGCCGCCAATGCTGACAAGGCCAAGATCCTTGTGCTTGCGATCGATGACATCATTTCATCCGTTCGCACAGCGGAAACCGTGAAAAGACATTTTCCAAATCTGGAAATCTATGCACGCGCGCGCAATCGCCACCACGCTCACCTGCTAATGGATTGCGGCGCAAAAAAGATCATGCGTGAGACTTTTTTGTCGAGTCTCGATATTGCCGAGCAGGTGCTGCGTGGCCTCGGCGAGCCGGACGAGCAGGTGAAGCGTGCCGGCATGCTGTTCCGGCAGCATGATGAGGAAACATTGGTTAAGCAACACGCCATTCATCACGACGAGTCGAAGCTGATACAAACGGCGAAGGAATCGGCGCACGAGCTCGAGGAGGTGTTTGAGTCCGACACGGAACCGGCGTCGTTAGGCTCGGGCACAGCCTCTAAATGACATGGCGCCCTTGGATAAGCGAGGAATCTGTACGGTGAATTCGTGCCGCTCCCGCACGATTTGCCCGCCCGGGACGTCCCGGTCCCAGCGGTTTGAAGAACCTGCCCTAGGCACGGGCTTTGCGTGTGCTATAAAGCAAAGAGGTGGGCGTAACCAAGCCCTCCGACCGATACCACCCGTGAAGGGAATTCTATACAAGCTCTATGAACGCCGGCTTCTGGCCGAGGTCTTGCACGACCCCCTGCCGCAGCATCTAGGTTTGATCCAGGACGGCCATCGCCGCTATGCGCGCACCAAGCGCCTGGTCGACTTGAAGGAAGGATACAACCTTGGCGCCGCCAAAACGGAAGAGGTGCTCAACTGGTGTGTGCAGCTCGGCATATCGCAGATCACTTTATGGTGGCTATCAACCGAGAACCTCACGCGCGACCCCGACGATGTCGCCGCGGTCCTTAACGTCATCGAGCAAAAGCTCGATCAATGGGTAAAGCAGGGACTGACCGAACAGCTCGGCATGAAGATCCGGCCAATCGGCAAGCCTGAGCTGTTGCCCGCCGCTGCCGTTGAGGCGCTACGGCGAGCCGCAAGAGCCACTGAAGAGAATAACCGTATCGTGCTAAACGTCGGCGTCGGCTACGGTGGGCGGCAGGAAATTGTCGATGCAGTCAAGGGTTACCTGCGCGATAGCTTCGGCCAAGGTCGAACGGCGGACGACGTTCTTAATAACTTCTCTCCCAATGTCGTGGACAAGTACCTGTATACCAATGGGCCCGACCCTGACTTGATCATACGCACGTCGGGTGAGCTACGCCTGTCTGGCTTCATGCTTTGGCAAAGCGCGTTTAGTGAGTACTACTTCTGCGATGTGTATTGGCCGGCGTTTCGCAAAATCGATTTCCTTCGCGCCATTCGAAGCTACCAGCAACGTCATCGAAGATTTGGGAAGTAGGTCTCCGTCCCGATCCTACTAGTCTTAAGTAGGCTCGCCGTACATCGTGTCGTACACCATGCGTACACGCCGCCGTTCTCCTTTTTTGAGGTCATAGATGTCGCACTCCGGATACGGGCGCGAGTACACGTGTAGGCTGGCTGCCCGTTCCCCGGAGTCCTTCAGGTTTTCCACAGCGTGAATGTCCGCAGGCCCATCCACGTGCCCAACGCCGGCATTTAGCGGTTCAGCCGTAGGCTCGAGAACAAGCGGATCTTCAGAAACCAAACGATAGTCGATGAAACAAAGCGTGCCGCGCTCTACGCGCGCCCAGCAAAGCTCCCCCTCGTGTCCATGCACCGGCGCCATCTGACCTGGCTCCCAACAGATAACGAGAATCTCGAACGCCTCGGTCTTGTGTACCAGATTTCGCGTGTAGCGATCGGCACGATAGCTGACGTACCGATCGAGTGAAGACGATAAGATTAAGGTTTCATGTAAATAGGTCTGTACGGCCTGCACGTCGAATCCACGGGCGGCGAATCCTTCGAGCGCGTCCAAGAATTCGTCCATGGCAACATAACGTGTCATCGTCAGTACCGTCTCCGTCTGCCAGCGGCCAACAAACTAATTGGATTTGCGCTTAGTATGGTGAGACCTTAAGAAGGGTAAAGCTGCGCAGGCTACTAACAGGGACGGGCGTGATCGTCACTGCCGTGCTCATATAAGAACCGTACAAGCCGGGCTGGCTCGGTTCAAGCTGTGGAGACAATAGACTGAAAGGAATTCCTGCTCCAGCCGGTCACCTTCATAAGAACACCCCCGTGTTCGTGTAGCGACGGGACCAAGCGGCGCGTATCCGTCGGCGCTTCCAGGATCGGAAGCGTGTAGTTACGCACCGCAAGGGGCATGTGGGCCATACATGCGATGCGTCTCCCTGTGCCGTCCTCCCGGTGCCACGGCGTCACTCCAGCGCTCGCCAGCGGGCCGCGGTGGCTCAGCAGGCGCTTCTTAACGGCGGATGCCCATGCCGCGATGGTTAAAAGACGAATGGGACTTGCTGAGCTCACGCGCGGGGAACTCTGGTGGTGTATTGTGCCCCGCCCCCGGGGCGGGGCCTTTTCCTTCATGGTCAGGACATTCGCCGCAATAGTGCTCTTTCTCGGTATCGTGACGCAACTCGAGGCAGCCGGCGTCAACGTAGTTGTCGCGGACCAGGAGGGTCAACCCTTGCAGGACGTGGTTGTATTGGCCACGCCGCTTGGCCCCGCGCGAGCAGCCGCTGAAGCCAAATTGGAGAATGGAGGGCGGCCTACCGTAACGATCTCTCAACAAAACAAGGAGTTTGTACCCTACGTGACTGCCGTTCGCATGGGCACGGCGATATCGTTTCCAAATCAGGACAACATCCTGCACAACGTGTACTCGTTCTCGAAAGCGAAGCGATTCGAGCTACCGCTTTACAAGGATAAGGCGCCCGAGCCTGTGGTGTTTGACAAGCCTGGGGTCGTGGTGCTGGGCTGCAACATCCACGACTGGATGGTTGCTTACGTCTACGTCCTAGAAACGCCGTACTTTGCTAAGACGGGGCCCACGGGCAAGGCGCAGCTGGTGGGGCTGCCGGTGGGCGAGTACGAGGTTCGCGCGCGTCACCCACGCAAGAGCAAGCGCGGCTCATCACCGCCGCAACACGTTCACGTTAAGAACGATCTGCAGCACATTGAACTCGTGCTGGCACTCAAGCCAGAGTGGCGCCCACAACGCAATGGCAAGCAATGATCGTGCGTTTTCGCTTCCGCAGACTGCAAAGTCGCATACTTTTCTTCTTTCTTGGTCTTTTTGCGTTGGTTCAAGTCATCACCTTCTTGGCCGTCGTCACGGCGGGTTGGCGCTCGGCTAATCGGCAGATCGAGGAAGAGCTGATTGTTAGCGGGCGAGTTTTCAACCGTTTTCTCGATGAACAGGTTCAGCAGTTGACCCTGAGTGCACGACTCCTGTCTGGCGATTTCGCTTTCAAGCAGGCCTATGCCGGCGGTGACCGTGACACGTTGTTCTCGGCGGTCACCAACTTACAAACGCACCGAATTGGCGCTGATCTGATGATACTCGCCGATGCGGACGACTACGCTGTTATCGTTGATACCCTGCACCCGGAATCGTACGACGTGGTGGTTCCCTTTGCCGAGTTGATCGAGGCCGCGGAGGAGAGCGGCCGACCCTCCTCATCGTTGCGAACATTCGATGACAAGCTATACCGGATCGTCATCGTCCCGCTGCTCGCCCCAGAACCGGTTGCCTGGATCGCTGTTGGGTTCCTAATCGACAATGCGCTGGCCACTAACCTCAAACAGTTGACCTTGACCGATGTGTCCTTCCTTGCAAAGGGGTCAGATACCCGTTGGTCTGTTGTCGCGTCGACCCTATCGCCGGCCGCGCGCCGCATACTGGCTGATGCCGCATCAAACGGACACGACCGCATAAATAAGCAATTTGAGCTTGAGGTCACAGACGAGCGCTTCCTGGCACTCAACATTGGTGTCGGAGAGGGTTTGCGCGTCGTCTTACAACGATCGATTGATCAAGCCTTGCGGACGTTTCAGCGACTCTACCGGGTGCTTATTGCATTGACACTATTGACGCTCACCATCTCCGTAATTGGTGGCACATTGATCGCGCGAACGGTAACGCGTCCGGTCCGCACCCTAGTGGAAAGTGCACGAAAGATCGAGAAGGGCGACTTTCAACATCAAATCGCTATTGCGCAGCAGGACGAAATCGGCCGCCTCGCCGATGCCTTCAATCAGATGATGCGCGGGCTGGCGGCGTTCCAACGATATCTGCCGCTGCAGCTGGTGCGCACCTTAATCGCCAAGGGCATCGAGTCTAAGCCGGAATCGCGTCTAGCGACCATACTTTTCACGGATATTGAGGACTTTACTAGTCTGGTCGAACAGCTACCGCCCGAGCGAACCGTCACCTTGCTCAATGAATACTTTTCGGCCGTTACCAGGCCGATCGAGAAGTACGGTGGCGTTATCACCCAGTTCCAAGGCGATGCGATTCTCGCGGTATTCAATGTGCCCACGGCCGATCCGGATCATGCGGCAAATGCTGTACGCGCGGCCCTGGAGATTCACCAGATTGTCAATGCACGCACGTTTGCCGGCAACATCATTGTGCGCAATCGCGTAGGCATCAACACGGGCGAGGTAGTCGCCGGTTCGGTCGGTTCGGAAAACCGGGTCAACTACACGGTTCACGGGGATGCGGTGAACCTCGCTGCACGTCTCGAGGTACTAAACAAGGCGCATGGCACACGCGTGCTCATCTCCGAAGCTAGTGTCAGTCTGATTGGTGACGAGTTTCCGCGCGAAAAAATCGGCAGCATCGAGATTCGCGGCAAACGAGAAACCGTCACAGTCTACAAGCTGGCCTGACTCCACTTCGAAAGGGGCTTTGAGCGCAACAATCGGAGTGTCATCGCTCGTACGAATGCCTAGGATCCCCCAATTGTAGATTTTGCTGGAATTCTTCATGAATAGGTCGACTGGGGTAAACAGACCGATGGGGCTGATTGAGTGGACACTCTTGATCAGCTTGTCGGTACTTTGGGGCGGCTCCTTTTTTCTTCGGTGAAGTTGCGCTCAATGAATTACGGCCCTTTAGCGTCGTGCTCGGCCGTGTTGGCATTGCCGCAATTGCCCTTATTGCGCTTGCCTATGCAACCGGCCATCGAATGCCCACCGACCATCGGATTTGGGGGGCATTCTTCGCCATGGGCGCAATAAACAACCTGGTGCCATTCAGTCTCATATTCTGGGGCCAAACCCAGATTGCCAGCGGCCTGGCCTCGATTCTCAATGCGACAACGCCGATTTTCACCGTCGTGCTCGCGCATGCGCTGACCGACGATGAAAAAATGACTGCGAATAGACTTGCGGGCGTGTTGATCGGGCTTGCGGGCGTGATTGTGATGATTGGACCCGAGGTCCTACAAGGGCTTGGCTTACAGGTCATTGCCCAGTTTGCGGTGCTTGGCGCAGCCCTTTCTTACGCGTTCGCGGGTATCTTCGGCCGCCGGTTCAAAGACACGCCACCGCTGATTACAGCCGCCGGGCAAGTAACCGCGACCACGGTCATGATGTGCCCGATTGTATTGGTTATCGACCAGCCCTGGACGCTTTCCGTGCTAACCTGGCCGACTTGGGGTGCCTTGGCCGGTCTGGCGGTCCTTAGCACCGCGCTCGCCTACATAATCTACTTTCGTCTGTTGGCGACCGCGGGTGCGACGAATCTCCTGCTCGTTACCCTTCTGATCCCGGTCAGCGCTATTTTATTAGGCGCCACCCTGCTGGGCGAACGGCTCGAGTTCAAGGATTTTGGCGGGATGGGGCTCATCGGTCTTGGCCTCGCCGCACTCGATGGGCGCCCGTTGGCCTACCTGGCCAGCATGTTGCGTTTAGCGCGTCAACGCCGAAATGACATCGGCAAAGCGCCAGCTGCACGGGCGGGTGATGACGCTTTCGGTCCCAAATGGTCCGCGACCAGCGCCTCAAACGAGAACAGCCGGCGATCGGCCAGTTGAGACGGCGCCACGTTTTGCACCGCTCGAAAGACGGTCTCGAGCCGCCCCGGGTAACGCCGGTCCCATTCTTGGAGCATGTCCTTGATCGCGCGGCGCTGGAGGTGCTCCTGTGAACCGCACAGATCACACGGAATGATCGGAAAACACCGTGCCTCCGCATAACGGGCGATATCTTTCTCGCGGCAGTACGCCAGCGGCCGGATGACAATCTGATTGCCGTCGTCGCTGCGCAGCTTCGGTGGCATGGCTTTGAGCTTGCCACCGTAGAACATATTAAGGAATAGCGTTTCGATGATATCGTCGCGATGGTGGCCCAAGGCGATCTTGGTCACCTCATGTTGCTTGGCATAGCGGTACAGAATCCCGCGGCGCAGACGCGAGCATAAACCACAAGTGGTCTTGCCTTCGGGGATCACGCGTTTGACGGTAGTGTAAGTGTCTTCCTCGACCACCTCGTAGGGCATACCCAACTTTTGCAAGTAGTTTGGTAGCACATGCTCGGGAAAACCGGGCTGCTTCTGGTCAAGATTGACGGCCACGAGCGTGAAATCAATCGGGGCGCTGCGCTGCAGACTCATAAGAATATCGAGCATCGTATAGGAATCCTTTCCGCCCGAAAGGCACACCATTACGCGATCTTTCGGCTCTATCATGTTGAAGTCCGCAATGGCTTGCCCGACCTCGCGCCGCAAGCGTTTCTGCACCTTATTAAAGTCCACTTTGAGCTTATGTACTGAAGAAGGCATAACATTCACCCGATTTGTCTGTGAGGCTTTCTGTTCCCCGATTGGTCGTAGCGTCTCCTGCCGCCCGCCAACCGTGGCGGCCGCGCCACTTTGATCACGACAGCATAACCGTGTACGTTTAGATCAAGACGTACTCAGCCTAACACGAGCGTGGTTTCCTTCAAGATCAACGGCGATTATCGCGAGGTATCGGCCCCGCCCGACATGCCGCTGCTGTGGGTGCTTCGGGATAAGCTAGGTCTCAAAGGTACCAAGTTTGGCTGTGGTGTGGGAATCTGCGGTATCTGCACCGTGCTCGTCGATGGTAACCCCACTCGTGCCTGTGACCTGCCGCTATCGGCCGTGGGCGGGAAGGAGGTCCTTACGATTGAAGCGCTGGCGGACGCAGGCCATCCGCTGATCGATGCCTGGATCGCCGAACAGGTACCGCAGTGCGGGTATTGCCAACCGGGTCAAATCATGGCTGCGGCAGCCTTGTTGACCAACGTTTCCAACCCCGATGATGCCGCGATCAACGAAGCGCTTGCCCCCGTTCTGTGTCGTTGCGGTACCTACCGACGCATCCGCCGCGCGGTCCATCGCGCTGCAGACGAGCTGAGCCGGACCCGCATCGATGGATGAGACCGCAGATCGCGTGCGCGCCGAGGAAAAAATGGGCGATGCGCTGCTGGTCAAAGCTAGCGGCGACGCACGCGATGTGCAGACGTTTGCGCCCAACGCCTGGGTGCGGGTGAATCGCGACGGTACCGTGACAGTGCTGATTGACCGGGCGGAGATGGGCCAAGGGATTGTCACCGGGCTCGCCATGCTGGTCGCCGAGGAATTGGAAATCGACCTTGACCGCGTTCGCACCGAGTTCGCGCCCGCTGACGAGGCTTACACCAACCCTAAGCTCGGTGAGCAGATGACTGGTGGCAGCACCAGTACCCGGGCGGCATGGAAGCCGTTGCGCGAAGCGGGAGCGGCCGCGCGCGAGATGCTGATCGAAGCGGCTGCGAAAACGTGGGGCGCCAGGAAATCGAAGTGTCGCGCCGAGAGCGGTGAGGTTATCCACGTGCCTAGCGGCCGTCGAATGGGCTATGCCGAGCTCGTGGCCAAGGCGAGCGAGTTGCGTGTGCCGAGAAAGGTGTCGCTTAAGCCCCACGATGATTTCCGTCTGCTCGGTAAACCGACGCCCCGTCTCGAACTCCTTAATATGGTGTCCGGCCGCACCTTGTACGGGAGCGACATCGTCGTGCCGGGTAGGCTTGTGGCCACAGTCGCGCGTTGCCCCGTAATCGGTGGACGGGTCAAACGCTTCGATGACCGACAAGCGCGGGCTGTAGAGGGTGTGCGCCATGTGCTTGAGATCGACTCAGGCGTCGCCGTGGTTGCCGAGGACACGTGGTCGGCGCTGCAGGGCCGCGAGGCACTAGAGGTCCAGTGGGCCCAGGGTCCCAACGTGACGTTAAGCAGCGCGGAAATTCGACAGCGTTTTGAGCGCGCGGTACAGCGCAACGGCACCGTCGCCGTTGACCAAGGGGATGTTTCGTCCGCATTCAGACGTGCGGCAAAGATGGTCGCGGCGGTGTACGAAACGCCTTACCTCGCGCATGCGCCGATGGAGCCGATGAACTGCACAGCACACGTGCACGCCGATGGTTGCGACGTCTGGGTCGGCACACAAGCGCAGACCGGGGCGCAGAAAACCGCGGCACGCATCACCGGTTTGCCGCGAGACCGCGTCCGTGTCCATAGTATGTTTATCGGTGGCAGCTTCGGGCGCCGGCTGGAGCAGGATTTCGTTGAAGAGGCGGTGCAGATTTCAAAGCGAATCGCCGCCCCGGTGCAAGTTGTGTGGACACGCCAAGACGACATGCAGCACGGCTGCTACCGCCCGGCGCATTACACGATACTGCAGGGCGCGCTCGATGCGAGCGGCGCACCGATCGCATGGTTCCAGCGCATTGTCGGACCCGCTATCACTCACGAAGACGTTAATGTTCCCTATGAGATTGTGCATCGGCGCGAGGAGTACATCGAGGACGACCCGGGGGTGCCTTGGGGCTATTGGCGCTCGGTCGGGGCTTCGCAGAACGCGTTTGTGGTCGAAGGCTTCGTCGACGAGCTTGCGCACGCGGCTAGACAGGACCCATTTGAATTTCGCCGCCTATGGCTTACGCATGAGCCACGCTGCCGTGCAGTGCTCGAGCTCGCCGCGGAAAAGGCTGGTTGGGGAAATCCGTCAAAGAAAGATCGCCACCAAGGCATCGCGCTGTACCACTGCTTCGAAAGCTACGTGGCCGAGGTCGCCGAAGTTTCGGTTTCCGCCATGGGCGAGATCAAGGTTCAACGGGTCGTCTGCGCCGTTGACTGCGGAACCACTATCAATCCAGATGGAGTGAGATCCCAGATCGAAGGGGCGGTGGCATTCGGCCTGAGCGCAGCGCTGAAAGGCGAGATCACGATCGAAAACGGTTGTGTGCAGCAAGCCACGTTTGCGGATTACCCGCTGATCACCATGGCCGACATGCCCGAGGTCGAAGTCCATATCTTGACCAATCGACAATCCCCGGGCGGTGTCGGCGAGCCGGGCGTTCCACCTATCGCCCCAGCGGTCGCCAACGCCGTGTTTGCGGCGACCGGCAAACGGCGGCGGCGGCTGCCGCTTCGCTTGCCGAATTAAACCTTTAGAGGCGTTGTTGACACCGGTACCGGTGTGGGGTACCAGTGTTAAGACCAGGGGGCGATACCCCCTTGGATCGAGAGGTTATTATGTTCAGGCTGTCCCTCCTCGCTGTTGTATTCGCCCTCGCCGCGTCGATCACATTTTCCGCCCAAGCGGCGATCTACGTCTGGAAAGATGCGAATGGCGTGACGAACTTCGCAAATGATCCGAAGAACGTGCCGAGCGGCGTCCAACCCGAGGTGCGGTCGTATGATCGCTTCACCCGTCCGACAGCGGCTGCCGAGCCGCGCGCAGTTCGCCAAGGTGAGTTGGCGTTACAGTTGGTGACGGAACTCGGACTGGGCGAGAACCTGAGCGAACAAGAGGCGGCACGTGTTCTTACCCAAGCGCGAATCGCGCCGCCGCTCGGCAAGTGGCGGCTAGATCAGCCGCTCACGCAAGGCTTGCTGAGTCGATTGCGCAAACTGACAGCGTCAGCGGCCGTTTCCGGACGCATCCCCGTTAACACGGACGATGCGCTTTACGCGTTTGACACGGCGGCGGCACTTGTGCGAACCAAGATCCGCGATGTCGCCACGCGCGATGCGCCCGTTCGCCGCGCGATCGAACCAGAGCCAGTCCCGATCTATGTCGCACCGCCGCTTCAGCCGGTTGCCGAGCGTGTCGTCTTCGTGGGCGGCGGTCCCGTGTTCGATCCCTTCTTGCACGGCCTCGCGGGGCCGCAGGTGATCAATATCGACAACCGCGTGATCAACAAACGCGTCGTGATCGTGCGGCCTGAGCGACGCTCGAGACCAAAGGGTACGGTCCTCAGAAATCGATTTATCGCCCGGCCGCCCAAGGACCGTGGCTCGCCGCGGTTCGTGCGAGGCCAACGGCTGCGGGGCGCGGCCGGCGGTCCTGCTGTTACGCGTGTGGTGCCGCAACGACAAGCGATACGGGCGCGAGGAACGACGACAATCACCCGCGCCACTGGCACGAGACGCGTCGCCACACGCGGCCGCGTGAGGGTCGGCGTTCGTCGTGCGCCTGGCGCAACCCGAGCGGCGAGCGGTCGCATCGGGGGCCGCGTGGGTGGCCGCGTGGGCGGCTATGCTGGAGGCGGTGGCGGGGTCTCGCTCCGCTGAGCCCGTTTCCTTAGCGGGCCAGGTGCCATCACCCCATTCACCGGTTGGGGCCGTCCATACAGTAGTGATCGATCCGCGACAGCCCCTCGGGATCTAATCCACAGAAAACGTACGTCCGGCTGTCTTCGCCCGCCGGTGCACCGGCACAGCCGGCAATTAGCGCAGAAAAAACCAAAAAAACCACCATTTTGACCATGAAGCGCGTCCTCCGGGTCGTTCCACTATATATTAGGAGGGGCCTTATGGCGTGATCCTTGCACCTACATTCCCTCGTGCATAGATCACGAGGGGAAAGCATGTCTACCAAGCAAGCAGCCCGCCAGAGTCGGGAACGTCGCCAGACCGCGCGGCGCAGTACAGCAGACCGCCGTACCGCCGAGCGTCGCGACGCCAGCGCATCCGAGTACTCAGGACCGGAGCGCCGCACGCGCGAAAGACGCGGCCAGCCTAATCGGCGCACGGCCGAACGCCGTTCCGGCTAAGCTTCTTCAACCAGAGTCTCGCGCTAAGCCCCAGAACGCGGCTTTTACTCGGCCGCGATTCGGAGCATGGCCGTGAGACTTTGCTCGACGTCGTCCGCCGTCGTCGCCCAAGAAGCGACGCTAATGCGCATTGCCGCGCGGCCGTGCCAAACTGTATCGCCACACCAGCAGCTCCCGTCTGCCTGGAGCGCTGCAATCACGCGGCGCGTCGTCTCGTCATCGCCGAAGGAAATCAGCGCCTGGTTCAGTTCCACGTTATTGAGCACCTGGTAGCCGGCGTTTTCTAGTCCCTGCGCAAAACGCGCGGCGTAACGGCAACAACGTTCAACCAGATCAGCCAACCCATTGCGGCCCAACGACAGCAGCGCCGCCCAGATTTCGACGCCACGGATGCGACGTGACGATTCCGGTGTGAATTGGAACGGCTCACGTTGATCACCCTGCGGTAGGTAAGCAGCAGTCACGGACATCGCTGCCCTCAGCGCATCGTCGTCACGCACAAACGCCAGGCCACTGTCATAAGGGACGTTTAACCATTTGTGCGCATCTGTGGCCCACGAATCGGCCGTATCGACGCCCTCGGTAAAATGCGACCGCTCAGGTGCAACAGCGGCCCAAAGTCCGAAGGCACCATCAACATGCACCCATGCGTTGTGCTCTTTAACACGTTCGCACACCTTTGCCACCGGATCGAAAGCGCCACTGTTAACGTTACCTGCCTGCACGCAAACGATCATTGGGCCGTCGGCCTCTGGCAACCGGTCAGCGCGCATCCTGCCTTGACCGTCCGTCGGCATTGTGACGACGCGATCGCGCCCGAGCCCCAACAAGCCGAGTGCCTTGAACAAAGAGGTGTGTGCTTCCGCGCCCACAACGACTGTAATCGCCGGCGCGCCGAACAACCCGTCCGCCTCGACATCCCAACCCGCGCGCTTGAGCACCGCATGCCGGGCTGCCGCGAGCCCGGTGAAATTCGCCATGGTCGCGCCGGTCACAAACGCCCCGGCACTATCAGTCGGCAAGCGCAACACATTGAGCAACCATCGAAGTGCAACCGCTTCGATGGCCGCCGCAACTGGCGAGCTTGTGACAGAGAACGCGTTCTGGTCCCACGCACCCGCTAGCCAGTTGGCACCGAGGGTAGCCGGCAGCGCCCCGCCGGTGACAAAACCGAAGTACCGCCCGCCGGCGTTCGCGATCGTGGCAGGCGAACCAACCTCATCGAGTAGATCTAGAACCGTCTCCGGTTCCAGACCTCTATCGGGCAGGGTTAGATCGAGTTTCGCCAGATTCGCCATCGCGTCGGCGGATGGCGCCACCCGACGTTTATCAAGTTCCTCGAGATAGCGAGTCGCGCGCTCGGCCGCGCTGTTTAATAGGTGTGCCATCTAAAGATTCCTTAGTTATGTTAACTTAGTGATTTGTGTCGCCTGTCTTTTGCTTGACGCTCAGCCACAGTTGGAGGAGAGTGTGACGTATAGGCGTTGCGTGCGCCAAGGAGTATGAGCATGCGATCGCGACACCATGGGTTTACAGTATTAGCACTTCTAGCGACCCTCGCCGTTGCGCGAGCCACCGCTGGGCCCTTGCACGACGCGGCCAGAGATGGAGACATCGAGCAGCTCGAGCGCCTGCTCACCATAGGCCTCGACATTAACCTCAAGGACGAGAATGCAGCGACGGCGTTACACTGGGCGGCATACGAAGGACACACGGCCGCCGTTAAGCTGCTCATCGCACGGGGCGCCGATGTCTATTCGAATGAACGGTTCCACTGCGAGACCCCAGCTTCGGGCGCGCAGGTCGTTGGCCCTCCAGCCGTTACCGAGCTACTGGCCGCCACCGAGCCCGCCCCTTCGGAAAACACCGGCAACGGTGTAACACCGCTACACTGGGCGGCAGCCGGCGGCCACGCTGAAGTTGCCGAACTGCTCATCACCGAAGGCGCAAACATTAACGCACGCACCAATGAAGGTGTGACGCCGCTGCAGACGGCCGCAGCGATGGGGAATGAGCCCATCGTAGCGCTGCTTAAACGACACGGCGCCGAAAACTAGTCGGTCTTACCATGAACTATCGGCAACCGTGGTTTGCCGCAATGCCATTCGTAGGCCTGCTAATTTCTCCCGCGATACAGGCAGGCCCACTCCACGACGCGGCGGCCACCGGTGACGTTAAACGCGCTGAACGCCTCATCGCCAAGAGCGCGCGGCTCGACGCACGCGACGTTCAAGGGTACACGCCGTTACACATTGCGGCGCATCGCGGTCACACAATAATCGTCAAGCTGTTACTCACCGAAGGCGCCGATATCGATCCCAGAGATAAGCACGATCAGACGCCTTTGCTACTGGCCGCGTACAAGGGGCATACGAATGTTGTCGAGATGCTGATCGCCGGTGGCGCGGATGTCAACGCCGCCGCCAAGAACGGGGTCACACCGCTGCAAGCGGCCAACGCAAAGGGCCACACGAACGTGGCAGAGCTTCTCACACAGAGCGGCGCAAAGAAGTGAGTACTATTAGTAAGTATCTTTTTTCAGCAGCTCTATTAGTACTGGTCTGTTGTCCGGAAACCGCCACGCATTCGTGATCTTGCGCCCGTCGTAATTAACCATCGTTACCGGATCAAGGACCAATACTTCTGAAACCTCGAGCGTATCTTGCGGCCGCAGCTGCGTGTAGTCCTTTATCGGTTCTTTCGGGTGGCAAAGAAACAGATAAACCATCCCGTCTTCAAACGTTCGCACCAGGCGCCCCACATCGACGTCCAGCCCGATTTCTTCCTGAGTCTCGCGGGCCGCTGTCTGTTGCGGCGTTTCATTGGCCTTACGCGACCCGATCGGGATCTGCACCGCATCAAGCAAGCGGTTAATGCCGAGCACCACCCCGTCGGGTGTGGGAATAAAGCAGCCAGCCGCCTTGAAATCGCTGTTTGCGTCGCTCCGTGGCTGCCAAATCACCAAAGCGGCCGCGAGCGTGCCTACAAACAGAACCGGAAAAAAGACTCTCAACAGCAAACGCAACAAACGAACCCCTGGCAAAGCGAAGTTACCTCAGCCTATCACACCGTGATATAAACGCGATCAATTGATCCCGTAAATGGATATTCAAATGACTACACATCTCCCCTTGAGTTCGTTCATCGTCGTTATCGCTTTCCTTATCGGCAATGCCGAACCGGGGCTTGCCCGGGAGCTTGATCAATCGGCTCGAGACTCCGCCTTGCGCGGGGTGTTGTGGCGGCGCACTTCGGCGGAGTACGAGGCGTTATGTCGCCAGATCTATCACGGCGCCTGGCTTCACGTCCGATCGGAATTGGTTAAACGCATCGCGCGCCCTAAGCCACTCGCGGTGATATTGGATCTAGATGAAACCGTGCTAAACAACTCGGGATATAGTGCGCATCTGATTCAAAATGGACTCAAGCACTCACAAGCGCTTTGGCAAACGTGGAACCGAAATAACGTCGATAACATCGGCCTCGTTCCAGGTGCCAAAACATTTATCAAAGCTGTGCAACAGAAAAACGTCCATGTCGCGTTTATTTCCAACCGTTCGGAAAAAATCAGAGACGTGACTGTGGAGATTCTTGTCAACCTCGGCCTCGGCGAAGAACAGGACCTGCTGGATCGAGATACGCTCAGGCTGCTGCTAAGAAAGGGTTCGGGAAGTAAGAGAGCGCGGCGGCAGACCGTCATGCATAATTACGAGGTGATCGCGTTGCTTGGCGATAACCTCGGCGATTTCTCTGATGATTTTCGATCCCCGACGGTCAAATCGATCGCCGAGCGTCAGTACAAGGTTCAGCAACACAACGCGCGTTGGGGTACGCGGTGGTTCGTCCTGCCGAACTCGACGTACGGTTACTGGACACGATTCATCGATTGGCAGCGGGCAGAGGTTTACTTTCAAACCCCCAATCGCTAATGGTTAGCGACGAAAGGAGGCTCCAATGAACGAGATCGTTTCTGTCGTAATGTCATGGTTCATACTGATTATCGGTCTCTCGTATTTGTTCCAGGCCAGGGAATGGATAAAAGTGGCTAAAGACGCCATTGAAAACACCCACCAGCTCTTTGTCGTGTTTTTATTTGTATTGCTGTTGGGACTGGTCGTGGTCACAGCACACAACACGTGGATTCTGGGGCCCGCAGTCGTGATCACGATCATCGGCTGGGCAATGGTGATCGAGAGCGTGATTTTTCTGGTGCTCTCGCCTGTAATTTTGAAGAACGCTTGGGCTTCGTTGGAAAACAAGATGTCCGTGTTGACAAGAGTGAGCGGCGTTATCCTGACGGTGCTTGGGGCGATCCTTGTATACCAAAATGTGATCGCTTAACGGGTTACAGGGTCGACGGAGCGGCGACGATTGTCCATGATAGAATTATCTGGCTTACCAATACGCGCCCGTAGCTCAGCTGGATAGAGTACCTGGCTTCGAACCAGGTTGTCGGGGGTTCGAGTCCCTCCGGGCGCGCCATTTCATAGGCTCAAATCGCGTTGCAGTTTTACAACTGTGCGATTCAAACGCGATTGTGCGATTCACCGCGACGGTTTCGAATCCCCTTGTGGGACCAAACCAATCAATGTCTGCTTCTGGCTGCGGACTCAATCGGTCGATGCAACATCTAATCTCAAACGATAGAGAGGAG
>JBHICC010000021.1:0-45602 GCA_046759385.1 Acidiferrobacterales bacterium | reverse complement strand
GTACGGGGCCGGTTCGACCTATGTAGCCGGGGTCATCGATATCGAGCAACTGAGTCATTTCCTCTTCAGCGGGGAATTTGTGCGCCAGTGCCCAGCGCGGCGCGCGCGAGATGAACCCCATCGCTTGCTGTTGCTGGAAGGAATTCACTTTATACACCATTCCATCCACCTGATAAGGCAAGCTCTCCCGCCGCGCCAGTATTTCCTCGTAATACCGCAAGCACTCTTCGAGTCCGCGCACTAAACGCGCATCTGCACAGATGCGTAAACCCCAGTCACGTAGCTGCATCAAGGCCTTGTAGTGTGACTCCGACACAGCGCCCTGCTCGATTCTGCCGAGCCCGTAGAAAAAGACCTCGAGGGGTCGCTCGGCAGTGATGCGCGGATCTAACTGACGCAGGCTGCCCGCAGCGGCATTTCGCGGGTTGGCAAAAGTTTTCTCACCTTTATCGGCTTGCCGTTGGTTGTACTTCGCCAAGCCCGCTTTCGTCATGTAGACCTCAGCGCGGACCTCGAGCACGCGCGGGTAACCATGGCCGACTAGGCGCAGTGGCACGGCATCTATCGTGCGCACGTTGTGTGTGACGTCTTCTCCGATAACGCCGTCGCCGCGCGTGGCTGCTTGCACTAACTGTCCGTTCTCGTATAACAGGCTCACTGCCAACCCATCGAGCTTGGGCTCGGCAACGTATTCAACCGTCGTGACGCCGAGTCGCTCGCGCACACGACGATCAAAGTCACTTACCTCGTCCTCATCGAATGCATTTGACAACGACAGCATCGGGATCTCGTGGGTAACCGTGGCAAACTCCCCCAGCGGTGCACCCCCGACTCGCTGCGTAGGTGAGTCTGAAGTGATGAGTTCCGGATGCGCTTCCTCCAGCTTCTGCAACTCGCGGAACAAGCGGTCGTACTCGGCATCCGGAATCTCGGGGTTATCGAGTACGTAGTAGCGGTAGTTATGGTAGTTAAGGAGCTCGCGCAGCTTGTGTGTGCGCTTGCGTGCCGGAGGGTCTTTCATTGATTGAAGAAACGCAGAGCAGCCTCGCTTCCAGGAACAATACCCTCCGCTGTGATCTCTGTCGCAATCTGTTTGATCTGCTGCTGAATCACTGATAAGCCCGCTTCTGTCAATGGCCGCTTATCTTGATCTGCCAAGCGGCCCCTCAGCATATCGGACATGCTAGTCGCTGTTTGCACCATCTTGTCGAAAACGCGTGGTGGATCGTAAACACAGGGGATCGTCATAAACAATGTCAGGCCTGAAGTCCGAAACGTGTCCAGGTTCTTCAAGTCGAACTCACCAGGTTCATAAAGGTTGGCCATGCTAAACAGATGTCTGCAACCGACAGACCTTTTGTTCTTCATGTGAAAGATATTCATCGCCCCCGGGCGCATGCCGTGATGCCGCGCCGCTTCATCGATAGCAGACCCGGCAAAGCTCTCATTGTTATCCGCGAGGATATTGACGGTTGCGATCACATCATACTTCTCAGCAACGTGCACGAGCTCGCGCGCGCGTACGAGCGCCTGTTCTACCGTCATACCTAAGCGAGTGGGACGGTTGAAGGCATCAGCGATTTTCAGAGCTAGCTGAAGGAAGGTATTAAGTTCCGATTCGTCAATTGGCCCTTCGTTATCCACCATCTGAATGGCAGCCGCCAGGTCGCTGTACTGGGCATCGTCAGTATCACGCTCCAACGCCGACCATAGCCCAACGAGGTAACGCAATCCGTATAGCTGCCGTGGCTTCTCCAGTATGTATTCGTTCTGCCTGTAAATTCCTAGTGCTTCATCACGAATAACCGGTCCCGGCCCGGGAAGGTGGACGATAAAATCGATCTTGGGGTTTGGGCCTTCCCGCTGTCCCGCCGGGAATAGACCCTCGAGATCGATCACCTTGGCACGGCGGGATGACTTTGACTTTGACGCGGTACCCGGGCCCAGATCCAGCGGCGTCGTCGCTGCCTCCTCGAGGCTTTCGAGCTCGCGGTAAAACGCTGAATCCTGCGAGCGTGCCTGCTCACTCGCTGAGGCCTCGGGTTTGAGTGACCTTGTCCCCAGATCTTCAGGTCGCCCAGGATTGATGTCTAAGTGTGGCTGTGGCGCCTGACCGGTTCGATTATTGTTATCGATTGTGGGATCGAATTCACCGGCGTTCGACCGTGGTTTCCGTTGCTCCCGCCTGTTGAGCCGGGCCTTGTCGTAGGTGCTGATAGCGACGGCCGCAATGATGATCGCGCCGATCAGCAACAAGGCATTTTGCAGGTCCATTACTGAGCGGCCATTTCCAGCGCCTCACTTATGTCAACGGCAACGAGGCGCGAGACACCCGGCTCCGTCATGGTCACTCCGATCAGCACCTTAGCCGTTTCCATGCTGATCTTGTTATGTGTCACAAAAACAAGCTGGGACTTCTCCGATAGCGTCTTCAAGGTCTCACAATAGCGTTCCACGTTCGCGTCATCCAACGGTGCGTCCACCTCGTCCAATAAACAGAACGGCGCCGGGTTCAGCTCGAACAGCGCGAACAGCAAAGCGACGGCACTGAGCGCCTTCTCGCCGCCGGAAAGCAAATGGATCGTGCTGTTGCGCTTGCCCGGTGGCCGGGCCATAACAGCGACGCCTGTAGTCAATAGATCATTCTCCGTCAGTTCGAGATAAGCCTGTCCGCCACCGAATAAACGTGGAAAATAAGATTGGAAGCCGGCATTGACCTTGTCAAAGGTTTCCCTAAAGCGTGCGCGCGACTCACGATCTATCTTGCGCATCGCTTCCTCTAGCGTTTCCAACGCTTCCGATAAATCGGAGTATTGTTTGTCTAGATATTTCTTTCTCTCAGCTTGCTCCTCGTACTCTTCAATCGCTACCAAGTTGATCGGGCCAAGACGTTCGATCTTCGCTTGCAACTCTTCGATGAGCGACTGCCATACCTCTTCGGTTGCATCTTCGGGCAGATTCTCCACCAGTTCACCGAGATTGAAGTCTGCTTCCGCAACTTGCTCAGCCAGTCCGTCACGTCGGGTCACGAATTCTTGTCGCCGGACGCGAGCCTCTTCATGGCGCTCACGAATCTCTTGAACATTCTGCTCCTGCTGAGCGCGTGCCTGCTCCTGTTCCCGCAGCGCTGCATCGAGCTCACTGACATGGGAACGTGCAGCGCTTAACTGCTCCTCTACGCGCAGGCGTTTTTGCAGAAACTCCTCGAGCCGCTCCTTGAGCGATGCGTCTGGCTCGCCGCCATCCGTTACAACTTTCTCCAGTTCCTTGCGCCGCGACGCAAGTTGCTTGAGCTGGCCCTCCCAGCGCGTCACGCTCTCCCGTGTGGACTCAAACGCCGTCTGCATACCCTGTCGCTCGACTTCCAGACGGTGCGCCGATTGCTGAGCCTCGTGCGCGGCGTCACGGGCTCGCTCAAGCTCGTTCTCCAATTGGTCGCGGATCGCGAAGAGTTGCTGGCGACGTTGATCATGTGTACCGCTCTGGCCTTCTGCTTCTTGCAGGATTCGTCGAGCCGCAGCGAGCCCCGCACGATCTCGCTCCAACTGCGCGTCGAGCTCCTCTTGTTCGTGTTCAATCTGCGCCGCGCGAGCTTGTCGCTGCGCTAAGTTCGCCTCTTGTCGCGCCCTTTGCTCGTGAGCGGCTGTGCGCTTCGCGATCCGTTCACTAAGGTTCGCACGGGCATCATCGCGTTCGCGTTCAAGCTCTTTTAGGCGGGCCAGGAGCTGCTCCCGGTTGCGCAGCATTCCATCGAGCTCACCCGAAACCGTCCTTGAACGCTCAATCAGTTCCTCCAGCTCGCGCTCGCGCGCGAGCATGCCGGCCCTTGCACCGTGATCGCTGGTAAGGCTGAGCCAGTTGCGCCCGATCCACGCGCCGGATCGTGTCACGATCGACTCGTGCGGCGCCAGTTGCTGACGCATCTTTAACGCGGCCGCAAGCGTGTCAGTCACATAGACATCGGCGAATAGCGACGCAAGATTGACATCCGTTTCGACTTTATCGAGTAGCTTCGGCCACTTGCCATCGACAGGTACCTCGACCTGTTCGTCCGGATCAACCATGGCAAGCGCTAGCTGATCACCGTCCTGTAGGTCACCGGCCACTCGATCAAACCGATTTACGCATACTGCGCTAAGCATCGCGCCCAACACACGCTCGGCTGCGCGCTCCCAGCCGTTCTCCACCGACACCACACTGGCGAGACGTGGAGCTTGATCGAGCCCACGTTGCACAAGCCATTCATTCAGTACCGCGTCGTCCCTACCTTCGGCTGCCGCCTGCAGCTCACGCAACGATGCTAATCGGGCATCACATTTGTGCTGTTCCTCACGGAACGAATCGAGTTGTTCGCCCGTCTCCCGCTCGCGGTTTTGGGTGTGGCGGATCTGCTGTTCGAGCTCTTCAAGCGCTTGCTCGTTACGTGCGACCTCGTTTTCGAGCTCACTCGCGTTCCGGTGCAAACCTTCCAAATCGACTCCCTGCGACGAAACGACGATCTCTCTCGCCTCACTGATGAGCCGGTCCTGCCTCTCCTCAAGCTGGGTAATATGTTGCTCAACCTGCTCGATACGAGCCTGTTGGATCTCTCGCACCTTTGTCGGTTCCGCGGCGAGTTCCGAAAAGGTGTCCCATTGACGCTGCCACTCGCGCATCCCCGCTTCCGCTTCCCGCAGTTGCTTCGTGCTTGCGTCGTGCCTTTGAAGCGCCTCGCTCGCTCGCGGAGCGGACTGTTCAAGACCCTCGCTGAGTTCCTTAAGCTTCTCCAAATCGGTCTGCAGATGCCGGCTGGACTCTTCCCAGGATTGGCTGACCTGCTCGAGCTCTCGGACACGTTCACTGCGTGTGTCTCGTGCGTGCTTTATTGCCTGTTCAATACTCGCAATCTCAGCACCGACCGAGTAAAACTCGGCTTGCACGTTGTTAAATGCTTCGGACCCGTCGGCCTGTTCGTTTCGTATCTTCTCGATCTTGGCTTCGATCGAACGCTGATTAGCAACGGCGCGCTCCAGCTCGATGTCCTGCGCCGCCGTTGCCCTATCGGCATCCTGGACGCGTTTGTCCAACGCACGCCAACGTAACGCCAACCATTGAGCGCGTGTGAGACGCTCCTGTTGCTTAAGTTCCTTGTACCTTGCCGCGGCGTTGGATTGCCGTTTAAGGCGTCGAAGTTGAGTCGCAAGCTCGGCACGGATATCTTCGACCCTTGCCAGGTTCTCGCGAGTATGACGGATCCGAATTTCCGTCTCGCGCCGGCGCTCCTTATACTTGGAGATTCCTGCCGCTTCCTCGAAGAACGCGCGAAGCTCTTCCGGTTTCGCTTCGACTATCCGCGAAACCATGTCTTGCTCAATGATGGAATAAGCGCGCGGGCCCAAGCCGGTGCCGAGAAACAGACTGGTAATATCCTTGCGACGGCATCGGGTCTTGTTTAGGAAGTAATCCGAGCGTCCATCGCGTGATGCCTCACGGCGAATGGAGATCTCGGCATAGCGCGCATACTGCCCCGGTGCACTGCCGTCGCTGTTGTCGAACAATAACTCCACGGAGGCATGACCCACGGGTTTACGCGCACTCGAGCCGTTGAAGATCACATCGGCCATCGAATCCCCGCGAAGATGTTTGGCGGAACTCTCACCCATGACCCAGCGTATTGCGTCGATGATGTTGGACTTGCCGCAGCCGTTTGGTCCAACAACGCCGATCAGGCTGCCAGAGACGGGGATAGCGATTGGGTCGACGAAGGACTTGAAGCCAGCAAGCTTTATCGTCTTAAGTCGCATTCAGGTCGGACGGGTTCCTGCTTGATGGAGACCGGTACGCTACAATTCCAAGTAACACAGAGGTTCGCGAATGCCCACAAAGCCCAGCGACGTGCTCGAAACGTTCGATAATCCCCACCCGCATCGGGATTATATTATCGCAATCGAGATTCCGGAATTCACGTGTCTGTGCCCCAGAACAGGCCAGCCCGATTTCGCGACCCTGTTCCTGCAGTACGTGCCAGACCGACACTGCGTCGAACTGAAGTCGCTCAAACTGTACATCTGGTCGTACCGCGACGAGGGCGCGTTTCACGAGGATGTCAGCAACCAGATCCTCAACGACCTGGTGAGCGCGCTCAAGCCCCGGTACATGCGTTTGCGCGCGCGGTTCAATGTCAGGGGCGGGATCACGACCAGCGTCATTGTCGAGCACTACAAGCCTGGCTGGACCGCACCCCCGCCACCGCCGGAGTGGCTTCTGTCATGGCCAGATGCTGATATCAGCGCGGGGGGCGTAGACCGTGATACAGGGGCTGCGGAAACGACCTCCGCGCCTGCATCTAGTAACGCCGCAGGACCGACACCGGCCCTGGGTGGGACCGACGATGCGATGACCACGGCTATACCTGACGACACTGTCTACGTCGGCATTGACCTCGAAATTACGGGATGCCAGGCGGTTGCAATTGACAACGAGGGTGCCGTGCTGGGACGCGCAGAGGCGCTGATTCCAGCACCGTTGCGCAATCAAGAGCAGGTCACCCAGGACCCGACACAGTGGTGGAAAGCGGTCAGTGCCAGCCTCACCACGCTGTTTACGGCGGTCAAGCCTGATCGCGTGAAGGCAATAGCGGTGGACGGCACCTCCGGCACAGTACTGCTGTGCGACGAGACCGGCCGCCCAGTCACCCCGGCTCTGATGTATGACGACGCCCGGGCGCTGGCGCAAGCGCAAGCTATCGGCAAATACGCGGGCCCCAATTGCGGTGCTCACGAACCCACCAGCAGCTTGGCGAAACTGCTCTGGCTGCAGGAGAAGAAGATGCACAGTAAAGCGCGCTGGCTATTGCACCAGGCTGACTGGGTGGCCGGTCGGTTATCAGGACTATGGGGGCAAAGCGACTACAACAACTGTCTCAAATTGGGTTTCGATCCAGAAGCGGTGCAATGGCCGCCATGGCTGGCCGACCTCGGTATTGATGCGCGGTTGTTACCCTCGGTACATAGTCCAGGCGAAACCCTCGGATGCATAACCGCAGAGGCCGCACGGGTCTTCGGCTTGAAGCCCGATACACGCATCGTTGCCGGCACTACCGACGGGGTAGCGGCGTTTCTAGCCGCCGGCGCGCAAGCGCCTGGCCAAGGTGTCACCTTCCTTCGTACGAGCTTGAGCCTCAAGCTGGTATCAGACAAACCTGTCTTCTCGCCCGAATACGGCGTTTCCAGTCATCGTTTGGGCGACTGCTGGCTCGCTGGCGGCCGCTCCAACAGCGGCGGCGGGGTATTGCTGCAATACTTCGATACCGCCCAAATGCAGGCGATGACCAGTCAGCTCAATCCGGAGCAGGCCACTAGCTTAGACTACTACCCACTCCCGCGGGTAGGCGAGCGCTTCCCCGTCAATGACCCCAAACTGCCGCCGCGGCTCGAACCGCTGCCCGCGGACAGCCTGACATTCTTCCAGGGTATGCTGGAAGGGATGGCGAAAATCGAGGCGCAGGGTTACGCACTTCTGTGCAAACTTGGTGCACCGAAGATGACTAAAGTGCTCACTACGGGGACCGGTAGCGAGAACCCGGCTTGGCAGCGCATTCGCGAGCGAATCCTAGGGGTACCGGTGCGCAAGGCGCGCTCGAGTACAGCGGCTTATGGAACGGCCTTGCTCGCCGCAGGCATTGTTGAGAAAACTTACGCTTCTTCCGAACGTACAGGGACCACGGGCTGAGGCAGACCCAATTCGGTGGCACGTCTGAAGGGTCGCTACAAGCTGTCCGTTGGACCGCGGTGCAGTAACGGCTCGAGTTCGACCAGCGCCTGGCGGTAGACCTCACGCTTGAACTCGATGATATGGTCGAGCGGCGCCCAGTACTCCACCCATCGCCAGTCATCGAATTCAGGCCGGGTACTGACATTCAAACGCACATTCTCTTCCCCACCGACGAGGCGTAGTAAGAACCAGATCTGCTTTTGCCCTTTGAAGGACCGGTTCTTCGAACGTTGCAGGTAGCGTCTGGGTATTTCGTAGAAAAGCCATTCACGTGTGCGGCCAATTATCTGCACATCGGACGCGCGCAGGCCAACCTCCTCCCACAGCTCTCGGTATAGCGCTTGCTCGACCGTTTCCTTGGGTTTGATCCCTCCTTGTGGGAACTGCCACGCATTATGGCCATAACGGCGCGCCCAAAGAACTTGGTCACGCTGGTTGCACAGAATGAGACCTACATTGGGACGGAACCCGTCTCGGTCGACCATGTACAGCCACGCCCTCGATCAACTAGAATTGCCCGCAATTTTTTCATGAACGGGTGTTCGCAGCAACGCGACTACCAGCATACCTGCCTGGAGACCGCATTGGCCTTGGCAATCTTCGATCTTGATCGGACACTAATCGCCACCGATAGCGATCACGCGTGGGGCGAATTTCTAGCGGAACAGAGCCTGGTTGATGGCGAACATTATGCACGTGAGAACGATCGCTTTTATCAAGCCTACCAAGCCGGCACGCTCGACATACAAGAGTATCTGAATTTCGCCCTGCGCCCGCTAATGGAGCATGATCGCGCGACTCTGGAGCAATGGCGTCGCGAGTTTGTGCACTCGAAGGTAATGCCGATGATCAAGCCTGCGGCGCGAGTGCTATTAGACAAACATCGCGACCTTGGAGATACATTAATCATTATCACGTCAACCAACGACTTCATCACTCGCCCGATTGCTGCAGAGCTTGGTGTAGAGCATCTAATAGCCACGCGCTGCGAAATCATCGACGGACGCTACACTGGTAGAGTCTCTGGAACCCCCTGTTACCGCGACGGTAAGGTTCAGCGATTGCGCGAGTGGATGCACGAGCATAACGAGACGCTTAATGGCAGCTGGTTTTACAGCGACTCGCATAACGACCTGCCGCTGTTGAATCTAGTCACGCATCCCGTGGCCGTAAACCCTGATCGGCTGTTACGCGAGCAAGCAGAGACGCGAGGTTGGCCGATCATCGAGCTGCGCTAGGGCTTTGATAGTCAGGCCCTCTCGCCTCACCGCCCTCCTTTGCACCGCTGCCCTCGCGAGTCTGGTGGTCGCGCTGTCCGTGGGCAGTGTCGACCTCGGGTTAGGGGTGTTTCGCGACGTCCTGACTGGGCAACGAGACAGCATCGGGGCAATCATTATCACCGAACTCCGGCTGCCGCGCGCTTTGTCGGCGTTTGCTGTTGGAGGCCTACTGGCCTTGGCCGGTGCCTTGCTACAAGTATTGCTGCGCAACCCTTTGGCCGATCCCTACATTCTGGGCCTATCCGGCGGCGCGGCGGTCGCGGCGCTGGCTGCGATCCTGGTTGGGTTGGGCGGCGCTTGGGTGGCCGGTAGCGCATTCGGCGGAAGCCTATTGTCAACGTTTCTCGTGTTCGGCTTGAGCCGTCTGGACGGCGCGTGGACGCACACACGTTTGTTACTAACGGGCGTGGTGGTCGCGGCCGGATGGGGCGCATTGATCAGCTTCATTCTCGCGATCTCGCCTGAAGGCAGCTTACACAACATGCTGTTTTGGTTGATGGGCGACCTCAGCCGAGCGCATCATCCAATATCCGCAAATGCGGTACTGCTACTTGGTTTGGTTCTATCGCTGTGGTTGGCGCGATCTCTGAACCTGCTGGCGCGTGGCGACCTAACGGCGGCGGCGCTGGGCGAGAACCCGGCGCAGGTGCGCATCGCGATCTATTTCATCGCCGCGCTATTGACTGCAACGGCAGTGACCGTGGCTGGGAGCATCGGGTTCGTTGGTTTGATCATTCCGCACGCTGTACGCTTGCTCAGCGGCACCGATCATCGTGGGCTGATCCCCAACACCGTGCTGCTTGGCGGTAGCTTTCTCGTCGTCGCCGACACATTGGCACGCACCGTAATCGCGCCGGTGCAGCTTCCCGTTGGCGTGATCACGGCACTGCTGGGCGTTCCTGTTTTTCTGTTTCTGCTTTCCCGAACACGGAGCCCATGATTCGAATCGAAGCACACGATCTGAACGTTCGCGTCCCCGGTAGGACACTATGCGCCGGCTTAAGCGTGCGCCTGCGGGCCGGCGAAAACTGGGCCATACTGGGTCCAAACGGCAGCGGCAAAACGACCCTGGTTCATACCATGGCGGGGCTGCGGGTGCCCGATGATGGGCGCGTCGTGCTCAACGGCTCTGACATCGGCGCGCACTCCAGTCGAGCCCGGGCTCGCCTGCTCGGGGTATTGCTGCAGCACTACGATGCCGCTTTCCCCGCCACAGTAGCGGAGATCGTGCTCACGGGCCGCCACCCTTATCTGTCACGCTGGCAGTGGCACGATGATGCCGATGACATCGAGCTCGCTAACAGCGCCCTCGCCGCAGTCGGGCTCGCCGATTTTGGGCCGAGAAGGCTCAGCACATTATCGGGCGGCGAGCGCCGTCGAGTTGAGATCGCGACCCTGCTGACGCAAGATCCGCCGGTTTGCCTGCTCGATGAGCCGACCAACCATCTGGACTTACACCACCAGATTGACGTCCTGCGGCTACTCGCTGAACGCCGGTGGCGACCAGGGTGCCTTACTGTGTTTGTCTTGCACGATGTCAACATAGCGACACGTTTCTGCACGCACGCCTTGCTTTTGTTTGGTAATGGACAATACCGATATGGCAAACTACCTTCGATTCTCGACACCGAGACATTGGAGCAGCTCTATGGCTGCCCGATCCGCCCGATTGAAGATGCCGAGGGGACGTTTTATTTTCCAGCTTAATCAGGATCGTCAACGATGAGAGATATACAGTATCCGGGGCGCTCCGTCGTCATGAGCACTCGTGGCATGGTCGCGACGAGTCAGCCAATGGCAACCCAGGCAGGGCTAAACGTGTTACAGAAAGGCGGGAATGCCATGGATGCGGCGATCGCCGCCAGCGCTACTCTATGTGTAACCGAGCCGCAGTCGACAGGTATCGGTGGGGACTGCTTTTTGCTCTATTACGAAGCGCGATCGCAGAAGCTGCATGGTCTTAACGGCAGCGGTCGTGCTCCAAGCAACGCGACACTCGATGAGTTAAGGCGACGCGGTCACGAGACGATGCCGGAGCACGGCATCCTCTCAGTCACGGTACCGGGAGCGATCGACGCTTGGCAAATCGCGCTCGAGCGATTCGGGACCATGCCGTTACCGGAGCTCTTGCAACCGGCTATCCATTATGCCGAAGAGGGGTACGCGGTCTCGCCGGTGGTGGCCAAGGTGTGGAAAGACAATGAGGACCTGCTCAGCGGTTGCGACACCACACGGCGCACCTTACTGGTGGATGATAAGGCCCCCGTGGCCGGAACGCGCTATCGACAACCGAATCTCGCGCATTCTCTGCGGCAAGTTGCACAGGGCGGTCGGGAGGCCTTCTACACTGGCGAGATTGCCGAAAGCATTGTTCGCTTTAGCCACGCAAACGGCGGCTTGCTCGAGCTCGAGGATTTCGCCAGCCATCGCGGCGAGTGGGTCGAGCCCATTTACACCGATTACCGCGGACTGCGTGTCTACGAGCTGCCGCCCAACGGGCAAGGCATCGCGGTCTTAATGATGCTCAATATTTTACAAAACACTCGTCTCGGCGACGTGCCGCATCTGAGCGCCGAGCACATTCACCTGGTGACAGAGGCCTTCAAGCTGGCGATCGCCGAACGTGATCGGTTTGTGTCAGATCCCGATTTCAGCGATATCCCGATCGCGGCGCTGCTATCAGAGGAGTTCGGTATACAACAATGGACACGAATTAGTCCTGATAAAGCGCTCGCAAACCCCGTTGCCTCCGGCCTCACTGAACATAAGGACACAACCTATCTAACCGTCGTGGACGAGCAGCGCAATGCGGTCTCGTTCATCAACAGCCTCTATCATCCCTGGGGCAGTGGGGTCGTCGCCGGGGACACCGGCATTATGCTGCAAAATCGCGGCGGCGGCTTTAACTTGATTGAAAGCCACGCGAATTGCATCGCGCCCGGCAAACGACCGATGCACACGATCATTCCGTCGATGGTCTACCGCGGCGATCGGCCTGTGCTGTCTTTCGGTGTAATGGGGGGTCAGTATCAAGCCATGGGTCACGGCTATGTGTTCACCAACTGGGCGGACTTCGACATGGACCTGCAGGAGGCAATCGATGCGCCGCGCTTCTTGCCCACTGAGGGCGTGCTGTCGGCGGAGCGGCCGATTCCCGAGAGCACGCGCGCGGCGTTGACTCGTTTGGGGCACACGGTTGCCGAAGCGGATAAGCCCTTTGGCGGCAGCCAGTGTATTTATATCGATTGGGACCGGGGCGTGCTGCAGGCCGCATCCGATGCGCGCAAGGATGGTTGCGCGCTCGGATACTGAGCGCGTTCGGGTAGAGCCCGCCCCAAAATCGTGAATACGAACTCGCTGTTACCTGCAGAACCGCTGCGTGTTGCAATTGGCGGTTTCGGGGCAATTGGCCAAGTCGTTGGTCAGCGCCTGGATGAGGGCATTGACGGACTGAGATTAGTGGCTGTCTCGGCCCGAGACGCTGCGCGCGCGTCACAGCGCATGGCTGACTACCGTCATCCAGCCTCCGTTTTACCGCTGGTCGAGCTTGCTGGAAACGCCGACGTCGTAATCGAGTCCGCGCCGGCGGCCGTGTTCTCCGACGTGGCGGAGCCCGCCGTTCGCGCCGGTCGCATCTTTATGCCGATCAGCGTAGGGGCGTTGCTTTCAAACTGGCATGTGGTGGATCTGGCTAAAACGCATCGGGCGCGTATCATTGTGCCCACCGGCGCGTTGTTGGGCCTGGACGCCGTTCGCGCTGCGGCGGAGGGTGACATCAACACGGTCACAATGGTCACCCGCAAGCCACCCGCGGCGCTCGTCGGCTCCCCTTACGTTGACGAGCACAACATCGATCTGCGAAACCTCGACGCGCCCCTCAAGCTGTTTGAAGGCTCGGCGCGTGAGGGCGCTAAGGGCTTTCCGGCAAACGTCAACGTCGCGGCCGCGCTCGGCCTCGCCGGCGTAGGCGTGGATCAGACCCGACTCGAGATCTGGGCCGATCCTACTGTCAGCCGCAACACGCACCGCATCGTCGTTGACGCCGACAGCGCGCGGTTCGAGCTGAGTATCGAGAATGTGCCATCTGAGCAGAATCCTCGCACCGGACGCATTGTTGCGCTCAGCGTTATAGCGACACTCAAACGCCTGGTCACCCCCCTCACTGTCGGAACGTGATGACAAGGTCAGCCCGTCCCCGCGGGCTGGTCAAACGGGCAGGAGTTGGTCTAGGATACTAAATCCCATATACCAAAAATAAGGGAGGGCAACGCGCCAAGGCGTTTCGTTGCCAAAGACGGTAACACCGTCAATCCCAGAGCGTATCAGCATGGGGTAACAACACTATGAGCAGGAGGTTGAAATGAAATATCGTACGTTTATTAAGGCGCTGTTTGTGTCCGCCGCCATCGCGGTCTCGCCGATGGCATTTGCGGCCGCGGATATCCCCTGCGGCACCGCCAAGCTCATTGTCCCGTGGAAGGCAGGCGGCGGAACCGACATCATTTTCCGAATCATTACAGAGTCTATTAATAAGAGCGGCACCAAGCCTCAGGTTCAAGTCGTCAACATTCCTGGTCAGGGTGGAAACAAGGGTGCAAAAGAAGCGCGCAAGGCCAAAACCGACGGCTGCACGCTCTTCGCCATCCACCAGAGCGCGATGACCAGCTACCTCAACGGTCGCGTCGACTTTACCTGGGATGCGTTCGAGCCCGTTGCCCTGGTAACTCACACGCCAGCAATCGTTGGCGCCGCCAAGAACGTACCCTATAACGACGTTACAGGGCTGATTGCGACGGCCAAAAAAAAGCCGAGTCAGATCCTGGCTGGCGGTACACTCGGTTCGACAAGCCATTTTACAATGCTACTTTTGGAGGAGGCCGCTGGCATCAAGTTCAAGCATGTGTCGTACGACGGCACTCGCGAACGCATGACGGCGCTGCTCGCCAATAACATCCAAATCGGGGAAATCAATGTCACTGCAGCAAAGAAATACATCCAGAGTGGTGAGCTCAAAGCCCTGGGAATCGCCACCCCGAAGCGGGATCCGCGCATTCCTGATGTCAAGACGTTAAAGGAACAGGGTATCGATCTCCTGTTCGGTGTGGACCGCGGCGTTGTGCTGCCGAAGGGGACATCCAAGGATGTAGTCAAGCACTATGAAAAAGTGATTGCCAAAGCTATGAAGGATCCTGACGTCATACGCCAGCTCGAGGCCAAGGGCAGCTCGGTCAAGTACATGAGCCGGAAAAACTACGGCAAGCATCTTGCTGGCACCTTCAACACCCTGAAGACAACGGCCATCAAAATAGGCCTCTACAAGCCGTAGTGCTCGGGGTTATACGTAAGTTAGTGACCGCGGCCCACCTCTGAGTGGGCCGCGGATTATTCGTTGCCGCGCTCTTAGTGGAGAAAGCGTGAGCCGATTCAGCAGAGACACATTGGTCGCTATCTTTCTTCTGCTGTTCTGCGGCGTTTTCTTCACGACCACCTTCAGTATCCGCGAGACCACATACGGGACGCTCGGGTCCGAGGTGTGGCCACGCGTTATCCTTATATTCCTCTCTGTCCTGAGCTTCGGATACCTCGTTCAGTCGCTGCGCCGGGGAAAGCAAGAGACCGAAAGGCATCCGATCGGGCTGAGGGCGTGGTTGGCGAGCTATCGTAATCCGCTCTGGTGCTTCTTCTGGTTTGCAGTGTTTCTGCTAACCCTGCCCTATCTAGGCATGCTCATTGGTGGCACGTTGTTTGTCTTTGCGACGCTCGCCACACTTGGCGAGCGGACACTACGCGCACAGGCTTTACACCTTGTTGTAGCAGTCGCGGCTGTGGGTGTGATGTGGGCAATCTTCACTTATGCACTCAATGTGTTCCTCCCGGAAGGCGAGCTGCTGCGCATACATTAATTACTATTCAACGCAAAGGCGCAAAGACGCGGAGAAGTTTAGAATCTTGCTTGAACGACTTTGCGACCCTTTGCGTCTTTGCGTCTTCGCGTTGGGTTTTCTGGTGGTCGGCTACAGTCGTAATTATCGTATTCGATAGAAACAGAGAGCTTGTCACAAGAGTTCAGCAGTGATTTTCGAAAACCTCATCGCCGCTGCCGGTACCGTCTTCGAGCTACAAACGATCGGGCTGATCATGATCGGGGTGGCTGCCGGCCTGATCACCGGCGCGATCCCCGGTTTCACCATCACCATGGCGGTGGTGCTCACCTTGCCGTTTACCTTCGGCATGACTGCCACGCAGGGGTTGGCGACCATGATCGGCGTACTGGTAGGGGGGCTTTCCGGCGGTCTTATGGCTGGCATGCTCACCGGTATTCCGGGTACGCCCTCGTCTGTAGCGACCACCTTCGATGGTTTTCCCATGTCCCGCAAGGGGCAGCCCGGGTTCGCACTGGGGATCGGCGTATGGTCGTCGTTCTTCGGTGGGCTTATCAGCGGCTGCGTGCTGGTTACGCTTGCACCGCAGCTCGCCCGAATCGGTCTCGAGTTTGCGCCTTGGGATTATTTCATGCTGGTGATGTTTGCCCTCACCATCACCGCTAGTCTGTCCGGAAAGGCGCTTCTCAAAGGAGTGATCGCCGGCGCCTTGGGCCTACTCGCCTCAACCATCGGCGAGGATGAGGTCAACGGAGTTGCTCGTTTTACCTTTGGCAGCGACGAACTCGAGCAAGGCTTTGACTTTCTCCCTGTCTTGGTCGGCCTGTTCGCTTTTAGCCAGCTCTTGAGCGATGTGCAGGATCCGGAAAAGGCGCGTAAGCCCTTGATGCCAAAGGGTGCTAAGGCGGTGAGCATTGAGCACCGCCGCGCCATTGGCGAGGTCTTGCGGCGCTGGACCGTGCTCGTACGCTCGGCGTTCATCGGCGTCTTTACCGGCATCCTGCCGGGGGCGGGCGGTTCGGTGGCCAACATCCTTGCGTATGACCAGGCGAAGAAGTTTTCTAAACAACCCGAGACGTTCGGCAGCGGGACACCCGAGGGTATCATCGCGCCGGAGTCATCCAACAACGCGGTTGAGGGTGGCGCGTTGTGTACGTTGATGGCACTGGGGATACCTGGGGACGTAACGGCAGCGGTGATGCTGGGGGCGTTGCTGATCCACGACATCGTGCCGAGCCCTTCGTTCATCGGTGATGAGCCCGTTCTCGCTTACTCGATCTTCATCGCTTTCTTCTTTGCGCACTTCATCATGATCACCCTGCAGGCGCTTTGTCTACGCGTGTTTGTCAGGGTCACGCGTGTCCCTATGTACGTACTCGCCTCAGTGATACTGATCTATTGTGCAATCGGTGTGTTCGCCCTGCATAACATCGAGTTCGATTTGTGGGTGCTTTTTCTGTTTGGCGTGATCGGTTATACGATGCGTCGCTTTGGCTTTCCGCTGGCACCCATGATCTTAGGTGTGGTGCTAGGCGATATCGCAGAGCTTAATCTGAACCGTGCCTGGTCGATGAGCGACGATGTGACACTTTTCTTTACCCGGCCCTGGTCGGCCTTTTTCCTGATAATGGCCGCGTTCTCGACGGTGTTTCCGTGGTACCAGCGGGACCGCGGCCGCAGAAAATGGACTCTCGCTTACCCGGGAGCGTTCGCAATGTCCGTCGCCGTGCCGCTTTTTGCGATGGGCGGCACAGCACGGCCGGTGATTGCCACCTTTCTGTTTCTACTGGGTGCCTGGTTACTGTGGCGCCAACGTAAGTCCGGCTGGCGCGTCGTAGCGCCCGAGCCGCGCACAGGGCCTGAAACTCGATTAGAAGAAACTTTCGAGTGAAGCCAAAAACCCGATCCACGAGCAAGAACGGAGCTAAGTTAGGATGAAGGCGGTGCTACTCGATGGCTTTGGCGGTGTCGATGTGCTTAGGGTCGGCGAGGCCGAAAGACCATCAATCGCGCAAGGACAAGTGTTGGTCAAGGTTTTGGCCACCTCGGTCAACCGTCCGGACATTATCCAGCGCCAGGGCAATTACCCACCGCCTAAAGGCGAGTCGGAGATTCTCGGGCTCGAGGTCGCCGGCACCATTGAAGAGATCGGGTCCGACGTGAGCGGATGGAATGTCGGCGATCGAGTGATGTCACTTGTAGCAGGCGGGGGCTATGCCGAGTACGCGGTCGCGTACGCCAACCACCTTATGCGAATCCCAGATTCCATGAGCTTTCAGGAGGCCGCCTGCATCTGCGAAACCTATATCACTGCGTACTCGAACATATTCATGCTCGGCAACTTCAAGGATGGCGAAACGATCTTGCTTCACGGCGGCGGAGGTGGTGTCAACACAGCAGCGATTCAACTGTGCAAGGCGCTCACCCCGGAATCAAAGATAATTGTCACCACTTCGCCGCAGAAAATTGATCGCGTCAGTGAATTAGGTGCTGACTTCGTAATTAATTATCAGACACAAGATTTTGCAGAGGAAGCACGAGCGTTTACCAATAACCGCGGCGCCGATGTGATCCTGGATCACATCGGCGCCAAGTATCTTTCATCGAATATGAAGACACTCGCGGTCGAAGGAAGGCTGGTGATCATCGGCGTGATGGGCGGGATGAAGGCTGAGCTCAATATTGCGCTAATGATGGTGAAGCGCCAGCGTATCATCGGCTCAGTTTTGCGCTCACGGCCAGTAATGCAAAAAGGCGAGATTACAGCCGAATTCGCCGAGACCGTTGTGCCAAAGCTCGCCGACAGAACCATCGTGCCTTTGATCTCGGCCACGTTTCTGCTCGATGAAGTCGCACAAGCGCACCACATGATGGAGCAGAGCCAACACTTCGGAAAGATTGTTCTAAGGGTCGCCAGTAGCGACTAGCTTATGAGAACCAAAACTCAACGCAAAGGCCGCTCCTCTGCGTCCCTGCACTCGCGGCACTTGTGCATCCCTGCACATCGCCCGCTCCTGTGCGTCCCGACAACCGCTCCTAAATCCAAGATCAGGACAAGAACTTTGCGTCCTTTGTGCCTTTGCGTTGAGTAATTCTCGCTACTCGTAACCGCCACTTGCTACTGCTTCAATGCGCCATCAGTACCGGAATCTCGGCGCTTGCCATGATATGGCGAGTAACGCCACCAAACAGCAGCTGACGCGCACGTGTATGGCTATACCCACCCATCACTAGCAGGTCGCACTTAAGCCGACGCGACTCTGCGAGCAGAGTCTCGCCCACCGAACGCGAACGCACGTCAAACTGCCGCAACACCGTCTTGATATTGTGCCATGCTAGATGCTCGACCAATTCCTTGCCGCTGGCCAATCGTTTCGACGATACCAATACTGTTACCGTTCTTGCGGCAGCGAGGCAGGGCATGGCCGCCGCTACTGCGCGCGCGGCTTCCGGTTTTGCATTCCATGCGATCGCGACATTGGTCGCGCCCCACTGTTGCAACGTCGGTGGAAACATCAGCACAGGTGACGCGGTTTCTAACAATGCAGTCTCCAAGATTTCGGCAGACGTTGATCCGGTACCGGGGCGCGTCAAAGCGATGGCGTCGCAATACAGCGCCCGACCAGCGAGAGCTTCGGCTATGCTTCCTGTCTCTTCACACCAGGACGCAGAAACGATTGCACCTCTAGACGGTCGCTTTGCAATCGGGACGCTGTGCTTGGCGAAGAATCTTTCGAATCGTGCTCGCGCCTTGGCAGATTGATCGGCCGCCTGCTGTCGCGCCGCTTCGACAACAGATTTCTTCATACGCCCGGACATACCTAAGGTGGCGTACGGAACCGCATGCCGCGGATTCGGGCGCACGTAGAGAACTTCGATATGCGCACTGAAACGCCGCGCGGCGGCCAGGCTCGTCTCCAGGAGTGATTGGAAACGTTGGCCGCCATCGAGTGGAACGAGGATTTTCTTGATTGTCATCGCCGCGAGCTCATAATGGTTCGCCGCATGGCGGCTTGCATTGATCTCGGTCAAACGCTACGCACACAATCATCCAAAAGGCTACTGCTAACGCGATGCAAAAGCGAACAATCAGATTGCGCCGTCGTGGTGTGCGTGCTCGATTTCCGCGTCGCTGTAACCGACAACCTCCCTTAAGATCTCCTCAGTATGCTCCCCTAGCAGTGGTGAACGTGTGATTTCCGACGGCGAATCGGACAGCTTGATGGGATTGCCGATGGTAAGATACGGATCCCGATGCGGATGGTCCACTTCGACTACAGTACCCGTCTCTCGCAAGGATGGCTCCTCGGCTAACTCCTGCATCGAGAGGATGGGTCCACACGGGACGTCCACCTCGTTGAGTATATTCATTACCTCGAACTTGTTCTTGGTCTTGGTCCATGCCTCGATCATCGCGAAACACTGATCGAGCTTCGGCAGCCGCGCCGCGGGTGTTGCCCAGTCAGGGTCGTCGATCAGGTCTTCCCGGCCGATCGCCTTCATCAGCGACACCCAGCCCTGAGGTTGAATAATCACATAGATGTAATCGTCAGGACCGCCGGGCGCGCATCGCAGCGCCCAACCAGGCTGCCCGCCACCCGAGGCGTTGCCGGCGCGCGGCACAGATTCGCTGAACGTGCCGTTCGGGTATTGGGGATATTCCTTGAGTGGGCCGTGTTTCAGACGTTGCTGATCGCGTAGCTTAACACGGCACAGATTGAGCACACTGTCTTGCATGGCGCAAACCACGCGTTGCCCACGTCCACTCTTTTCTCGATGAAACAACGCTGTGACGATTCCCAGTGCGAGGTGCAAACCGGTACCCGAGTCACCGATCTGTGCACCCGTCACCAGCGGTGGGCCATCGTCAAAGCCGGTGGTGCTCGCCGATCCGCCCGCACATTGAGCGACGTTTTCGTAAACCTTGCACTCCTGGTAGGGTCCAGGCCCGAAGCCCTTGATCGAAGCGTAGATCATGCGCGGGTTGATCTGCTGAATCCGCTCCCAGGTGAATCCCATACGATCGAGCACACCCGGCGCGAAATTCTCAACCATGACGTCGCACTTACGAATAAGCTCAGTAAAGATCTTTTTGCCGCGCTCGCTCTTGGTGTTAAGCGTGATGCTGCGTTTGTTGTGATTAAGCATGGTGAAGTAGAGGCTGTCGACATTTGACAGGTCATGCAGTTGCGTGCGGGTGATATCGCCCACGCCCGGACGCTCCACTTTGATTACGTCAGCACCGAACCAAGCGAGCAACTGTGTGCAGGTCGGGCCTGACTGGACATGGGTCATGTCCAGGATGCGAACGCCATCCAATGCTTTTCCCATTGCTTTCCTCTTATCGAAAAACTCGCTGCTAGATCAAAACTTGAACGGAGCCGAGCGGCTCCGTTCGAAAGGTTTTCCTAAGGTTACTTATACATCGTCTGGTTTCGCGTCCCGGGCGCCCATACGTCGATATCAACCCACAGATTGACGAGCGCAGGCTTGCCAGCGGCGACGGCCTCGCGCGCGCGTTCCAGCGCTGGTCGGATCTCCCTCGGGTCTCGCACATCTTCGCCGTAACCGCCGAGCATTTCGGCAAACTGACCAAATGGTACGTCACTGAGAATGTTACCGACATCACCGTATTCCTTACCGTACTTGAGGATCTGGCCGCAGCGAATCTGGTTCATCGCGGAATTGTTACCGATCACACCGAGAAACGGCAGGTTAAAACGCACGCACGTTTCGAAGTCCCAGCCGGTCAAGGTAAACGCGCCGTCACCGAAGTAACACAGCACCTCCTTCTGAGGGTGGGTAAACTTCGCCGCCATGGCGAACGGCACCCCGACACCCAAGGTTCCCAACGGACCCGGGTCCATCCAGTGACCAGGTGAACGTGGCTGCACCGCCTGTGCAGTAATGGTGACGACGTCGCCCCCGTCGCCGATGTAGATCGTGTTCTCCGTGAGGAACTCGTTAAGCTCCCAAGCGACGCGATAGGGATTGATCGGGGTGGCGTCCGACGTGAACTCGGGCATGAGCTTATCGAGGCGCACCTTCTCTTCCGCTCGCAGCTCCTCGAGCCACGACTCGCGCTTCTTGGCGCCCTTGTCCACCCGGCCACTCGCCGCTTGGGTGACCGCAGCGAGAATGCGGCCGCAATCGCCCACCAGCCCCAAGGAAACATCACGGTTCTTGCCGACCGTACGGTAGTCGAGGTCGATCTGCACGACGGTGGCATCTGCGCGCAATCGCTTGCCGTAGCCCATTCGGAAATCAAATGGCGTACCGACGATCACGATCACGTCGGCTTTGTCGAAAGCGTAGCGTCGGGTGCGGTGAAAGTGATGGGGGTGACCCGGCGGCAAGGTACCGCGACCAGCGCCGTTCATATACGCCGGAACGTTGAGTGTGCGTACGAATTCTTCGGCTTCCTTGTAGGCGCGGCTAGTAGCGATCTGAGTGCCAAGCAGGACGCAAGGACGCTCCGAGTTCACCAGGATATCGGCCAGCGTTTCGATGTCCTCCGGGTCGGCGAGGTTCTTGGTAGACGCCCGATAATGACCCGGCTTGGGAAAACGTACTTTCGACATGTCGACCTTGACGTCGAGCACATCGCGCGGAATCTCAAGAAACGCAGGTCCCGGCGCACCGTTGAAGCACTCGCGAAAGGCCATACTCACCATGTCGGGTATGCGCTCGGTGGAAGCGACGGTCGTCGAAAACTTGCTGATCGGCGCCATCATATCGACGTGTGGTAGATTCTGCAGCCCGCCCATCATGTGCTGGGTGAGCGCGCTTTGCCCGCCAATAAGCAAAAAGGGGCTCTCGGCGCGCAGCGCATTGGCCACGCCCGTGACCGCATCGGTCGTGCCCGGGCCGGCCGTGACCACCGCGCAACCCGGTTTACCCGTCATGCGCGCGTAACCGTCGGCAGCATGCGCTGCTACCTGCTCGTGACGCACATCGATGATCTTGATGCCTTCCTCTAGGCAACCCATGTAGATGTCTATGATATGCCCACCGCAGAGGGTAAAGATCACGTCGATGCCTTCGCTCTTTAACGCCTTCGCGACGAGCCGGCCTCCTGAAACATTCTCTACCTGCGGTGCGGTTACTTCGGGCCTTTTCGCCGGTTCAGCCATTGTGTCCTCCGTATCCCAAAATAAAGATTCACAAACGTTGCTCTCAGCAATGAAAACTAATCCAGATAATGCACGTTTTTCTCTACATGCGCGGCGAGATCCAACGTGTGCTGTCGCACCAACCGCTCTGCCAACTCGGTGTCCCGTGTCTCCAATGCCTCTATGATGTTCATGTGGTCGATAATCGAGCGACTCGCACGGTCGTTCTCGGAGATCGTGCGCATGCGGATCCAGCGCATGTGGATAAACAGATTTTCGGCCATCTGATTGAGCAAATCACATTGACTCATCCCCAAGATGGCCTGATGAAAATGAATGTTCGCTTCCGAGTACTCGTCGATGTTCGCCTGTGGGTGATCGCTCTCGAACGTTGCAAACATTTTGCGTAAGGTTCCGATTTCCTCGTCCTTGGCATACTCGGTAATCAAGCGTGCCGCCATGCTTTCGAGCGCTGCCCATACCGTGATCATCTCGAGGACCTCCTGCTTGCTCTTGCGAACGACGAAGACCCCTTTTCGCGGCACCGTGCGCACAAAGCCTTCTTGCTCGAGACGTGCAATCGCCTCGCGGATCGGTGTCCGGCTGACGCCGAGATCCTGCGCCAGCTGGCGCTTATCCAGCCTCGGCTCTTCGGGGTGGGCATAGACGTTGACCGCCACGATCGCTTGCTTCAGAGCGTCGTAGATCTTGTCCTTGAGGACAAAGTCGACGTCGACGGGCTCTACCTTCAATTTCGCGGTGGACACGCGCTAACTCCGTCGTCACTCAGCCCCGCATAGGCGACGTGGATACGGGCAACCGAGGATAGGTATTTTGTATACCGTATACCAAAGACGCACAGTGGCGCAACCCACCAGAGCCGCCCAGTCGTCGCCCGTTCATGACTCTGGACCCGTTCGCACGCGCTCGGCGGCATCGGTAGAGGCTCTGTGCCCGACAATTCGATCCCAGACTATCTTTAGCAAGGGTAGGAACAACAGGATCAGTGCGATCACCATGATCGACCCCGAAATCGGCCGCTCGAAGAAAATCATTACGGAGCCGCTAGAAATGAGCAGCGATTGGCGCATCGCCGGTTCCGCCAGCGGTCCGAGCACGATCGCCAGCACCGCCGGCGCCATCGGGTAGTCGAGCTTGCGCATCAGGTAACCGACCACCCCGAAGATCAGCATCAGCCACACATCGTGCATGTCCTGAGTCGGCGCATAACCGCCGACAATGCACAGGATGAAGATCATCGGTGCCAGGATCGTGAACGGCAGCTTTAGGACCCAGATAAAAGCCGGTATCAGAGCAATGTTTAGCAGCAGTGAGAACAGGTTGGCTGCGTAGAGGCTCGCGATCAGACCCCAGACGAACTCCTCGTGTTCCACAAACAGAAGTGGCCCGGGCTCAAGCCCCCAGATCACCATGCCACCCAACAGGATCGCTGTAGTGGGTGAACCGGGAATGCCCAATGTCAACATCGGTAACATCGAGCCGGTGCTGGCCGCGTTGTTAGCCGACTCCGGTGCGGCGATGCCTTCGACGTTGCCTTTGCCATAAGTCTGGGGCTCCTTCGACAATGTCTTCGCTACCCCATACGCCATGAGTGAACCGGGCGTTGCGCCGGCGGCCGGCAGGATTCCGACAAAGTAGCCTAGAAAGGAGCCGAGCAACGTCCCTTTGACGGTTTCTTTCATGCGCCGAAAACCATCGATGAGCCGGGCGAAAGTGAGGTTTGCCTGCGTGATCTTCATCTCGCCGCGACTGGTCTCGATGGTCCATAGGATCTCACCGATGCCGTAGATGCCGATCGCGAGCACCAAAAAGTTAATACCGTGATAGAAGCCGGGAATATCGCCGAAGATGAGCCGCGGCTGACCGCTAATGATATCCAGGCCAACCGCGCTCAGGACCAGTCCGATAAAGATCGAGAACAAGGTCTTAGGAATGTCATCGCCGCCGAGTCCGATAAAGGTCGCAAACGCCAGGATCATCAGCGCGAAAATTTCTGGGGAACCAAAGGCCAGTGCGACGTGCGCGAGCGGCGGGGCAAAGCCCGTGAAAAGCAACACGGAAATGGTGCCGCCAATAAACGAGGCGGTGGCAGCGACAATCAGCGCTCGGTCGGCGTGCCCTTGCAACGCGAGCGGGCGGCCGTCAAACGTTGTCGCCACGGCCGTCGACGCGCCGGGAATACCGAGCATGATCGAGCTGATCGCGCCACCATACATCGCGCCGTAATAAATGGCTGCCAGAAAAATGACGGCACCGGTTGGCGGAACCAAGAAGGTCATTGGCAACAGGATCGCCACGCCGTTGACCGACCCCAGGCCCGGCATCGCACCGATAAAAAGCCCGAGCGCACAGCCAAAGATAATCAGTGCTAGGTTCAGCGGTTGAAAGGCTATAAAAAAACCATCGGCCAGGTGGCTCAGAATTTCCATCGCAACTCAGACCTCAGGATGCAAGAACTCCTCAAGCAAAGGAGCACGCCCTGTGCCAGCCAAGCACCCGCGAAGTGCGTTTGTCTCGAACACAGATCGATTAAAAGAAGATGTCGTACAACGGATAAAACAAGGGTTCCGTGTAGCCCTTGGGCAAGGTGATGCGCAACGCGATCTCGAAAAAGAAAAATGCGACGACCGGCGTAACAGCAGCTAAGGTGGCAGTCGTCGTCCACGAATGATGTCCGAGAAACCGCATGTAAAAGATTAGGAACAGCGGTACCGCGCCGTAAACGCCGATGAAGTGGATCGATGCCACCATGACAGTCAACGCCCCTGCGCCGATAAGAAAGAGCTTCAGCGCATGCCGGTCCATGTAAGGCTCGGACGAGCGCGACGGCGGGCTTGTGCGCATGAACCAGCGCACAATGATCGCGACACAACAAGCGAGCATCCCTGCCGATAGCCAAAACGAAAACGCCCCACCGCCTGGACCCTCATCCGGGATCCAGCCGATGGGGAGCTCCGCACTTTTCCACATCAGATAAACAGAGAAAAGCGCCATGACGACGGCCATGACTAACTCGGCGCGTCGCATGGCTATGCCCTGTTTACCCGTTTACGCCTTCGGGTCAAGATCGACCGCTAGATCTCGCCGATGTCCTTCAGCATCTTTTGATGGATCTGGCGCTCGCGCATCCAGTACTCCATCAGTCCCTTACCCGAGAGAAACTTACCTTGCAGGCTCTTCTTCTTCATGTATTGTTGCCATTCAGGCGTGTTGTACACTTGTTTGAAGACTTTCTGATAGAACTTGGCCGCCTTCCTGCTCATGCCGGGTGCGCCCACGACACTGCGCTGCATGAAGTACACCATGCCCTTCTTGCCAAGCTCGTCGAACGTCGGCGCGTTCGGGAACGCCTCCAATCGCGAGGGCGTGAATGCCGCTAATGGCACTGTGGTCCCTGCCTGGTAGAAACCGAGCTGCTCAGACGGGTTATTCACCGTCGAGTCCGCATGCTTGCCCGCTAACTCCTTGGCCACACGGCCACCACCCTTGAAGGGCACGTACTTCATGTTCAGCCCATACGCCGAGTTCAGAAAAGTCGTCAACAGTTGGTCTTCCTGGCCTTTTCCGGTTCCGGCCATGATCCAGCTGTTACCCTTTTTCTTGGCCGCCTTCACGAAGTCGTTGACATTCTTGATCCCGGAGTCCTTGTGGACCCAAAGCAAGAACGTATCTTCGGCCATCCGGCCGATCGGCGTGAACTTGGAGATATCCACGCCAAGCCCGGGTTGGCGAAGCGGGGTCGTGTAAAAGCTGTTCAGCGTGACCATGATCGTGTGGTCCCTGCTGGTGCCCTTCGTGTTCTTCAAGTGAATCAACGACTCGGCACCCGAACCGCCTGGCTTGTTAATAGGAATGAACGGCTTCGACGAAAAATCGTGCTTCTCGATAATGGTCTGCATCAGGCGGGCCATTTTGTCGGCACCGCCACCCTTGCCGGCCATGATCACGAAGTCGACCGGCTTTGACGGCTCCCAAGCGAACGCGGCTTGGGGAGCCAGCACCATACCCAGACCTAAAAATAACCCGAGTACAGCGTAAGTTACTGATGTTGAAATAGTTTTCATTACGTCACCTCCATACCTATCGCTGCTGTCTGTTGTTGGGTGTGATGGAGGCATCTCGTATACCACAGACTTCCGCACACGCCAAGCAGCGAGATTGTGCCGTAGTGCACTGATGACCTGTGTTCAGCAAACGCTCTTTTGGCCCCGGCGACGCCTGTCTACGGCCTGCTCGCAATGTCGAAATCGTTTGACCGCGTGTCTGATCGTAACGCTTCGCGTCGCATTGCCGTTCGCTTGTTTCGACATGGGTTGTGGGATACTGTATACGACGATCTTAAAAGCACAGCATTTTTGATCGTTTTTGAAAGTCCCCGCAAATCCTTTATGAATATCCACGAGTACCAAGCGAAGCAGATGCTTGCGCGCTACGGCGTCGCCGTGCCCCGCGGTAACGTCGCGTTCTCTTCCGCAGACGCTGCGAAAATCGCCGAGGAACTCGGTGGCCCAGTCTGGGTCGTGAAGGCACAGATTCATGCCGGTGGTCGCGGTAAAGGGGGGGGCGTTAAGGTCGTGCGCTCCATCGATGAGGTCGTGTCGATGACTGAGCAGATGCACGGCATGAACCTAGTTACTCACCAGACAGGGCCGCAGGGCAAGAAAGTGCAACGAGTTTACATTGAGGAAGGTTGTGACATTGCGCGCGAGCTTTATCTCGGTATGCTTATCGATCGTGGCGTGAGTCGAGTTACACTCATGGCATCTACTGAAGGCGGCATGGAAATCGAACGGGTTGCCGCCGACACGCCAGAGAAAATCTTCAAGACTATCGTTGATCCAGCCGTTGATCTCCAACCCTTTCAGGCACGCCAGCTTGCGTTCGCTTTGCAACTTACCGGCAAACAGGTAAACGCCGCGGTTAAGTTCATGCGCGCCATGTACGAGGCATTCGTCGGGCTTGATGCCAGTCTAATTGAGATCAACCCGCTCGTTGTCACCAGTGATGGGCAGGTCGTTGCGCTCGATGCCAAGATGAACTTCGACGATAACGCGCTGTTCCGCCGCAAAGCGGTCGCCGAGCTGCGCGATGAGTCGGAAGAGGATCCGATCGAGCTCGAAGCGTCGCGTCATGATCTCAACTACATCACCTTGGCTGGCAATATCGGCTGTATGGTCAATGGCGCAGGACTTGCAATGGCAACCATGGATATCATCAAGCTTCACGGTGGTGAGCCGGCCAATTTCCTCGATGTCGGCGGAGGTGCCTCGCGCGAACAGGTAACAACCGCCTTTAAGTTGATTCTGTTGGACACCAATGTTCAAGGAATTCTTGTGAACATTTTTGGCGGGATCATGCGTTGCGACGTGATCGCCCAAGGCGTCGTCGCGGCGGCAAAGGAAGTCGCACTCAAAGTACCGCTGGTCGTTCGGCTCGAAGGGACAAACGTTGAGCTTGGGAAGAAGATCTTGGACGAATCGGGTTTGAATATCGTCACCGCTGATGACTTGGCGGATGCGGCAGAGAAAGTGGTTCGAGCCGTGCGGGAGGCCGTGTAGTGGCGGTGCTCGTAAATGAGGACACCCGGGTTATTTGCCAGGGTTTCACTGGGGCGCAAGGCACGTTTCATTCCGAACAGGCGATCGCTTACGGAACGCATATGGTCGGTGGCGTCACACCGGGGAAAGGAGGCGCGATACATCTCGGTCTGCCTGTGTTTGATACGGTAGCAGACGCCGTCGCCACCACCGGCGCAACCGCGTCGGTCATCTACGTTCCGCCGGCGTTCGCCGCGGACGCCATACTGGAGGCGATCGATGCGGAGATCCCGCTCGTGGTCTGTATCACCGAGGGGATTCCGGTGCTGGATATGGTGAGAGTCAAACGCGTGTTAGCCGGCTCTCACACGCGCCTTATCGGGCCAAACTGCCCCGGCATTATCACTCCACAAGCGTGCAAGATCGGCATCATGCCAGGCCATATCCACAAACGGGGAAAGGTGGGTGTGGTCTCGCGTTCGGGGACATTGACCTATGAAGCGGTCGCACAGACCACTGTCGCCGGCCTCGGCCAATCCACCTGCATCGGCATTGGCGGTGATCCCGTCAACGGTACGAACTTTATCGATTGTTTGGAGCTGTTCCTCGCCGACCCCGAAACCGAGGCTATTATTATGATCGGTGAGATCGGGGGCTCGGCCGAGGAAGATGCGGCCGATTTCATCAAGCAAAGCAGAACAACAAAATCGGTCGTCGGGTTCATCGCCGGTGTCACGGCGCCCCCCGGTCGACGAATGGGTCATGCCGGCGCCATCATCTCCGGTGGCAAAGGCGGTGCCAAGGATAAGATCGAGGCGCTCAAAGGCGCCGGGATCCACGTCGCGGCGTCGCCCGCCGCCCTCGGTACCACCCTGGTTGAGGCTATGCGACATTGAACCCTATGTCTGAACACATCGTACAAGTCAAAAAGTACAACCACCCCGGTTCCAAGAAAGGGCGTGCGCGGTCGCAACCAAAGGGTCGGCAGATCAACCTCGACACCTTGCGAGAGGTGCAATCATTACTAGGCGATCGCCCACGCCAGCGTGACCTGCTTATCGAGTACCTGCATCTTATTCAGGATAAATACGGTTGCCTGTCAACGGGGTGCCTGGCGGCATTGGCGCAGGAAATGCGTCTGCCATTGGCGGAAGTCTACGAGGTTGCGACGTTCTATGCGCACTTCGATGTGGTCGAAGACGGGGAAGATCGTCCTGCTAAGGTTACCGTCCGCGTTTGTGACAGCCTCACGTGCGAAATGATGGGTGCGCAACAGCTTCTTGCGCGCTTGCCCAATAAACTCGGCCGTGAAGTGCGCGTCGTGCGTGCCCCATGCATGGGTCGCTGCGATACCGCACCCGTCGCTGAGGTTGGTCATTATCACGTCGATCACGCCACCGGAGACGCGGTCGCCGAGGCCGTGCGCGCAGACCGCACACATCCCGTGATTCCGGTGTACCCGGATTTCGAGCGCTACGCCGCCGATGGCGGCTATAAGCTGCTGCGCGAATGCCACGACGCTAAACGGTCGGTCGATGACGTGATCAGCACCATGGAGAACTCGGCGTTGCGTGGCCTGGGTGGCGCTGGCTTCCCGACTGGGCGCAAGTGGCGCATCGTGCGCGGCTATCCGGGTCCGCGTCTGATGGCCGTGAACGCCGACGAGGGCGAACCCGGGACATTCAAAGACCGTTTTTACATGGAGCGCGATCCACACCGGTTTCTCGAGGGCATGCTCATTGCTGCTTGGGCAGTGGAGGCCGAAGCTATCTATATTTACTTACGCGACGAGTATCCGGCAGTGCGCGAGATACTGTTGCGGGAGATTGCCAAACTTGAGGCTGCGGGCCTGAAGGGACAAACGAAAATCCATTTGCGCCGCGGCGCCGGTGCTTACATCTGTGGCGAGGAGTCCGCAATGATCGAAAGTATCGAGGGCAAGCGCGGCTTGCCGCGACACCGGCCGCCGTACGTTGCCGAGGTCGGATTGTTCGGGCAACCCACCCTCGTACAGAACGTTGAAACGCTTTACTGGGTACCCGAAATCATGCAGAAGGGTGCCGAATCGTTTGCCAAGCATGGGCGTCACGGCGGTAAGGGATTGCGCAGCTACTCGGTGTCTGGTCGCGTGAAGGAACCCGGTGTGAAGCTGGCGCCGGCTGGAATCACAGTCCGAGAGCTGATCGATGAGTACTGCAATGGCATGCAGAGTGGGCATAGGTTCAAGGGTTATCTGCCCGGCGGTGCGTCGGGCGGTATCCTGCCAGCCAGCATGGGCGATCTCCCGCTGGAGTTCGGCTCGCTTGAAAAGCACGGTTGCTTTGTCGGGTCGCATGCGGTGGTAATACTTAGTGATCAAGACAACGCGAAGCACGCGGCGCTTAATCTAATGCGCTTCTTCGAGGATGAGAGCTGTGGGCAGTGTACGCCATGTCGCGTCGGCACCGAGAAAGCAGTCAAACTAATGCAGCAACCGCGCTGGGACGGGGCATTGCTCGAGGAGCTCAGCGAGGCTATGACTGACGCCTCGATCTGTGGCCTTGGCCAGGCCGCATCGAATCCACTGCGTTGCGTGTTAAAGCATTTCCGTGAGGATCTGTCATGACTGAATCCGTTCGCTTCACACTGGACGGGCACGAGGTCGAGGCCTTGCCAGGTGAGACGATCTGGCAAGTCGCTGAGCGGCACGGCACCGAGATCCCACATTTGTGTTATGCGCCTGAACCCGGTTATCGGCCGGACGGTAACTGTCGCGCCTGCATGGTCGAGATCGAAGGAGAACGTGTGCTGGCTGCATCGTGTATCCGCAGGCCAGCGGCGGGCATGAAAGTAACCACCAATAATGATCGTGCAAGCGCCGCACGCAACACGGTGATGGAACTTCTCGTCGCCGATCAGCCTAAGCGTCGTGTCGCACACGACCCAAGCTCACGACTATGGCAGTGGGCCGAGCGCATGGAGGTGACTACAAGTCGCTTTCCGCCACGTGAATTGCCGGCTCCGGATTCAAGCCACTCCGCCATGCGTGTGCAACTCGATGCCTGTATCCACTGCAATCTTTGCGTGCGTGCGTGCCGGGAAGTTCAGGTCAATGACGTGATAGGAATGGCCTATCGGGGTATCGGCTCGAAGATCGTGTTCGACTTCGATGACCCAATGGGTAACAGCACGTGTGTTGCATGCGGCGAGTGCGTGCAGGCCTGCCCGACCGGCGCGCTAATGGAAGCCTCACTGGTAAATCAAAAAGGTGTTGGCAAGACCGGTCCGTTCACTGAAGTACCGAGTGTGTGCCCGTACTGTGGTGTCGGCTGCCAGATCACGTACCAGATCAAGGATAACGAGATCGTGGCAGTGCAAGGGCGCGATGGCCCGGCCAACCATAACCGGTTATGCGTCAAAGGGCGCTTCGGTTTCGACTACATAAAGCACGCCCATCGCTTGAACGTGCCCCTGATCCGTCTGGATAGCGCATCGAAGGATGCAGATTTACAAGTCGACCCCGCCAATCCCTATACGCATTTTCGTAAAGCCACTTGGGAAGAGGCGCTTGCTCGTGCTGCGGAGGGACTGAGCCGCATTCGCGACCGCGACGGCAGTGACGCGCTAGCTGGCTTTGGCTCGGCCAAAGGGTCTAATGAGGAAGCTTATCTCGTGCAGAAGATGGTGCGCGCCGGGTTTGGTACTAATAATGTTGATCATTGTACGCGTCTATGTCACGCGTCGTCGGTAGCAGCGCTGCTTGAGGGCATTAGCTCAGGTGCGGTAACGGCACCCTTCACTACTTGCGAGCAGGCCGATGTGACTATCGTCATTGGCGCCAATCCCACCGAAAACCATCCAGTGGCAGCGACGTTCTTCAAGCAGGCGGCGAAGAGCGGCAAAACGTTGATCGTGATGGACCCGCGCGGTCAAGCGCTAAAACAGTACGCCACCTACATGTTGCAGTTCAAGCCAGGCACCGATGTAGCATTACTGAATGCATTGCTGAACGTCATCGTTACCGACGGATTGTTCAACGAATCGTACGTCAAGGCCCACACCGAAGGTTTTGAAAACCTCAAGCGCCACATCAAAGATTTCACGCCCGAGACGATGGCGCCGGTGTGCGGTATCGATGCCGAGACCCTGCGCACAGTGGCACGCACCTACGCCAAGGCCGGTGCCAGCATCATCTTCTGGGGTATGGGCATCTCGCAGCATACGCACGGCACCGATAACGCGCGCTGCCTGATAGCGTTAGCAATGATCACGGGTCATGTTGGACGGCCGGGAACAGGCCTGCATCCATTGCGTGGACAAAACAATGTGCAAGGCGCGTCCGACGCCGGCTTGATCCCAATGTTTTATCCTGACTATCAGTCCGTCGAGATGGAAGATATCCGCAAAAGCTTTGAGGACGTATGGGGTACATCGCTCGACCCCAAGCGCGGTTTGACCGTCGTCGAGATCATGGACGCGGTTCACGCCGGCCAGATCAGGGGAATGTACATCATGGGCGAGAACCCAGCGATGTCGGATCCTGACGTGCAGCACGCGCGCGAGGGACTTGCCAAGCTCGAACACCTGGTCGTCCAAGATATCTTTCTTACGGAAACGGCGTTCCATGCCGATGTCGTGTTACCGGCATCAGCCTGGCCGGAGAAGGATGGTACAGTCACGAACACCAACCGACAGGTGCAAATGGGGCGGCAAGCACTCGAGCTACCGGGTGATGCGCGCCAAGATTGGTGGATCATCCAGGAAATCGCGCGACGTATCGGGCTTGATTGGAACTATGGCGGACCTGATGACGTGTTCGCCGAGATGGCGACGGTCACGCCTTCGCTTAACAATATCACTTGGGAACGGCTGCAAGGTGAGAGCGCGTGTACCTATCCGTGTGATGCACCCGATCAGCCGGGTCATGACATCGTATTCGGTGACGGTTTCCCGACAGCTAATGGTCGTGGCAAGTTCGTACCCGCTGATATCGTCCCGCCGGACGAGCAACCGGATAGGGACTTTCCAATGATTCTCAGCACAGGCCGGCAGCTCGAACATTGGCACACGGGTGCCATCACGCGCCGTGCGCGAGTGCTCGACGAGATCGAGCCCGAAGCCGTCGCCTGCCTGTCGTCGCAGGATATGCGTCGACTCGGCGTCTCCGCCGGTGATCCGATCCGGGTTAGCACGCGACGCGGGGCGATTGAGCTCAAAGCCCGTGTAGACGGCGCCATGCCGGAAGGGTGCGTTTTCATTCCGTTTTGCTACGCCGAGGCCGCAGCTAACCTGCTGACCAATCCGGCGTTGGATCCGTTCGGCAAGATCCCGGAGTTCAAGTTCTGCGCCGCACGGGTAGAGAAGATCAGTGTCGCCGCGGCGGCCGCCGACTAACAGGTAACTTGAATCTGGCGTAAGCCCAGCGACCTCTGCAGGTCGCTTCGATGTTGCTCGCGTCTCCTCCCTGACCGCAATCGTTATGGACTATTCATGACCATACTTCGAAGCTTGCTCTTCATTCCCGGTAATCGACCTAACATGCTCGAAAAGGGCTTTGTTTCGAATGCCGATGCGCTCGTGCCCGACCTGGAAGATTCGGTACCGGTTGACGAGAAGACGAACGCGAGGAAAATTACGGCGAGCTTTTTGCCGAAACTGGCTGAGAGCGGGCGCGTGCTCATACCAAGAGTCAACGCGCTCGATACGGGCCTACTCGTGGACGACCTCAGTGCTGTTGTTGGACCACATATCTTTGGTGTTTCCGTCGGCAAGATTCAGGGGGCGGAAGATATCCAAACGGTTTCCAGAATCCTTGATGCGCTCGAGAAAAAATCGGGGCGTGAGAAGGACGACGTAAAACTGGTCCCTTGGATCGAGACTGCTCGAGCCGTAGTCAAGGTCTACGACATCTGTGTGTCGTCACCGCGGATCATCGCCGTTGCTTTCGGTGCCGAGGATTTCACCCACGACATGGGCATTGAGCGCACCGAGGATGACGCGGAGATCGAGTACGCTAGCAGCACGATGTGCGTAGCCGCAAAGGCGGCGGATGTGTTGGCGCTGGATACACCTTACTTCCAGTTCCATGATGCCGCCGGATTAAAGCGTGATGCGGCTGGTGCGAAACAGCGCGGGTTCAAAGGTAAGTTCGCGATTCACCCTGCCCAGATTGACACCATCAACGAGGTCTTCTCGCCCTCTGCCGCCGAGCTCGACTATGCGCGACGCGTGATAGCGGCGTTCGAACAGGCCGAACGTGACGGGCGCGGCTCGACCTCGCTTGATGGAAAGGTAATCGACGTACCCGTGGTCAAGCGCGCGCGAGCGCTGCTCGGCCTCGCTGGTAAGGTACGATAAGTATTGGCGAGCCGCGCGCGCCACCGACAGTGACACGCCGGTGTTTTACTGAGCTAAGTACGGTAATGCAACGCGCCGAGTAGACTAAGCTTGCGCGAACGGAATCACTCCCGGGATTAGCCACTCCTCCCACATCTGATCGACCTTCGACTGGAAGTAGTCGATGTCTTCGTCAGCGAAGTGAGCGAAGCGACCCTGCCGCAGCAAGTACTCGCGAACTGGCTTGCGCTTGAACGCGCCGCTGGCGATATGCTTGCTCTTGCCGTACATCTTGATCTTGCCCTCTTCGACCTCATAGAGCGGCCAGATGCCAGCCTCGACCGCAAGCTCACCGAGCTCATGCGAGTACTTCGGATCGTAGTCCCAGCCTTTGGGACAAGGATCGAGTGAGTGGATGAACGTCGGCCCGCCAATGGTCAACGCTCTACGCACCTTGTTCAACGTGTCGACAGCGTTCCCGGAGAGAACGGTGGCAACGTACTTACAGTCGGGATGGCCCGCGGCCAACATCGCCGCGGTGTTCTTCTTCCAGCGCTTGTGCATGATGCGGTGCACCTTGCCCGGGGGACTGAACGTAGAGTTTGCACCGTACGGAGACGAACCCGATACCTGGATGTCGGTGTTGGCGTAGGACTCGTTATCGTATAGGAAGATCAGCAAGTTGTATTGCGTGTGTTGTAGCGCCGCCGAGATCGCCGAGAGCCCCATGTCAGCACCACCGCCATCGCCGCAAAAGGAGATCACGTTGATCGGCTCTTTCTTCATCTTGCCCTTGCGCATCATTGCCATCAGTGCGGCGGCGGTGCCGGTGGCCGCGGAGCCTGCGGATCCAAGCTGTGTGTGCATCCAGGGCACCACCCATGGCGTGGAGTAATAGGTGGTGTTGGCCACGTACATGCAGCCGGTGGCACCGAGGACGATCGTGCGCGGGCCGGCCGCCTTGATCATGAGCTTCATGACTAGCGCTGACTCACACCCCTGACAGGTGCGGTGCCCTGAAGTGAAAAGTTCTTCCGTTGCAACTTTCTTGATGCCTTTCCAAGGCTCGAGCACCTGAGTTGAAAGGTAGTCGCCCAATGCTTCTACGTTGGCTTCTTGCATGATGGCTACTCCCGCACTCCGATCCAGTAAGTGTCTTGATCATCGAGGCCACTGCCACTGGCGGCGTCAAACAGCTGGCCAGTGATATCGATGACGTTGTCTGTGCTGACCTCGCGCCCGCCGAGGCCAGCGATGAATGAAAAGATCTTGGGCCGGTGCGACGCTGGGTAGAGCGCTGAACGCAGCTCGTTTGCCAACGCGCCGCCATAGAAAGTGGAACCAAAACTGTAGTCGCGATCAATTACCCCCACAGCCTGCACTGCGGACAACGCGTCCTGCAGTTCGATAGAGGGGAACGGGCGGAACCACCGGACGCGAACGAAGCCCACCTTCTTACCTTGCTCTCGCATCTTACGGACGGCGACCTTCACCGGCATCGCCAAGGTGCCCATTCCCACCAGGGCGATCTCGGCGTCCTCCATCATGTAGCGCTCGATGAAGGGTTCGCCACCGCGTCCAAACGTGGCGTTGAAATCGTCGTAGGCCTCGATGATGACATCGCGCGCGCGGCGCGCTGCCATATCGCTCTGGCGACGAATTTCCATCACCCAATCCTCGTTTGCCTGTGGCGCGATCGTAATCGGATTGTCCGGATGCAACTGCTTTTCGGCCCGGTCATAGTGTGGCAGAAAACTGTCAACCATCTCTTGGGTGGGAACGTTGACAAGCGCCTGCGAGTGGGTCAGGAAAGCACCGTCACAACTGATCGCGCACGGGAGGAAGACGCGCTTGTCTTCGGCTACCCGGTAGGCAATCAGCGCCGTGTCGAGCGCTTCCTGCGCCGTGTCCACCCAGGCAAGCATCCAGCCGAGGTCGCGCACCGCGAGCGCATCGTTGTGCTCAACGCCGAACGCGCCCGGGTCGTCCAAGGCCCTGTTGCCGACCATAGCCACCATCGGCAAGCGCAGCCCTGCGGTGACCGCGAGCGCCTCGAAGGCGTAGAACCAGCCGACGCCGCTGGAACCGACGAAAACGCGGGCCCCGACTGCCGACGCATGCTTGACGATCTCAAACTGGGAATGCTCGCTCTCGGCAACGATGTACTCGCAGTCTAAATCGCCATTGGCGATCATCTGCGATACGTACTGCATGACCGTGTCGTAGGGCCGTATCGGGTAAGCCGTGATGACGTCGACGTCAGCGAGCTTGACCGCATGTGCGACCGCTTCGCTGCCACTGATCAGCTCCTCAGACCCGCGACGCGGTTTGCGCGCCGGTGCGATATCCGCTTTCTTCGCCGTAGCAGTTCTAGGAGGATTCATCGGCTATTTCCTCAGCGTATTGGCCCCGGTGGTGAAACCCGTGGCTACGGGGGGGAGGTTCAGAAATCTTTTCGGACAACCACGCAGAGTAGCTTTCCTTATCTTTGGACCACATTTCCCACTGACTTGCGTTGTCCGTGAAAGCTTCCTCGTTGACCATGGTGATGCACTTGTCCACCGGGCAGACGGCTTCGCACACGCCACAGCCGCAGCAGGCCTCCATGTTGGCGTCGTAGTAGCCGTCGGGTGTGATATCGAAGCAGCTGTCCGGGCACTGCAGCCAACAGATCCTACACTTGGTGCAGGTGTCGAAGTTGACCGCCGGCCGCATCGTGCGTGTGGAGAACTTCTTGAAAGTGGGGTTGCGTGCGGGGACGTAACCGCCATCCCGGCCAGGCATGTCCTGCTCTCCGGGCATCCCCCGAATCACTAGGCCCTCTTCCATCGTCTTCCAACCCGGCAGTTCGAACTCGAACGGTACCTCGGCGTTACCCTCATCGGCGCCAACCGACGTCGACTCGACCAGATCGTAGGCCTTCTGTGCCGAGGTCGCCTTCAGGTCGTCTTTCCACTGCTCGCTAATCGCTTCAACAATGGCGTCCCGGCCCACGACGTGCGGGGCCACCTTAGCGAGCGCTCCGAGCAGGCGCACATCGGTGTGATCGTCTTTATACACCCATAGCCCCGAGAAGCTGGCCGTGCCCTTAACGATGGCCAGATTATACGAATCCCCCTTGCGGTGGATGTCGCGGATCAGCCTATCGGGCGACCGCCTAGACGTAACTAAAAGCGTGCCGCCCACCCGGAGCAGCTTGTTGATCGGCTGCAGACCATACCACGCCCAGGACTCGACGCCCTTGCATAGGGTATCGTCAGTGGCGATGGTCACGTCGTTATTGTCGGGCTCATAGCGCGACAGATACTCTTGCAATTCTTCTTCGGTATCAGAAACGACGGCGAATTGTTTAGCGGGGATGCCGTTGCGTTCGGGGGAGTCACCGTAGCGCCCGAAGGCGATACCGATCCGCCCTTCTTTCTTGGCGGCAAACACAATACCGCGGCAGATATTCTTAGCGAGGCTCTTCTGAAAGATGCCGCGGTATACGACCTCCACGGAACCGGTGCTCATAAGCCCATTCCTCCTGGTGGTCTACACAAAGCGACCTAAGAAGATATCAATTCGAAGAAAAACCGAATGATATCTGGTATACATGATACCAGATTGGCAAGCTACCAGAATGTAACACCCGACACAAGGCGCCGATTTGCTGCAGCGCTTATAGGCCCGTGTCAGCCGCCCACTCGACGGAATCCACGTCTGCCCGACCTTTCCTGGGCCCGCGTCCTATTCCGCCTTACCGGCCAACATGACAACTACTCCACGTCGTCGAGGACCGCCAACATTTCATCAACCCGGGTGAACTTCTCTCTCGGCTTTCCGGCCGGCTCGCCGCGCCGCACCTCGGCCGCATCGATCTTCTGCCAATCCGCGTACCTCACTACGCGAGTGCCTCGCCTTGCCAATAGGGTCGTCACTCCATCAGCGCCTGGCTTTTCGCCGCTATCTAGATTCGGCAAGTCCGCCAGCAGCGACTTCACGGTAGCCACGCTATCGGCGCGATTCGTACCAATGATCCCGGTGGGGCCGCGCTTGATCCAGCCTGCCGCGTATAAACCCGGAACGATCTTGTTTCCATCTATTATGCGCCCATCCTGATTCGGAAAAACACCGCGACGCTCGTCGAAGGGAACGCCGTCAATCGGAACACCTCGGTAGCCGATGCTACGGAAGAGCGCGCCACACGGGAGCTCCTCTACTTCACCGGTTTCCCGCGCGACCTGTTGCGATGGCGCGCCCTCGAGACGATTTTTCATCAGCACAACTCGCTCAAGTCTTTTTTCGCCTCTGAGTTCTACTGGGCTTCTGAGAAACCGTAAGTGGCAACGCCGATGCCGCGTCGGCGGTGGCCGTGAGGCAAACGCTTGCAGTACCTCATAGCTTTTCATATTGGCTCGGTTGCGTCGGTCGGTAAACTCCTCGCGGCTCGCCTCGCTGAGCTGTAGATCATCCGGATCCACGATTGGATCACAGTCCGCCAATTCACCTAACTCTCTGAGCTCCGAATGCGTGAACTTCGCCTGCGCCGGACCACGGCGCCCGATCATGTGAACGTGGCGAATCTTGCTCTGGCGCAGAACGTCGAGGGCGTGCTCGCTGATGTCCGTGTGTCTAAGCTCGTCCACCGTCTTGGACAAGATCCGGCAAACGTCGACAGCGACGTTTCCCTGCCCGATAACCACAGCGGTCTCATGCGACAGGTCGAATACGCGATCGTGATAATCGGGGTGGCCGTTGTACCAGCCGACGAACTCGGTCGCGGTATGGCTCCCTCTAAGATCCTCCCCGGGAATCCCTAGTTTGCGATCAGTCTCGGCACCGCAAGTAAACACGACGGCGTGATAGCATTTCTTCAGTTCCTCGACCTTGATGTCACGCCCAACGGTAACATTGCCGAAGAGTCGGAACTGCGGCGATTCGGCAATGCGCTGATAGACGAGGATGGGTTCCTTGAGCTTGGGGTGATCCGGGGCAACGCCATTGCGCACGAGCCCAAAAGGCGCGGGAAGCCGTTCAAACATGTCGACTAAAACGACCGGCTGGGACTTAAACAACGCGTTAGTAGCGTAGAAGCCGCTTGGCCCACTGCCAACGACGGCGACTCGCAGTGGTTCACGCTCTGTACCCAGGTCGCTCACGCCACCTCGTTTCCTGTATCCAGGAAGCAAACAGAATGCAAAGTAAACGGGGAGTCTGCCTTTCTAGAAACCCAGTTCTTTTTGTCTCTCTTCCGCACCCGGATAAGCATCTTCTTTTTCAGTTACGAGTGGCAGTTCGGGCGCACGTTCTTCATTGATTTGAATCCACTGCTGCTTGTCCTCCGGTATCGGGTCCTCGTAGATCGCCTCGACCGGACATGTAGGTATACAGGCACTACAATCGATACACACTTCAGGGTCGATATAGAGCATCTCATCGTCGCCATGAAAACAGTCGACCGGACATACGGTGACACAGTCGGTAAAACGGCAGCGCTGACAGTTTTCGGTTACGATAGTCGTCATTATTTATCCTCCTCCCTGCGTCAGGGCTGAAAAGCCACGGCTTGCTGAAGTCGCGCGACTCTACCGCTGATGGTCTCCATTCGCGTAGCTGCCGTCAATGGTTATCGCGTGTCAGCTTCGCACAGGGTAGCTACGGTCTTGCAGCAGTTAACAGCATCTGGCGGTTAAGGTATATCGAAATGAAACTATTTCTGAAACAAGACCAGTTCTAGGATTCCGCTTGCACAAGATTGGTTAGGCGGCCGATTTTTTCAATCTCAACGGTCACCTCGTCACCGGCTTTGAGAAAAACCGGCGGCTTGCGCGCAAAACCGACACCGGGGGGCGTGCCAGTCATGATGACGGTACCGGGCAGTAACGTTGTTCCCTCACTCAGGAAACGGATCAACTCGCGTACATCAAAAATCATATCGGCGGTGTTAGAACTCTGCATAACCTGCTCATTGACAGTGGTGCTGATGCTGAGATTATTGGGATCGAGAATCTCATCGGGCGTGACCAGGCTCGGACCCAACGGGCAGAAGCTGTCGAAGCTCTTGCCGCGACACCATTGGCCGCCGCCCTTTTTTTTCTGCCAGCTCCGCCCACTGACATCATTGCCGCAAGTGTAACCGAGCACATAGTCCAAAGCGGTGGCGCGAGAAACGTTTTTCGCCGCCTTGCCGATCACTACCGCCAACTCGCCCTCGTAATCGACTTCTATCGGCTCCACACGTGGAAGTACAATTGGTGCGTCCGTGCTATTCAGCGTGTTCGCCGATTTGATGAACACCACTGGGTGTTCCGGTATCGGCGCACCGGTCTCTTCGGCATGTTCCTTGTAATTCAGTCCGATGCAAAGGATCGTTCGAGGCACAATCGGCGCCAGCAACCGCTCTATGGCAACTGTGTCGTCGCTAATTCGAGAGTGGCTGACGACGTCATCCATCAATACTCGAGCGCTACGTTCACCTACCAACTCGCCACAATGCTCTTTTCCCGATGCGTCGATAAAGCGAACAATCTTCATGGATGATCTCCGTCGGTTCTTGATCTATTTGGGTCACGCAACTCGAACCGTGCCGATTCTAGCACGCCCACACACGTCAGATGGCGAACGTCAAGATAGTAGACACTGACTTGACTACAACCTCACCGCATATGAGGATCGGCGTTCTCGTTCGACCCGTTCAACGCAAATAAAAACGAATACGGACGGATAACAGGAACAGCTTGATGCTACAGACGCCAAGGGCCACGCGTGGAGCCGTAGTTGCACCCCATCACCTCGCCGCCCAGGCCGGGCTTCGCGTTTTGCGTGAAGGCGGCAACGCAATAGAGGCGATCGTTGCGGCGGCCGCTACGATTGTGGTCGTCTATCCGCACATGAACAGTTTGGGCGGCGATAATTTCTGGTTGATCCGGGATGGTGCTCATACACCAGTAGGCATCGACGCGTGCGGTGGCGCAGCCGCGGCGGCAAATGTCGAATTCTATCGCGGCCGAGGACTTACGAAGATCCCGGAACGGGGACCATTGGCCGCTAACACAGTCGCGGGAGCGGTAGCGGGCTGGCAGGCAGCACTGGACGTAAGTAGACGTTGGGCAGGTCAGTTGCCACTGGCGCGTTTGCTTGAGGACGCACAGTACTATGCTCGCGAAGGCATGCCCGTTACGCTCAGCCAACATAACAACACGGTTGCAAAGCAAGCTGAACTTGAAGATGTCCCCGGCTTTGCGGCGACCTTCTTGCCAAACGAGCAGCCACCTGCCGCGGGTAGCTTGTTCAAGCAGCCCGCGCTAGCGGAAACGCTGAAGGCACTAGCAAACCATGAGCTGGATGATTTCTATCGCGGTGCGCTCGCTCACATGATCGCGGCAGACCTCGAACGTGTCGGCAGCCCTTTGAGGCGCGAAGATTTGGCATGCTATCACGCACGTGAGGTCACGCCACTTTCCGTGCAACTCAAGGTCGGCACCGTTTACAACCTGCCACCGCCCACGCAGGGGCTCGCATCACTCATCGTCCTGGCGTTATTCGAGCGTCTGCAATGCCCGCAGGGGGACCGTTTTGATTACGTTCACTTATTGGTCGAAGCGAGCAAATGCGCCTTTCGTGTGCGCGATCAGCACGTCACCGATCCAGCCTATATGGACGTTACTCCCGAGCGCTTTCTTAGCAATCACGCCCTAGACGACATGCTCGCGACAATCGACCGCAAGCGCGCCGCCGCTTGGGACTCTGGACCGGCAACGGGGGACACCGTGTGGTTGGGAGCCATCGACGGTCAGGGCCGAGCCGTTAGTTTCATTCAAAGTGTCTACTGGGAGTTCGGATCGGGCGTGGTCCTGCCCGATACGGGGATCACCTGGCAAAATCGTGGAACTAGCTTCACACTCGAAGAAAACGCGCTCAATATACTCCAACCGGGACGTAAACCGTTTCACACCATTCAGCCGGCCATGGCATTGCTCGATGACGGCCGCTTGATGGTCTATGGCACCATGGGCGGCGAAGGCCAACCACAAACACAAGCGGCGATCTATACGCGCTATGTGACCTACGGTCAGGCGTTACAAACGGCGATCACGGCACCGAGGTGGCTGCTCGGTCGCACCTGGGGCACGCCGAAGACCAATCTACGGCTGGAGAACCGCTTTGATGCAAGCGTGGTGGCGGCACTCAAACGGGCGGGCCACGATGTCGAACTCGTAGCTCCGTTCGATGAGGTTATGGGGCACGCTGGCGCGCTGGTTCATCATCCCGGCGGCTTGATCGAAGGTGCGGCAGATCCGCGCGGCGATGGCGTCGTGGCCGCTTTCTGAAAATCGAGAAGGATCGGGTTATCGAACTTGGTTGTGCTACCAGCCGATCAGATTCGGTAACCACGTTGCGAATTGCGGAAAGTTAAAAAGCATGACCAGGGCGAGTAGTTGCAGGGCAACAAATGGAAGCACGCCCACGTAGATGTCGCGGGTGGTTACCTCCGGTGGCGCGACGCCTTTAAGAAAGAATAGCGCCCAGCCAACAGGCGGTGTGAGAAAGGACGTCTGCAAATTCAAACACACCAGCATCGAAAGCCATACCATGTTGACGTCGGTATTGGCAAAGATAGGCAGAAAAAGCGGCAACACAATGTAAGAAATCTCTATCCATTCCAGGAAGAAGCCAAGAATGAAAAGCAGAATCAACATAAAGATGATATCTGCCGTAAGCCCGCCTGGAACCAAGGCGAACATCCGAGCGATCAGGTCTTCACCGTTCAGACCGCGAAAGGCAAGCGAGAACGCCTGTGCACAGATGAGAATGAAGAATACCATCGCACTAATTCTCATCGTGTTCTGAACCGTCTGAGTGATCACCTGCCAACTCAATCGCTTGGCCATGAACACAACGAGTATGCTCCCGAGCGCACCCATCGAGGCGGCTTCGGTAGGTGCCGCTATGCCACCGATGATTGAGCCCAATACGGCAAAGATCAGCGCGATCGGCGGCAACACGACGACGAAGAGCTTGATGAACAACTCTCGGCGTGACATTGCCGCGCGTTCGTGCGCCGGTATCGCGGGCGCCATGTCGGGCCTTAGCCACCCGAGGCCGAGCATATAGGTCGCGTAAATGGCCGCGAGCACCAAGCCCGGCACCATCGCCGCGGCGAATAAGGTGCCCAAAGACTCCCCCATGATATCGGCGAGCAAAATCAATACGAGGCTAGGCGGGATAATCTGACCGAGGGTGCCGGAGGCACAGATGGTGCCGCAGGCGAGCCCCTTGTCGTAACGGCGCCGTACAAACACGGGTAAGGTTAACAACCCGAGCGTCACCACAGTCGCGCCGACGATTCCGGTCGATGCGCCCATTAGCACGCCAACAAGAATAATCGACAGCCCCATGCCGCCGCGCACCGCGCCTGCTGCGTGACCGATAACATCGAGCAACTCTTCGGCCAGCCTCGAGCGCTCGAGCATCACCCCCATGAAAACGAACAGCGGGATCGCCATGAGTGTGTAGTTTTCCATCAACCCATAAATCCGCAGCGGTAACAGATTGAACAGACCCATGCCGAAGCCCATGTAGCCGAACAACAGCCCGGCCGCCGCCAGTGCGATTGCCACGGGAAAGCCGATAAAGAGCAGCAAGAAAAAACCGAGCGCCATGAGGATGGCGAGCACCTCGCTACCCATCACCGCGCCCTGCCATCAGATGAACGCCGGTACGCATGGTCTGCGCCAACGCCTGCAGTGCCAACAAAGAGAAACCGAACGGGATGAAGGACTTGAGCAGAAAGCGATACGACAATCCGCCCGGGTCAGGTGAACCCTCGCCGGCAACGTAGGCTTGCTCTACCAGACCCAACGACAGTTTGATGATAATGATGGAAACAACAATAGTGGTGATGGCGGCGATCAAGTCGATCCACTGGCGCACTGTGTGGGAAAACTTCTCATAGAAAATATCGACACGAACGTGCTCGCCGTGGCGCATCGCGTAGGACATGCCGATCAGTGCGATCGGGGAAATGAGATGCCACTCGAGCTCCTGCAGGGACACCGGACCGACCCTGAACAGGTAGCGCAAGATGACATTGTTGGCGACCAACAGCACCAGTGCCAATGCCGTCCACGACGTCCAGCGGCCGAAGCGGTCTATGAAAACTTCCAATACGCCGGCAACGCGCAGTAGCCGCTGTGTCCGCTGCTCAGCTTCGTTCATCCGAGTACCAAAAAAAACGAGATCCCATCCCGTATCACACCTTTGGACAAAGGCGACGGTGCACGCTATAGGGAAGGGGCGGCCCCGCCGCGAGGCGAGGCCGCTTGCTTGCTAACGTATGCTCAGGAAATATCCTTCGCTTAGGTCGGACCAGGGGTCGTGCTTGCTCTTGAAGGCCACGAACGAATTGTGAACCTTGCGGGTCAGCGGGTCCTCGCCCGCCTTCGCTTCGAGCACTTCCTTGGTGACCTTGCGCAGGGCGTTGATGACATCCTTCGGGAACTGGCGTGTCTTCACCCCATGGTTCTTCACCAAATCATCGAGTGCCTCTGCGTTGTGCGCCTCCGCCCACGTATAGCTCGTAATGTGGGCATCCCTCGCGGCCGCTTGGACGATGGCCTGCAGATCCTTCGGCAGTTTGTTATACGCCGTCTTGTTTATGATCAGCTCTGAGGTCGTGGAAGGCTCATGCCAATCAGAGGTGTAGTAGTACTTGGCCGCTTTTTGCAAACCAAGGCGCCGATCCTGATACGGGCCGACCCACTCGGCGGCATCGATCACACCACGTTCTAGCGCCGGGAAGATTTCACCGCCACCGAGCAGTTTCACGTTCACGCCGATCTCCTTGTACACCTTGCCCGCTAACCCTGGGATGCGCATCTTGAGACCTTTGAAGTCCGAGAGCGTATTCATTTCCTTGCGAAACCAACCGCCCATCTGCACACCGGTACAGCCGGATGGCATGGCAACAAGATTGAACGGCTCATAGACCTCATTCCACAACTCCAAACCGCCGCCGTGGTAATACCAGGCAGTTTGCCCGGCGTAGCTCATGCCGAACGGTACGGTGCCGAAGTACTGCGCAGCGAAGCGCTTGCCGGACCAGTAATAGGCGACGCCATGGTTCGCCTCCACTGTTCCAGCAGAAACAGCATCAAAGCCGCCGTTCCATGGAATCAGTTCGCCGGCCGCGTAAACTTTGATTTTCAGCCGACCATCTGACATTTCCTCGATGTTCTTCGCCATGCCTTCGGCGCTGCCCGGGCCCACTTGATAGAACGGAAGCTGCGGTGGCCAGGTTGTTGTCATTTTCCAACTAAAGGTTTTCGCCGCATGCACAATGGCCGGCGCTGCGACGGTACCGGCAGCCGCGCCGGTTGCACCGGCCTTTAGAAATGTCCTTCGTTTCATGACGTGTTACCTCCTCCACCTATTCATTTTTTGTGATGAATGGATTGACATAGACCGACAGGTCAGACTTATTGATATATGTCGATTGAGAGTCAAAGCACGAGTTCGTCGTATACCAGTCTCTTCCGCGAACGGGACCCGTGCAGACACGGCATCTCAGCAAAGATAGCCAATGAATGCAAGGATTTCGTCGGCACGGAGGGCTCCGTGTCCCTGAACGCGCTTCATCTATCTAACCAATCGGTACGCTTGGGGATGGAACACGTGCATCAGCTGGAGCTACCGCTATATCTCCCCTAAAATTTTCCCCGG
>JBHICC010000020.1:0-47279 GCA_046759385.1 Acidiferrobacterales bacterium | reverse complement strand
GGTCCCTGCCCCGTCCCTTCGGGCCTGCGATGTGCAGGGATGCACAAGTGCCGCGAGCGCAGGATGCGCAGGAGCGGCCGCTTCGGCTTCACTCCTCGCTCGGCTCGAGCAAAGGGGAACAAAACCCCAACAAAACCACCTCCTGCAAGACAAGGGGTGGCTTTGCGTCGCTCCAATAGCATGTCTCGGCGCGTGTGGGCGCTGCTACGCCGAATCCATGTAGTTCAACCAATCTTAGGCTACGTTCCAATAGAATCGCTCTAGCGGCAAACGGGAGTACGTTGACGCCTACACTGAAAATGTTGGATCTCATGAATACTTGAGGGATGTGGGCTAGAATCGCCAAATTCCGTGCCCTGGGGCGTTGCTTATCTGCCTTAGCGTCAATGCGACTCCAGCCTCCCACGCAGCGGACTCTGACGCGCCATTCAGCCTGTCGGATTCTGCGATTAAGATCTCGAGAAAACTTCTGGGGCTAGAAAATACTAGCGGGGCGAGGCTAGTCCTAACTCAAGTCCGAGTGAGGAATATCGATGAGCAAAGCAACGTCAAAGATGATCGTAACCGTTGGTTGATCTTGGTAGTTTACGAAGAAGTCTTGCCGCAGGGCTTGTTGAGGTTTCGAATAGTAGATCTGCAGATTTTAGTGTCGCGCGATGATCTCACAAAAGTTAAGAGGCAAAGAGGTCACCTACGTAGACGGAGAATTCCTGTTGAAGTAAACGGGAGAGAAGCAACTGCTTTGTAAGGGTGGGTTTGCTCAGACGTTAGGCCTTATCGTGGTTAGCGTCGGCGCTGACTCAGTCGGAACCCCATAAATAAACCCATTGAGCTCTCCCCCTAAATGGGGGAGGGTGAGGGAGGGGGTGGGGTCTCAGGGGTGCAATGCGCGACGGGTGAGGCCTGTGGTGCGCTCGACGCCGAACATAAGATTCATATTCTCTACGCCCACCTGCGCCCCACCTTTACCTACGCTATCAAGAACGCTGAACACGACAATCCGGTTCCGCGCCTCGTCCACATCCATGCCGATAAAGCAGTAGTTCGTTCCCGCAACGGCACTCACCCAAGGGTACGGCCGATACTGCCAGGAAGCATCGGTTTCCTTTGGCACATCGTAGGTTTCTACGAACGGCTCATCACGATAGAACTCACGATATAACTCAAGCAATTCGCCTCGCGTGACAGGTTGCTTCGGAAACGCATGGCAGACGTCAAGGATGCCGCGCACGATCGGCACGTACGTCGGCGTAAAATGGACACAGACGTGTCTGCCTGCCAAGGATGACAGCTCTTGTTCCATTTCAAACGTGTGACGGTGGCCGATAACATTATAGGGAATCAGGTTGTCGCCAATCTCGGGATGGTGTGCAGTCCGGGCGAGTTCGGCGCCGGCGCCAGCCGTACCCGATAGGCCGTCTACGACGATGTTGTGTTCCTCGATGAGGTTTTTGTTAATCAAGGGTGCCAGGCCTAACACTGCCGCCGTGGAGAAACAGCCGGGATTGGCCACGAGCTGCGCCTGAGTGATCTCGTCTCTGTGTAGTTCCGGGATGCCGTAAACGGCTCGTTCGGCAAGTGACCAGTTAAGGTGGTTTTGTTTGTACGCAGACTCCCAAATCTGCCGGTCTGACAAGCGGAAGGCAGCGCCGAGATCGATAACCTTAGCGCCTTGTTCTAGGAAGCGCCTCGCTTCACGGATCGAGGCGTCGGTCGGCAACGCCAGAAACACGACGTCACAGGGTGTCGCGTCATCAGGATGAATGAGTTTGATCCCGGTGCCGTAGAGATTCGGATGATAGTCTTCGATCAACGCCTCGGTACGGCTCGTCGCCCAAGCGACTTTCACCTCAGGATGGTCAAGCAGAACGCGCAGCGCTTCGCCACCCATGTAACCACTTGCACCGACGATTCCTACCGTGAGCATCTTTGCCTCTGAGAAGATCTAGCATACCCGTGCGCTATCTTATCGATTCTATGGCAAAAAGATCACCTGCTGTCAATTCGGGTTAGAATCGTTTCACCGAGCTTTTGACCGCAACAAAGTAGGTAGATTGGAGCATGAGAATCGATAGACTCGACCATCTCGTCCTTACGGTGAAAGACATTGCGGCGACGTGCGATTTCTATAGCCGGGTATTGGGCATGGAAATTGTTACGTTCGGCGGCGACAGGAAAGCGCTAAAGTTCGGCAGTCAAAAGATCAATCTGCATCAAGTGGGCAACGAGTTCGAACCTAAGGCGCGAAAACCGACGCCCGGTTCCGCGGACTTGTGCTTCATTGCTGTAACGCCGCTCGCGGATATCATTGAGCACCTCGAGGCCTGTGGCGTCGAAGTCGTCCAAGGGCTGGTCCGGAGAACTGGCGCTGTGGGCGCGATTGAATCCGTCTACATCCGCGATCCAGATTTAAATCTGCTCGAGATATCGAACTATCGCTAGCTTCTACTTCAGGCGCATATCCTTGCTGGGCCGATTCCACGCGTTCGCCGCCTGCTCGGTCGTGCGTTTGATTTTGCGCAACCAACGACGTGCCCACGCAAACTCGAGACTGAGGATGGCTAACCCCGCCGGTATAACGACGATGGCGGGTCCCGGGAGGGCCAGCATGAGTATGCCGATCAAGACTACAGTACCGCCAACGATCGCGATCACAATTCGCCGGGCTCGGCGGTAGGAATGGGCTATCACTTGCGAGTTCAAATGGCGTTACCTTGTCTGAGGACGGTGGAAGAATAATCGGGTGCAATAATAGACGTCCAGAGCTTCTGTTGGTTATATGACCTGGAGAGCGAGCGATGACGGCAAAGCTAATCGAGGGTGGGTGTCTTTGTGGTGCCGTGCGTTACCGTGCTAACGGCACGCCATATAACCTCACAAACTGCCACTGCACCCTGTGTCGGCGAGCCAGCGGCGCGCCTTTCGTCTCCTGGGCCAGCTTTAACACGAGCGATCTCGAGTTTGTTGCTGGTTCACCAACACACTACGTTTCGTCGACCGAAGCGGTGCGAGGCTTCTGTGCGCATTGTGGCACTCAGCTGACATTTCAGTTTGTTAAGCGCCGACACGAGATTGACGTGACGATCGCCAGCATGGACCAGGCCCATAACATCGAACCGCAAGATCACGTGTGGGTTAGAAGCCGCCTTCGCTGGGTAAAGCTGATCGATAGCCTGCCCCAATATGACACCGACCGATGTCCCATCGATTAGCATAAGAGCGGCCAATCGAGCGTTGGCCGATGCGTGCATTATCCGTTGCTGAGCGGTCTTGGCTGCTAGAATTGGACTTATATGCGCGATGAAGTGCTTTCTGCTAACAGAACGGTAAGGCGATGGACCTTCGTAATGATTGGTTTGATCGCCATTGTTGGGCTTTGGGCGTTGTATTTCACGCAAACGTTCTTTCATGAGCTCGAGGCGCTCGTCGAGTATGACCCAGGGCAGGCTATCAGCAAGCTACTCGTGTTCCTCTATGTTTCGGGAGTGGTCTTCACTGCTGGCGTAATGTCCACCAGCGGCTATCTTCTGTGGTTAGGTGTCCGCACGATAAGGGGTGAGCGATTTCCGCCGCCGGGCACGTGGGTCATTAAAGATACCAAAGTCATAGGCGGGGGCGGCGCGCGCTGGCGTGGCTACCTGCTTGCTGTCGGCGGGTTCGTCGTGATAGCCGCGGGGATCGTAATCTTCGTTGCTGGTAGCGAACTCGTGACTACGCTAATGGAGATGTCGGATCACGAGCAAGCGGTGATGGCAGCCTAGTATCAGGGTCTGCCGGAGATTAGCTGCCAATGTTAAAATGTTTACCGTTCGTCGGCCCAACCGGCAGCTTTGTCGTCAAGTTGCACACTGGACAAGACAATGATTAAGCCGTTCACAACTATCACTGTTGTCATCTTCATGATCGTCGGATTCGTTCACGCGCTTCGGCTTCTGCTGGGGTGGGAGGTAACCGTCGATCGTACAATAGTCCCCATGTGGGCAAGCATTGCAGGGCTTGTCGTATCGGTCGCGATGATTGCCGGGCTATGGTGGGAACATCGCAGGTAATGCCGGACGATCGCCGGAGTCGCAATGCACCTCCATTTGCCCATCTAACGGGTTGAATTCAATACACTTTTGAATCCGAAGCCGCCCTTCGGCGCGCGTCGCGAGGCGGGCGATTCGTTTCCCCTGCGTCTGTGGCATTCGCTCAAAGATGGTCTATATATTGATTTACTGCGGCTCAACCACTAACGGGCCGTTCAAGTAGTGTGTGAGGTTGGAGTAGTATGAAACAACTTGGGCTCGTTTTGGTTATCGCGCCGCTGTTGCTACTGGCCGTACATTACGGTAGTGAACTCGCGGTTGTTAGGCAATGCCAAGATGCGGGTGCTTTGTTCGACTACAGCACGATGTCCTGCACCTTCATCGAACAATCGAACTACATTCCCTACAGCCAACGCTATCGCTGGGGCCTGAACATTGCTCTAGGTGTCAGCCTACTGGGTCTTGTGGTCTACGTCGCGGCCGGCAGGAAGCCCCGAACGCGTGGTCTCCCGTTTAGGGATCGTGATAGCGATACGCGTGGCCGCGCAATTACTCAATAAGGGCTGTTAGCATGTTGCGGTGCGCGCGATTGTAACGCGCACGCGGCTGTGCACAGGTCTGCTCACTGACGTTGTTCAAGGTAGACGCTTATAGCTGGCTCTGCCGCGACGATGGCAAACCAAAAAGAGGTTTTGGAGGGCAACGCACTCAAGGCGGCGCCCTTTAACGGTCCCGACATCGCCAGGCCAGCCAGATTCCAAGCGCTGCCTGTCTCTTCATCTCTGTATTGGCCGTTTCGAACACGGAACGTGAGAGGGCGGTTACCTGCATTAGGTGCATAGACTGCGCCACTACCGGGCGCACCAATAAACACGACGACTCGCTGATCGGCGAACTCGTCGTTAATGACGCGAGGCCCGACCCGCTCCAAAGGATAGGCGCGCACGGATGTCCCCGCTTTGACTGCTAGCACAGTCGTGCCGGGCGCCAGTCTTCCATCACGTGCCGAGTCACTGACTGGAAACGCAAAACGCCCCCTGTTAAGCAGATCTACGTAGCCTTTGAATGGATCGCGTTCGTAGGGCCGACGATAGCCCGTCTCACGCGAGAGCACCTTTGTGTTCGGATGCGCACGCCGCCATTCGCCCCAAGTCGTAGTCATGCTAGGAAGCACTTTCAAGACTGTGTCGGTGAGTTCGCCGACAATGGCCCGTCCAGCGACATGCCACCAATAACTCCCCGTCTCATAGTCGAGCATCACCATGTCGGACTCATAGAGCGCGCTCGTATTGCCGAAAGTGAGTACCCGGTCTCCAAGCTTACGACTGAAGACGACACCGCTACCGCAGAGTGGGCAATACGCCACCAGAATAGGCTCGCCCGCTAGAATATCGTTGACGATTTCGTGGTAATTCAGAATTCGGATCGGGTAGGCCCACGCCCTCCCACCGGTTGCGAAGCCCATAACCACATCGTTGTCTAGCAGCCAACCGACCGCAGCCGCCACTTCGTAGCGAGGAGTGTGGATAGGAGGGATCGCGTCGCGCAGCCGTGCGATCATGGCGGAGGACGCGCGCGTAAGCGGGACTGCTCTGTTGACGGCCTGGAACGTATCGAAGTAGATCTGATCTAACGGAACACTGTGCTTCGTCGTGTCCACCCACGGTACGCCGGTGGAACGTCCCGCTGACGCCGGGTGAAGTGCGAATAACAGAGCGCCGATTAACAGCAAGTTTGTCGACATTGGACTCTTGTAGCGAGTAGGTTTCATGGCGGGCGCCGGACGTCGCAACTATAGATCTTCGACAGAGAAACTGTCCCTGGTTTTTGCCAGGGGCTGCGGACTACGGCGCTAGTGTAATATGGACGCAGTCGGCGCTCATGATAGCACGCTGATATACGACTGAACCTGGCGCGGAGCAACGCTGCATGTGAACACACCAACATACTCCCTGGGCACCAACGATGAAGAGCAGAAACGGCTCCACCGGCAAAGGGAGCTCTACGGAGACACTGTCAACCTCCACTTTCCAGAGACGGCGACCGTATGTGAGATCGGTAGCGGCGCCGGCGCCAATCTATGGATCGCCCAGCAAACCCGCCGCGGCCGCTACATCGGCATAGATGCCGAGGCAAAACAGAACAAAGCAGCAGCGCGCCATGCGAACGCGTTGGGCCTGACCAACGTTGAGCTGCATACGGCGCCGGGCCACCGGACAGGTTTGGATAGCGCAAGCGTGGATATCGCTTTTTGTCGTTGTGTGTTGATCCACCAACCGGATCCCGCGCCCCTCGTTGATGAAATGTATAGAATCACACGCCCTGGCGGTCGAATCATCATCATCGAGCCGCACGACGCGAGCTACTACTGTGGCCCGCACAAGCCGTATCTGATGAAGTGCTTTCGCGCGAGAGCGCGACACGTCTATGGTTTCGGCAGAGGCTCGCCCGAGGTTGCCTTGAACCTGTACTCCTTGCTAACGAATCGCGGCGTGGGTCAGCTAAGGGTGACGCCGCATGTGATCACTGTGACTGGCAGGGAATATGACCGGTGCAAGGCCTTCCTCAACAACTGGGCACAGATTATCGCCACGGTTTCGAGCGATCTCCTGGGGGCGAATGTCATCAGCCGGCGCGACCTGAAGTTGGCACAAGAAGAAGCTGGAACCGTGGCGCCGGAAACCTTCATCTGTCAAATCATGTGGATCGCTGAGGCTACCAAATGATGGTTGCGAGACTCATCGACCTCGGCCCGATCAGACCTTATCAAATCGGTTTGCTGTAGACTTGCTGTCTCAAAAATAAGCGAAAAACGGCGCCGCGTTCGACTATGGCACAGCGATGTGACCACGTGAAAAGAAAACGCGCTAACGGGCTTATGATGCTAGTGTTCATTGCGCTCGTCTTCGGATCCTCGGGACTAAATGCGGACAACACTATAACACCGGGAATTGAGCTATTCGAAAGCCGGCAGTACGGACAGGCGCAAAACGTTTTTAAGCAGCTAGTCTCTGCAAACGAGACCGATGCAGCGGCTCAATACTATCTGGGTAGGACATACTTTGTGCTTTGTGGCTATAGCCAAGCGATAAACCATCTCGAGCGTGCGGTTGAGTTGGAAAACAAGCAACCGGACTACTACTTTTGGCTGGGCAGGGCCTATGGCGAGAAAGCACAGCGTGCTGGTGTTTTCAAACAAGCGGGATTAGCAAAGAAGATCAGGAAAGCGTTTGAGCAAGCCGTCGCACTCAACCCTAAATATGTAGAGGCACGCATTGGGCTAGGTAACTTTTACGCTCAAGCGCCAAGGTTCATGGGAGGGGGGATTGATAAGGCCACCGAGCAAGCGGCCGCCCTGGCTGATCTGGACGTGCTGAAGAGCGAGTTGTTACGCGCGCGAATTCTCGAAGAAGAGAAAGAACCGGACCGTGCGGAAGCGAGCTACAAAGTGCTGGAGCAGCGTTACGGGTTCTCCTCAAGCGCGTTTGATCTATACGGGGACTACGGCAAGTTTCTGTTGCGCCGAGGCCGCTTTGACGAAGCGATTGACATATTACGCAAACAAACGGCATTAAGGCCTGAGAACCTATCCGCGCTTTTTAACCTGGCTGCCGCCTACAAGGCCGCGGGGCGATCGCAAGACGCCGCCGCCGAGTACGCGAAAGCAGCAAAGATAAATCCGAAGTGCACGCCGCCGAAGAAACAGTATGCCAAAGAGGAGTGAAAACCTGGCTAGCACGGCTCTGCAGGTCGTCACAGGCGTGGATTAGATGAACTTCTCCAACAAAGCGGTCATTGTCACCGGCGCATCGCGCGGAATCGGGCGTGCGATTGCCTCGGAGTTTGCGCAACACGGAGCGCGCGTGGCGATTCATTACCACAACGAAAAGCAAAAGGCTCAACAGACCCTGCGTTCACTACCCGGTGAAGGCCATGTAATCGTCCGCGCTGACTTTATGTCGGCTGGTTCTACGCACCAGTTGATCGATAAGGTAACGACGGATATGGGCCGTTTGGACGTACTGGTTAACAATGCGGGCGTGTTCATGCAGGGTCCGATTGCTGAGGTCTCTTTTGAGGAATGGCAAACCGTATGGAGGGACACGTTAAGCATTAACCTGCTGGCACCGGCGCACCTTTGTTTCCGCGCTGCCCAATACATGGCAAAGAACGGCGGCGGACGAATCATCAACATCTCTTCGCGCGGCGCGTTTCGTGGTGAGCCGGAAGCACCGGCATACGGCGCGAGCAAGGCAGGGCTGAATGCCATGAGCCAATCTCTGGCACAGTCACTCGCTCGCGACAACATCTACGTCTATACAGTCGCGCCAGGATTTGTGGACACTGACATGGTTTCCGACTTACTACAGGGCCCTGCCGGGGAGGCGATCCGCAACCAAAGCCCGCTTGGCCGTGTGGCGCGGCCCGAGGAGATCGCAAGGACAGTGGTTTTTCTCGCATCCGAGGGGTCGGAGTTTCTGACGGGCGGCATCGTCGACGTCAACGGCGCATCATACTTGCGCTCGTAGCGATGATTGCCGCCTTTGCGTCTCGGGTTTCCCACCGAACGATCGTCAGAAAAGCTTTAACCCCAAATAGTTAGTGCCGGCACTGCAGCCACGGCGAAACGGTGTAAAATTCTTTATGGGGGTGGGGATCCGCCGTTTCGGCACTTCCCCATATAGCGGTCGCCGAAAAAGCGCTTGCTCGCAGCTTGCTGGAAAACTCGCGTTTCTTAGCAGGTTATTATTTCGTCGGCAAAAACCTTTCTTCTTTTCCGCGACTCGACGGTGGTTACGATGGACCCACAACGTATCCTTTCGGCTGCGGAATGCGAACGGGAACGAACTCCGGACGAACTGGCCGAATGGGTTAAAGAGAAGAACGCGCTGTTCAGCTCTACCAAGGAAGGACAAGACTACGTAGCGGCGCGCAAGGGACTCGCACGAAAGTTCATCGACGAGATATATCCGCTGAGCTTGCTGGCCCAGCATCTGTTCTATGATCGCGTTGACGTAGTTTGTAAACCGGAGTTCGACGATGCGGGTTTTGATGCTCTCGTTATCGACTATCGAGACCGTCCGCTAAAAGCGCACAAGCTTGTGTTTGCGCGAGCCATCTATCGCTATCATCAGTATTTGCATACGTTCTATGCTCGGCAACCTGGCGCCAACACGAGCCCGCGCAACAAAGTTGATGGGCGAGGAAAGGGCGCTACGGCACAGCAATGGCAAATCGACCTGGAAAAGGCCAGTGCTCAGGGCTTTAAGTTGGTCGCACGTGCCGCCCGCAGCAAAGTAAGCAAACCCCACGGACCGGACACCTCGCTCGTCATCGTGTTTGACGACCATTGGCTTGCTCAGATACCGGAGGCGTTAACAAAGATGGCAGAGTACGTGGAGGCGACCGTACTGCCTATGGAGCTAGATTTCTCCAAGCTATTCTTGGTTGGATGGTCCGGTAAGATGCTGCTGGGGTTCGCATTGACTGGCCAGTCTGTGGTTTCTGGTACCTGAGTTGTGAACGTCAGCCCTGCCCGGCCAAGAATCGCGAAACTCGTGCGCGTTAAGTGGATTCCTGTCCCGGCACCTACGCGCTCGTGCTCACCACGGCGGGCGCTCGTGCGATAATCATAGGGCGTCTCGGGCAACAACGGCTACAGGCTGGTTTCTATGTTTACGTAGGCAGCGCTTTCGGGCCCGGCGGCGTGCGCGCACGGGTCATGTGCCATCAGAGGCGGGAGCGTGGTTTGCACTGGCACATCGACTACCTAATATCGAGCACGCGTCTACTGGAGATTTGGTATACCTGTGACTCGCAGCGCCGCGAGCACCTGTGGGCAAGCGTAGTACAAACAATGCCCGGCGCGTCGACGCCTATTCAGGGATTTGGCGCATCGGATTGCAGCTGTGTGGCGCATCTCGGCTATTTCAGCGCGCGCCCCTCACGCATGAACTTCTGCAGGCGACTGCATGCCGTCGTCCGAGACCATGCGCAAATCCGCTCTATCGTGGTGAGCGCCTAGTTCCTGCAACAGCCCATCGAGCTGATAGACGACTATACTCAAGAAGACGCGGGGAGTTTCAGAGCGTACGACTATGCGCATAATTTTTGTAATAGGCTTCAGCATTGGATTGTTGATACTCGGTGCTTGCTCGATGGAAGATGAGCCCTCTTTTGTGGAAGACGACCATGTTTGGCGCTCGCAAACGCAAGTGCTCGATAGGGCACGGGAAGTCGAGCAGGTACTGCAGGATTCCGCTCAGCAAAAGCGCCAGGCGATCGAACGGCAGGCACAATAACGCTCCGCGGGCGGAGTGTTGGCAACGTCGTAGATTTCACAGGTCTCTCCCATCAGGTTGATTCGACCGTTAATCGCGGACCTTCCTTCCATAGATGCATTTTCAAAGCTATGCTGCTTCGTAGAGGCCGGAGAGCGAAAGCAGCTGTACGCCCGGCTGTGCTGACAGGGAGTGATCATCAATGGGCGTGATTCGTTGGACACCGAAGGGACTACAGCTTACCGGCCCAATCTTCACGGTTGCCGATATGAACGCCTGGCTGCGCTACAGCGGTCGGGAAGCCTATACGAAGGCTAGCGAGCAGTTGTGGGGCAGGTGGTTCCTCAATGACCAAAGAACCCGACGTAGGCTTTTTCGTCGACTGTCCAAGGCGGTCAACGCGAGTGGCGTGTTGCAGCTGGCGTTACAGGAAAGTCTACAAAAACTCCCGTCATTGATCGGCAAGGCCTCTGGCCGCATCGAGATGAACGGCCCTACCACCTTGGGCGCTTCCAACAACTCCGGATGGCTGGCGATAGTACCGCGGGCGTTCGTGCGGAATGTCTACAGCCGTATCCTCATGAAAGATCTCGCGGCCTCGGCTGAGCTTGAGCAGTTCGACGGTTTACCCAATCTTTTTCTGACAAAGAAAGCCATGGAGTCTGAAAATATATTCTTTACGCTTGTCAACAAACAAGGCTACTACGTTAATTCCAGCAGTGGCATGATCTTTAGCGTTGATACGAACTTTGATTGGAACTGGGGGACAGTAGCGGGACATTATTATTATGGTGAGTCCACGCGCCTCGACAAGATCTTGACCAAGCGAAGAGATCGAAAAGGATTCGAAGCATCGATGAAAGGTGGACTCGAACGCAAGCAAGCCGAAATTCAGGTGCTGAATCAGCAAAGGATCAAGCGAATCGTTGAATCGCTGCGGCACTGATCGCCGCCTTGCTCGTATACGCTTCAACCCATCTCTCCTTCACCAATTCAGCGTAGCCCTCATGCGCTAATGTTTTTACTTGCGTAGCCGCGCTTCGTTAGTGCTGAGGACACTACCCAAAGGCCTTCCGTGGGTGCAGAATGCTACGGCTGATTCGTGGTAACTGAAGTGTCTGCCCCACCCAACGCAGGAGGTGTCGCGGTGAAGCTTAATGTTATGGCGTTTGCGCTTACATTCGGTGTGATTTGGGGACTAGGTGTGTTCATGTTGACGTGGTGGATCATCGCTTTTGACGGCGTTACCGGCGAGATCACGATGCTGGGCCGAGTCTATCGCGGTTACAGCGTAAGCCCGATGGGCAGCATTATTGGCCTGGTTTGGGGGTTCGTGGACGCATTCATCGGTGGAGCGATCTTCGCCTGGCTGTATAACCTGTTGGTTAGGCGGAGTTCGACGGCCTGATCTTTGCCGCCGCCTTAGGCGGCAGAAAAGGCGACTCAAGAAGGGTCCCGCTAGCGCGGGCACCAGAACATTCTCGTGTGCGCCCGGGAGGGGGCTTATGAACGGCAGAGGTATTTATGTGTACAGAGCTGAAAGCGCGAGGTTCGGAATCAGCCTCGGGTCGGCATTGGCGATCGCGATCTCGTGGTCGGCCAACAAGTCCATATTATGGGCGATTCTTCACGGCCTCTTCTCCTGGTTTTATGTGATCTATTACGCCCTAACGCGCTGAGGGGTCTGCGCCCACGAGTTCATCCGCGGCGTGCGCACAACGCCCGCGGTCGTTGCTATCCCTATGATTGTGAAAGTACTTTTGCCTTTGCTGCACTGGGCAACCGCACCCGTTCTGCTGTCTATACTTAGCTAAGCGGCCTGGTGCGGGCAATGGAGCACGATGCCGCCCTAGCGACAGCGTATGCGAAAAAGCATTGTCAAAAGCGCGCGTCATATTCGGGGTACACGGATGCAATGGCCCTTAGCTGTCGTCCTGTTGATCGTCGTCGTGGTGGCGCTCGTAGAGCCCGTAAACGTGGAGGCGGCGATGGACGAAGCGCAGGCTTGGATGGATTCCGAACCGAGTTGGGGTGTCCTTGCTTTCGTCGTGGCATCGACGGTCTTGATGTCAGCGATCATACCCGAAGCCATCTTGGGAGTCGTCGCAGCCAACCTCTTCGGTTTCGTGTGGGGAAGCATTTGGTTTTGCATCTCCGGCCTGATGTGCACCGTATTGGTTTTCTTTTTGACCAGGCGGTTCCTGCAGGGGCACGTCCAGCGCTTCCTCGCTAGACACCATAAGCTTCGCGCGATCGAGCACGTCGTCAGTGATGGTGGGCTTCGCCTGCTATGCGTGCTGCGGCTACTTCCCTTCAATCCAGCTTTGATGAGCTATGCGCTCGCGACCACACGGGTAACGCTTTTGCCTTATCTCATGGCCAGCCTTTGCATGATCCCTGGTTGGGTGGTCTCGGTTTATTTCGGTCAGGTCGCCATCGATATGGTCGGGGTTGCCGGCGGCTCGAGTGAGTATGCGCTGGTGGCGGATACCTTGAAGGTTCTCGGTCTCGTCTTTTGTGTTTTTGTCATGATCTATGTTGCGCGCCTTGCGGCACGCGACTGGACGACGATTGATCAACCCCCGCTCCCCCGGGCGGCTAATACTGCTTCTAATGATTTGTTGGACGGTAACACGCAAGAGTCAGTAGTACAGTCAACATAGTACATCGTGGGACTGGCAGCCCCCGATTTCTTGGATAGTAAACCTCTCATGGACCCAGAGACGATCCTATCAGAGACGGATTGCGGAAAAGAGCGCACGCCCAGCGAGCTTGCTCAATGGGTTGAGGAGAAAAACGATCTATTCCGGCACACCAAGGAGGGCAGAAAGTACCTCGCGCAGCGCAAAGGTCTGGCCGAGAGATTCGTCGACGTTATCTTTCCGCTTTGCCATCTGGCGCAATATCTGTTCGGTAGGCGGCTCGATGTCGTGTGCAAGGCGACCCTTGCCGACGAGGTTTTCGATGCCCTTGTAATCGACTACCGTGATCGGCCGCTGCGCGTTCAGCAAGCCCAATTCAGCCATGCCATCCTTTGCTACGAAGAGTATGTCCGCAGACTTTGCGTTCCCGAAGGGGTACACGTACCAGCGTTAAGCAAGCTTCTCGGGCGGGAAGTGAGAAAACATCCTGACAAGGGCCGATCCGATGACGAAGCGGTTACTCAAATCGTATTGATCAATAAAGCACTTGAGCTTATCGCTGGAACCGCTCGCTCCAAGGTGGGAAGGAGCTATGGCAAAGACGCTTGGCTGGTCATCATCTTTGACGATTACGCCACTTTCCGCACGCCGGCGGACATGGCAACCCTAAGGCGCTTTGTTCACACCGAAATCCTTCCGCTGCACCTCGACTTCGGTAGGCTTTTTCTAGTCGGATGGTCGGGTGAAACGGTCATGGGCTTCGCGCTTGGCGGTACCGCACTGAAGAAAGCGGAGCATGGCTAAGCGCGGGTACATCGGCCCGCAATGAAGCGACTGACGCCATAGTAAATCGTCTTGGTGGCCCAGTTTTCGAGAAGCGGATCAGCGAGACGCTTTATCGAACTCGAACACGACCTCTCCACCTACCAGGGTGTGGGTCACCTGACCACGAAGCTCCCAACCGATGAACGGTGTGTTGTGCCCCCGGCTGACGAGTTTGTTTTCGCGCAAGGTCCACCACTGATCGGGATCGAAGATGCAGATATCGGCTGTCGCTTCGACAGCGAGGTGTCCGGTATCAATCCCAAGGATGTCTGCCGGTTTACTGGTGATGCGCGCGATTGCCTCGCTTAACGTCAGCACGCCTTCGTCGACGAGTTTGAGCGTTAGTGAAAGCAAGGTCTCAAGCCCAGATATACCAGGCGCGGCAGCGGCGAACGGCGCGAGCTTCGCGTCGGGCTCATGCGGTTGATGATCAGAGCAGATCGCAGAGACTACACCGCGTTTAATGGCTTGGCGTAGCGCTTCTCGGTCCCGCGAGCTGCGAAGCGGCGGCAGCACGTGTGCCTGCGTGTTAAAGAAACCGATGTCGTGTTCAGTTAGATGTAGGTGATGGGCGGTGACATCGGCTGTAACGGGCAGACCGCGGTCCTGCGCTTCGGCGACCATCGTTACCCCGCGCCCGCTAGATAAATGGCAGAAATGAGCACGGACACCGGTCTGCTCGATCAGCGCGAGGTCTCGAGCGACACCCACGGTCTCCGCCGCCTCAGGGATGCCGGGTAATCCCAAGCGTGTGCCGACCTCACCTTCATGTACAGAGCCGGTGCCGTGTAGCCACGGGTCTTCCGAGTGAAGAAACACGGCCAGACCAAACGTGGCGGCGTACTCAAGCGCTCGCCGCATCACCAGAGTATCGGTCACGGGCTTTAATCCGTTGCTCATACCCACACAGCCTGCCTCGTCGAGTGCCTCCATGTCTGTGAGTTGCTTACCCTCAAGCCCATGGGTGAGTGCGCCGAGCGGATGAATAAAGGCCAGCCCGAACCGCCACGCGCGTTGCTGAATCATCTGTGCCATGGCAGGTGTGTCGATCACAGGATCGGTATCAGGTGGGCAGCAAAGGGTGGTGATGCCAGCGCTGACGGCGGCACGGGTTTCACTTTCGATTGTGGCTTTGTACTCTAGACCGGGCTCACGCAATCGCGCCCTCAGATCAACAAGACCCGGGCACACGATTTTGCCGGTCGCGTCTAAGGTCTGGACGACTTCGAAGCCTCGCGGCATCTTGCCGATGCCGGCGACGAATCCCTTGTCGCCAATAAAAATATCGTTCTTGCCGTCGACGTTGTTGGCTGGATCAATGACGTGGCCGCCTTTGATAACCAGCCCCATCAGGCGCGCCTCCTAACCGCCCGTTTCTCGGGTCGCTCTTGCTGCGCCTTGCCACCCATGATGATGGCCATGACCGCCATGCGCACGGCAATGCCGTTGGTTACCTGTGGCAAAATTACGGATTGCGGGCCGTCGGCGACGGACGAGTCGATCTCGAGGCCGCGGTTCATCGGACCCGGGTGCATAACAATTGCATCCTTCTTCGCGAGCTCCAACTTGTCCGCGGTTAATCCGTAGAGATTAAAGAACTCTTGCTCGCTTGGAAGGCGCGCGCCTTCCATGCGCTCGCGCTGCAGTCGCAGCATAATGACGACATCGACGCCTTCGAGCCCCGCACGCATGTCGGTATACGGACTGACACCGAGTCGTTCCACAGCCGTTGGCAGCAACGTCTTCGGTGCGATCACGCGCACCTCCGACACGCCCAACGTAGTCAGGGCATGGATCTGTGAGCGCGCCACGCGCGAGTGTAGGATATCACCAACGATCGCGACTTTGAGGTTGTCGAGCGAGCCTTTATAGCTCCGGATCGTGAACATATCGAGCATCGCCTGCGTCGGATGAGCGTGGCTGCCGTCACCCGCGTTAATGATGCGCACATGCGGTGGTACGTGCTGTGCGACGAGGTACGCAGCCCCGCTCATGCCGTGACGCACGACAAAGAGATCGGTCCGCATCGCCTCGAGATTGCGTACCGTGTCGAGTAAAGTTTCGCCCTTGGTGGTACTGGCCACGCTGGTGTCGACATTAATTACGTCAGCGGACAAACGCTTGGCCGCAATCTCGAACGTCGTTCGTGTGCGGGTGCTCGCTTCGAAGAAGAGATTGACCACAGTCTTACCGCGCAGCAATGGGACTTTCTTGATCTCGCGTTCGCCGACGGAGATGAAGGATTCAGCGGTATCGAGGATTTGAAGAATGGTCTGGCGGCTTAAGCCTTCGGTAGTGAGGAAATGATGCAGCTGTCCTTGGCTGTCGAATTGTAAGTCGTCTGTCACCCGCTGGCCTCCTCAAATATGAGCTCGAGTTTCCCCTCACCCGCTGGCGAATCGCTCGTAAGCTTCACATGTTGATGTTTCCGCAAATGCATCGAATGTCCTATCACGTCGGCGTGGATAGGTAGTTCATGGCCGTTGCGGTCGATCAGTACTGCAAGCGCGACGGACCTTGGCCGACCGTAATCGAAGATTTCATTCAACGCTGCCCGAATCGTACGGCCGGTGTGGAGCACGTCGTCAATCAGTATCACATGGCGCTCGTCGATATTGACGGGCAGATCCGAGGCTTTGACTTCGGGGTTCATACCGATGCGCGTGAAATCATCCCGATAGAAAGAGATATCGAGCGTGCCGAGCGGTTCCGGGAGATCTAATAGCTGGTGCAATCGTTTGGCGACCCACACACCGCCTGTGTGAATACCAACCATCACCGGATTACGTGCGAGCAGCGGACGCAGTTCGTCCGCCATGCGTGTCAGGGCCTGATCGATATCAACAGTCCCGTTCAAGGCTGCTCTTGGCTTGAACGCTCATCAAGAAAGGTTTGTAGGATAGCCCGCGCGGCGAGGCGATCGAGCATGGGCTTGTGGCGCCGGGTAGGTACACCCGATTCTGCGAGGCTCGCCTTGGCCGTGACAGTCGTCAGGCGCTCGTCCACCATGTACACCGGCAGATTGTAGCGGTCACCTAAGCGGTTTCCAAATCGCTCTGCGGCTCGGGTCATACGGTTAACGGAATCGTCCATGTTCTTGGGCAAACCGACAACCAACCCGTGGGGCTTCCACTCCTCGATCAGCCGCGAGATCTGCGCCCAATCGGGCCCGTTCTCCCCGCCTCGGACCGTAGCGATGTCCTGGGCGAGACCTGATTGAGTGCTACCGACGGCGACACCGATGGTCTTTTCGCCATAGTCGAAGCCGAGGTAAGTGGCGGCCGGCATGGGCCTGCTAGTGCAACTCAGGCGTGGCCCGCTTCCCCGGAAATGGTGGAGAGATCGACGCCAACAAGGGTCGCTGCTCTCTGCCAGCGGCTGTCGATCGGCATGTCGAAGATGATCTGGCGGTCGCTCGGCCCGTTTAGCCAAGAATTCTCCGCAAGCTCGCGTTCCAGTTGTCCCGCACCCCAGCCAGCGTACCCCAGTGCGACGAGGCAACGCTCCGGGCCGCGGTTCTCCGCGATCGCGGTGAGGATGTCACGCGAGGTCGAAACGCCGAGCGTGTCCGTGATGGGGAGCGTTGATTCCCACTTGCCGAGCGGCTCATGCAGGACGAAACCACGGTTGGTTTGTACCGGACCACCCAGGTGTACGGTCATGTCCCGGCTGTCGGCATCCTTAGCTTCTATGCCCATCTGTTGCAAGATATCGCCGAGGGCAAGGTCGGTGGTGCGATTGATCACAATTCCCATCGCACCTTCGGTACTGTGCTCGCAAACCAGCGTCACAGTGCGATAGAAATTAGGATCCGCGAGCGCGGGCATTGCAATCAGAAAATGGTTGGACAGTCCGGTGAAGTCACCCATCACGTTCGCTAGTATCTTGCAGCGCGTCGCGGCTTGCAAGGCAACTACGGAGCGCACCCACCGCGGCCTTGGTGCGAAGTCCGCTGGCGTTAATACCCGACCACGCGACCATCGTTAAAGTGCCAAGTGCGGGTGATATGAAGAATGTCCGTTTCCTCCTTAATCTTGGCAGGAAACGGTTCGAACGGGGCCGCCAGTTGAACGATACGTCGCGCAGCATCGTCGAGCAACGTGTGCCCCGAGGAGTTGCGCACAGTGATAGCATTGACCGAGCCGTCCGGGTTGAGTGCCACATCGAGACGCAATTGCCCAGACAACCCGCGACGTTTGGCCTCCTCGGGATAGTTCAGGTTGCCAATGCGCTCAACCTTTGCCTCCCAGGCCTTCATATACGCTGCATATTTGTACTCGCGGGTGCGCGCGTTGAGATACTTATGTTTTGGCCGCTGCTGATACTCATTCCACGTACGGTCAATTTCGGCGATCAAACGCGCGCGCTCCTGCTGCAGGCTAGGCTGTGCCAGGAATCCCAGATTCTGTGGGACAACTTGCTGATCCAGCTTTTGCGGTTCGGATTCCGCGGGCTTGATCGCTTGCGTGGCTTTCTCCTGCGTCATGGGTTCGGTGGTTTCCTTGTGAGCAACGACCTTGGGCTGTCGCGGTGGTTGCATCACCGGAACCTCCCGCTTGAGCTCGCCGATTTCGCGCACCGGCAAGGGATTGCGGGCGACGTCCTCGGCCTCGCTGGTGCCGCCACCCGCTTGGTTAGCCTGCGCAAGGAACTCGGCGTCCTCAGGCGGGTCCTCGCTTTCCGCCTGAACCAAGGTGATTTCGAGCGTGGGCAGGCGGTACATTTCGAGCACGTTAGGCGCGGTGAAAGTGATGCCAAGGATCACCACGAGGTGAACGAGCATGGAGCCGAAGAAGCTCAGCCCCATTTGATCACCGTTGGAAAGATCCGCTGCTGTCTGTACCGCTTCCAATTGAACCGCCTGACGGCGTGGTTTGGGGGCGTATCAGTAGGCGTCTGCTGCGATGCGTAACCCCGACCCTGTCTCTTCTAATTATATCGGCTCAGCGAAATTTTCCACTTTAGCCTCCGGCGCTTACACGCCGGGCTGCGCTATCGGCCGATGGCCCGGGCCGATAGCCGGGTTGACGCGGCATGCGTCAGCAGGGGTTATCGCATCGGATTATTGTTAACGGGAGAACGCCTGCAGGTCTCCGAGCGGCGCCGGGGTCTCGCGCCACTAGCCCGAGCGCCGCACGCGTCGGCCAGGCGCCAGGCGCGCGGCGATGCCATCCATCAATGTCGCGCTGATATTGATGTCGTAAATCTTGTCGAGTTCCCGTATACAGGTTGGGCTGGTGACGTTGATCTCAGTCAGAAAGTCTCCGATCACGTCTAGCCCGACGAAAATCAATCCTTTTGCCCGCAATATGTCGCGAACCTGCTCACAGATCCAGCGGTCACGGCAACTCATTTCCATGCCTCGGCCCGTGCCCCCTACCGCTAGATTGGCGCGGGTTTCCCCCTTAGGCGGCATGCGCGCAAGTGCGTAGGGAACCGGTTCGCCTTCGATAAGTAGAATACGCTTGTCCCCATTGACAATCTCTGGAATGTAGCGCTGGGCCATGACAGCGCGCGTGTCGTAGTCGGTAACCGTTTCGAGCACGACGCCGATGTTGGGATCCTCCTTTTGCAGACGAAAAACGGAGGCACCGCCCATGCCGTCGAGGGGCTTAACCACGATATCGCCCTGTTCATTCAGAAACTCGCGGATCTGAGCGCGCCGACGGGTCACTAAACTCGGTGGCATACACTGCGGAAACCAAGTGGTGAACATCTTCTCATTGGCGTCACGCAGCGCTTGCGGTTTGTTTACCACCAGCACGCCTTTGCTTTCCGCCGCTTCCAGCAAGTAGGTGCTGAACACATACTCCATGTTAAACGGCGGGTCTTTGCGCATCAGAATGACATCTAGGAAAGTCAGCGGCTGAATCGACTCCTCGCCGAGGTCGAACCAGTGCTTGGCGTCGTCATGGACCCGCAAGGCTCGCATCCGTGCGAAGCTCTCCCCATCACGCTGGAAAAGATCTTCCTGCTCCATGTAGTAAATCGGCCACCTACGGCGTTGCACCTCGAGTAACATGGCAAGCGTGGTGTCTTTGTAGACCGTGATGGACTCGATCGGGTCCATTACAACGCCGAGTTTGAACATGGTTCAGTCTGTTCTGGCCTCCGAGGGGTGACAAACAATAGAGCAAGTCCCGAGCCATTACTACCCGCCGACCGGGCCTGCCGATTGCACTTGGAATGCGTCGCCAGCCGCCTCAGCACGCGCGGTTGCTGCCGCTTTTGGCACAGTTTCTGCAGCCTCTAGCGGAAAATTGACGTCATATCCATATCTCGACGTCCGCCGGCGCGTGCAGACCGAACCCGCGCGTTGTTGGCTATATTTAGAGCTGAGGTGGCAATTCCCAAACCCCGAAAAGGGGATGTGGAGGCAGGGATTAGCGTGGATTTCGAGCTGGAATTATGCTAACAAATCATTAGCCTATAGGGAAAAATGAATAAATTACATGCAAAAACGGCACCTTCCGTGACCGTCTTCCCTGGGCCAGCGCATTTGGCAGTTTAAGAGCAAACGAGGGTAGTTTTGGTGGCTGTTAAGGTCATGATAATAGATGACAGCAACACGATCCGTCGCACGGCCGAAGCATTGTTGAAGAAAGCCGGCTATGAGGTTTTGACCGCGGCCGACGGCTTCGAGGCAATGTCGGTCATTACGGATCACCGGCCGGACATCATATTCGTCGACATCATGATGCCCCGCCTGGACGGATATCAGACCTGTCGCCTGATCAAGAATAACAAGCAGTTCAAAGCCACCCCAGTGATCATGTTATCGAGCAAGGACGGCCTGTTCGACCGCGCCCGGGGCCGCATCGCCGGGTCCCAGGAGCACGTGAACAAGCCGTTTACCCAAGAGGATCTGATTAGCGTTATCGATAGATACGTGCACTAGCGCGACACGGCGACGTGCTGACGCAAAGGCGGCTAGAGACATGGCAATTAACAAAATACTTGTGGTGGATGACTCACCAACTGATGCACACGTCTTGGCGCAGATGCTCGCCAAGAACGGCTTCGCGGTGACCACGGCGATGAGCGGCGAGGAGGCGATCAGTAAAGCAAAATCAGACAAGCCCGACCTGATCTTGATGGACATCGTCATGCCGGGAATGAACGGTTTTCAGGCAACGCGTTCGATTTCGAAAGATCCTGAGACCGGTAACATCCCAGTTATCGTCTGTTCCTCAAAAAACCAGGAGACCGACAAGGCCTGGGGACTACGTCAAGGAGCCAAAGACTATATCGTTAAGCCAATTGACGAAACCGACCTGATGACGAAGATCAAGGCGCTCTGAGGACATGGCTATGTCTACACAGGATCCGCTTGCTTTGCTACGGCAAATGGAGCGGGCAAGCGTGGAGAGCGCCCCGAGTCTTCCAGAGGAGACGAAGGGCCCGGTACTGTGGACGGGAGTGGGGTTTCGCTTAGCGGATCTACACCTCGTTACACCACTGGGTGATATCGGAGAGGTCTTGCCTTGTCCGGTCGTCACGCCGGTGCCCGGGACCAAGTCCTGGGTAAAAGGGATCGCTAACATCCGGGGCACCTTGTTGACGATCATCGATCTCGCCGAATATCTGGGCAAGGAGCCGCTATTCCTCGAGGAGGAGGTTCGGCTACTGGTGATGAACGTGGAGGGGCTAAATAGCGGGCTGTTGGTGAACGAAGTGCTGGGTCTGCGGCATTTCGACGAGGAGCTGGAACGACAGGAGACATCGACGTTGGACGATCCTGTCGTACCGTACTTGCAGGGGGCGTTCTTGCGAGACAACGTGGTCTGGGGTGTGTTCGACATGCATGCGCTCGCGGGCACCGCGACGTTCATGCATGTGGCTGCCTGAGGCTGCGCGCAAATGACATTCTTGTACAGAGGAAAGTAGACCCTGAGTCTCTACTAGAGACGAGGTAGCGATCATGGCCATAGTCAAATTACCAAGGGCCGACGACACGGCAGGATTAGAACAACCTTCCGAAGACATTGTTGATCTGTCCACGGAAGAGATTCGGCTAGATGATACTGGAGAGTATGTGGACATCCAGGAACGTCCGCGCGCGCTGCTGTCAGGCCTGGCGTTTCTTCAGGGACTGCCTTCGGTACTCCCATTCTTGGGCGTGGTGCTGGTACTCTCAATCATCGGCGCCGGTTGGTTGCTCTACGCCAACGGGCAACAGGCTGACCGCGATGCCAAATACATTGAGCAAGCGAGCCAACTGCTGATGTTGTCGCAGCGCCTGGCGAAGGATGCGCGTGAAGCAGCGCGGGGAGAGCCGGCGGCGTTCCAAACCTTGAAAGTCTCTCGCAACCGCTTCGACGGTATTATTAACGCGCTGAAAAACGGCGACCCGAAGTTAGGTATTCCCCCAAGCCCGGAAAACGTGCGGCCAGCACTGGCGGCGGTGTCCCAGATCTGGGCGCCGAAACCGAACGCCGGCATTCGCGGCCACGTCGACCAGATCCTTGGCCAGAAAGAGAACATTTTGGCCATGGGCAAGCACGTAACAGCGATCAACACGCTTAGCCCTGAATTGTTGGAGAAAAACGATGCGCTCGTGCAGATGGGCCAGCACGGTGCTATGGGAGGCAAACAGGGCGGCGATCGCATGGCGGGTATTATGAAGATGGACGACCTGCACAAGGCGATTAACCAGCAGGCGCTAGGGCTTAGCCTGGCGATGAGTGCCAACATATTTGCCCAAGGCGGCGAACAGGCATCAGCAGCGACAACAAGAATTGGCCGCGATTCAAGGCGCTATCGCGCGACCGTAAAAAGGCTTGAGGCCAATACTTCAGGGATGGTCAAGAAGCGAGTACAAGCGGCCGCGGCCACGTTCGCAAAGATGGATACGCATTTGCAGGGAATCCTCGAGAACGCCGCCGACTTGATCATATCGCAGAAGGCGAGCACCGTGGTGTTCAAGAACAGCAACCTGTTGTTGAGCAAATCCACGGACCTGGTGAACGCCTACAGCGGGCTCGCATCGGAGCGGCGCTGGATGACACCGGCGACTGTGGTTCTGGCGCTGCTGGCGCTCGTGGTTCTCGGACTGATGGGATGGAAGTTCGTCAGTGACGAGAAGGATCGCGCGCGCTCCAGCTCCGAGCAAAACCGCGCTACCCAAGACGCTATTCTCAAGCTGCTCGATGAGATGGGCGACCTGGCCGACGGCGATCTCACGATCCAGCCCGAGGTCACCGAGCAGATCACGGGCGCGATCGCCGACTCGATCAACTTCGCGGTCAGAGAAATGCGCAACCTGGTTCATCGGATCAAGAACGCTGCGCAGCAGGTGGCCGTGGAATCCGAACGCAGCCGTCAGACGGCGACTGAACTGACCGAGGCTACCCTGCGCCAGGCAGCACAAATCACCGAGACCACGGATAGCGTCATGGAGATGGCCAAGTCGATGCAGGAGATGTCCCAAAGCGCGGAAAACTCCGCTGAAGTAGCGCAGGGCTCGGTGTCGACAGCAAAGCGCGGTACCGAGGCGGTACAGAATACCATTCGCGGTATGGACGAGATGCGCGAGCAGATCCAGGAGACCGCGAAACGAATCAAGCGCTTGGGCGAGAGCTCGCAGCAGATCGGCGAAATCCTCGAGCTCATCAACGACATTGCCGAGCAGACCAACATCCTGTCCTTGAACGCGGCGATTCAGGCGGCAATGGCAGGCGAAGCGGGACGCGGCTTCGCGGTGGTTGCCGACGAGGTGCAACGGCTAGCGGAACGCTCCGGTGAAGCGACCAAACAGATCGGTGCACTGGTAAAGACCATTCAATCGGATACCAACGAAGCCGTAGCCTCGATGGAACAGACGACAAATGGGGTGGTCGAGACGACGCGCCTGGCGGATACGGCCGGCCAAGCGCTGGGGGAAATCGAGTCGGTGTCAGAGCAGCTGTCCGACCTGATTCAGGAAATGGCCCGCACCGCGCTCACGCAGTCTGAAACCGCTACGGCGGTGTCTGGAAGCATGGCACAGATCAGCGAAACCACGACCTTGACCTCAACCGGTACTCGGCAAACGGCGGAATCGATCGGCAAGCTATCCGATCTCGCGCGCGAGCTGCAAGCATCGGTGGCCGGGTTCAAGCTTCCCGCCTGAGCCCCGCGCCTATCCGGGGCAGGGTCCGGCGTAAGTTAGTGACAGCCTGGACGACAAGCGTGAATGAAACGGGCCACCTGCCGGGGATTGGAACAGGGTAGCGCTTAACGACCTTCGATGAGCACCACAAGCAAAGTCGACCCGAGCACGCTCGGATGGGTCAAGAGCGAGATCGACGAGAGTCTGAAACAAGCGCATATCGCGCTTGAGTCGTTTGCAGAGAACCCGTCCGACGACACACGCCTGCGCTTCTGTATCACCCACCTACACCAGGTCGTCGGCACCCTGCAGATGGTCGAGCTGGACGGTGCCGCCATGCTCGGCCGCGAAGCCGAAACACTCGCCGAGGCGATCCTAAACGAAGACATCGCAGCAAACGATGACGTCCTGGAACTTCTTACACGCGCGATTCTGCTGTTGCCCGACTATCTTGGCGGCCTTCAGTTTGGGCAAGCCGAGGCGCCGCTACGCCTGTTGCCGATTATTAATGAGCTGCGCACCGCGGCTGGGCATGAGCCTGTTTCCGATGAAGAGCTTTTCGTCCCTGATCTTTCCGTTAGGCCACCCCCGAGAGAGGATGATGACGCGCAACTTACTGAGGACGAGTACGCGCAGTTAGCGCAAAGGCTTCGACCTAATCTTCAGGCCGCGTTACTCAGCTGGCTACGCGACAGTAACGATGCTCATGCGTTGGCGTCGATCTCTAGTGCCGTAGAGGAGCTTGAACGCAAGGCACCTGTTGGCGTTCTAGAGCAGCTGTTCTGGGTCGCTGGCGGACTGCTCGAAGCGCTGGCACCCGGTGGACTTGAGCTAAGCAATGACCGCAAGAAGCTCGTCGCGCGGCTGGATCAACAGATCAAGAAGCTTATTGACCGCGCGGACAAGAGCGTGCTGCGCAACAGCTCCGAGGCGCTCGTCAAACTGATGCTGTACCAGCTCGGTGCAGCCAGGTCTGATCGATCCAGGGTTGCCCAACTCAAGCATGCGTTTGGGCTCGAAGGCATGCTCGGCGTCGTCGCCGATGAGAGCACCGACACGATCACACTGCCCGAGCCTGAAACGATCCGATCCGTATCGACGGCGTTGGGTGAGGAGGTCAAAGAAGCCCAAGAGCTACTCTCCGGCTACTTCGATCCTGACCGAGAAGATGTCGATTCAATCGAGCCGTTGCTTGAGATGCTACGTAAGATGGCGGGCACGATGGATCTACTCGGGATTCCGAGCCTTAAAGAGCTCGTCGATCAGCTGCGCGTGGTCACTACGGCGGTCGTTGAGGGCAAACTCGAGCCATCGGAAAACGCGTCAATGCGAATGGCACACGCGCTGCTGTTAGTCGAGCACTGCTCACGCGACATATGGGCGCCAAGCTGGAAGAAGCAGCTCGAGGACTGGACGCAGGCCCTACGTGGCCTGCTTAGCGCTGACGATGAAGGTGTTCCTGACACCAGCGGCATCGAGGTGGCGGAAGTCAGCGAAGGTGAGTTTGGTGAGCTTGTCAGTGTGGTCGCGGAAGAGATGCGCGCCACACTCACTAACGTCGAAGAGGCTGTTGAGGCCTTCGCCGCGGACGCCAGCAACCCTGCGCACCTTGAAGATATTTCCGCCCACTTGAGTCAAGTCCAAGGAGCACTGCAGATTCTCGGCGAAGAGCAAGAGCAGGCGTTGCGGTTAGCCGAGGTCATCCGTGAGCGAGTTGAGCAGATTCGTACGGGGCAGGTCACGCCGAGCCCGGTAGTTCTAGATGCGCTTGCCGTGTGTATCGGCACCTTGTCGGCGCATGCCGAGGGGCTGCAGGCGGGCCGACGCGACATCGACGATCTGATGGAAGCGGCCATAAATGATATGGGGCTTGCCGTGAGTGCGGCCGAGCTTGGCGATGTAGATGCGATCGGTTTGATCGACAGTGCTCAGGAACAGGTGGCCAGGTGGTTAGAGGGCCCAGCGGAAGGGGAGCTCGCTGTTGGCGTGCAACAGAATCTCGAGCAGCTTGCCACGATCGCGCGCATACAGGGCCACGAGCGCATCGAGCGAATCAGTCTGGAGACTGGTGCCTTGCTCGCTATCGTTGCTGAGGATCCGGCCCAGCTTACAGATGAGATTCGCGAGACCGTGGCGCGCTCGATCGAGGCACTGGCAACCTTGGTGAGTCAACATCTAGGCGGCACGGAGACGGTCTCCGCCGCGCCGCCGCCGGTCACTCCACCTGCTAGTGAACCGATCGTTGAAGAACCTATCATGGTCGAGCACGGCGCTGAGCCTGCGCCCGAGCCGCCGCCCAAAGTAGAGCCAGTGACTGAGCGCGTGGCCGCAGAGCCGGTGTCGGCGCCGTCAACGCCAGAGCCCGCGCCGCAAGCGGCCGCACCACAACCACCGGTGGCCGACGTCACGCCGCCGCCCACACAGCCCGTGCCGGCCAGTGCGCCGGCTGCGCCAGCGGAGGCCGAGGCCGCGGCACCAGCCGTTGAAACCGCACCAGCCCCCGCGCCTACGCGACCCGCGGCCGCGCTTCCCGATGACGTCGATCCGGAGATGCTGGAGATTTTTATCGAGGAGGCGCGTGAGGTTTTGGAGGCTATCAACAGCGAATTTCCGAAGTGGCGCGATAACTCAGACAATGAAAAGGCGCTGGCGGAAGTTCGACGCGGCTTTCACACCTTAAAGGGCAGCGGTCGTATGGTCGGTGCGTCCACAATTGGTGAGCTCGCGTGGGCGATCGAGAACATGTTGAACAAGGTACGGGATAGCAAGATCCCTCCGTCGGAGGCGCTGTTCGCCGCAGTGACCGACGTTAAAGAGGTGCTCCCCGACTTGATCGCACAGCTCGAAGGGGCCCCTGCGCCGGGCGCTGATATCGAGGCGTTGCGCGAGCGCGCAGACGCAATCGCCAACGGCGAGCCTGTGTCGGTTGCGTCCTCGGAACAGCCCGCGGAGGAGCCAGCATCGTCGATGCCGCCCGCTGAATCGCGCCCCGCAGAGGCCGAGGAGGCGTTTCCGAAGCTAGAACCGACCTTGTTGAATATCTTTACGGGTGAGGCTCAGGGGCATTTGGATACGATCGCGCACGAGATCGAGGGTTGCCGGCAGTCCGGTGGCGCATGCATGGTTACGCACGCTTTATTGCGTGCGACCCATACGTTGCGCGGCAGTGCCCGATCGGTCGGTATACATCCGATGTCGGAGGCCAGCGCTGAAATGGAGCATCTGCTCGAGGCGATGGAAGAGTTGAATTTGCCACTTGAAGAGAGGCACTTGGCTTTGCTCGACGAGCTCATGCAATGCTGCGCAACCGCCGTACAGTTGCTAACCGATGACGTCGGTTCCAGTAGTGAAATACGCAGTCGGCTCGCCGAGCTTGTCACGCGCATACAGCGTGAGGCTGATCAGTTACCGAAGCCCGAGGTTGTCGAGCAGCGAGCGGCGGAGCCAGCCGAGCCCGAGCAGGAGGCCACAGCGGCTGAGCCCGTATCGGAGCCATCGCCTCCACCGCCGGCAGTTTCGCCTCCGAGCGTCACACGTGGCGCCAGGTTAGAAGAAGACATCGATCCCGAGCTGGTGGACGTATTCCTCGAGGAGGCCACCGACCTGTTGGCCACGATCGAGGAGGCGCTGCGCCACTGGCGCGGCGATCAGAACGATGCGCAAGCGCTCGAGGACCTCAAGCGTGGCCTTCATACATTAAAAGGCGGTGCGCGTATGGCGAGTGCGATGGTCGTCGGCAATCTTGCGCATACGACCGAAGATCTGGTTAAACGTGTTGAGGACAACCGCCTTGCGCCAAGCTCAGGGTTATTCGACCTGTTGGATGAAGTTCATGATGTCTTGGTCACGTTGATTGACGAGATTCGCCAAGCACGGCCGCTCTCGAGTGTGGACGCTCTTAGTGCCAAGCTCGCGCGCGCCTTGGCCGGCGAACCGCTTGACAAGGCGGTGCAGGCGGTGTCGCAGAACAAGATAAGCGCGGGCGCCGAGCCTACATCATCGACGGAGCAAGCGGAGAATGACGCCGTGAGCAAGGATGTGGAAGCGGGAGATGAAAGTGAACCCGAGCTCATGGCCGATCGTCGAAGTCGCGATGAAGACGATGCCGATCCGATCCGCCAGCGGCGAGACCGTCGTGGTCAGGTCAGGGTGCGTACAAGCGTTTTGACCGATCTTGTGAACGATGCCGGCGAAGTCAGTATCTCGCGTGCGCGTATGGAACAGCAGGTGTACGGATTCCGCGACAATCTGGGGGAACTCAACAGGAACGTGTCGCGCTTTCGCGACCAGCTTCGCGAGCTGGAGATTCAATCCGAATCGGCAATTCTTTATCGCACTGAGCAGACAGCCGAGGGCGACTCGAGCTCGGGTTTCGACCCCTTGGAGCTCGATCGCTTCTCGCGATTGCAGCAGCTATCACGCAGCTTGACCGAAAGCCTGCACGACCTCAGCACCATAGAGGGCAGCTTACACGCCTTTGCCGGCGAAGCTGAAACTGTGCTCCAGCAGCAAGCGCGTATCAATACGAGTCTGCAAGAAGGGCTCATGCGCACGCGCATGATCGCTTTCTCCACACAAGCCGCCAGACTGAGGCACATTACGCGCCAGACCACGCGCGAGCTTGGCAAACGCGTCGACCTACGTATCACCGGACAGGACGTCGACGTCGACCGCAACGTGCTTGAACGCATGATGGGCCCGTTCGAGCATATGATCCGCAACGCGCTTGATCACGGTATCGAGGGCGAGGAGGAGCGACGTCGCTTAGGAAAACCCCCGGTCGGTACCGTTACGATCGATACGCGTCAGGAAGGTACAGAGATCGCGATCAGCTTCTCCGATGATGGCGCCGGTCTCGATATCGACGCGATTCGCCGTCGCGCGATCGAGCACGAGCTGGTCTCCGAGGACAAGGATCTGTCCGACAACGAGCTAATTCAGTTCATACTCGTCGCAGGCTTTTCGACGGCAAGCGAGGTGACGCATTTGTCCGGGCGCGGTGTCGGCATGGATGTGGTGGAAAACGAAGTCAAACAGCTCGGCGGCAATATGGCCGTAAGCACGACTGCCGGAGAAGGTACAACCTTCACAATTCACTTGCCGGTGACGCTCTCGGTGACACAGGCGCTGCTGGTCAACGTCGGTGATCAGCGGTTCGCCATACCTTTGTCAGCGATTGTGAACATTATCGAGGTGCCCACAGATCAGCTGAATGTCTCGATGGGCAAGAACCCGCTGTTGAACTTTAACGATCAAATTTATTCATTCATGGATGTGGGTGCGCGCCTGGGTATTCCCACCGCACATCACAACGGCGGTAAGGTGCCGGTGCTGCTGGCAAAGATCGGGACGCGAGAAGTGGCAATCCAGGTCGATGGTTTGTTAACCACTCGAGAGATTGTCGTAAAGCCCCTAGGGCCGCAGCTCAGCGAGCTGAAGGGGGTCGCGGGGGCGACGGTCTTGGGCGACGGAACTGTGGTTCTGATTCTCGATGTCGGCGGATTATGGTTGACGGACGAAGCACTGCACGTTGAACGCGTTACGCCGGCAGCCGAGCAAGAAAAGGCGAAACGCCGGCCAGTGGTTATGGTAGTGGATGATTCCCTAACAGTGCGGAAGGTCACCGGTCGACATTTGCAAAAACGCGGGTTGGAAGTGCTTACAGCCAAAGACGGCGTCGATGCGTTAGAACAGCTCCAAGACCACGTCGTGGACGTTATGCTCGTTGACATTGAGATGCCGAGAATGGACGGATACGAGTTAACGAGTCGGATAAAGGGGGATTCTAGGTTTAGGCATATCCCGATTATTATTATCACGTCGCGGGCGGGCGAAAAACACAGAAAGCGTGCTTTTGGTCTCGGTGTAAACAGCTACATGAGCAAGCCCTATCAAGAAGATGAACTATTCGACAACATACAGAGCTTGCTGCCAGAACAAACCGTTCACTAACGCCGGGACCACGGCTGGACGCGTCGTACAGCGACCTCATCTCACCATCCGGAGCCAACGTTGAAAGATTCCAGCCAATATCTGCGTCTGCGCCTCGGGGGTGCACACTACCTCCTCACCAGCAGCGCCAGTCTTACCATCGAGCAGCGTCAAAATCTCACGCTCAATAGCGGCGAAACCGGAAACGTGGGCGCCTGGCATTCGCAGGGCGAGGTACGTTGGCCTGCTTACCCGCTCGATCAGGATCTGCGTGTCACCCGGCAATGCGAGTGGGAAAGCGCGATCTTTCTTGACGCCCGGCCGCAGCCCGTGGGGTTATTAGTAGGAAACGCGCAAATGCTGTCGGAGGAGGAAGCGGAAGTCACCAGTTTTACGCCGGTGGGACCGGCCCCCACCGGTGCCGGGCACCTTTTTGCCGGAGCTTGGGTTCGCGGATCGCAGGTGGTGCTGGTTCTTGAGCCAGCGGCGCTGATAGCGTATTTGACGAGTCTCGGAGGCTAATTGCGTGGCCCGCCAACCCGAAGCGAGCGTTCACTTAGTCGAGATTCCAGCGGCACGGTTCCCAATCCTGGTGCCGAGTGCAACGGTAGCCGAGGTCGTTACTTACACTGAACCTGCCCCGTTGCCCCTGGCTCCGCACTGGGTGCTCGGCGTGTTTGGGTGGCGGACCAAAGCGATTGCGGTGGTCTCGTTCGATACGCTACTGACCGGCATCGCGGCGACACCTGGGCCACGTTCTAAGATCGTCGTGTTCTACCCACTCCCAGGCACGGGTGAGGCAGACTTCTTTGGTGTGCTCAGCAGCAAGGAACCTTTTCCACGCGTAGTCGACGAAAGCTCAGGCCTTGCACCAAGCTCAACCGGCGAGGTTGAGAGTGCCTATGTCGCGGCAACCGTCAGACTGCGGGAACGGACACTTCTGATTCCCAGCTTCGACGCGTTAAAAGAAGCATTTTATCCGTGATCCGTCGGCCGTGAACCGTGAGCCGTAAGACTTAGTCGAAGTTTCGACTTTGCATTTCGTGACTCACGAAGTAGCGAGAGTTATTCCCTCCCATGCGATATCTGCGAGCATGTCGATCTCGTCGGGCGTGATGACGTACGGCGGCATGAAATAGATCACGTTACCGAGGGGTCGTAGCAACGCCCCTTTGCCGAGCGCGTATTGGTAAACGCGCAGGCCTCGGCGTTGCTGCCAAGGAAACGCCGCTTTTGTCGACTTGTCGGCGACCATCTCCAGTGCCAGGATCATGCCCGTCTGTCTCACATCGCCGACATGAGCGTGGACGTCGAAGCGCGCGCAAGCTTGCGCCATGTGTGTTGCTAAGGTTCGGTTCTGGGCCAACACACCGTCGTGCTCAAAGATATCCAACGTCGCCAGAGCGGCGGCACAGGCGAGCGGATTCCCAGTGTAACTGTGCGAATGCAAGAAGGCCCTGAGCTCAGCATAATCTGCGTAGAAAGCCGCATACACTTCGTCAGTGGTAAGACAAACAGAAAGCGGTAAGTAACCACCGGTCAGTCCTTTACCCAGACACAGAAGGTCAGGACGGATCCCCGCCTGTTCACAAGCGAACAGGGTGCCCGTGCGGCCGAACCCAACGGCGATCTCGTCCGCGATCAGGTGCACGTTGTACTTATCGCATGCTTGTCGCAATAGGCTCAGGTACACCGGGTGATACATGCGCATATAGCCCGCGCATTGCACTAACGGCTCGACAATGACCGCACATATATCTTCCGCGTGTCGTTCCAATGCCCACTCCATGTGTACGAACATGCGCCTGCAGTGCTCCTCCCAGCTGCTGCCGGGCTCGCGTTGATAACAATCCGGCGACTGCACCGTGATGCTCTTTAGCAGTAATGGCTCGTATGTTTCCTTGTAGAGCGCAACGTCGCCAACCGACAACGCCCCCAGGGTCTCGCCATGATAACTATTGCTAAGGTTAATGAACTGGGTCTTATTCTTATGACCGCGGTTGCGCCAATAGTGGAAGCTCATTTTGAGTGCGATCTCGACCGCCGCGGAGCCGCAATCCGCATAGAAGCAGCGGTCAAGGCCAGTCGGTGTGAGATTGACGAGTCGTTCGGACAATGCGATCACGGGTTCGTGGGTGAAGCCAGCGAGAATGACGTGCTCAAGCTGGCTTGCTTGAGTCTCAATGGCAGCGTTGATCCGGGGATTGGCATGTCCGAACAAATTGACCCACCATGAGCTGATGGCGTCGAGATATCGCTTACCTTCATAATCCTCCAGCCACACACCCTGACCACGTCGGATCGCGATAGGCGGGAATGATTCGTGGTCCCGCATTTGCGTGCACGGGTGCCAAACAACGCTTAAGTCGCGGCGCACCATGGTGTTGTTATCCATGGCACCAAGATACAAGTTGCTTCGGGATAGAGGCAAGTGGCGTCGGCAGCAGTGTCGCTTGTCTACTGGGTTACAGCCGCGTTTTGTTGGTGACCGGTCCTGTTAACGATGGCGGCTGGAACGTGCGATAATCGCAAGCCCCGAACTGGCAATCGCCGCGTCCTGCCCGCGAGCCTAGCCGTTGCGGGCTTACGGAGAGCGCGTCATGGCACGCACCGAAACACCTGTTGCTGATCTTGGCCAGCCCGCACCGGATTTTTCCCTAACCGGTGTGGATGGCGTGACTTGGACCTTATCGAAAGCCAGGGGTGCGAACGGTCTTCTGGTTATGTTTATCTGTAACCACTGTCCCTATGTGAAGGCTGTGCGCGAGCGCATCGTGCGCGATGCGCGTGAGCTGATGCAGTACGGCATCGGCAGTATCGGTATCATGTCTAACGACCCTACGGATTATCCGGAGGACTCGTTCGAGAACATGAAGAACGTGGCAAAGGCGTACGATTTTCCGTTCCCATACGTTCTCGATGAGACCCAAGAAGTAGCGAAAGTGTACGGCGCCGTGTGCACGCCCGATTTCTTCGGCTATAGCGCCGATCTAAAGCTGCAGTATCGGGGACGACTAGACGCGAGCCGCACGGAACTCGTGCCGGGGGCGGAGCGAGAGCTTTTTCAGGCCATGAAGCTTGTGGCCGAAACTGGCCAAGGGCCCGCCGAGCAGATCGCGAGCATGGGTTGCTCCATCAAGTGGAAAGGCGGGACGTAACATCACCTCGACTTCACGTGCTTCCCGCGGATCATGCCGGTGCTTGGATAATCAATGCTTAACCTGAGGACACACTCATGTCTGTAAAGGCCCAGGATGCGGTGCCGAACCGACGTGAACTCGCTAACGCCATTCGCGCGTTGAGTATGGACGCGGTTCAAAAAGCGAAATCCGGCCATCCAGGTATGCCCATGGGTATGGCCGACATCGCCGAGGTACTGTGGAACGACTACTTGCGACACAATCCGACTAATCCGAAGTGGTTCAATCGTGACCGCTTTGTCATTTCCAACGGACACGGCTCGATGTTGCTTTACAGCCTGTTGCATCTCACGGGTTACGACATGCCCATGGAGGAGCTGAAGAACTTTCGGCAGTTGCATTCCAAGACACCGGGACATCCCGAGTACGGCATCACACCTGGGATCGAAACCACGACCGGCCCATTGGGCCAGGGATTAGCTAACGCCGTCGGCATGGCCATCGCCGAGAAAGTGTTGGCCGCGGTGTTTAATCGGGAAGAGCACAATATTATCGATCACCACACTTACGTGTTCGCCGGTGACGGCTGTCTAATGGAGGGTGTGTCTCACGAAGCGTGTTCACTAGCAGGCACCTTGGGTCTCGGAAAGCTTATCGTCTTCTACGACAACAACGGTATTTCCATCGACGGCAAAGTCGAAGGGTGGTTCACAGACGACACGCCGAAACGGTTCGAGGCCTACCACTGGCATGTAATACCCGATGTAGATGGCCACAACCCCGAGGCAATAAGCGAAGCGATCAAGGAGGCACGATCGGTGAATGACCGACCAAGTCTGATTGATTGTAAGACGACGATCGCATTCGGCGCCCCCAACGCGGCGGGAACCCATCAGTCCCATGGGGCTCCGCTCGGTGACGAGGAAGTCGCGGCCGCGCGTGAGAACCTGAGATGGAAGTACGAACCTTTCATCATTCCGCCCGAGATCTATGCGGGCTGGGATGCACGCGCTCGAGGTGCAGACCAGGAACAACAATGGCTTCAGCACTTCGATCTGTATCGGCAAAATCATTCGGAGCTCGCAGCTGAGTTCGAACGCCGAATGAAAGGCGAGCTGCCTGCGGACTGGGAGCAGAAGTCCATCGATTTTATCCGTGAAGTCGCGGCGCAGAGCGAGTCCATGGCCACACGCAAGGCCTCGCAGGCGACGCTAAACGGTTACGCACCACTGCTGCCAGAGCTTATCGGAGGTTCTGCCGACTTGACCGGTTCAAACAATACCGACTGGAAAGGGTCGCGGCCGATCAGCAAAGCGGAGCCCGACGGAAATTACATTTACTTTGGCGTTCGCGAGTTTGGCATGTCGGCTATCCTCAATGGCCTTGCGCTGCATGGCGGCTTTATTCCTTACGGGGGTACGTTTCTGGTGTTCTCTGACTATGCTCGCAACGCCGTGCGCATGTCCGCATTGATTCCCGCACACAGCATCTTTGTGTACACGCACGACTCGGTCGGCTTGGGCGAGGATGGGCCGACTCATCAGCCGGTCGAACATCTCGCCTCACTACGGATGATCCCCAACATGTGGGTATGGCGCCCGTGTGACATCGTCGAGTCGGCCATGGCCTGGAAAGCGGCGATCGAGCGGCGCGACGGCCCGGCAAGCCTGGTCTTCACGCGGCAGAGCCTGCCGTTTCAGTCGCGCGACCAAGAGACCATGGAGTCGATAGCGCGCGGTGGCTACGTGTTGCGCGAGGCACCGGGTGGAAAGCCGCAAGCGATCCTTATTGCCACCGGTTCTGAGATTGGTCTGGCAGTCGAAGCGCAGACGCTATTAGCAGACAAAGGCATACCAGCACGCGTTGTGTCCATGCCTTGTACCAACGTTTTTGATACTCAAGACGTGGCGTACCGCAAGTCTGTGCTGCCCGCCGATATCGTCGCGCGTGTTGCCGTGGAAGCTGGCGTAACGGATTTTTGGCGGCGCTATGTAGGACTCGACGGGGCTGTGGTGGGTATCGATCGCTTCGGCGAATCGGCGCCGGCGAAGGCGGTGTTCGAGTATCTCGGTTTCACCGCGGAGAATGTCGCCCGTACAGTCGAGAGCGTTCTTGCTGAGCGGAGATCATGAGTCGTTAAGCGTTAGTCGCGAAACATCACCACTCACGAATCGTGATTCACAGTTAGCGGTGTTTACTTACAGAATCGGAGGCTGTAAATGGCAATCAAGGTAGGCATCAATGGTTACGGGCGCATTGGGCGCAACATACTCCGCGCATTGTATGAAAGCGGCCGTACGGATGAGATTCAGATTGTCGCGATCAACGATCTCTGCGACGCCGAAACCAATGCGCATTTGACCCGTTACGATAGCGTCCACGGCCGTTTTTCGGGCGACGTAAATATCGAAGCCGATGAGCTGGTCGTGAATGGGGACAAAATACGGGTGGTTTCTGAACGCGACCCCACACAACTGCCGTGGAGTAGCCTCGGGGTCGATCTGGTCATGGAATGCACGGGTCTTTTCACGAGTAAGGATAAAGCCAGCGCACATCTGCAGGCAGGGGCGAAAAAGGTCATCATATCGGCGCCGGGCGGCAAGGATGTAGATGCGACCATTGTCTACGGTGTAAACGACAACGTACTCAAAAACACGGACACCGTCATTTCCAATGCGTCGTGTACTACGAACTGTCTCGCCCCGTTGGTCAAGCCCTTGCACGAAAGCATCGGTGTGGTACACGGTTTAATGACCACGATTCACGCCTACACAAACGACCAGGTGCTTATTGACGTCTATCATCCAGATCTGCGGCGTGCGCGTTCCGCTACAATGTCGCAGATCCCAACTAAGACTGGTGCCGCAGCGGCGGTAGGCCTGGTGTTACCCGAGCTCAACGGTAAGCTCGACGGTTTCGCCATGCGCGTGCCGACGGTAAACGTATCCGTAGTTGATCTCACGTTTGTTGCCGCCCGTGACACCAACAAGGACGAGATAGACGCCATCATGAGGGAAGCCTCCGAGGGCGGGCTCAAGGGCATAGTCGCTTACAACGACGACCCTCTCGTTTCCATGGATTTCAACCACAACCCGGCGTCCTCCATCTACGATGCCAACCTAACGAAGGTCATCGACGGTAAATTGGTTAAGGTGATTTCCTGGTACGACAATGAATGGGGTTTTTCCAACCGGATGCTGGATACCACCGTCACCTTCATGAACGCACGTTAAGACCGCCCAACGCAGAGGCGCGAAGGCGCAAAGGTTTTTGTGTGCTAAAAAATCCTTTGTGTTCTTTGCGCCTTGGCGTGAAGTGCAGGAACGCACAAATGCCGGCCGCATATCGGCATCCTGCCTTCAGCGGCACTCGCACATCCCTGTGCATCGCGAGTGTAGGCGACCTACATGGATGTAGGGAGGTAGGACAACGCAGGAGCAGTTGTCGAGACACACAGGAGCGGCCTTTGGGTTGAGTAGTTTTGAGAGTTGGAAAAATGTCTGTAATAAAGATGACCGAGCTTGATCTCGCAGGGAAACGCGTGCTCATACGCGAAGATCTAAACGTGCCTCTAAGAGATGGGGTGGTAACAGACGACACGCGCATCCGTGCGTCGCTGCCCACGATAGAGCACGCGATGAACGCCGGCGCCAAGGTTATGCTGATGTCGCACCTCGGCCGACCCGGGGAAGGCGTATACGACGAGAGGTTTTCGCTCGCACCGGTAGCCAAGCATTTGTCAGGCCTGTTAAGGCGTGACGTAACGTTCGTAAAGGACTGGCTCGCGGCAGATGTCGAGCTGGCCGGCGGCGATGTGGTGTTGCTTGAGAACGTACGTTTCAACAAAGGCGAAAAGAAAGACGATGCCAGGCTTGCTCGAAGGATGGCGGACTTGTGCGACATCTATGTTATGGACGCGTTCGGCACCGCACACCGCGCGCAGGCGTCGACCCACGCTGTCGCCGCGTACGCACCGGTCGCCTCGGCAGGTCCGCTACTAGTGGCGGAGCTCGAGGCGCTCGGCCGCGCGCTAGAAGATCCGGCTCGGCCCATGGTCGCGATCGTCGGCGGCGCTAAAGTGTCCGGCAAGCTCCAGGCGCTAGAGCAACTGATCAGCAAGGTCGATCGGTTGATCGTCGGCGGCGGCATTGCTAATACGTTTATTGCCGCCGCTGGACAAAACGCCGGCAGGTCTCTCTACGAGCCTGATCTCGTGCCCGAAGCGAGACGACTGATCAGGCTCGCGCGAGAACGCGGTGGGGACATCCCAGTGCCAGTAGACGTGGTGTGCGGCAAGGCATTGGCTGCAGACAGTCCGACTGAGCTCAAGCGAATCGATGAGGTCGCCGACGACGATATGATATTGGACGTCGGTCCTGACACTGCCGCCGTCTTTGAAGAAATCGTTAAAGGTGCCGCCACGATCATCTGGAATGGCCCCGTTGGCGTGTTCGAGTTCGATCAGTTTGCTGATGGCACACGGCGCTTGGCGCTCGCAATCGCTGAAAGCCCAGCGTTCTCCATCGCCGGTGGCGGTGACACCCTCGCGGCCATTGCTAAGTACAAGATTGCAGACAAAGTCTCTTATATCTCCACGGGCGGCGGCGCGTTTCTCGAGTTCCTGGAAGGAAAAAAGCTACCTGCCGTTGCTATACTCGAGGAACGAGCGAAATCGTAGGGTGTCACGCATCTTACCCCTGAAGAAATGTTACGACGAACAAAGATAATCGCCACCCTTGGGCCATCGACGGATGACCCGAAAGTGCTTTCAAAGCTAATCGAAGCAGGTATCGACGTCGCGCGGCTTAACTTTTCGCACGGCGATACGGACGTGCACCGGCAACGTGCGGAGGCCGTACGTCGGCACGCGCGCGAACACAATCGTCATGTCGGCGTTCTCGTCGACTTGCAAGGGCCCAAGATCCGAATCGGGAAGCTCCAAGACAACGTGGTCAGTTTACAGGAGGGTGATTCGTTTGTTCTCAATACGGAGATGCCACTGGATGCGGGTACTCAGGAGCGTGTAGGTGTGACCTACAAGAGTCTTGGCGAAGACGTCGCGCGTGGCGATACCTTGCTGCTCGACGATGGACGCATCGCGCTTTGGGTAGATCAGGTGCAAGGACCGGATATCATCTGTCGCGTCGTCAGTGGCGGTGGGCTCAAGAGTAGTAAGGGCATCAATCGGCAAGGAGGCGGGCTGTCAGCGAACGCGCTAACTGACAAGGACCGCAACGATATTCAAACGGCTGTAGAGATTGAGGCTGACTACCTAGCCATCTCGTTTCCACGTTCAGCGGCTGATATAAAAGAAGCTCGAGAGCTGTACAGCGCTGCGGGCGGCCGCGGTGGGATTGTCGCCAAAATCGAACGGGCGGAAGCAGTCGATGCCATCGACGAAATCATCGACGCCTCCGATGCGGTGATGCTTGCCCGCGGTGATCTCGGCGTTGAGATCGGAGACGCGGTGCTGCCGCCGATTCAGAAGCGCATCATTCGCGAGACCCGAAAACGTAACAAAGTCGTCATCACGGCCACACAGATGATGGAATCGATGATTGACAGCACGATTCCGACGCGCGCCGAGGTGTCTGACGTCGCCAATGCTGTATTGGATGGTACCGATGCCGTTATGCTTTCAGCAGAGACCGCGGCGGGAAGATACCCGGTGGCTGCAGTCTCGGCCATGGACCGCGTATGTCGCGTTGCTGAGGAGGAGCAGGAATCGCAGCTGTTCCGCGAGCGTCGAAATCTCAAGTTCGAGCGGATCGATCAAGCGATCGCGATGGCGGTCATGTACAGCGCCAACCATCTATCGGTGCGCGCAATCGCGGCGCTGACAGAATCCGGAGCGACGGCGCTTTGGATGTCGCGCGTTAGCACCTTGGTGCCCATCTACGCGATGACGCGCTACGAGGCGACGCGGCGAAAGGTAACGCTTTACCGGGGCGTGTATCCTGCACCGTTTGACTATACCTCCAACGATCCGGCGCAGATCATGGCGCAAGCCGTGCACGAGTTGCGCGGCCGTGGTGCTGTGCGCGAGGGTGACTTGGTCGTTCTCACCATGGGTGAGCCGCTGCACGAACCTGGCGGTACGAACAGCATGAAGATCGTACGCGTCAGTGGGACGTTAGAGGGGTCTGGATAATAACGATGCGTGAGAAGTCAGCCGCGAGTTGTGACAAGGCACGCCTCACCCCTCACTCCCCTCACTCCTTACACCTCACTTTTGCTTGTAGCGCTTACGCCGCTTCTTTCTCCATCGCCTCCGAGTAGCGTCCAAGCGATGCCGCGCCGTTGAGCTTGGCTCGGTGGTACAGCGCCGTCTGCGCTGCTGTCACGTTCTTAGCATCGCCCTTCCACGCATCCATCGCCGGTTGTTGTAACGCGCGCGCGTACGAGAAGGTTAGCCTCCACGGTAGACTACGACCAAGATTATGCATGGCATTGAGGTGAGCCGTTGCCTCCTCATTGCTCTGTCCACCCGACAGAAACGCAATGCCAGGCACTGCCGCCGGCACCGTGTTTAGCAAACAGCGCACCGTTTGCTCGGCAACCTCGGTTATCCCCGCTCGGTTCGGACAGTCCAGCCCAGATATGACCATGCTCGGTTTGAGGATCATACCTTCAAGATAGATGCGTTGGCTTACGAGCTCGTCAAATACCGTGTACAGGGTAGCTTCGGCGACTTCATAGGAACGTTCAATGGTGTGATCGCCGTTGATTAGTACTTCGGGTTCGACGATAGGCACTAGCCCTGCTTCCTGTGCCAATCCCGCGTAACGGGCAAGCGCATGCGCATTGGCCTCGATACAACCTCGACTGGGAATATCATCACCGATTGTGATGACTGCGCGCCACTTAGTAAAACGGGCCCCCATCTCTCTGTACTCCGCCAATCGATCGCGTAAACCATCCAACCCTTCTGTCACCTTTTCTCCAGGATGGGCCGCCAAATCTTTCGCGCCCTTATCGACCTTGATGCCCGGGACCGTACCAACTTTGGCGAGGTAAGTTGCAAAGGGCGTGCCGCTCAAAGTGGTTTGACGGATCGTTTCATCGAACAAGATCGCCGCACCAATGAACTCCGACAGGTTCTCGGTTGTCACTAGCAGGTCCCGGTACGAACGGCGATTCTCTTCGGTGCACGGGATGCCCATTTTTTCGAACCGGCTCTTACAGGTAGGCGTGCTCTCGTCCATCGCGAGGATGCCTTTACCAGGAGCGACCATAGCACCGGCAATGGTTTCGAGCTCTTGTTTGCTCATCTGGCGTAGTCCTCCGTTAGGTGAAGTCTCGCTGAGTTACCGTTCCATAACTCGAAAACGGTCTTGCAATGGGCTGTTCGGTGGAAAAACAAAATTTATCTGAGAATGACCGGGCAAGTCCAGGGTCCAGTGTTAAGGCGTTGAAAAGCCGGGCAAAGGTTTTCGCTGGAACTCGCGATTGCTCCGGAGCGATACTACACGATCCGGGTGCGAGCAACGGTGCGCTGTCATGATTGTTCATATTGACATGGATGCGTTCTATACCTCGATCGAGGAGCGCGACTGTCCGCGACTACGTGGCCAGCCACTAGTAGTTGGGGGTAACCCAGAAGGGCGGGGCGTGGTGGCGGCGGCCAACTACGAAGCGCGCAAGTATGGAATACACAGCGCGATGCCGGCAGCTACCGCTCGACGGTTGTGTCGTCACGCGCTGTTCCTCTCCCCGCGACACCCTTACTACGCCCAGGTGTCACGCCAGATACGCGAGATTTTTTACCGCTATACGCCCTTGGTAGAACCGCTCTCGCTAGATGAGGCTTTTCTCGACGTCACTGAAAGTGAGCGTTTGTTTGGATCATCCGCAACGATCGCTCGGCAGATCAAGCTGGATATCGCCGGTGAGTTGCAATTGGTTGCGTCGGTCGGTGTGGCGCCCAACAAATTTCTTGCCAAGATCGCCAGTGACCTGCAAAAACCTGACGGATTTGTCGTGGTGGCGCGAGACGGTGTATGCGAGTTCCTAGATCCACTGCCGATAGCACGCCTCTGGGGCGTGGGCAGGGTGTCGGCCGCAGTGCTGCAACGTATCGGCGTGCGCACCATCGCCGATCTGCGTGGCCAGTCGCGGCAGCGGCTGCGGGAGCTTTTCGGCAAGAACGGAGAGCACCTGTGGCGACTCGCCCGCGGTATTGATCACCGTCCTGTCACCCCAGATCACGAAGCCAAATCGATATCGCATGAAACGACCTTTGAGGATGATCTAACCGATGTCGCCGTATTGCGAGCATGGCTACTGCAGCTTACGGAGCAGGTCGGTCTGCGGTTACGTCGTCACCATTTGCAGGCGCGCACGATCAACGTAAAGATCCGCTTCGCCGACTTTAAGACGATCACACGTGCACACACAGTTCCCGAACCAACTGATACTTCACAGAAGCTGTGGCAAGTGGCGACAAATTTGCTCGAGACCAACCTGCCTGTGGGCCATGTCGGCGTGCGACTGCTGGGTATGGGAGTCAGTGGTTTGGAGCGCAAGCATGGTGGGCAGACAGACCTCTTTGACGGCGAGAGTCGTTTAAGACAAGAGCTATTGGATGCAGTGAGCGATAAAGTGAAGAATCGCTTCGGCTCGAGTGCGCTTCGGCGGGGGACAGGCCTGAGAAAACAAACGTAAGGGGTGAGGAGTGAGGCGAAATAGAACGTAATGACAGCTGGCTTCTTGATGTGTTGTTCCCCACGTCTTACCCCTCACGCCTCACGGGCAGGATGAACATCATTTGTTTCGGCGATTCGATCACGGAGGCTGCAACCTGTCCGCCAGAACTTGGCTGGCCCACCTTGTTGCAGATGCTACTCGATAAAGCGGCGACGCGAAAATTCGTGGTCCATAACCGCGGCGTCGGCGGTGACACAACCGCGTGCGGCTTCGATCGTTTGGAAACAGATGTGTTGCCGCTGTTGCCGGGTTTAGTGATTGTACAGTTCGGTTTTAACGACGCGAACGTGCGGGATTGGGCGGCTGTACCAAGGGTAGGATTGCGGGAATTCGAGAAGAACCTGTGCGAGTTTCACCGCATTACCAAAGCACGCACGAGCCGATGCGTTTTCATTGTGAACCACACATTAGGGCCAGTTGTGGGTACGCAGGGGAATGGAAAAAGCTACCAGGAAAATTTCGAGCCCTACAATTTACTCATCCGAGATACAGCACACCGTCTGGATGCACCGATCGTTGACCTACCAGCGCTGATGGCGCGCCGCGACGTTAATCCGACCACGATTGTTGCAGACGATGGTTTGCATCTAAACGTGTCGGGAAATCGAGCTTACGCTGACATGGTGTTCGAAAGGCTGCAGCAGATTCTAGGCGGATCCGGTTAACACGGCAGCTGTCGCGACGCAGCATTACAAGAACGGCCGTAGAATTTCAGAATATTATGATTTGGGCACTTACGGTTTTCTATCGGAGAAAACGCTGTGCCGGGGGCACGCGTCTACCGCAATGCCAGCTGGGCCAGACTTCGGCCGGCTAACCCTGTACTATGTGAATTCTCCTGTGGCCATACAGGAGCCGGGTGGTGTTACCGGTGGGGGGTCTCGCACGCAAGAGCGAAAGGAGGTCTCGTTATGGCTATCTCGCCCGTATTAAAGGATTACTTAAGCAAGCACCACGTAAGCTACAGCATTATCCCACATCGTCGCACCCTCTCCAGCATGAAAACAGCGGCAGCCGCGCACGTACCCGGCGATTGTCTGGCCAAGTGCGTCGTACTTGAGGACGAGGATGGATTCATGATGGCCGTGTTGCCAGCTACACATCGAATCGACTTGGGTGCCCTGCATCATTACTTGCGTCGCTATCTCGGGTTGGCGACAGAGAACGAACTCGGTGGTCTGTTTCAGGACTGTGAGCTCGGCGCTATACCGCCCGTCGGCGCCGCCTACGGCATGGAAACCGTTGTCGATGAAAGCCTCACTGCGCAATCTGAGATTTATTTTGAGTCGGGTGACCATGAGGAACTGATCCGCGTAAGCGGCGAGCAGTTTCAGGAGCTGATGGCCGGATCGCGGCAGGCCTGTTTTAGTCATCACGTTTGATTATGTCTGGCGGTCAGCGCTGGACTGCGAATAACGCCGATCGATATATAGCCTTCCGGTGTCCCGGCGGGTTCTCGTCGTGGGGACAAATCATCTCATGCTCGCAACGAGCTGCTGCAAGGAGAATCAGTATGAGCGATTACTGCGTCGTCCTCGTTAATGGTATCCAAGCCCGTTTCTTAACCTTGGAGCCCGTAGATTCACCGGCAACGCAGGGTGGTCCCAATTTGAAGGAACGCGAAGGGCTGATTAATTCGGAGCAGAACGGCCACCCCGGACAATTATGGAGTGATGTCAAAACAGGACGCAATCGTACACCGGGCGGTGGTCAGGCACACGGCTATGATGATCACCGAGCACAACACGTCGATGAGTTCAAACGCCGTTTCGCGCGGAACGTGGCGCTGGCGGCCGCTCGCCTTGTGCAGCACAGTGGAGCCAAGAGCGTTATCGTCGCAGCCCAAAAACGTATGTTAGGCTTCTTGCGCAATGAGATTGATCCGTTGCTAAAAACCGGTGTCAAGGTTCATCCCTTAGCTAAGGACCTAAGCAAGCTTGCACCCCGCGAGCTACACCAATATCTGGCCAAAGAAAAGCTGTTACCGCCACGCAAGCATCCGGCCGCTTGAGGCGGAACAGTCAGCTGATTGTGCCGACGCCCGCTTCGGGCAGGGCGGCAGTCGTGCATCGCGTGATCAGGTATCATTAGCACTCCGATAACGGGACATTACATCCATGCTTGAAGTAGAACAGAAACGCGCCCCTGACTTAATGAAGTCAGACACGCTTTTTGAATCGAAACTGCGAAGTTTGCCGTTAGCACATCGCGGTAAGGTGCGAGACATTTACGGTATCGGCGAAACACACTTGCTGATGGTAGCGAGCGACCGCCTTTCCGCGTTTGATGTCGTGCTGCCCACACCTATACCGGGAAAAGGTCGGCTGCTGACCGCCGTGTCCAAGTTTTGGTTCGACCGGACACGCAACATCGTCGCTAATCACCTCGCGGACGAACTTTCGCTGGAGGAGGTGCTACCGGATCCGGTAGAGCGAAGCCAGGTAGAGGGCCGCTCGATGCTCGTGCGCAAAGTGAAGCCGTTGCCGCTAGAAGCTATTGTTCGCGGCTACCTCATTGGAGCCGGCTGGAAGGACTACCAACGCACCGGCGCTGTGTGTGGAATATCCTTGCCTGGCGGCTTGCGCCAGGCCGACCAGCTGCGACAACCGATCTTTACGCCGTCGACAAAAGCCGCCGTCGGCGATCACGATGAGAACATCAGTTTCGATACGATCGTGGAGCTCGTCGGGGACACTCTTGCCGCAAAAGTGAGAGATGTAAGCATGCAGCTGTACGCCGATGCGGCAAGCTATGCGTTGGAACGCGGAATTATTGTCGCCGACACGAAGTTCGAGTTCGGTGTGGACGATGACGGAAAGCTTACTTTAATAGATGAGCTCTTTACGCCCGACTCTTCGCGTTTTTGGCCTGCGGACACCTACCGACCCGGCGTAAGTCCGCCGAGTTTCGATAAGCAGTTCGTGCGTGACTATCTAGAAACGTTGGATTGGGACAAGAAGTCACCAGCGCCGAAGCTGCCAGCGGACATCGCCGAGAAAACGGCGGCGAAATACCGAGAGGCATTGGAACGTCTGACGGGCGCGGCGTAGAGCGTTGATGACGTACACTTCAACGGGCGACGTAGGCCGTATCGGGCTATTGATCGTGATTGTAGTTATGGTCGTGGCCTGCGAGCGTAAAGCGGCAGAACAGGCGCCACCCCGGGAGTTAGAGACGACGACATCCGCACCGGTGCCGAGCGCACCGCCGCTGGCGAAATCTCTACCGCGCCAGCAGTTCTCGGTCGATAGGATTACGCATGGGGCACAGCTCTACAGAGAGCATTGCCTGCAATGCCACGGGCCCGAGGCGCAGGGACACCCAGATTGGCAAACAGCCGGTACCGGTCAGTTCGTTGCCGCACCACCGTTGAACGGTACCGGTAATACCTGGCGTCGCAAGAAAGAAGAGATCGTAGCGGCGATCAAGAAGGGAGCGAGCCGGAAAGGTGTGCCGGCCATGCCGGCTTATCAAGGTCGTCTCAGCGACGAACAGATTGATGACATCATCATCTGGTTTCAGGTGTTATGGCCACCGGAAGTGTACGAGATCTGGCTCAATGCACACGCCGCCAGCGGTACACCCAGCGGCTAGACCGTAATCCCGCAAAGACTGTCTGTTCTTTCCTTCAACTCGGCTTGACGTGGATCAAGATTCCGCCTGGGAACCACGAGTAAACTGATGTTAAACGTTCCATTGGAGAGCTCGTGATGAACAGGAAAATAGTTTTGGCTTTGATTACGGGTGCCTTCGTTGTTATCGGCATATCCGCCGCTGTGGGACATGGCGGCAGCCCCGGCTACAGTCGGGGCTATGGCATGGGCGGACCCGGCATGATGGGCGGTCACATGGGCCCCGGCATGGCGGGTTTCGGGGGCATGTATGACATGCCCATGATGGGGCCCGGCATGGGGCATATGGGTGCGACCGGCAGCCTCGGTCCAGTATGGATGCTGGACTTGAGCAACGCGCAACACAGCAAGATTCATGCGATTCGCGATGAGCTACGTAAGAAGAAGTGGAAGATCATGGGCGAGATCATGGACGAGTCGAGTAAGCTCTCTGAGCTCTATCGAGCGGATAGGCCGGACCCGAAAAAGATCGGCGCGGTATACGCCAAGATCTTTGATCTCAGACGACAGATGATCGAAACGACCGTAGCGGCGCGCAACCGTCAACGCGATGTGCTCACCGACGAGCAACGTGCACAGCTCAATCAATGGCGACATGGCCGTCCCGGACGCGCTGGACCAGGATACGGCTTCGGCCCGCATGGCCAACCTGGCATGCAACCTATGCATCGCGGGATGATGGGAGGGTAGCGAAACAGCCATTCCCCCTCCGCCGCCCCAATGGGGACTGGAGCTGTCAGAGGTTGGGTGAACGGTTCGCTGCCTTGTATTCGGCGCTATCAACGCGCAGGGATCTCAGCCTTGCGCGCAGAGAGATGGAAAGAAAGGGTTAGTTAGCGAGCGGCGGCACCGCGCGTTCCGCCGTTAAGCATCTGTACGAGCCGATCCGGCGGGACAAAGCCCGGCAGCACTTGACCATTATTGAGGATGAGCGTTGGCGTACCCGTCACGCCGACAGCCCGCCCTAGTTCGTAGTGCTCGCGAACGGGATTCGCGCACTGCTTGGGCGTTACCGATTTACCGGCCTTGGCATCGGTCATCGCCTGTCGCGGGTCGTCCGCACACCACACTGAGACCATCGTGTTATAAGCGCGAGAACCGATGCCGGCGCGCGGGAAGGCGAGGTAACGAATGGCAATGCCCTGCTTGTTATAGTCACTCATCTGTTTATGCAACATGCGGCAGTACCCACACTCGACGTCGGTGAAGACCGTCACCGAGTACTTCGCCTTCTCGGGGCCAAATACGATCATGCTGTCTCTATCTACTTTATTAAGCGCGCTGAGGCGCGCTTGCTGGCGCTTTTGCTCGGTGATATTTAGCCCTTCTTTGAGGTCGACTAGATCCCCGCGCAGTAAATAGCGGCCGTCGCCCGTTACGTAGACAACGTGCGGACCGTAGGTTAGCTCGTAGAGCCCTGAGATCGGAGAATGCTCGACGTGGTCGGGCTTCATTCCTGGAACAACACCCTCGAGCGCTTGTTTCAGGTCAACGTTGTTTTCGTGGTCGGCGAAACCGAGCTGCGGGAGTATCAGCCCTGCGGCAAACAATACGAAAGCGGTCCTAGTCATATCTGAAGTCTAGTCTCCGGGCGTGGCGACTGCGAATGCCCTGAATAGAAGCGCGCTTAACGAAGCTGAGACGCCAGGTCCAGCGAAAAGTTCCCACAAAAGGCGCGGAAAGTCGTCGGTTCCTCACGTCTCTCGGCCGATCCGTTTGGGGTCGTCTCAATAGCGGATGTCGATCGCCCGCAGTACACCGTCAACCTTCTTGTGTAACACCGCGACGGTCCCCGTTACGCCTTTGAGGGCGCTAATGATGGCGTCGTCTGCCACGAAGGTAATTGGGCTGCGCGCCTCAGCATCCATGATCGTGAATGACTTCTTTTCGGCATCGACCGACAGAAGTGTGCCGACGTGCGTGTCTGGTCCAGCCGCGCGGCATGCCCAGGCAATGGTTGGACCGGCCAACATAGCCGCGACCGACAGTAACAGAAGGTACCTA
>JBHICC010000019.1:0-47956 GCA_046759385.1 Acidiferrobacterales bacterium | reverse complement strand
CGTCGTCTTGGTGTGCTGCGATGACAGAAACCGGCGACAATCAAGGGCACAAACCATCCCCCAAGCACACGCTTGAGGAGGTGCGCAAGTCACTGGAGGACATGGTGCGACATGAGCTCGAAGGCGCACGGTCTAGCAGCGGCGAGCGCGCTCCGAACACGCCCGGGGAGGGTACGGAAAGCCCTGCGACCATAGACACACCGGAGGCTCCGCCCTCGACTCTCCCGGGCTCAGCACCGAAAGCGCTGGATACTGGCCAACTGCTGCGTTCGCTTAACGATTTGCTGGACCACGAGCTCGGTGAAACGCAAGGTGACCAGGCGATCCCTGCAGAACCAGTCGACGAGTCTGTCGAAGCTGAGGTTTCGGCTACTCCGCCCGCGCACGAATCAACAGAAGCCTCTGGCGTGCCCTCGGTTGCTGACTCCGAGGTGAGTGAGGAATCAGAAGACATTGTTATTGAGACTGACGTCGATACGGTCATGGAAGACAATGAGACCGGGGCAATCGCAGACTCCGAGGATCAGCCAGCCGAAATCACACTCGAGGGGTTGGACCAGAAGACAGCGGATATAGAGCAGCAAGGAGCTGTGGGTGACGAAATCACGACGGACGAGACCAACGTTGCAGCCGAGCCCGACTCCGCAGACGTTGATCTGGACATGGACGCTCAGGAGCCTGACGAGATCGACCTCGATGTATCCGCTGGCGTGGAGGAGGAAGTTGACGCCATTGAGCTCGCCAAGGACGCCGACGGTGTCGAGCAACCCGAGGATGTGCTCGATGAGGTTGAGGCGCCTGCTTTCATGGAGGCGTCAACGCTTGAGATCATTGACATCTTGTCAGCCCCACCGCCGATTCAGCAGGCGTTTATTTTCGAGGACCCGACCCTTCGACGACCGATCGAAACCCACGAGCTCACCGCCTCCGACCAAGATGTTGGCGATACTCGTTCAACAGAGGTCACGCTGCCGGAACCACAGGCAGCTCGTCAACTGGCTGATTCCGAACTAATCTTAGAGAGTGGTGGCGTTCCAACGGCGCCGGAAGCGGAATCACTGGAGCTGCCACCAGTAGACGCTGAAACGCTGGCGCTGGACGAGTTCGGCCCGATACAAGGCGAGATTGAGAAGTCTCAGCCCATCGAGGGCGAAATCGACGCCGAGCTGGACGATTCCGAGCCTATCGAAGGCGGGATCGAGGCTGAGCTGGACGTGTCTGAACCTAGCGAAGGTAAAGTGGATGACGACCTTGCGGAAAAGCATATCAGCGAAATCGGCACCCGGTCTGCAGATACGAGCTCTTTATTTGCAGAGGACACAGCAGAGGAGCCTGCGCTGCTTGATGCATTGGAGGTCCCCGGTGGTGAACAGCTGTCGGAGGGGCTCACGGAAAAAGACAGTGCAGAAACTCCAGAGAATGACGTAGCGGCACCTGTGGAGGAACCCGCGACAGATTCCATAAGGAGCGAGGAATTGCCACCCGGGAACGAGACCCCTGCGGACAGCCTGGATTCGGCATCGACAACCGAAACGGTCACCGAGTCGACCGAGACACCCGATCGCCGCCACGCTAGCGTGCCAGCCGCGGCACCGAGAGACGAGTCCGAGTCACTCAAGATGCCCGGCATCGACTTCGGGGACCGCGGCACACAGAAGTCCAAGGATGAAGATACCTCTGTGAGGTCCGACGCGACGGCTGGGGCAAAGGATCAGCAAATACCAAGCGAGCCACTGTCGCTATCGAATACGGGTCCATTGTTTTCCGAAAACGCGGACGCCGAGGCGTCTGAGTCCGAGTTCATAGATCTGGGCGCGCCACCTGACACACAATCGCTTGCGCCCAATAAGGGTTCCCGCCGTGAAGGCCCTTCGACGCCGCTCGCCAAGCCCGATTTGCAACCGCCATCACGACCGCCCAAAGCGAAGCCTCCGCCTAGTCTCGACTCAAAGCACGCTGCGCGGAGTACCAAACATTCGCCGTCAGCTAAAGCGCCAAGCATGGAAGACATACCGATTCTAGACGAGGTGGTGGCGGGACCTAGCCTTAACGAGCGCGCGACGACACGGCCGGGCGCCGCAACAGTTACTCAGAAAACGGTTCCCAAACCGAAAATGCCTGCCGACAAAGTTACAAAGCGCAGCAAGGCGCCCCGCAAGCAGGCACGTGGCGACCCGCGCAACTTAGCCGTTCAGGTTGTCGCGAAACTTAATATGGAGTTACGTAAGTGTGGCGAACGCACATTGAGTCCAGTAACTATCGATCGTTTGCAGTATCTACTGCGTGAAGCGCTGGAACAACAGGGGTCAGATGTGGACAATTAGCAAGCTCCGACGAGGGCCTGACGCCAAAGGCAAGCCCTGGCGTTCCACCGTTTCCGAGCATGCGAGGCAGGATTAGCGCAACTGATGTAAAGCACATCGGTCACGACGGGCGGGAAAGGTGAGCGAACCTTTCCCGTTCTTTTTCGTCAGGCCGCAAATGCCAATGGCCGAAAGCAAGTTTGACAGAACCTACGACCCTCACAGCCTAGAGCAACGCCTCTACAGGATGTGGGAGAAGGGGGGCTACTTTGCACCCAGCAACGTTGGTCCGCCCTACAGCATCATGATCCCACCACCCAACGTGACCGGCAGTTTGCACATGGGTCATGCCTTCCAAGACACTCTAATGGATGCTCTGACCCGGTATCACCGCATGCGAGGCGCCAATACTCTGTGGCAAGCAGGGACGGATCATGCCGGTATTGCCACGCAGATGGTAGTCGAGCGAATGCTCGAGGCCGAAGGTAAGACCCGCCGTGACCTTGGGCGTGAAGCTTTTATCGAACGTGTGTGGCAGTGGAAGGAGCAGTCCGGCGGTACGATCACGCAGCAGTTACGGCGGATGGGCGCGTCGCTGGATTGGTCGCGAGAACGATTCACCATGGACGCGGATCTGTCGGGCGCCGTGACTGAGGTATTCGTTCGACTCTACGACGAAGGATTGATCTATCGGGGCAAACGCCTTGTTAATTGGGATCCGGTATTGCTCACGGCTGTATCGGATCTTGAAGTCATATCTGAAGAAGAGGACGGACACCTTTGGTACGTGCGGTACCCGCTTACCGACGCTAGCGGGTACGTCGTAGTAGCAACGACTCGACCAGAAACGATGTTGGGCGACGCAGCGGTAGCAGTGCATCCTGAGGACGAGCGCTACGGCCATCTTGTGGGTTCTTTAGTCCGGCTACCCTTGGCCGAGCGCAACATTCCCGTTATTGCCGATAACTATGTGAAACGAGAGTTTGGCACCGGCTGCCTAAAGATCACGCCAGCCCATGACTTTAACGACTACGAAGTGTGGCAACGACATCAAGATAACACTCAATTGAAGCAGATTCCGCTACAGGGGTTGATCAACATCTTCACCTCTGACGCGCGTATTAAAGCGAGCGACCTGGACGACTTTACGTTCGGACATCGCGCACCCGACGCGCGCGGGACAGTGCACGCTGACACGGATATCGCAGGAAAAGCCACTTATGAGCTGCTGCCAAAATCCTACCGCGGACTGGACCGATTTAAGGCGCGGGCAAAAATCGTCGACGACCTGAAGGCTGCCGGGCTCATAGAAAAGGTAGAGCCGTACAAGCTGAAGGTGCCACGCGGCGACCGTACGGGCGCCGTGATTGAACCATACCTTACCGGTCAGTGGTTCGTCTGTGCAGAGCCGCTAGCGAAGCCCTCGATTGAGGCTGTAGAGAAGGGCAACATTAAATTTGTACCGGAGAACTGGGCCAAAACCTACTTTGAGTGGATGCACAACATCCAGGATTGGTGCATCTCGCGCCAGATCTGGTGGGGGCACCGCATTCCCGCCTGGTACAACGAGGCCGGCAATGTCTTCGTGGGGCGCGATGAGTCCGAGGTACGCAAGAAGCACCAACTAGGGCCGGACATACAACTCACGCAGGACCCGGATGTTCTGGATACCTGGTTCTCATCGGCGTTATGGCCATTTTCAACACTCGGTTGGCCGCAGCAGACGCCGGAACTTAACACATTTTATCCCACGAGCGTTCTCGTCACAGGCTTTGACATTATCTTTTTCTGGGTCGCGCGGATGATCATGATGGGGCTTAAGTTCGCTGGGGACGTGCCGTTCCGCGAGGTTTATGTACACGGCCTCGTGCGCGATGCACACGGCGACAAGATGTCGAAGTCCAAGGGCAATATTCTGGATCCTTTAGACTTGATCGACGGCATTGACCTGGAAACTCTGGTCGAGAAACGCACGACCGGGCTCATGCAGCCGGCCATGGCGCCGAAGATCGCGGAGGCCACCCGCAAAGAGTTTCCCCACGGTATCCCCGCGTACGGCACCGATGCCCTGCGCTTCACCTTCGCAAGTCTCGCCACGCAGGGCCGCGGCATTAACTTCGACACAGGGCGCATCCAGGGCAATCGCAACTTCTGCAACAAACTGTGGAATGCCGCGCGCTATGTGTTAATGAACACAGAGGGACATGATTGTGGCCTTAAGAACGAAAATTTCGCATTGACTGATGCCGATCGCTGGATCGTTTCGCGCTTACAGCAAGTGGAAGATCAAGTGGAAACAGCGATAAGAGGGTACCGTTTTGATCTGATGGCACAGGTACTTTACGGCTTCGTCTGGGACGAGTATTGCAGCTGGTATCTGGAGCTGTCCAAAGTGACACTCAGCGATCCGTCGAGTTCCCCAGAGTTTATGCGGGGTACGCGCAGAACGCTTGTGCGGGTGCTCGAGACGCTGCTGCGTTTGATTCATCCAATCATGCCTTTCATCACTGAAGAGATTTGGCAAAGCGTCGCACCACTGTCAGGCAAGCAAGGCGATACCATCATGACCCAGCCTTACCCCCAAGCCGAGCCAGAGAGGATCGATCAACAGGCAACAGCTACAGTGACGTGGGCGATGGCGGTTACTACCGGTGTGCGAAACATTCGCGGTGAGATGGATATCGCTCCCGGAAAGCGACTGCGAGCATTGCTACAACCCGTTGATGACTCCGGCCATGATGGTGCGAACGCCGACCGGGAGCACTTTGAACGTAGCAGCAGCTACGTCGTATCTCTAGCTGGACTAGAGACACTCGACTGGCTCGAATCGGGTGCTTCTGTTGAAGCCTCGGCAACGTCGTTGGTTGGTAACCTGAAAGTTTTTGTGCCCTTCGGCTCGCTAATTGACAAGCAGGCGGAAGAGCAGCGACTCGCGAAGGAAAAGGAAAAGATCAGCGAAAACCTTGATCGCGCGCGTAACAAGCTCGCCAACCCAGATTTCGTAGAGCGTGCGCCTGACAACGTCGTGGAGGAAGAGCGTCGGCGTGTCACCGAGTTTGAAACCGCACTGAAAGAAATCGACGCGCAGCTTGAAAAAATTCGCGGGCTCGATCGCTAGCGGAATCCAGAGACCTGCAGCGGTTCGTTCGGAAGAGAGAGATCTCTAGCCAGCACTAACGCGTCCTCACGACCATTTCGCGCCGGATAGTAGCTCTCGCGCAATCCGATTTCGCTGAAACCCATCCGGGCGTACAAGCGGTGAGCAGCGGTGTTCGACACGCGCACTTCGAGCAGCGCGATTTCGGCTTTTTCCCCCCTTGCAAGCTCGAGCAAACGATGGATCAGCCGCGCCCCTAAACCACGAGTGCGGTATTTGGGATGGATGCAAACATTGAGCAGGTGGCACTCCCCGGCACCCAGAGACATGATACCGTAGCCAAGTAAATTCTGACCGCTGTCGTAGACATGACATTGGTAACGGACGCGTAGACAGTCACGGAATATGGATTCCGTCCAGGGAAACTCGTAGGAAGCCTGCTCGATCGCCATAACAACGGGCAGGTCGCGCTCCAACATCCGGCGCAGTGCGACGATTGGCTCTTTCAGTACAGCACTCATGCTTCCCCGACCACCGATCTCGCCAAGCACAAGTCGTCCCATACCTTGCGTTTGTCCACAGGATTTCGCAACAGGTAGGCTGTGTGATACGTCACGATCAACGGAATGCCATGGTAACTCAAACGCTGGCCACGCAGTTTGCTCAGCGGTAACTCGGTTTTCAACAGGCTGTGCGCAGCATGACGCCCAAGTGCGACGATGATTTGCGGCCGAATCAACTCAATTTGCCGGACAAGAAAGGGTTCGCATCGATCCACTTCCTCGATCTGAGGATCGCGGTTTTTAGGGGGGCGGCATTTCAAGACGTTAGCGATGTACACGTCTTCGCGTTTCAGGCCGAGCGCTAAAAGTATGGCGTTGAGCAACTGTCCCGCGCGCCCGACAAAAGGTTCGCCTTGCCGATCTTCCTCTACTCCAGGAGCCTCACCAACGAACATCCACTGTGCCTGTCGGCTACCCACACCAAAAACGGCCTGTGTGCGGCCCTTGTGCAGCGGACACCGAACGCACTCGCAGACGGTGGTTTCGAGCTCGTTCCAGTCCATTGCCGCAACATCACCGTCGCCGGCCGGAAACATGTCCGTTGACTCATGGAGTGCTGTTTCAAGTGCCGGCTCTTGACTGACCGGAGAGGTGTGGTTAGAGGTGGGGTTCGGTTGTGGGCGACGTTCCCAAACTTGAATGCCCATCGCCTCAAGGTATTGCCTACGGAGCGAGCCACGCCGATCCATAGTGTTAGGATACCCCGTGACACGGCCAATACAAAGGGCGGGCCAGTACCATTCGACGGCCGTATGAACTAGGCAAGTCCCTGTCTCACTTGTTATGATAATTCTTCTGCAGAGATTGACTCGGTCCTATGAAAAACAAGACGCGAACGTTCATCCTCGGCCTTATTATCGGCTCGGTCGTCGCCTTTCCACTGGGTATAAATTTCGGGCGAGATGAACCGTTATGGAGCAATCCTTTCGAACGGCCTGATATCAAGGACAAGGTTGTGGAGGCTGTGCGCGAGAGCACTGAACAGGCTATCGAAGGCGCCAAGGAAACAATTCACGACGCGACAAAACCCGCCCACGAGAAACTCGATTAAGATCGTCGCTCCTTATAGGTCCCCCAGTTGCTAGGACCGCAGAGAAAGGTGCAACAGTGCGTCCCCTTGCTTTAGATAGGTTGTCCCGACTGCGGATGTGTGCGCTCGACAGGCACTACCAGCTTGTTTAAGGCGTTAACGTACGCCTTGGCCGAGGCGATGACGATATCAGTATCCGCGCCATGACCATTCACGATACGACCACCTTTTTCCAGTCGGACAGTCACCTCACCCTGCGAATCAGTGCCACTGGTTATGTTACTGACCGAGTAGAGTTGTAGCTGGCTTCCACTCTGCACGACGCTATCGATCGCTTTGTACGCTGCATCAACCGGGCCGCTGCCTGCCGCATTCGCGTGCCTCTCATCACCGTCGACGGCAATCGCAACCGAGGCTTGAGGGATCTCGCCAGTCTGTGAGCAGGCTTTCAAAGATACGAGCCGCAGATGTTCGTTAGCATGCTCTAGTCCCTCCTCTGTCACGAGCGCCTGAAGATCTTCGTCGAAAATCTCATGCTTCTTGTCAGCCAGATCCTTGAAACGCGCGAAAGCCGAATTGACTTGTTCCTCGGTCCTGAACTCGATACCGAGCTCCGCCAGGCGTTGGCGGAAAGCATTCCGGCCAGAGTGCTTACCCAAGACCATGCGGTTCGCGGACCAACCCACGTCTTCGGCACGCATGATTTCATAGGTCTCCCGCTTCTTGATGACACCGTCCTGGTGGATGCCCGATTCATGCGCGAACGCGTTGGCCCCCACTATTGCCTTGTTGGGTTGCACGGGGAAACCAGTAATATTAGATACGATGCGACTGGCCGGCACGATGTGCGTCGTATCGATACGCGTATCGCAGACAAACACATCCTGGCGAGTGCGTACCGCCATAACGATCTCCTCAAGCGATGCATTGCCAGCGCGCTCCCCGAGCCCATTGATAGTGCATTCGACCTGCCGTGCGCCCCGCATAACCGCAGCCAGCGAGTTAGCAACTGCGAGGCCCAGATCGTTGTGACAATGCACTGACCAAATGGCCTTGTCAGAGTTGGGCACACGTTCCATCAGCTCCGCGATGAGCGCACCGAACTGACTCGGCAAATTGTAGCCAACAGTGTCGGGGATATTCACCGTGCCCGCGCCTGCGTCGATCACCGCTTCCAACACCCGACAAAGAAAGTCTGTCTCCGAGCGCCCGGCGTCTTCTGGAGAGAACTCGACGTCTTCGGCATATTGTCGCGCTTTCCTGACTGACGCGACTGCGCGTGCCACCACTTCGTCCGGTTCCATTCGCAACTTGTCCCGCATGTGAATCGGTGATGTGGCGATGAAAGTGTGCACGCGCCCCGATTTCGCCGGCTTAATAGCCTCACCTGCTTGCTCGATGTCGCCATCATGGGCACGCGCCAGTGCGCAAACAGTGCTGTCTGTGATGGCTTGGGCGACGGCCTTTACCGCTTCGAAGTCTCCGGGGCTTGCGGCGGGAAAGCCGGCTTCGATCACGTCCACACGCATCCGTTCGAGTACTTTCGCGATACGTACCTTCTCATCCTGAGTCATCGATGCGCCCGGGCTCTGCTCACCGTCGCGCAAGGTTGTATCAAAGATGATCAAATTGTCGTTCATTTCACATATCCTCCGCCGTCATGGCACCGACCCATCACGGTGTCAGCCTAGGGTTAATACAAGTATTTGAAATGTAGGAGTAAAGTGTTGTCTGCGCCTTAGCGGCGCAGCAGTCGGAGAGCGAGCAGCAGGAGGGATGACGCGACGGGCGCAGTCACATCGCTACCGTTCTTGGCAACAAAAGACTTATGCGCCGCTATCTTCATGTCAGAAATCGTATGCCACCTCGGTACAGAGGCCAATACTAATCGAGGCGGCAGAAAATTCAAGCCCTCTTGGACTGCTCGGGCTGTTGTCGCGGAGCCCTCCGCGTAACCTTCCACGCCGCCACGACAGGGCCCCACGCCGCATAGACCAGGAAAAATATGAACAAAACTTGCGGCGGGTCGAGGAACACAAGCACAAATAACAGCGGCACCGCAAGGATCGTCACAAAGGGTACACGGCCCTTGAGGTTCAGGTCCTTGAAGCTACGGTAACGGATGTTACTGACCATTAGCCCGCCGGCCAACACGGTGACGATCAGCGCAAGGATACTGATCTCTCTGCCGGGTATCCCATAGTTATGCAACACCCAGACGAACGCCATGGTCAGCGCCGCCGCAGCGGGGCTGGGCAAGCCATGAAAATAATGCTTATCGTCAGACGCCAGCTGCGTGTTGAAGCGGGCCAACCTTAGCCCTGCACATGCCGTGTACACGAAAGCAGCGAGCCAGCCGAGCTTGCCTAGACCCGACAGCGCCCATTCATACATCACCAGCGCTGGCGTTAGGCCAAATGAAACCATATCCACAAGGCTGTCGTATTCCGCTCCAAAATCGCTCTCCGTGCGGGTCCAACGTGCAACACGCCCGTCCAACATATCCATGATCATGGCAATAAATACCGCGAGCGGCGCGTACTCGAAGTTGCCGTTCATCGCCTGGACGATGGCGAAAAAACCAGCGAACAGACCCGCAGTCGTAAACAGATTGGGCAAGATGTAGATGCCCCTTCGCGGGTGTTCCGCGGGGCGCTTTTGACGCTTCCTCCGAAATACCCTCGGGCGCATGATCAATGCACCAGAAATGCGATGATATCGCTGCCAGCCCTCACCTTATCCCCCAGGCTGATCTTGATCTGGCTGTTTGCAGGCATGTACACGTCCACGCGCGATCCAAATCGGATAAACCCGTACCGTTCGCCTTGCGCAACCCGCTCGCCGGGCTGCTTATCACAAAGAATACGCCGTGCCAGAAGTCCTGCAACCTGGACCACAACGATATCGTCACGTTCATCGGTCTGAATCCAGATGGCATTGCGCTCATTCTCGGCCGACGCCTTGTCCAGCGAAGCATTAAGGAATCGGCCCTTTTCGTACCAGACCTCTTTGATCTTTCCCTCAGTTGGGCTGCGATTCGAATGAACATCGAAGATATTCATGAAGACGCTTACACGTTTCGCGGGCCGATCTAGATAGGGGTCCTGGGTATCGTCGACCGCGATGACGCGTCCGTCCGCCGGCGCGACAAGTCCAAGTGGGGCAGCTGGGACGGAGCGCGGCGGATCCCGAAAGAACTGCACGACAAAAAGGAAAGCGACCCACAGTGGCAGTGCCCATACCCAGCCAAGAAGATAGTGCACCACCAGCGCCGCGCCGCCGGCAACGGCCATATGCGGCCATCCTTCGCGGGCTAGGAGCGGCTGCCTGCCCTTAGCCATGTGACTGCCACGGGCTATACGAGCTAGACAAGCCGGCTTAGTTCTTCTCTTTGTCGACCAGCTTCTGCGCCTTGATCCAAGGCATCATTTCGCGCAGGCGGGCACCCACGTTTTCGATCGGGTGTTGCGCTGCCTGCGCCCGTAGCGTTGAAAAGCGTTCGCCACCGCTAGCGTTCTCCTGCATCCACTCGCGCGCAAACTCGCCTGATTGGATCGTCTGCAGCAACTTCTTCATCTCTGCTCTCGTCTGCTCGTTGATAACGCGTGGGCCCCGCGTGAGATCGCCGTACTCGGCTGTGTTCGATATCGAGTAACGCATCGTCTGGATGCCGCCCTCATACATCAGGTCAACGATTAGCTTCAGTTCATGGAGACACTCAAAATAGGCCATTTCAGGTGCGTACCCTGCCTCGGTAAGCGTCTCATACCCTGCTAGCGCTAACGACGTGAGACCGCCGCACAACACCGCCTGCTCACCGAATAGATCGGTCTCGGTCTCTTCGCGGAACGTCGTTTCAATGACCCCTGCGCGCCCGGCTCCGATCGCTGACGCGTACGACAGCGCAATGTCTCGTGCCGTGCCCGACGCGTCTTGCTTGACCGCGATTAGCGAAGGAATTCCGCCACCTTCGGCATAGGTTGACCGTAGCAGATGGCCCGGCCCCTTGGGCGCCACCATGAATACGTCGAGATCCAATCGCGGCTCGATGAAACCAAAGTGAATGTTGAACCCATGAGCGAACGCGACCGCGGCGCCCTGCTTCAAGTTGGGCTCTATTTGCTCCTTGTAAAGCGCAGCTTGCTTCTCGTCTGGTGTTAAGATCATAGCGATGTCCGCTTCGCGCACCGCGTCGGGCACGTTCTTCACCGGCAACCCTGCTTTCTCGGCCTTCGGCCAGGACGTAGAGCCCTCGCGCAGTCCCACCACGACGTCCACGTGACTGTCTCGCAAGTTCAGGGCATGGGCATGTCCCTGTGACCCGTAGCCGATGATCGCTACTTTCTTCCCCTGGATTAAAGAGATATCCGCGTCTTTATCGTAATAGACCTTCATAACTCGCTACCCTCAGCCCTCCGATCGGGTCCGCCGTTCTAGGTCCGTAGCCCTTTCTCGCCGCGGGCAATTCCGGAGGTTCCGGTACGGGCGACCTCGATTATGCCCACTCCGCGAATCGCTTCGATAAAGGCTTCTATCTTCTCGCCAGTGCCTGTTACCTCAATCGCGTAAGTGGTCTCGGTTACGTCAATCACGCGGCCGCGGAAGATATCGACAAGCCGCTTTACCTCGTCGCGCGAATCGCCCACGGCTCGGACCTTGATCAACATCATCTCCCGTTCGATATGGCGTCCCTCCGTTAGGTCCGACAACTTCACGACATCGACCAACTTGTGCAACTGTTTGGTGATTTGCTCTACGACCTGATCTGAGCCGCGCGTCACAACAGTCATACGCGACAATGTCGCGTCCTCGGTAGGGGCTACCGTGAGTGAGTCGATATTATAACCCCGCGCGGAGAACATGTTGGCTACACGCGAGAGCGCGCCTGCCTCGTTCTCCAGCAGAATGGAGATAATATGGCGCACCGCGATTACGCCAGTTCACGTTCCGGCGGCGCCGCCCCGCCCGCCAGCGGCGACAGATGCATCTCATGATGGCCACTGCCGGCCGCGATCATCGGATACACATTCTCTGTCTGGTCGGTAATGAAATCCATGAAAACCAGACGATCTTTGATTTTCAGGCCTTCTTTCAAGGCACCCTGCACATCGCCCGGTTTCTCGATGATCATGCCGACGTGACCGAAGCTTTCCGCCAACTTCTTGAAATCAGGCAATGCGTCCATGTAGGAGTGGGAGTAACGTCGATCGTAGAAGAACTCCTGCCACTGGCGCACCATGCCCATGTAGCGGTTGTTGAGGTTAATGATCTTGATCGGTAAATCGTACTGCTTACACGTGGACAACTCCTGGATACACATGATGATGCTAGCCTCACCGGTAACACATACCACGGTGGCATCCGGGTAGGCGAGTTGAACGCCCATCGCCGCCGGCAGCCCGAAACCCATCGTCCCCAAACCACCGGAATTGATCCATCGCCGCGGCTCGGTGAACTTGTAAAACTGCGCCGCCCACATCTGGTGCTGGCCGACGTCGGAGGTGACGAAGGCATCTCCACCGGTCATCTCATAAAGTGATTCCAGCACATGTTGCGGCTTGATCAGCTCACTCTTACGGTCATAATGCAGCGAGTCCACGGCCCGCCACGCCTGGATCTGCTTCCACCATGCCTTGAGTGCCTCTTCGTCGGGCGCCTTGTCGGACGCCTTAACCGCCGCGATCATGTCCTTTAGTACGCTGCCGGCGCTACCGACAATCGGTACGTCGACAGCCACGTTTTTGGCGATCGAAGAGGGGTCAATATCGACATGGACGATACGCGCGTAAGGCGCGAATTTGTTCAGGTCACCTGTAATCCGGTCATCAAAACGAGCGCCGATCGCAATCATGACGTCACACTCGTGCATCGCCATGTTTGCCTCGTAAGTCCCATGCATGCCAAGCATGCCGACGAAAAGCGGGTCGGTCCCTGGGAACGCACCTAAACCCATCAAGGTGTTAGTGCAGGGATAGCCCAACAGGCGCACGAACTCGGTGAGCGTCTCAGAGGCGTCGTCGATAACGACCCCACCGCCAGTGTAAATGATCGGGCGCTTCGCCGAGAGAACGAGGTCCACGGCCTTGCGGATCTGGCCTGCATGCCCCTTTTTAACTGGACTATATGAACGCATCTTGACCGAACCCGGGTAGTGGTACCTGGTTTTGTGGGCCGTAACGTCCTTCGGGATATCGACATGAACCGGGCCGGGCCGCCCGGTCTGGGCCAAATAGAACGCCTTCTTTATTGTGCTCGCCAGATCATTGACGTCGCGCACCAGGAAGTTGTGTTTGACGCATGGGCGCGTAATGCCGACCGCGTCGACCTCTTGAAAGGCGTCGTCGCCAATCAAGTGGCTTGGAACCTGGCCACTGATTACCACCATGGGGATGGAATCCATATAGGCGGTGGCGATACCCGTCACCGTGTTGGTGATTCCGGGTCCGGAAGTTACGAGTACGACGCCCGGCTTGCCGGTGGCGCGAGCATAGCCGTCCGCCGCATGGGCGGCCCCTTGCTCGTGCCGAACAAGGATATGCTTGACCTTATCCTGCTTGAATATCGCGTCGTAAATGTGCAGTGCCGCCCCGCCCGGATAACCGAAGACACACTCGACGCCCTCGTCCTGCAGGCAACGAACGGTAATGTCTGCACCGGTCAACTCTGGAGCCACCTCGGACAATTCCACAATTGCCTCCCAAGAACAAAAATGCCCGAGCCACGGGCATTGCTCGTCACTGGTTCAGTGAGGGGAAACTACCACAGTTGTGCAGTGGGTCAATAGCAAAGCACGGAAAAATCGGGGATTCTAAGTGACTTAGGATCTTGAACAGCGCCTCAGCTGGCTACTCCCGACGCCAGGTCGTGCCGCTCGGTCCATCCTCGAGCACGATGCCATGCCCCGCAAGCTCATCTCGAATCCGGTCCGCTTCATCCCAGTCTTTCTTCCGTCGTGCCTCTGCACGCTGCTCAATAAGGCTTTCAATTTCTTGGTGAGATGGACCAACTTCGACCTTCGGAGAGCGCCCGGTGACCCCTACCCGACCTGGCTCGGGTGTAACGGTGACGTCACCTTGAAGAAATCTCACTGGGTCATTTTGCAATAACCCGAGTACGCTGCCGAGATACCGCAGGACCGCAGCTAGGCGCGCCGCCCGCTGCTGATCGCCTTCGTTCTTCGCCTCATAGATTCTGTCTGCCAGATTAAACAATACTGCCCGAGCGGACGGTGTATTGAAATCGTCGTCCATCGCATGACGGAAGGATGCCCAATAATCCTGATACTCGCTCCAGTCCCTAAGTAGGGCGCTATCGGCCATAGTCGGTAGACCTTCAAGCGCACGATAGAGCCGTGTTAGATCCCGCCGTGCATTTGGTAACGAGTCGTCGGCATAATTGAGAGGGCTACGGTAGTGGCTCAAGAGTAGAAAATAGCGCACCAGTTCCGGACCAACATCCGGACCGTATCTTTCGCGGCACTTTTCTAGGATTTCACGGATAGTGAAGAAGTTTCCTAATGACTTCGACATCTTTTGCTGATCCAGCTGCACAAAGCCGATGTGTATCCACAGGTTGACGAATTTCTTACTGGCAGCCGCTTCGCTCTGAGCAATCTCGTTTTCATGATGCGGAAACTTGAGATCCATCCCACCGCCGTGAATATCGAAGTGCTCGCCTAGCCAACGGATCGACATCGCGGAGCATTCGATGTGCCAGCCGGGCCGTCCACGACCCCACGGCGAGTCCCAGCTCGGCTCGCCGGGCTTTGCTGCTTTCCACAGCACAAAGTCCAACGGATCGTCTTTCGACTCATCGATCTCGACGCGCGCGCCAGCACGCAAATCCGCGATCTGCTTGCCGGACAATTCCCCGTACCGATCAAATCGACTGACGTCGTAATAAACATCGCCGTTTTTGCCCTGGTAGGCATAACCGCTGTCCATCAGTGCAGCAATCAGTTCCTTAATCTCCTTCATGTGCTCCGTCGCGCGCGGTTCGACATCAGGCGGCAATACGCCGAGCGGGGCAGTGTCCTCGTGCATCGCGCGAATAAACCGGTTCGTCAAGGCATCGATAGATTCCTTTTTTTCATTGGCTCGCTTGATGATTTTGTCGTCGATGTCGGTGATGTTTCGGACATAGGTCACTGCGTAGCCACGGGCGCGGAGATAACGCGCGACCGCATCGAAGAACACCATTACGCGTGCATGACCCAGGTGACAGTAGTCGTACACCGTCATGCCACACACATACATGCGCACGTGGCCCGGCTCGATCGGCTCAAAAGAATCCTTCGTCTTTGTCAGACTGTTATAGATCTTTAGCATCAACCGATTCTCAGGAAACGAGAATTCCTAGCTATTGTTGACAGCGGCTCTAGCATTGAGGATTCGGTTACGAATCCGCTCCGGGGGCATGATTTCGAGTAAACGTATAAGCTCGGGCCCGTGCTCCTTGTTTGTCAGCGCGAACCGTGCGGGCCGAAACGCTGCCGCACCTTTAGCACCGGTCTTTTTCTTAAGCTTGGACGCAAAACTCGTGTAGTCACCCGCACATCCTTCGTATGCGTCGAGAAACTGGTCGAAGTACGCTCGCGGTGCAGCAGCAATCGCTTCCCTGGCAGTGCCCGACAATGAAAATGATTCATCGGAAAAAAAGGTCGTCGCCCATTCCAGAGCCTCATTCGGAAGTGTGACATTCGGTCGCACAGTTTCAACGAAAGCCCTGCTTTCCTTGGCCGGAACCAGCGCGTGCACGCGTTTGTCCATCCACTGCCACAACTGATCCCAGGCCACACTGCGAACAGCTTCATGTTGCCAGTGCTTGAGCTGCGTCTCATCGTACCTAGCCGGCGCACGATGCAGGCGTGACACTTCTAACCCTTCAGCAAGCGCCGACAGGTCCATCAGCGCATTGCTGCTATACGTATGGCCAAGACGTGCTAGATAGTTGGTGAGAGCCAACGCGAGGAAGCCCGAGTTTCGCAAGTCGCGAATGGTTCGGCTCCCTTCGCGCTTGGATAGCGGCGTCCCTCGCGGCCCGACCACCAGAGCGATATGAGCATAATCGGGTATCTGCAGATTGAGTGCCTTTAGTATAAGAATCTGTCGCGGCGTATTGGTAAGATGATCCTCCCCGCGCACGACCAACGTTATGCCCATCAAGGCGTCGTCCAGCGCATTGCTGAAGAAGAACGCCGGTGTCCCGTTAGAGCGGCGGATAACAAAATCGCCGATATCGTCGGTGTTGAATCGCTGTGGGCCCCGTACCTTGTCATCGAACTCCACCCACTGCCGCTCTTTGACGTGAAACCGCAGGGTCGCTGGTGTGCCTGCCACCAACCGCATAGCGGCCTCCTCCTCATTCAGTCGGTAACAACGGCCCGAGTACCGCGGCGGGCGACTGGCGGCGAGCTGAGCTTTGCGCTCCAACTCAAGCTCGTTCTGAGTGCAAAAGCAAGGATAGGCTACGCGCTGCTGCTGGAGCAGTGTGAAGTAATCTCGATAAATCTGCTCCCGCTGTGACTGCATGTACGGGCCGTGCTCCCCCCCAACCGTGACGCCTTCGTGCCATTCCAGGCCGAGCCATCGCAGGTCTTCCTGCAACGCGTCTATGTAGCGCCCGTGTCCCCGGGTCACATCGGTATCTTCAACACGCAGCAAGAAAGTACCGCTAGTTTTGTAGGCTATCAAATAATTGAACAATGCTGTTCTCACGCTACCCAGATGGAGCAAACCGGTCGGGCTCGGGGCGAAGCGCGTTTTGATTTTCATGTCGATGGATGGTAGCTAAAAAGGGGCATCAACAGCAAAGGCGCGTGAAGTTGCGTGCGCAACCCAACTCTAGGACAATTTCGCCAGGACGACGAAGGCGACCCGAAGGGTGCAGGCCACGGATGGTTTACATCACAATTTTGTCTGGAACAAAATTGGACGCCGCGAAGCGGCGCCCATAGGGCGCAGGTCATCAGTGGCCGGCGTCGATTACGGAGCCAGGGATGCCGACCCTCGGCGTGGTCGAAAGGGCCTATGACATAACGGGGCGAATCGGAGTAGCCGTGCGGGGCCATCACGGGCAGCCGGACAGCTTACAACCGGCGCGCCGACCCGGTTCTAATACGAGGAACGGCGATTATGATCGAGATGGCAACGAATTTCGGTATGCTCGTCATAGAGCTTTTTCCCAATAAGGCTCCAAAGACGGTTGACAACTTTTTGGGATACGTTCGTGAGGGATTTTACGACAGTACGCTTTTCCATCGCGTTATTTCCAACTTTGTGATCCAGGGTGGCGGGTTCGTTGCTGGAATGGAACAGAAACCGACCCATCAGCCGATCGAAAATGAAGCAAAGAACGGTTTGCGTAACGAACGCGGCACTATCGCACTGGCACGGACGCGCGATCCACACTCGGCCTCCAGCCAGTTCTTCATTAATCTCGCTGACAACGATTTCCTCAACTACACTTCTTCCACAACTTCTGGCTGGGGTTATTGTGTCTTCGCAAAGGTTACGGACGGTATGCATATAGTAGAGACTATTAGTGGAGTACCTACGGGCGCTCGACACGGATTCGATGATGTCCCTTTGACCGACGTTATCATTGAGAGCGTTAAGGTCATCAAATGAATAACGCCCGCCTAGTGTCGCGTGCTGCACGGTTATGACCACGCTTTTTATATCCGATCTGCATTTGTGCGCAGAGCGTCCAGCGATTACCGAGCTTTTTCTTGACTTTCTGCGCCGCGAGGCCATGCAAGCAGATGCGCTGTATATTTTGGGTGACCTGTTCGAGCATTGGATCGGAGACGATGCCACCTCACAAGAAGAGTATTATCTAATGCTCGAAGGTATGCGCAACGTTGCTAGTGCTGACACGCCTCTTCTTGTGATGCATGGTAATCGTGACTTCCTCATGGGGACGGGCTTCGAGCATGCGACCGGGTGCCGATTACTGAAGGATCCAACTGTCATCGATCTTTACGGCACCCGTGTGCTTTTGATGCACGGTGATACCCTGTGCACAGATGATCAGGCGTACCAGGCGTTTCGACGCAAGGTGCGCAGTCCGGAGTTCATTCGCGAGTTTCTTGGCAAGAGCACCCATGAACGCAATTCTATCGTCCGCGAAATCCGAGAGACGAGCAGAATCGAAACTGCGAAGAAGCACCCGGAGATCATGGACGTCAATCAGCAGACGGTAAAGGCGGCCATGCGACAGCACGATGTTGCTCATCTAATTCACGGGCATACTCATCGACCCGCACAGCACATCTTTGAACTCGACGGAAAGCAAGCTCGTCGTACAGTACTAGGCGACTGGTACGATCAGGGTAGCGTGTTAAGATGCACGCCAACGGATTGGCAGCTGGAGCCTTTGCCGTTGGGCTGGGTGGGCCAATCCGCTAACGCTGCTCCAGTGCAATAGGCGATCACCTTAAACCGCGATCGGTACATAAACCGCTGCTTCAGTACTTGAGCCCGAGGATGAGGTCAGTGACATTGGTACCTGTCGGCCCTGTGCGCACAAGATCGCCGGTTGCCTCGAGGAAGCTCCCCGCGTCTGCGCGTTCGAGCGCCCTGCCTGCATCCCGACCGGCTGCTACACCGCGTTCCACTGTGCCTCCGTCCACTACCGCACCCGCTTCCTCGGTTGGTCCGTCTGTGCCGTCGGTACCAGCCGCGAGCAGTAGCACCCCTTGCTGACCACGCAACGCCAAGGCCGCAGAGAGCGCAAGACTCTGGCTACGACCACCGCGACCTGGGTTTTCAGGTAAGGTTACCTGTGTTTCGCCACCCCAGATACGAAACGTGCCTGGTTCCTCGTTACGCAAGCGTTCTCCAAGCTCCCGGCCTACGGTCACCGCATCACCAGTAATAAACTGTCTTTCGACTGAGACAAGATAGCCCTTCTGGCGCGCCGCCTTTGCTGCAGCCTGCTTGGCATCCTCTAGGGTTGCAACAATGACTGTTTTCACATTGGCGAAAGCGGGATCGTTCGCTGCCGGCGCCGAAGGTGCGCGCTCGATCAGATCGCGAACGAACTTGGGTGCGCTAGCAATGAAGCTGGGCGTCCCACCTGGATGGCTGTCGGGCGCCAGAGGACCTGACCCGACTGTCCCCATGTCGTTGTCTGGCACATCGGACAAAATGAGGCACAGCACGTTCCGTGGCGCCAATCGTTGTGCCAGGCGCCCGCCCTTGATGAGCGAAATCCTCTTGCGTATGTAGTTACACGCGTGTATGTCTAAACCCGCACCGAGCACCCAATCGTTGACCGCCTGCCATTGCTCGAGCGTCACGCCTTTCGGCAAGCGCTCGACCAGCGCAGAAGCACCGCCGGCAAGCAGTACCAACACGCAGACGTCGTCCGGGATTTTCGACACGAACTTCAACAAGGCATCGCCTGCAGCAAGGCTCGCGGCATCTGGCACCGGATGTGCCGCAGTTAGACAGGGCCAGGGCATAGATTCGCCATGCCCGTGTTTAGTAATGATCAGAGCATCGGCGATCTTTTCATCGAGGGCATCGATGACACCCCAGGCCATCGCGGGCGCAGGCTTACCGACGGCGATGACGTAAACCGGGTCGGAATTTGGGTGGGCCTCGAGGTAGCGGCGCACGCATGTGCGTCCGTTTACCCGCGCCAGCGCCGCGTCGAAAACAGACTGTAGATTCTCACGATGGATTTCAGCGGATGGCATCAAAACCGCGCTGAAGGTCGTGTTTGATATCCTCCACGTCCTCGAGGCCAACAGCAACGCGAATCAGCCCCTCGGTAATACCCGCCTGCTCTCGTGCTTCGGGCGTCATGCGGTTATGCGTCGTACTTGCGGGATGGGTGATCAAGGTCTTGGTGTCACCAAGATTGGCCGTCTTCGAGACTAGTTGCGTGGTATCGATAAAACGCCACGCCAATTCGCGCCCGCCATCAATCTCAAACGCAAGCAATCCGCCTGGAGCACGCTGTTGCCGAGCCGCAAGCGCGTGCTGAGGATGTGAGGCAAGACCCGGAAAGTGCACCCGCTGAGCTTGTGACTGTATCTCGAGCCACGTTGCCAGCGCTTGAGCATTTTCACTCTGCGCCATAATGCGGAGATCGAGTGTTTCCAAACCTTTCAGAAACACCCAGGCGTTAAAAGGACTCATTGTTGGTCCGGCGCTGCGCATAAAGCTGAACACTTCATTGCCAACCAGCACGTCATTGCCAATGACTGCTCCGCCCACGCAACGCCCCTGACCGTCCAAATACTTGGTCGCCGAGTGCACTACGATATCGGCACCTAAAGTCAGAGGGCGTTGCAGTGCAGGTGTACAGAAACAATTGTCCACCACCAGCAGGCAGTCATGCGCATGCGCGAGTTCCGCCAGCGCGGTGATGTCAGCGACTTCAGTAAGTGGATTGGATGGCGTCTCAAGGAAGAACAAGCGGGTCGCTGGTGAGATTGCCCTATCCCAGGCAGCGAGATCCGTAAGCGGTACAAAGGTGGTGTCTACACCGAACCGACGTAGGACGTTTTCCAGCAGGACTATGGTCGCGCCAAAAAGCGCACGTGAGGCAACGATATGATCCCCTGCCTTCAGCAAGGACATAAAAGTCGACAGGATAGCTGACATCCCTGAGGCGGTTGCGATACAACGCTCGCCTTCTTCCAGCGCCGCTAGCCGTTGTTCGAAGATGCGAACGGTTGGGTTGGTATAACGCGAGTAGACATTGCCTGGCTCCTCGCCTGAGAAACGCGCCGCCGCCTGCGCTGCACTGTCGAATACATAGCTTGAGGACGCAAAGATCGGCTCCGATTGTTCTCCCTCGCGTGTGCGCTCGTGGCCTACACGCACCGCTCGAGTACGGAAGGCAAACCGACTCCAGTCTTTGTTCTTATCCGCCACCTCAGTGCAGTGTTAGATCGAATAAGTCTGCAGCTCCGCTCCCATAGGCTCAGCGAACATGCTCCGCTTTGCCTTGGCGCCATCGGAGCGCATCTGCTCGATTCGCGAGAGGTAATCCTGACTAACATCACCGGTGATGTAAACGCCGTCGAAGACCGAGGCTTCGAACCGGGCAATGTTCGGATTACCTTCGCGAGCCGCTGCAACCAGGTCTTCCAAATCCTGATAGATTAAACCATCTGCGCCGCTTAATACGGCGATTTCCTCGATATCACGGCCGCTCGCTACAAGCTCACTGGACGAAGGCATGTCGATGCCGTACACATTTGGATGACGCACGGGTGGTGCTGCAGACGCGAAAAACACCTTGCGGGCACCAGCTTCACGCGCCATTTGTACGATCTGCTGCGAGGTCGTGCCACGCACGATGGAATCATCAACTAACAGCACGTTCTTTCCCCGAAACTCCAGCTCGATCGCGTTGAGTTTCTGGCGCACCGAACGTTTACGCTCAGCCTGACCAGGCATGATGAAGGTTCGGCCGATGTAGCGGTTCTTGATGAACCCTTCTCGATACTTCAGATTAAGTTCGTTCGCCATTTGCATAGCGGCCTGTCGGCTGGTGTCTGGGATAGGAATGACCACATCGATATCAACATTTGGCCACTCGCGCTGTAGCTTGTGTGCCAAGCGCTCGCCCATGCGCAAGCGGGTCTTGTGAACCGCGATGCCATCAATCATTGAATCCGGTCTGGCGAGGTAGACATACTCGAACAAACATGGCGCATGCAGCGTTTTATGCGCACATTGGCGTGTATGCACTTCGCCATTCAGATCGATAAATATAGCCTCGCCGGGGCCGATATCCCTTACAAGCTGATAATCGAGCATATCGAGCGCCACGCTTTCGGATGCCACCATATGCTCTACACCCTCGGCCGCTTCTCGCTTGCCGTAGACGATTGGCCGTATACCAAAGGGGTCGCGAAACGCCAGAATTCCGAAGCCAACAATCATGGCTACCACGGCATACGCACCACGACAGCGCCGGTGTACAGCTGATACGGCCCGGAAAACATCGTCCGGCGACAGTCGCAACCGAGCAACCGCTTCCAGTTCATGGGCGAGCACGTTTAGTAAGATCTCGGAATCAGAATCCGTGTTGAGGTGCCGGAGATCTTCGCGGAACAACTCTTCCTTCAACTGTTCAGCGTTAGTCAGGTTACCGTTATGAGCCAACGCAAGGCCGTGTGGCGAGTTGACGTAGAATGGTTGTGCCTCCGCTGGCGAATCACACCCGGCTGTTGGATAACGTACATGACCAATACCCATGTTGCCCCTGAGTCCCACCATGTGTCGCTGGTGAAACACGTCACGCACAAGCCCGTTATCTTTGCGCAGATAGACACGTCGGCTGTCACTGGTGATGATCCCCGCAGCATCCTGTCCGCGATGCTGCAACACGGTCAGCCCGTCATAGAGAGCCTGATTGATGGGAACTCTGGCGAGAATACCAACGATTCCACACATGCAGGAGTGGCCTCCTTTTTAAAAACCTAGTCTAGCTGTAGCGAATGTGCCGGGCAATATCCGCCGGTAAGAAATCACTGACAAACTCGGCGCAAGACTCTAAATACGGCGCGAGCGCCGACTGTCGCCACCACCCGTTTTGCGGAAGGGCTGTCAGACCAGCCAACAAGAATGTGACGACCAATATGACGACGCCAACAGAAACTCCGGCAACGCCGCCTAGCACCCGATTTGACACCATTAAGATCGGCATAGACTCCGTGAGGTTGTGGAGAAGACTACCAAGGGCCATACCAATAAAAAACATGACCAAGAAAACCGCCACGAAAGCGATCAGCATACGCACGATTGGTTCTTCAACAGTCCCTTGCAGTGCAGCCGACACCGGTGTTGAGAAGAACCATGCCACCGCACTCGCTAGCAGCCAGTTAACAAGAAAGAATACTGTGCGTACAAAACCGCGAAAAACCCCGGCCGCCCCAAAGATGAAAAGTACGCATAACAATGCGAGGTCGAAAACGTTCATCCGAGGGAGCTACGCGGGACGCGCTTGTTGTTACACAGATAGAAGAATACACAACGTCGCTTCGCTACTTTAGGCCGATCAGCAAGGCCCATCACGTTTTCCAGATCAATAGACAAATAGACTCAACGTTGGGCTAATACAACCCCCTTAACGCCGATCTGCTCATGGATCTTTGATTGTGCCTTGATGGCGACGTCTTTTTCTTGGAAGGGACCGACACGGACGCGTATTGCCTTACGGCCTTTCAACTCAACATCCTGTAGGTTCACAAGAAAGCCGCTTTGCTTCAGCATGTCGCGCAGGCGCTGGGCGTTCTCCCAACCCTTCGACTGCTGCTGGGGCATCCGTTCGACATAATCCGCGGGCTTGCTACCGGTAGCCGCACCTGCTTTCGCGTTGTTCTGTTTCTTTACATCGGTGGCCTTAGCTGCCGTCGTAGGTGTGCTAGAGCTATCGCCAGCGCCCTCGGGTTGCTGAGGCCCCAAAGTTTCTCGCTTGTCAGCAGTTTCGGCGCGCTCAATCCCCGACGTTCGCTCCTGAAGCGAAGCCGTGCGCATACGAAACACTTCCGTAGTGGGTTCCGGTATCTCGTTCAGCCCGGATACCGTTTCCCCAAGTTTATCTGACGTTTGGTCGTCGCTGAGAATCATTGGCAAGAAGATAACGGCAAGTGAAACTACTATAACCGCACCCACAATGCGGTGTTTCGGGCTGTACTGACCCGCTCTATCGCGTTCCCGTGTCATGAACTAAGTCCCTCATTTTTCGGCACTAATTATATCACTCACGGTGTAAAAAGACCCAAACGCAACGATCCGATCGCGCTCGCTAGCCTCGGCACGTGCCGCTTCAAAAGCGTGTAGGACATCCGGATGGAGACTAGCTGGCGCAGCTGGACTCGTCGTCTTCAGGGCCGTATGGAGCTCTTCCGCCGTCGCGCCGCGCTCGACAGTCAGGGTGGCCAAGAACCAATGATCAATGACGGACCGCACCGCAGCCATGACAGCCGCAAGCGGTTTGTCCTTTAGCATGCCTACGACGGCAAGCGTTCGTCCTACGATCACTTGTTGCTGGAGGGTCGTTGCTAGCACCGCAGCGGCTTCGGCATTGTGCGCCACGTCCAACACCTGGACTGGCAATCCCGGTAAGGTCTGAAAACGGCCAGGCAGTAAGGCAGACAAGAGTCCGTCGCGAATATGCGCCTGTGCAACGGGTACACGATCAGCCAGGGTTTCGAGAGCCATTAGCGCACCGGCAGCGTTGTGCAGCTGATGATCACCCCGCATCGCCGGGAACGGAAGGCCTGTGCGCACCCGATTCCCTGAGCGCCAGCACCAACTCTGCTGCTCTCGCTCAATATTGAAATCGCGCCCGAGCCGCAGAAAGCGCGCTCCTACTGCCTCTGCCGTTCGTGCGACCGTTGCCGGTGGATCGAGGTCCGTGCACACTGCAGGCCGCCCGGCGCGAAAGATACCAGCCTTCTCACGCCCGATCTCCATACGTGAATTTCCCAGCCAACGTGTGTGATCGATCCCGATTAAGGTGACGATCGCGACATCGGCATCAATGACATTGACTGCATCGAGACGGCCGCCGAGGCCGACCTCGAGCAAGGCGATGTCGACGTTCTCGTTGCGAAACACTTCCAAGGCCGCCAAGGTACCAAACTCAAAGTATGTCAACGGTGTCTCACGCCGCGTGTCTTCGATACGCTGAAAGGCATTACAAAGCGCCGTGTCAGTAGCTGGCTGCATCGCAACGCGCACGCGCTCGTTGTATTCCAACATGTGCGGAGATGTATAGGCGCCGACCTTATAACCGGCCGCCACGAGAATGGCCTCGAGCATCGCCACGGTCGAGCCCTTGCCATTGGTACCGGCTACGCTGATGCTACAGAAGGTGGGATTGGCCAAGCGCATGCGCTCAGCAACGATGCTTACGCGCTCCAGGCCGAGCTCCATCTTGCGTGGATATACACTTTCAATCCACGCAAGCCAGTCGTGCAAGTACTCTGGATTCAGTTCTTTAATGGTGGGCTCGCCGGCGTCACCGCCAGCGCGGCCTGCTCGGAGCTGGCAACGGGATTTTTCTTAGTAATCATAGACAAAAGTGATGTGATTGTGTCGCGCATGGCGCGCCGATCGACAATCATGTCGATGGCACCGTGCTCAAGCAAAAATTCTGAGCGTTGGAAGCCCTCGGGCAAAGTCTCACGTACCGTTTGTTCGATAACCCGAGGACCGGCAAATCCGATCAGCGCTTTGGGCTCGGCGATAATGATGTCCCCTAACATTGCAAGACTCGCTGACACACCACCCATCGTAGGGTCCGTCAGTACGGATACAAACGGAACGCCGCGTTCTCCCATACGCGTTAGCGCCGCGCTAGTCTTGGCCATCTGCATGAGCGAAAACAACGCTTCTTGCATGCGCGCGCCGCCGCTAGCAGTAAAACACACCAACGGCAAATTCTGTTCGATGCATGCATTCACGCCACGAACGAATCGCTCACCGACGACTGACCCCATGGAACCCCCCATGAAGCCGAACTCAAAAGCTCCCGCGACTACCGGAATCCCGTTGATCTGGCCTTGCTGCATGACCAGCGCGTCTTGTTCGCCTGTGGTCCTTTGCGCTTCGTAGAGGCGGTCTTTGTACTTCTTACTATCCCGGAATTTCAGGATATCGACGGAACGAAGGTTAGCACCGATCTCGGTGCGAGGTTCCTTATCGAGCAACAGATCCAGGCGCTTGCGCGCATTAATACGCATGTGGTGCTGGCACTTCGGACACACGGCGAGGTTACTTTCGATCTCGGCGCTGTAGAGGATCGCGGCACAAGCCGGACACTTCCGCCACAGGCCTTCGGGAACGGTCTTCTTCTGCGCACCGCTCTTGATCTTGGGTGGCAATAACTTGTCAAACCAGGTCATGCGGCGGCCCCTACCTGATCCATGGCGTTGCGTAGGCTCGCAACGAAATCCGGTATCTCTGTCAAGATCTTATCTCGCTGTCCCACGAGATCTCCGATACGCTTCACCAGGGCGCTGCCGACGACAACCGCATCCGCAAAACCGGCAACAGCTGCAGCCGTTTCGGGACTGTGTATACCGAAGCCGACCCCTACTGGTAGCGTAGTCTGCGCGCGTATCGCTTTCAATTTGCTCGCCACGGCACTCACGTCGAGATGAGAAGCACCGGTGACACCCCGCAACGATACGTAGTAGAGAAAACCACCAGCTGCCTCAGCAATAAGCCTGATACGGGGGTTACTACTGGTCGGCGATAGCAAAAAGATAGGGTCAAGGTCATTAGCCCGTAACGCTTCCGCAAAGTCCGTGGCCTCTTCTGGTGGAACATCAACTGTAATCACGCCGTCTGCCCCGGCTGTCGCGGCTGCTTCCGCAAACTGGCGGTAACCCATAATTTCGAACGGATTCAAATACCCCATCAAGACGATCGGGGTTTTCGAATCGGCCGACCGAAAATCCCGGATCATCTCGAGAACGCCACGCAAAGTGACGCCATTGCTTAACGCGCGCTCGCTAGCACGTTGGATTACGGGACCGTCGGCCATTGGATCAGAGAAAGGTACACCAAGCTCGAGGATGTCGGCCCCCGCTCCTGCCAAGGCATGCAAGAGCGGTACCGTCAACTTAGGATCGGGGTCACCAGCAGTAACGAAGGGAACTAAAGCCTTGCGACCCTGCCCTTTGAGCGCTTCAAACCTCTGTGTAATCCGTGACATTCCGGCCTACACCTATATCTGTATTCCCTCACGCGATGCGACCGTGTGGATGTCTTTGTCTCCACGGCCTGACAGGTTGACCACGACGAGGTGTTCTTGGCCCAGTTCGGTTGCGAGCTTGGCCGTGTAAGCTAGAGCATGCGCCGTCTCGAGCGCCGGCAAGATCCCCTCGATGCGTGTCAGGTCGTGAAACGCACTGAGTGCTTCGTCATCCGTGGCGGCGACATATGTCGCTCGGCCAGCGTCTTTGAGCCAGGCATGCTCAGGGCCGACTCCCGGATAGTCGAGTCCAGCGGATATCGAATGAGTCTCCACGATCTGGCCATCGGCAGTTTCCAACAAGTAGCTGCGGCTACCGTGAAGCACGCCTGATTGTCCGCCGCATAGCGTTGCTGCATGTCGTCCGGTCTCCAGACCTTCACCAGCCGCCTCCACGCCGTAGAGTGCCACTTGCTTGTCATCAATGAAGGGATAAAACAATCCCATGGCGTTTGAACCTCCACCAACACAGGCGACAAGCGCATCCGGTAGCCGCCCTTCTTGCGTCAATACCTGCTCACGCACTTCGTAACCAATCACCGACTGGAAGTCCCTGACCATGGTCGGATAGGGGTGAGGACCCGCGACGCTGCCTATGATATAGAAGGTGTCTTCGACATTAGTCACCCAATCACGCATTGCCTCGTTCAACGCATCCTTTAGCGTCTTAGACCCAGCTTCGACGGGCACGACCTCGGCACCTAGCAGTTTCATACGATACACGTTGATCGCCTGACGTTTGATGTCCTCGGTACCCATGTACACCACGCACTCTAGACCTAAACGTGCAGCCACTGTCGCCGTCGCGACGCCATGCTGGCCAGCACCGGTCTCCGCGATGATTCGCGTTTTGCCCATTCGTTGTGCGAGCAGTGCTTGACCGATGGTGTTATTAATCTTGTGTGCGCCGGTGTGGTTTAGATCTTCGCGCTTGAGGTAGATCCGCGCGCCACCAATCTGATCACTCCAGCGTTGTGCAAAATATAAGGGTGAGGGCCGGCCCGCAAACATGGACAGATCTTCTTGCAGTTCCCTAAGAAAATCCGCGTCATTTCGAAACCGCTCATAGGCCTGGTGCAGCTCGACTAATGGCTGCATGAGTGTTTCGGCCACAAAGACACCGCCGTAGCGGCCGAAGTGACCACGTTCATCCGGTAGAGAATACGGCTCAGCGAGAGCCGGTGCCGGTCTCTGTCGTTTGGTTGAATCCCGAGTGGCTGTCACTCTCTATTTCTCTCACCTTTCGGATGAATTCTGAAATCTTCTCCGGATCCTTTATCCCTGGGACACTTTCCACACCACTACTCACATCGACAGCAAACGGTCGTACTCCTTTGATCGCTTCTTGCACATTAGCAGCAGTCAGCCCTCCGGCGAGGATAACCGGCTTCTCAAGATCGTATGGTACACGCGCCCAATTAAAGGTGTCGCCAGAACCACCGGGAAGTTCGGGTACATGCGTATCTAACAACAATCCCACCGCGCTTGCATATGTTGCTTGCGCCGCATACAGATCGATCTCTTCCGCCATGCGGATTGCCTTGATATAAGGCCGATGGAACGCGTTGCAAACCTCCGCCGACTCGTTGCCGTGGAACTGCAATAGGTCAAGGCGAATCGCTCTCAACGCTACTTGCACTTCTTCAGCAGCCGCGTCCACAAACAACCCGACCCGGGCTATGAATGGCGGCAAGGCGCACGTTATCGCGCGGGCCTGCTCGACGGTAACGCATCGGCGGCTCGCACGATAAAAGACGAGGCCAATTGCGTCGGCTCCGAATCGCGCCGCCGCAAGTCCATCTTCGATTCGTGTGATGCCGCAGATCTTGACGCGCGTGCGCATAGTTTAAGTAGCGGTTGCCAAGTTACAAGTCGCGGCGGTTCGCCGGCACCCTGAGTGTCCGAGGCATCGATTATACTTGTTGATCCGTAGCGTTTATTTATCCTGATTATTCAACAACTTAAAAGATATCGTTGATGTCGGGACGGCTTGGAATCTGGTACCGGCCTGGGTACTCGATGGTCATTAAATACAAGCCATCAGCTGCTGCGGTCACGCCAGCACGTGTTCGATCATATGCGTCCAATACTTCTCGTGCCCATTCGGGCGGCTGTTCACCGGCGCCGATCGCCATCAACACGCCGGCGATGTTGCGCACCATATGGTGCAGGAAAGCGTTCGCGTAAGCGTCTATGAATACGAATTCGCCACTGCGGGACACAGTCAAGTCTCGCAGTTCACGCACGGGGTCTTTTGCTTGGCAGTGCGCGGAACGAAATGAGCTGAAATCATGCTCGCCAATCAAATGCCGTCTGGCCTGCTGCATTCGCGCCACGTCGAGGGGGCGATAATGCCACGTTACCCGCCGTGCTAAATACGTCGGACGCACAGACCTATTAAGTATCACATAGCGGTAGCGGCGTCCTACAGCAGAGAAACGAGCATGAAAAGACGGGTCAACCTCTCCGACCCACAGCAGTGCCACATCCTGTGGCAAGTTGCTATTGCCGCCGCGCACCCACTCATGTCCTGCGCGCCTTGCTTTTGAATCGAAATGGATGACTTGACCACGGGCGTGGACACCAGCGTCGGTGCGGCCCGCGACCGTGACGCGGACACGCGAATTCGCTACTTTCGATAGCGCTTCCTCAACACAGGCCTGTACCGTCCTATCACTGTCCTGCAGTTGCCAGCCAGAAAAATCAGACCCGTCATATTCAAGGATAGCGGCAGTTCGCATAAGCAACCGTTGAAATTCCGGTCAGCCACCCTCTTCCATTGCCACATCCTGTTTGGCTTTTTCCAACTTTCTTCGCACTAAATCGATATGAACGCGCAGATCATACAACTGGTCTGCATACGAAAGCGGTGTCGAAATACTCTTGACTTCATCTTCTATTTTGTCGAGCTCGCGCTCGTAACTATCGAGCTCGTCCACAGATAGCTTTGCGCGCAGGGCGGTATCCACAGCCTTGATATCTTTGTACCGACGATAGATCTTCCTGCGAATTTGCCACCTGTACGCGGGCGGCACGATTCGACTCAAGGGGATGAGTAGGGCGACGATTGGTACCAGCATGACGATCGCCCGGTCCACAAATGTAGCTACCCAAAATGGCAAATATCGCCGCAAAAAAGAGCGCCCGCGCTTGTAGTATCGCGCAGCCTCTTTACTCAAGGGGAACTCGACATGCAATGGCGACGGAAATTCACCTACTCGCTCGAACAATCCGCCCCTTCCATGGATTTCACTAGCAGCTTGAAGCAAAAGATCGACCAAAGCGGGATGTAAGTCAGCCCGCACCACAAGATTCGCCGTTGCCGCTAATAGGACTTTATCGCTTACAGGGAGGTTTTTCTCCAGATCGACGACGCCTTGCGGCAAGATTACCTTGGACAAGTATGGGTGAATACGCGTGTATGCGTCTGCTCTTTCAAAGCTCATGAGCTGGACCCCGCGAGTTTGCGCCAACTTTCGCACAACAGGGGATTTAGCCCCGGCAATGATAAACGCGGCATCAATTGTTCCCCGCCGGAGACCATCTACAGCAGCCTGCCCACCGACGTCTAGTATCACGGTAGGCGCACGCGTCACAGCATTGCCCGCCAGCAACCGCAGCGCAATGACCCGTGTGCCGCTACCTATTGCACCAACCGCGATCCGTTTCCCGCGTAGGTCCGTTAAACGATTGACCTTCAAACGATGGCGATGCGCGACCCACAGGGGTTCATAGTAGAGGCTACCCAGTGACTCTAGTGCTTGACTGTTTTGACCTTCCCTCGTGCCGCTCTGAACGAACGCTAAGTCAATCCTGCCCTCCTTAGCTTGCAAGCGTCCAATGTTCTCGAGTGACCCAGCCGAAGTCTTGATCTCAAGTGAGATCTTGTCACGGGCCAAGACTTGGCGATACTGCTGAGCAAAAGCATAGTAGGCACCATCTTTGCTCCCCGTACTAATCACGATGGTGTGGGGCGGCGCCGGCTGGACGAATTGATAGGCAACCCAGAAACCAGCGATCGCAATCAGTATCGCTGGACCAAGCGTAATCAAGTACTCCCTATTAAAGAAGGACTGGACTCGCTTGCGCACGCGGGGCTCCTCCAGAAGCTAGTGTGCAGTCCGCTCCAATACTAGAGCGGTTCATCCGCCCGCTCAATGGGCATCAACGTCCCGAATAGTGCGTAGCGAGCGTGACGACCGGAGGATCGATGTAAAGGTATACTTTATTGAGCCTGCTCTAGGGCCTGTACCTGCTGAAAGCCCCTGGGCAACTTACGGCCGCGTAATGCCCGTTCCCCAACATAATGCTCGAGGTTTTCGACGGAGAGGTTTAATCGGCGCTTGCCCGCATGAACGACAAGCCCTTTATCCTCCGCAAACGTGACGGTCGCCACCACGTACTCCTCGCGCTTCGTGAGCTTGGCGACGGGAATGTTAATGATCTTAAGGCCCTTGCCCTTCGCCATTAACGGTAATTCCCCGATCATGAAGGTCAATAATCGTCCCTGCGATGTCACTGCCGCCATCCAATCCTGGTCGTACTTCTCGACTCGTTGCGGCGGCAACACTTTGGCGCCTTTCGGGACCTTGAGCACCGCTTTACCGGCTTTGTTCTTGGTCAAGAGATCCTCGAGCGCGGCGACAAAGCCATAACCGGCGTCGCTACTTAAGAGATACAAGTCATCAGGCTGCCCCATCATCACGCCGGCAAAGCTTGCGCCCGCGGGGGGATTGAAATAGCTGCTAGCGGGATCTCCTTGCCCTCGTGCTGACGGCAACTTGTGGGCTGGCAAAGAGTAAGTGCGTCCTGTCGAATCGATAAAGATTACGAGCTGATTGCTGCGTCCCCGCGCAGCGTCCAGACACTCGTCATCACCTTTATAACTGAGCGCTCTTGCATCTACATCGTGACCCTTAGCCGCACGCACCCATCCTTTTCTCGATAAGATGACTGTGATTGGTTCAGTGGGCAGTAGTGCGGCCTGATCAATAGCGTGTGCAGCGTCGCGCTCGATGATCGGTGAGCGGCGTTCGTCTCCAAACTCTTGCGCATCAACCATCAGCTCGTCGCGTACCTGATTTTTCAAACGCGCTCTCGATTTCAAGATCTTGGTTAACCCATCGCGTTCGCGCGTGAGCTCCTGTTGCTCAGTCATAATCTTCATCTCCTCCAGACGCGCTAGGTGACGCAGCCTGGTATCAAGAATTGCATCAGCCTGAGCTTCCGTCAGCTTGAAGCGCTTCATCAATTTAGGTTTAGGTTCGTCCTCGCGCCGAATAATGCGAACGACTTCGTTGATGTTAAGGTAAGCAATAAGTAACCCGTCGAGGATATGTAAGCGCGCCACCACGCGATCATGGCGAAACTGCAAGCGACGACGAACCGTCGCAGTCCTGAACTCAAGCCATTCTTTGAGCAGCTCGCGAAGGTTATAGACATGGGGACGGTTATTTAAACCGATTACGTTCAGGTTGACCCGATAGTTTTTTTCGAGATCGGTTGTGGCAAACAAATGTGACATTAATTGGTCCAGATCGACGCGATTGGATCGCGGGACGATTACTAAGCGTGTGGGATTCTCATGATCCGACTCGTCGCGTAGATCGTCGACCATCGGTAGTTTCTTCGCCTGCATTTGGTTCGCGATCTGCTCGAGCACACGGGCGGCTGAGACTTGGTAAGGCAATGCGGTGACAATAATGTCGCCGTTCTCGCGCTCCCAAGCAGCGCGCATACGGATCGTACCGCTGCCGGTTTCATAGATCTCCCGAACCTCCTGCGGGGGCGTAACGATCTCCGCCTCAGTGGGGTAGTCCGGGCCTCTAATGTGTTCACAAAGCTGATTAACGGTAGCACCTGGTTGTTCTAGTAGGCGCACACAGGCTGATGCGACCTCACGCATGTTGTGCGGCGGTATGTCAGTTGCCATACCGACTGCTATACCTGTCGTTCCATTCAACAAAACTTGCGGGAGCCGCGCCGGCAGCTGCCTCGGTTCGTCCAACGTTCCATCAAAGTTCGAAATCCAGTCTACAGTCCCCTGGTCTAGCTCCGAGAGCAACGTCTGCGCGAAACGCGTGAGCCGTGCTTCGGTATATCGCATCGCCGCGAACGATTTGGGGTCGTCAATCGAGCCCCAGTTGCCCTGACCATCTACGAACGGATAGCGAAAACTGAATGGCTGTGCCATGAGCACCATTGCTTCGTAGCACGCCGTATCTCCATGCGGATGATATTTGCCCAATACATCGCCTATAGTGCGTGCCGACTTCTTAAACTTGGCGGCCGCGCTAAGCCCCAATTCTGACATCGCATAGACGATGCGTCTTTGCACAGGTTTAAGGCCATCACTGATATGCGGAAGCGCGCGATCGAGGATTACGTACATGGAATAATCTAAGTACGCTTGCTCCGTGAACGCCGCCAGCGGCAACCGTTCCACATCTATGACGCGTGGCTTGGTTGCTAGGGATCGACCCTTCTTACGTTTAGCCGACGATACTTTAGAACTTACTTTTCGAGCCGCTTTTCTGACCATTGCTGGACCAATGCCGCTTACTTTGCATCTGGACTTTCAAACTCCTTATAACACCGCCTTGTCGCCTTTTTTCTCTAGCCAGGCGCGACGATCGGCGGCACGCTTTTTCGCAAGCAACACGTCCAACATCTTATTCGTCGTGTCGCCTGATTTGGTCACTAACTGCACCAAGCGGCGCGTATTGGGATCCATAGTCGTCTCCCGTAACTGCATCGGGTTCATTTCACCTAGGCCCTTGAAACGTTGGACGTTGACCCTGCCACGTATCTTTTCCGCGACTATACGATCAAGCACGCCTTTCTTCTCTTTCTCATCAAGCGCGTAGAAAACCTCCTTGCCGATATCTATTCGATAAAGCGGTGGCATCGCGACATATACGCGTCCGTCCTGTACCAACGCGCGAAAATGGCGCACGAAAAGCGCACATAACAATGTCGCAATGTGGGCGCCGTCTGAATCAGCATCGGCCAAAATGCAAACCTTGCCGTAGCGCAATCCATCAAGCCTGCTTGAGCCCGGGTCGACACCCAGTGCCACAGCGATGTCGTGCACTTCCTGAGACCCCAAGACTTCGTTCGAATCAACCTCCCAGGTATTCAAGATCTTGCCGCGCAGTGGCATCACTGCCTGAAATTCTTTATCTCGGGCCTGTTTGGCTGAACCACCAGCAGAATCACCCTCGACCAGAAAAAGCTCCGTGTACGTCAGATCCTGACTCGTGCAGTCTGCGAGCTTTCCTGGTAAGGCTGGTCCGCCAGCGACCTTCTTGCGCTCCACGCGCTTGCCCGCGCGCATCCGCGCTTGCGCGTTTTCGATGGCAAGGCCGGCTATCGCTTCGGCATCATTGATATGCTGATTCAGCCAAAGGCTGAATCCGTCCCGTGTGACGCCTGAAATGAAGGCCGCGGCCTCTCGCGACGACAGCCGCTCTTTGCTTTGACCGGCAAATTGGGGGTCCTTCATCTTCAGCGAAATCACATAGCCGCATGTATTCCATATGTCATCTGGCGCAAGCTTCACGCCTCTCGGCAGCAAATTGCGGAACTCGCAGAACTCGCGTAATGCCTCCGTTAGCCCAGTACGGAAACCGCTGACGTGTGTGCCGTCTTGCGTCGTCGGTATCAGGTTCACATAGCTTTCCGTTATCGGCTCCTCGCCGTTGAGGAGCCATACCACTGCCCACTGCACCTGCTCATCGTCGCCCTCAAAATTGCCAGTGAATGGCTCCTCGGGCAAGAGCTCACAGTCCGCAAGTTCATCGAGTAGATAATCGTTTACTCCGCCCTCATATTGCCATTCCTCGTTGTCTCTCTTGTTAGCCTCGTGCTTAAAGATCACTCGTAGCCCCGGACATAAAACAGCCTTCGCTCGCAGCACGTGTTTTAGGCGCGGGATGCTGTATTTCACTGAGTCGAAGAACTGCGGGTTGGGCCAAAACTGTATTGTCGTGCCAGTATTGCGCCGCCCGACATTGCCAACACATCTCAAGTTAGAAGTCTTCTGCCCGTCGGCGAACATCATCCTGTACTGTTTGCCGTTACGCCGCACTAACACCTCGAGCCTCCTCGACAAAGCGTTCACGACCGATACTCCGACTCCGTGCAATCCACCCGAGAAGGTGTAGTTCTTATTAGAGAACTTTCCGCCCGCATGTAACCGCGTCATGATCACCTCGACGCCGGAGACTTTCTCGCCCTTGTGCTTATCGACAGGGATTCCGCGGCCGTTATCGTCGACCGTAAGCGATCCGTCTTTGTGCAAGATCACCTCGATACGGTTCGCATAACCCGCGATGGCCTCGTCAACGCTGTTGTCGATCACCTCTTGTGCCAGATGATTGGGCCGTTCGGTCTGTGTATACATTCCGGGACGGCGGCGCACCGGCTCGAGGCCAGTCAAAACTTCAATCGCCGAGGAGTCGTAGTTTGATGTCACTGATCTGTCCATATTCCGGACGCCTAGCCGGCAACTCTCATATAGCGTAGCCGAAACTCTCCGTGGAGAAGTTTTATCCCCACTGTGTAGCAAGACCAATACAGTGCTACCGACCGCCGGACGATCAGGAAAAACCACGGAAGGTCGTTTGCCAAGGGTTGAAAGAGGGGGTGAATATCCGTTGTGCTTGCCTTAACAAGCACGCGCGAAGAGGCGATGTTCCGAGACCTGGTACTGCTCATTAAGTCCGTTTGCAGCACCCACCATTATGGCAGGCGGCGCGAAGTATACAGCAGAACCGGAGCTTATTCGATAAGGTGAAAGCATCTGGCACGAAGCCTTTGGGTATCAGAGCAAGTGATCAGCTAGGCGAGATCCTGCGCGAGTGACTCCCGCACCGGTTGCGCAACCTGATCCACCTTGTGTTCATAAACTTCGTGATTAACCCCGATACTGATGACGGCGCCGTCTTTGACCGCTTGAACCATTGGACGTGTCAGCTCGAACCGCAAGAAATGAACAGATGAAGTCTTATCGGCGGTGTCGCGCTCCAAGTCTTCGTCGGCGATTGCCCACACTTGCTCAAACCCATCAACCTTGACCCAAACGCGGCCTTCAATCCCAACCATCCTTGTCAGGTTTTGACGGCGCTCTTGCGCGTCTTCGTACTCGATCATAAGCGTGGCTTTCCAATTAGTCCCATCAGGGATTAAGGGATTGTACGCATCGAGCTCTCCATCAATTCCGTCGCGTTCAAAGATACGCTCGGCGCGCAGCATCTCTTGAACCTGATAATGCATAGTCAGTCGGTCTTCAAAAAACAGGCGGGCATGCGGTCCCACCTGGACCTGGCGGTGTTTCTTATGTTCCATGACCCTGGCGCGAAACTGCGATCGCATCTGCGCGTATTCTTCAAGTGTATACAGATCCTCCCGTTTTAGCCTATTCACCCCAGCTGGTTCCTCCTAGGAATAAATCATATACCGTATGCTTTACGCAGTAGCGCCAAGGGATGTACGGGGGGCTTAGCACGCTTGATTCCGTGCTCGATCTGATGTCCCGCCATCGGACAGTCGCTGCTGTAGTGATCGGCACCCGATCGCTCGACGCGGTTCATGGTCGGGCGTCCAATTTTCATGGCGGTATCGTGATACTCGCTCTTGACAGCATAGGTACCGTCATGCCCTGAGCAACGTTCGATGACCTCCACCTCGGTTTCTGGAATCAACTCTAAGACATCCCGAGTTTTCAGGCCGATATTCTGCACACGTAGATGACAAGGGACATGGTAAGCAATCCTTCCTAAGGCTGCCTTGAAGTCAAGCTTGAGCTTACCTTCGCGATGCCTGAACATCAGATATTCGAAGGGATCGTAAGTCGCGTGCCGCACCTTCACGACATCCTCATCATCCGGGAACATCAACGGAATTTCTTGTTTAAACATCAAAACGCAAGACGGTACGGGCGCGACGATGTCCCACCCCTCATCAACAAGCTTCGCAAGCACAGGAACGTTGATGTCGCGAGCGCGCTTCACCGCTTCGAGATCGCCAAGTTCGAGCTTTGGCATGCCGCAGCAGCGCTCCTTCTCCGCAAACCGCACCTCGATGCCATTGTGCTGAAAAACCGCAATCAGATCTTCGCCTAACTGTGGCTCGTTATAGTTGCCATAGCAAGTCGCAAATAACACAACGCGCCCATGTGTCTGCCCGGCTGCTTCACCTCGAATTGTCGTATCCAGCAGTTTGTCAGCGCGCCTACGCAAGGTGCGGCTATGGTACTTCGGCACACTCGCATCAGAATGCACGCCGAGCGCTCTATGCATCAGCTTCCGAATAGCTTTATTGCCGTTTGCGGCGTTTACGGCGTGAACAATGACTGGGATACCGGCAAGGCGACCGACCGTGTCCGTTGCGGTGAGTGTCTTGTCACGAAACTTTACGCTGCCGGCCTGAAGCTTGACTGCCTTTGCACGGAGCATCAGCTTTGGAAAATCAACGGCCCAAGGATGCGGTGGCACATACGGGCACTTGGTCATGAAGCACATGTCGCATAAGTAACAGTGATCCACGACTTTCCAATAGTCGCGCGTGTGCACACCGTCCAGTTCCATGGTTTCGGATTCGTCAATAAGATCAAACAAGGTTGGAAAGGCGTTGCACAGTGAAAAGCAGCGGCGACACCCGTGGCAAATATCAAAGATGCGCTCGAGCTCTTTGGACAGACAACTCTCATCATAGAAATCGCCGTTCTGCCAAGCGAGCGGTCGACGTTCAGGTGCTTCCAAGCTGCCTTCGCGACGTTCTTGTTCCTTCACGGGTGCCATTTATCGAAGGAATACCTAGGTTCCAAAAGCACGGGGCCGGGTAAACCGGCCCCATATCCACGGTATTAGGATCTTTACTGGTCGAGCGTATCAAGCGCCTTTTGAAAACGGTTGGCATGAGAGCGCTCAGCTTTGGCAAGTGTTTCAAACCAGTCGGCGATCTCATCGAACCCCTCTTCGCGAGCCGACTTCGCCATGCCTGGGTACATATCGGTGTATTCGTAGGTCTCACCGGCGATGGCCGAGCGCAGATTATCGGCAGTGCCGCCGATGGGTTCCCCTGTCACTGGGTCACCCACGTGCTCCAGGTACTCCAGATGACCATGTGCGTGGCCGGTCTCGCCCTCGGCCGTAGAGCGGAAAACAGCGGACACATCATTGTAACCTTCGACATCGGCTTTGGCGGCAAAGTACAGATATCGACGATTTGCCTGGGATTCTCCAGCGAAGGCTTCTTTTAGATTCTGCTCAGTCTTGCTGCCTTTTAGGGCCATGTCTGTTTCCCTCATGTAAGTTTTTGATAATTAGAAAGTATTTGCGGAAATTGATTTAGACTAATTCTAAATTTTGTCGCACGCGTTTGTCAATAGTTGCCGAACGAAACACCGTCGCTCACCACGTGGTCGGTGGATATTCGCCTATGAACGCGGTATTAACGGCACAAAAAAGATTTGGCGAAGCTGTGTATCTCAACTAATATCTAACAAGGCGGCTCGGTCGCCGATTTACGACCACCATTGTGTCACCGAAAACTCAGATCCGTTTTTCAAATCAATAAGTTATGGCATCTCCGAACACGGCAACGAGTATTGGTGGCCTAGCGCTGCGGCTCGTGCGCGACAATCTCCTGAGTACGGCCGACGCTGAGCGCATTCAGTCCGAAGCCACGACGCAAAAGGTTCCCTTCGTTACGCAGCTGGTCGAGAGCAAGAAGCTCGACAGCGCCACCGTAGCCAAGGTGGCCTCGGACGAGTTCGGCGTACCCCTTTTTGATATCTCCTCGCTTGATCTCGAAGTTGCGCCGGTGAAGCTCGTCAACGAGAAGATCGTCACGCGACATCGTGTACTGCCACTCTACAAACGCGGGACACGGCTATTCGTGGCGATCGCAGACCCGACGAACATCCAGGCGCTCGATGAGGTCAAGTTTCACACAGGGCTAGGCACTGAGCCGATACTAGTCGAAGAGGCAAAGCTTGCAGACGCCATCGAGAAGGTCATGGAGGCGAGCGATACCAGTCTTGCTGATCTTGCTGGCGATGAGGGGCTCGAAAACCTAGAGATTCTGGCGGAGGAGGACGAAGGACGGGGTGGTGCAAGCGATGAGGAAGGCGTCAACGACACGCCCATCGTTAAGTTTGTCAACAAAGTCCTTATGGACGCGATCAATCGCGGCGCGTCGGACATACACATCGAGCCCTATGAGAAGATTTACCGAGTCCGATATCGCCAGGATGGCGTGCTGCATGAAGTCGCATCGCCGCCGCTGGCGCTGTCGGGACGTATCTGCGCGCGCCTGAAGATCCTTTCGAGGCTGGATATCGCCGAGCGCCGCATACCGCAGGACGGCCGGATCAAGATGCGTATCTCGCGCAACCGTGCGATTGACTTTCGCGTAAGCACTTTGCCGACCTTGTATGGCGAGAAGATCGTTTTGCGTATCCTCGACCCAGCGTCGGCCACGCTTGGGATCGAAAAGCTCGGGTTTGAAGATCACCACAAAGGAACATTCTTGGAAGCGATTCACCGGCCCCAAGGTATGGTGTTGGTAACCGGGCCCACCGGAAGCGGTAAGACGGTTACCCTTTACACGGCGCTCAATATCCTTAATACGATTGATCGCAATATTTCGACCTGCGAGGATCCGGTTGAAATCAATGTCGGCGGAATCAATCAGGTAAATATTAACGAAAAAGCCAACCTTACCTTTGCCTCAGCACTACGCGCCTTTCTGCGGCAAGATCCCGATATCATCATGGTGGGTGAGATACGCGATCTCGAGACCGCTGAGATCGGCATTAAGGCGGCGCAAACGGGACACCTCGTGCTTTCAACCCTGCACACCAATGACGCCCCGGCTACCTTGACGCGTCTGGTCAACATGGGCGTGGCACCATTTAACATCGCCTCTGCTGTGCACTTGATTATTGCTCAGCGACTCGCGCGGCGGCTGTGCGAGCATTGTAAGAAACCGGCGAATTTGCCCGAACCGGCGTTGATGAAAGCAGGTTACGCCAAGGAAGAGGTCAGAGACTTAAGCCTCTACGCGCCCGCCGGCTGTGATGGCTGTAGCGAAGGTTACAAAGGCCGGGTCGGCCTATACCAAGTGTTGCCTGTCTCCGAAACCATGGGCGACATCATCATGCGCGGCGGTAATCAGCTCGATATAGAGAAACAAGCGGCGAAAGAAGGTGTTTTTGATCTTCGTAGAGCGGGGCTGAACAAGGCAAGTGAGGGCGTTACCAGTCTTGAGGAAGTCGAAAGGGTCACGACTCAGTAAAGATGGCACAAGCAGCTGCTAGAAAACCCAAGCACGATACCTTCGTCTGGGAAGGTGTCGACCGGAAGGGTAAGAAGATGAAGGGCGAGATGGATGCCGCGAGCGTTGCCTTTGTCAACGCGATGCTCCGGCGCCAGGGCATCAACCCCGTCAAGGTGACTAAGAGAGCCGCGCCTCTTTTTAAGATGAAGAAGAAAATAACGCCTAAAGACGTCGCCGTGTTTACTCGCCAGATGGCAACGATGCTCGCAGCCGGTATTCCCATCGCGCAAGCCTTCGACATTGTCGCCAAGGGCCACGAGAACCCCAGCATGCGTGAGGTGGTCGGCTTAATCAAAAACGATATTGAGTCCGGAACCAATATGACGGACGCGCTCAGCAAATACCCTTTGCAATTCGATTCGCTCTATACCAGCCTCGTGGCTGCCGGCGAAGCGGCCGGTATTCTCGAAACAATCCTGGATAAGCTCGCCTCGTATAAAGAGAAAATCGAAGCAATCAAGGGCAAGATCAAGTCGGCACTGTTTTATCCCACCGCCGTTATTGTCGTGGCGTTCATCATCACGGCGATCTTGATGATCTTTGTAATTCCGCAGTTTGAGAGCCTGTTCCGCGGCTTCGGCGCTGATTTGCCAGCGTTGACCCGATTGGTCATGGACATCTCGCAGGTGTTTCAGCAGTACTGGTTCATGATCTTTGGGGGCATCGTCGCAGTCGTGGTTTCATCGGCCGCCGCGTATAGACGTTCGGTCAAAATGCAGCATACTATGGATCGCCTGCTGCTGCGTGTGCCGGTCATTGGCGAAATCGTGAGAAAGGCGACGATCGCCCGGTTTGCGCGCACGCTGGCTACCATGTTCGCAGCGGGTGTGCCTCTAGTGGAGGCGCTCGACTCGGTGGCTGGCGCCACTGGAAACCGCGTGTACTACGATGCAACTGTGGCTATAAAAGCTGATGTGTCAACAGGCCTGCAGCTGCAGGCTGCGATGGCTTCCACCGAGCTTTTCCCCAACATGGTCGTACAGATGGTTGCGATCGGTGAGGAATCCGGTGAGCTCGATAGCATGCTCACCAAGGTTGCGGACATCTTCGAGCAAGAAGTCGACGATGCCGTAGCTGGTCTAAGCAGTTTGCTCGAGCCGATCATCATGGCGTTCCTAGGCGTTGTCATCGGTGGCCTAGTCGTCGCTATGTACCTGCCGATCTTCAAGATCGCCGCGACGATCTAGTGATCCTGTTCGTCGCTGGCGCTCACTCCAGCAGAAATCATCCCCTGCCCTATGGCCGGCGCTAAGCTTTGGCTAGAAGGCAATCCGTGGTTCTTGGTCGTCGCTGCTGGCCTGCTAGGCCTTATCGTCGGCAGCTTTCTGAACGTAGTCATTTACCGACTGCCGCTGATGTTGCAGCGCAGCTGGCGCCGCCAGTGCGAGGACTTGATCGAGAACCCCAAATCGGGCCCGGATCAAGAAGCGGCATTCAACTTAGTGACGCCCAGGTCGCAGTGCCCGCATTGTCGAACACCGATCACGGCATTACAGAACATCCCAGTCATCAGCTTCCTCATGCTCAGAGGCAAGTGCGCCGCCTGCGGCACACCCATCTCTTGGCGTTACCCCATTGTGGAACTGTTCGCGGCGGCTGTTTCCATGATCGTTATCTGGCATTTCGGGGTAACCACAGCTAGCCTCGCTGCACTCGGATTCAGTTGGGCACTCATCACGCTCGCCGTGATAGATTTGGATCACCAAATCCTGCCTGATGCAATCACGCTACCACTTCTGTGGGTAGGGCTGATCGTGAATCTGTACCCACGCCCGATGTTTGTTCCCTTGGGCAGCGCCGTTATTGGCGCCGTAGCCGGATACTTATCGCTATGGCTCGTGTTCCATGCCTTCCGATTACTGACAGGCAAAGAGGGTATGGGTTATGGTGACTTCAAGCTCTTTGCAGCGTTCGGCGCTTGGCTTGGATGGCAACAACTGCCGCTCATTATCCTACTTGCTTCCGTCGTCGGCGCAATCGTCGGGCTGATTGCGATCATGGCGCTAGGGCGCGACCGACGCCTACCGATTCCATTTGGTCCCTTCCTGTGCACGGCGGCTTGGATCGCCTTGCTTTGGGGGCACGATATAACACGATTCTACTTGCAACTTTCGCGGTTCACGTCATAGAGGCGCTTCCCTGCGGATGCTTCGCATCGGTCTTACAGGCGGCATAGGTAGCGGCAAGTCGACGGCGGCGCGGTTGTTTGCCAAACGCGGTGCGCCGGTCATCGATGCAGACGAGATCGCCAAGGAGGTGGTCGCGCCCGACCAGCCTGCCTACCAGGAGATCGTACAGACGTTCGGAAAAACGATCCTTGACTCGCACAGCCAGCTAGACAGAAGTCTTCTCAGGAATCAAGTCTTCGCAGACTCAACCGTGCGGCGTAGGCTCGAGGCGATTATCCACCCACGCGTGCGCCGTGAGATAGAGCACCGCTTACAAAACCTGAACGCGGCCTATTGTGTTATCGTTGTGCCGCTGCTTTTAGAAGCCAAGCAGCAGCATCTGGTCGATCGCATCCTCGTGATTGATAGCGACGAAGAGCTACAGGTCCGTCGCGTCTCGCATCGCAGTGGACTCAGCGAGGATGAAATCAGAAAGATCATGGCTGCACAGATTACTCGTGACGAACGTCTCGGGCATGCCGACGACGTAATCTCCAATAATGCGGATATCGAGCAACTCGAGAACCAGGTACAAGAGTTACATGAACGCTACGTATCGCTCGCAGATCACGCCCAATGTTCTTGACTCAGACGAATGCGGCAACAGCAACCTCTACCTGCCTGGCACCCCAGATACCGCTAATCATAGCCAGTCCCTGTGCGCCTGCGGCGCGCGCCTGTTGCAAATGCTCCTTACGCATCCCACCTAACGCGTACACGGGAAGATTCGTACTGACACAAAGCGCTTGAAAACGCGGCCAGCCGAGCGGCGTGGCGTGGGGGTGACTGCTGGTGCGTAAGACCGGTGACAAAACGACGAAATCAGCATCGATGTGAGCCGCCAGTGCAAGCTCCTTGGCATCATGCGTCGAAGCAGCGACCCACTGCTCAAGCCCAAGCGGCCTGGACTTGAAGCTTCTCAGCTGCTGGCTGTTCAGATGGACGCCGTCGGCGCCGCACTGAGCAACCCACTGCGGCTTGCCGTTGACTAGCAAGCGCGCCCCATGTTGATGGCAAAGATCAGCGACGCGAGCAGCCAGCGCAAGGTAATCTCGCTCCGACACGCGTGGTTCACGCAATTGTACAAGGCGCACGCCAGCAGTCAGCGCCCGTTCGAGCGCTTGCGTTAAGGTGTTGGGCCCGAAGCGCTGCGAATCGGTAATCAGATAAAGAGAAGGTAACCGGAGCGCCTGGACAATCGGACGGTTGGCCGCAGGCATCTCAAGGTTTGTCAGTTCATCCGGGCGCATCCAAGCAACCGGTTGCCCTTCCCTGCCGCGTGCTCGGCCCTCAAACTGTGTAACCCGCCACACATCCAAGAATACGGTCTTGTCGGGATATACATGGCGTACTTGGATCAACGGGTCCGCCGCATGCACCCTGATGCCGATCTCCTCGACAAGCTCTCGCGCGAGCGCGTCGCGTGTGGCTTCGCCGCGCATGATCTTGCCGCCGGGAAACTCCCACTTGCCGCCCTGATGAGCGGCCACTGGGCGCTGTGCAATTAGCACGCGCTCGCCTTCGCAAACCACGCCTACGACTACGTGGACCGACTCAGCTGCGGTATTCGGCATTGATGCGCACGTATTCATGCGATAGATCGGAAGTCCATATACAGGCGCGCTGAGATCCAGCGCCCAGCGTGACACGTATCGCAATCTCGGGTTTACGCACCACTTCCTGACCCTTGACCTCAGTGTAATCGTCGGCCAACGCGCCCTGCCTCACGACACAGACATCGTCGAGGTAGATGGAAACCGTGTCGAGCTTAAGCATGTCCACCGCTGCTCGCCCGACTGCCGCCAGAATGCGGCCCCAGTTGGGATCACTGGCGAAGAGCGCGGTCTTCACCAGCGGTGAATGAGCGATCGTGTAGGCGACCGTCAAGCAGTCTGCCTCACTTGTCCCCTCACTCACATCGATTGTGACGAATTTTGTTGCACCCTCGGCATCACGCACGATCGCGTGTGCCAGTTCCATGCATACCTCGGATACCGCATTAAGCAAGGTCACAAACGCATCTGTGCTTACCTCTTCCACGTGCCTACCCGCTTGTCCGGTGGCGAGCAGTACACAGGCGTCATTTGTCGAGGTATCACCGTCGACAGTGATGCGGTTAAAGGACTGCGCTACTGACCGCTCGAGGCACGCTTGGAGTACGTCTCGTTGCACAGCGGCATTCGTTGCCAAGAAAACAAGCATGGTTGCCATGTTTGGACAGATCATGCCGGCACCCTTGGCAATGCCGGTCAAGACGAGTTTCGTCGAGCCAATCTGAAACTGTTTCGACACACCCTTGGCAATCGTGTCGGTCGTCATGATGCCATGAGCGGCGTCTGTCCATCCCGATTCGCTGCGATCTTTCAAACACGTCGGTAACGCTGTAACTAGACGATCGACCGGCAAGCGTTCGCCAACTACGCCCGTCGAGAAGGGTAGAACCTGCTCAGGCCTACAACCCATACGCTCCGCGAGTGCTTGGCAACACGCCAATGCGTCCTGGATTCCAACGTCGCCCATGCCCGCATTCGCGTAGCCGGTGTTGATCAGCAAGGCCCTAGGGGCAGCTTGAGCAAGATGCTTGCGTGCAACGGTCACGGGCGCCGCACAGAAACGGTTACGCGTGAACACCACCGCGGTGTGCGTGCTCGCCGCCAGTTCTATGACAACCAGGTCGCGACGATGGGGATACCGTAGCCCGGCTTCACACGTACCGAGACGCACGCCTTCTACAGGCGATAGTGCATGAAGCTCAGAAAGACCAACAGCCATTTGTTCGCTAGTCGTGAATCGTTAATCGTGAGGCGTTAGACGCGAGAGGTAAGGCGAGGACTCGACATTCAGCAGTCGGCGATGCCTCATGCAACGACTACCCGATCCTGCCGTGGCAATGCTTGTATTTCTTCCCGGAACCGCAAGGACAGGGTTCATTGCGACCAATCTTGCGATGCTTACGCACTACGGGCCGCTGCACCGTTGCGACCTCGGCTTCGCCGGTATCAGAGCCGTCTTCCTGCACCGACGGATGCGAAAATTGCATGGGGCGTTGCCGACGCCCGTGCATCTCGAGAGTGTTTACGTCTTCAACCGTTTGAATCCTGATGCGTGTCAGCAGATTTATTACCTCACGCTTGATCCCTTCGAGCATATCAGAGAACAGCTCGAACGCTTCTCGCTTGTACTCCTGCTTCGGGTTCTTCTGCGCGTAGCCACGTAGGTGAATACCCTGGCGAAGGTGATCCATCGCCGCCAGATGGTCCTTCCAGTAGCGATCGAGCACGTCCAGCATGACGACCTTTTCGAGATGGCGTATCAGATCTTCACCATAGGCGGCAGCTTTCTCAGCGTATGGTCGCTCTAGTTCCTCGACGATGCGCTCCCGCAACTGGCCTTCGTCTAAACTGCTGTCTTCCTGGAGCCACTTCGAGATTGGCAGTTTCAAACTGAGCTCGCGCTCCAAGTCTTCCTCAAGCTCTGGAACATCCCATTGTTCCTCGAGACTGCCCGGAGGAATTCGTTGATCAATAAGCTCCTCGATAACGTCATTCCGTATCGTCTTTATGCTTCCCGCAATGTCATCAACCTCCATTAATTCGTTGCGCTGTTCGTATATCACCCGACGTTGATCATTGGCGATATCGTCGTACTCAAGCAGTTGCTTGCGGATGTCGAAGTTACGCGCCTCCACCTTGCGTTGGGCGTTCTCTATCGCTCGCGTTACCCAACGGTGCTCAATCGCTTCGCCTTCCCCCATGCCGAGTTTTTGCATCAGGCCCGAGACGCGATCGGAGCCGAAAATACGCATCAGGTTGTCTTCCAAAGACAGGTAAAAACGTGATGAACCTGGGTCACCCTGGCGCCCGGATCTGCCGCGCAATTGGTTATCGACGCGGCGCGATTCGTGCCGCTCGGTACCGATGACATGCAACCCGCCTTGGTCCACGACCTGTTGATGACGCGCTTGCCAGTCCTTGCGTACTGCGCTCCGTCTGTCCTCATCGTCACCGATTGCTTCCAATTCTTTCTCGAGGTTACCACCTAAAACGATGTCGGTACCCCGTCCCGCCATATTGGTGGCGATAGTCGCCGTACCCGGCCGCCCCGCTTGGGCGATGATCTGCGCCTCACGCTCATGCTGCTTCGCATTAAGGACCTGATGTGGAATACCGGCCTGCTTCAGCAAATCCGCGAGCTGCTCTGAGTTCTCGATGGAAGTGGTCCCGACCAATGTGGGCTGGCCGCGGTTGTGACAGTCCTTGATATCTTCGAGGATCGCCGCTCGCTTCTCCGCGGCCGTGCGATAAACCAAATCACCAAGATCATCACGCACCATCAGCATGTGAGTAGGAATGACAACCACTTCGAGACCGTATATCTGCTGAAACTCGAATGCTTCGGTATCCGCGGTTCCTGTCATGCCGGCCAGCTTGTCGTACAACCGGAAGTAGTTCTGAAACGTGATGGATGCCAGGGTTTGATTCTCGTTCTGTATGGACACGTTCTCCTTCGCCTCAACTGCCTGATGCAGGCCCTCGGACCAGCGTCTCCCTGGCATCATGCGGCCAGTGAACTCGTCAATGATCACGACTTCATCGTCTTTAACGATGTAGTCGACCTCCCGTTGGTAAAGCGAGTGTGCTCGTAGAGCGGCGCTTAGGTGATGTAACAGCATGATGTTGCCAACGTCATAGAGGTCACCGCCGGTTTCAAGCAAACCAGTCTGCGCTAGCAATTTTTCGACGCGCTCGTGCCCGGTCTCGGTCAAGAATGCCTGCTTCGTTTTCTCGTCTATTGTATAGTTGCCTGGTTTCGCTTCATCTTCCTGTTTCTTTAGTTTCGGGATGATGGCATTGATCTTGCGGTATAGGTCCGTGCTTTCTTCGGCAGGCCCGGAGATGATCAATGGCGTGCGGGCTTCGTCAATGAGGATCGAATCGACCTCGTCTACGATGGCAAAGTTTAGGCCTCGCTGAAATCGATCCTCGGCACGAAACGTCATATTGTCTCGCAGGTAGTCAAAACCAAACTCGTTGTTGGTGCCGTAGGTAATGTCGGCCGCGTAGGCCTCGCGTTTTTCCTCAGGCGGCTGGTGCGAAACAACCACGCCCACACTCATACCGAGAAAGTTATAGATCTTGCCCATCCACTCGGCATCGCGAGCAGCGAGATAGTCGTTAACCGTTACGATGTGAACACCGTTGCCGGTAAGCGCATTTAGATAGGCAGTCAAGGTTGCGACTAGGGTCTTGCCTTCACCCGTACGCATCTCGGCGATCTTGCCCTGATGCAGAACGATGCCGCCGATCAGCTGTACATCGAAGTGGCGCATGTCGAGGGTCCGTTTTGCGGCCTCGCGTACGACCGCGAACGCCTCTTCCAACAACCCCTCCAACGCTTCGCCTTCGGAAAGTCGCCGTTTGAAGGCGTCGGTTTTCGCCCGTAGTTCCGCGTCCGACAGCTTAGCGATACCACCTTCCAATGCGCTAATGCGCGTGGCGTCCCGCATCAGACGGCGAATCAGCCGTTCGTTACGCGTCCCAAAAACCTTCTTCAGCAGGTTTGTGACCATCGGCGATACAATACAGAATCCACGCCTTTGGCGTGGCCTATAAGAAAAATGGAGGATTATGGAGGAAAAATAAAGGGCCCGAAAGCGCGCTTTCGTTACTTCTTACTCGGCGCCGCCACCTGCACCGAGCGATCCAGGTAGGGGCGGGGGT